>NZ_JPLA01000020.1 GCF_001010355.1 Dyella japonica DSM 16301 | reverse complement strand
CTTTGTGCGGTTTGAAAATATCCGCAAGGCAAATGGACGTCTAAATGCTTTCCTGCGCACGAGCCTTCGCGCAATGCGCGGCCGTCGTGGACGCCGCGCCGAGCATCTTGCCTGCGCCTGAATGAGTGCGCGAAATGGGATGCTGCCTGTCGCAGGAATTTGCGATGATCGGACATCCCCTACCCATCATGTGACGCGTATGACGACTCCGCAGAAGAGCCGCCTTGGTCCGCTTTCCTATCTGATCTTCTCTTCCCGCTGGCTGCAGTTGCCGCTGTACCTGGGCTTGATCGCCGCTCAGGCGATCTACGTGGTGCAGTTCGTGCGCGAACTGTGGCACCTGATCGATGCCACGCTGCTCGGCCACGTTGCCGAAGGTGCCGCTGCGGAAAGCGCCGAGACCACCATCATGCTCACCGTGCTCGGCCTGATCGACGTGGTGATGATTTCCAACCTGCTGGTGATGGTGATCGTCGGCGGCTACGAGACCTTCGTCTCGCGGCTGAAGCTTGAAGGCCATCCGGATCAGCCGGAATGGCTTTCGCACGTGAATGCCACGGTGCTGAAAGTGAAGTTGGCGATGGCCATCATCGGTATCTCCTCGATCCATCTGCTCGCGACCTTCATCAAGGCCGATACCCTCAGCGCCGAGACCATCAAGTGGCAGGTGCTGCTGCACCTGGCGTTTGTGGTGTCGGCGCTGGCTCTGGCCTTCATCGATCGCATCATGCAGCCGAGCGACAAGGCCGCCGCACACTGACGGCGGCCAGGATCGAACTGCTACGCTAGTCGCATCAGCCAAGCGCAGCCGGGGCCGGCAGACGTGGAACAGCGCTACATCCTTGCCCTCGATCAGGGAACGACGAGCTCGCGGGCGATCCTATTCGATCATTCGGGCTCGGTCGTCGGCGTCGCGCAACGCGAGTTCGCCCAGATCTTTCCGCAGCCGGGCTGGGTCGAACACAACCCGCGCGAGATCCTCACCAGCGTGCTGGTCACCGTGACCGAGCTGCTCGCCAACACCCAGGTGGATCTCGGCGAGATCGCAGCGATCGGCATCACCAATCAGCGCGAAACCACCGTGGTGTGGGATCGGGCGACCGGCCAGCCGATTTATAACGCCATTGTCTGGCAGTCTCGCCAGAGTCTGGATATCTGCGAGCAGCTGAAACAGGCCGGGCACGAAGCGCTCGTACGCGAGCGCACCGGTCTGCTGATCGATGCCTATTTTTCGGCAACCAAACTGCGCTGGATCCTCGATCACGTCGAAGGTGCGCAGCAGCGTGCGGAGAAGGGCGAGCTGCTGTTTGGCACCATCGACAGCTGGCTGATCTGGCATCTGAGCGGCGGCACCACGCATGTCACCGACGTGAGCAACGCCGCTCGCACGCTGCTGTATGACATCCACCGTCGCTGCTGGGACGACGATCTGCTCGCCATGCTCAATATCCCGCGGGCGATGTTGCCCGAGGTGCGGTCAAGCAGCGAGGTCTATGCCCACACGGCGCCCGCGCAGTTCTTCGGTGCGAGCGTGCCGATCGCCGGTGTCGCGGGCGACCAGCAGGCGGCGCTGTTCGGGCAAGCCTGCTTCAGCCCCGGCATGGCCAAGAATACCTATGGCACCGGCTGCTTCATGCTGATGAATACGGGCGCACAGGCGGTGTCTTCGACGCATGGCCTGCTCACCACGATCGCCTGGCAGCTCGGCGATCGGGTGGACTATGCGCTGGAAGGCAGCATCTTCGTGGCCGGCTCGGTGATCCAGTGGCTGCGCGACGGCCTGCGCATGCTGGGCAAGGCCGCCGACTCCCAGGCCTATGCCGAGCGTGTAGTGTCGAGCGACGGCGTGTACATGGTGCCGGCCTTTGTGGGTCTCGGCGCGCCGTATTGGCGCAGCGACGTGCGCGGAGCGGTATTCGGCTTGAGCCGCGGCACCAGCAAGGAACACTTTGTGCGCGCGGCGCTGGAATCGATGGCTTACCAGTCGCGCGATGTGCTCACGGCGATGGAAGCGGATGCGGGCATCCTGCTGAAGGAACTGCGTGCCGACGGCGGCGCCATCGCGAACGATTTCATGGCCCAGTTCCAGAGCGACATGCTCGGCGTTCCCGTGCTGCGCCCGCGCGTGCAGGAAACCACCGCACTTGGCGCGGCCTATCTGGCCGGATTGGCCACCGGTTTCTGGCAGAGCTGCGAAGAGATCGCCAGCTTGTGGCAGGTGGATCGCCGCTTCGAACCGCAGATGCGCGAACCCGAACGGGATAGCCTCTATCGCGGATGGCTGGAGGCGGTGAACGCCACCATGGGCTTTCGCGTGAGCTGAAAACAGACGAGGCCTCCGTGGTGGAGGCCTCGCTGTTGTCTTCTGCCGGAACGAAGAACGATCAGCCGATCGCGTAACCGAACTGTTCTTCGAATTCCTTGGAGAACTGCGCATAGTCAAAGCGCTGGTTCTGCGTGCCCGGATGCTCCACCTTCAGCGCGCCCATCAGCGAGGCCATGCGGCCCACGGTCGGCCAGTCCTTGCCCTTCATGATGCCGAAGATCAGGCCGGCGCGATAAGCGTCGCCACAGCCGGTCGGATCGACCACCTGGCGTTCGCGCGCCGGCGGAATCTCGTGGATGGTGCCGTCGGTGTAGATCTGCGAACCGCGCGGACCGAGCGTGACGATATAGGCCTTCACGCGCGAGGCGATCTCCTGGGCGCTCCAACCGGTACGCTGCTGCAGCAGCTGCGACTCGTAATCGTTGACGATCACATAGGTGGCCTTCTCGATCATCGCGCGGAACTCGGCGCCATCGAACAGCGGCATGGCCTGGCCCGGGTCGAAGATGAACGGCACGCCGCGCGCGGAGAATTCATCCACGTGCTGCAGCATGGCGTCGCGGCTGTCCGGGGCCACGATGGCGAAGCTGATCTCCGGGATGTCGCGCACATGGTTGGTGTGCGCGCTCAGCATGGCGCCGGGGTGGAAGGCGGTGATCTGGTTGTTGTCCAGGTCGGTGGTGATGAAGCACTGCGGGGTGAACTGGTCGTCGAACACACGCACGTAGTCCATGCGGATGCCGCACTTTTCCATATGGACCTGGTACGGACCGAAATCCTGGCCCACCGTGGCCACCGGCAGCGGGTCGGCGCCCAGCAGCTTGAGGTTGTAGGCGATATTGCCCGCGCAGCCGCCGAATTCGCGGCGCATCCGCGGCACCAGGAACGACACGTTCAGGATGTGCACCTGGTCGGGCAGGATGTGATTCTTGAACTGATCCTGGAACACCATGATGGTGTCGTAGGCAAGCGATCCACAAATGACGGCTGACATGATGCGAGGATGATCCCTGGCAGATGAAGTGGCAGTCCGGGCGGCGCTTGCGCCTGCCTGGCCCAAAGTTCCCGATCATACCGGGAACTGGACTCAACGGCGATGCTCCCGTGAGCGATTTCCTTCGAGACCGCCTCCGCAAAGTCAGACAAAAGCTACGTAAAAGTCGCATATCACAGCGTAAACAAAGGCTTTCTTAACGAGAATGTCCTTGCGGTCCTGGTGCATGCTGACTAGACTGGCGCGCTTACTTTTTAGCCACAGCCGGACTACGGCGGACCCATGTTCAAGAAGTTTCGCGGCTTTTTCTCCAACGATATTTCGATCGACCTCGGTACGGCCAACACCCTTATTTACGTAAGGGGACAGGGCATCGTCCTGAACGAACCATCGGTGGTCGCGATCCGTCAGGACCGTGGCCCGGGTGGTCCGCGCGCGGTCGCCGCCGTCGGCAGCGACGCCAAGAAGATGCTGGGTCGAACCCCTGGCAACATCGCCACGGTGCGTCCGATGAAGGATGGCGTGATCGCCAACTTCTCGATGACCGAGGCCATGCTGCAGCACTTCATCAAGCAGGTGCACAAGTCGCGCATGCTGCGGCCGAGCCCGCGCGTGCTGGTCTGCGTGCCCTGCGGCTCCACCCAGGTGGAGCGCCGCGCGATCAAGGAATCGGCCGAAGGCGCCGGTGCCCGCGACGTGTTCCTGATCGAAGAGCCCATGGCCGCTGCGATCGGCGCCGGTATTCCGGTGCACGAGGCGCGCGGCTCGATGGTGCTGGATATCGGTGGCGGTACCTCCGAAGTGGCGGTGATCTCGCTCAACGGCATCGTCTACTCGCAGTCCGTGCGCGTGGGCGGCGACCGTTTCGACGAGGCCATCATCAACTACGTGCGCCGCAACCACGGCACCCTGATCGGTGAGTCCACGGCCGAGCGCATCAAGCTGGAGATCGGCTGCGCCTTCCCGCAGACGCATGTGAAGGAAATCGAGATCTCGGGCCGTAACCTGGCCGAGGGCGTGCCGCGCATGTTCACCATCAACTCCAACGAGGTGCTGGAAGCGCTGCACGAGCCGCTGTCGGGCATCGTGGCGGCGGTGAAGTCGGCCCTCGAGCAGACCCCGCCGGAGCTGTGCTCCGACGTCGCCGAGCGCGGCATCGTGCTCACCGGCGGTGGCGCACTGCTGCGCGACCTGGATCGCCTGATCTCCGAGGAAACCGGCCTGCATGTGCAGGTGGCCGACGAGCCGCTGACCTGCGTGGCCCGTGGCGGTGGCAAGGCGCTGGAGCTGATCGATCAGCACGGCAGCGACTTCTTCGCTCCCGAGTAACCCATACGACAGGGGCGGGTTAAGCCATGGCGCTTGCGCGCGAGGAATCCTCGCCCCTGTTTGCCGGTACCGTCGCCGGTACCCTCAGGCTCATTCTTTATTTAGCGCTGGCCATGGTGCTGATGGTGCTCGACCATCGCAACGGCTGGATCTGGCGCCTGCGCTATGCCACGTCCGTGCTGGTCGAGCCTGTGTACCGGCTGGCCAGCCTGCCGGCGTCGGGCATGCATACGCTCAGCGTGGCGTTTTCCGATCGCAAGATGCTGACCGAGCAGAACCAGCGACTGCGCGAAGACCTGCTGCTGGCCAACGCCAAGCTCAACCGCATGGCGGCCGTGGCCGAGCAGAACGAGCGCCTCAAGCAATTGCTCGATACCCAGCACAGCCTTGACCTCAACGTGCAGCTGGCCCGCGTGATTAACGTGGACCTGGGCGCCTACCGCCACCGCATGCTGGTCAACGTGGGCTCGCATGACGACGTGAAGCCGGGCCAGGTGGTGATCGACGCTCACGGCGTGATGGGGCAGGTGGTGGAAGTGATGCCGCGTACCTCGCTGGTGATGCTGGTGACCGATCCCGATAGCGCCATTCCCGTGGTGATCGAGCGCACCGGCCTGCGTACCGTGGCCTATGGCACGCGCGATGGCGACCTGCTGAGCCTGCCGAATATTTCCATGGCGTCGGACGTGCATCCGGGCGACAAGCTGCTCTCGTCGGGCCTGGGTGGCCGCTTCCCGCCTGGTTTCCCGGTGGGCGAAATCCGCAGCGTGGAACCGGCGGCATCGGGCCTGTTCCTGGAAGGCCGTGCGCGCCCGTCTGCGGATCTGGATCGCAGCGACAACGTTTTGATCCTGCACGACCTCGCCGAGCCTGCCGGTCCGCCGCCGCCCGCGGCGGAGGCTGGCCCGCCCGCTGATCTCGCGCCGGCTCCTGCATCCGCTGCCAGCGTGGCGGCGCCCCCGCGCGCCAGCGTGACGCCGGCCTCGCCTTCAACGACGAACACGCCGGTGCTGCCATGAGCAAACCACGCGTCAGTCTGCTGTGGTTCGTGGGCACCCTGGTGTTCGCCGTACTCTCCATGCTGATTCCGCTGCCGGCGCCGTTGCAGCCGTTCAAGCCGTATTGGCCGGCGCTGTTCCTGCTGTATTGGGCGCTGGAATCGGGTGACCGGGTGACGCTGGGCATGGCCTTCATCATTGGCCTATGCGCGGACCTGCTCGATGGCGTGCTGCTGGGCGAGCAGGCCATGCGCTTGTGCGCGCTGGTGTTCATTGCGTTGCGCTTCCGTTCGCGCCTGCGTTTCTTCCCGATGTGGCAGCAGACCCTGGCCGTGCTGGCCTTGCTGCTGAACGACCGCATCCTGCTGCTGATCGTGCGCACGTTTGCAGGTGACGCGCTGCCGCCGATGACGTGGTGGATTTCGCCGTTCGTCGGCGCAGCCTTGTGGCCGTTCCTGTTCCTGCTCATGGACGACCTGCGCATGCGCCTGCGCATCCAGTAGCGCCATGGCCATACGGCGACGCTCCATCAAGGACACGCGTGGCGAAGCCGCGCTGTTCCGCGTGCGCGCGATGGTCGGCTTTGCGCTGATCCTGATCGGCCTGGGCACGCTGGTGGCGCGCTACCAGTACCTGCAGGTGCAGCGCCACGACGAATTTGCCCTGCGCTCGGAAAACAACCGCGTGAAGCCGCGCGCGATTCCGCCGGCGCGTGGCCTGATCTTCGATCGCTCCGGCGTGCTGCTGGCCGACAACGTGCCCGCGTTCCGCCTGGAAGTGGTGCCCGAGCAGGTGAAAGATCTGCCGGCCATGCTGGCCGCCGTGCGCGAAGTCATACCGCTGGACGATGGCGACATCGATGCGTTCAAGAAGCAGCTCAAGCAGAATCGCCGCTTCGACAGCGTGCCGTTGAAACTGCATCTCACGGAAGACGACATTGCCCGTTTCGCCATCAATCGCTGGCGTTTCCCGGGGCTGGACGTGGTGCCCTACCTGACCCGTCGTTATCCGTACGGTCCGTTGTTCGCCCATGTGGTGGGCTATGTGAGCCGCATCGACGCTGATGACATGAACCGGCTCGATCCGGATCGCTACAAGGGCACCAGCCATGTGGGTCGCAGCGGCCTGGAGCGTTCGTATGAGGACATGCTGCACGGCGAACCCGGTTACGAGCTGGTCGAAGTGAACGCCGACGGCCGCGTGCAGCGTGTGCTGGAGACCCACGCACCCACGCCGGGCAAGAATCTTTACCTCAGCATCGATATACGTGTGCAGAAGGCCGCCAATGACGCCTTCCAGGGTCGACCGGGCTCGTCGGTGGCGATCGATCCGCGCAATGGCCAGGTGCTGGCGATGGTCAGCGTGCCGAGCTATGACCCGAACCTGTTCGTCAACGGCATCAGCAAGGCCGATTACACCGGCTACATGAATGCGGAAGACAAGCCGTTGCTCAACCGTGCGCTCAAGAGCGCGTATCCGCCGGGTTCCACGGTGAAGCCGTTCCTGGCACTGGGTGGCCTTGAGCTGGGTGTTCGTCGTCCGGAAGACACGGTGTTGTCGACGGGTGAGTTCTGCATACCGGGCCAGCAGCGTTGCTATCGCGATGACACGCGTGGTGGCGATGGCACGGTGAATATGGTGCGCGCCATCGAGAAATCGACCAACACGTATTTCTATCGACTTGCTCTGGACATGGGCATCGATCGCCTGGCGAGCTGGATGGGTAGTCTTGGCTTCGGCAAGAAGACCGGCATCGACCTGCTGGGTGAATCGGAAGGTATTTTGCCGTCGCGCGAATGGAAGGCTACGCGCAGCAAATTCCCCTGGTTTCAGGGCGAAACCATCATTGCGGGTATCGGTCAGGGTTACTGGAACGTCACGGCGCTGCAGCTGGCGCATGCCACGGCGACCTTTGCCGGCCACGGCACGCCCTACGCGCCGCGCCTGGTGATGGCGACGTCTGCGGTGAAGGAGCATCCGGTGCCCTTGCCAAACCCACCGACCGGTCCCTCGCTGATCCAAAAGCCACACGACTGGGATGTTGTGAACCAGGGCATGGAGGCGGTGATCACCGGCGGCACCGCCAAGGGCCAGTTCACAGGATTCCCCTATGTGGTGGCGGGCAAGAGCGGTACCGCGGAGCGCTTCTCTCGCCGCAGCAATGAATACGACACCAACAAGAATCTGGCGTATCTCGCCACGCGCCACCGTGCTTGGTTCATCGCTTACACGCCAGTCGAAGCACCGCGCATCGCCGTCGTGGCCATGCTGGAATCGGGCGCCTGGGGCGCTTCGGACGCCGGCCCCATCGTGCGCAAGGTGATGGAAGCCTGGCTCGCCTCGACCGGCGGTCCGGTGCCGCCCAGGACCACGCCTGAAGGCGGCCCGGCGCCGTCGTCGAGCGCGCCTGAGGTACCCGAGGACACGCCGGTGCTGTCGCCGGCCGATATGTCGGTGATGCCTGCGGTGCCCGCCGACAGTTCCAGCTCGGCGACACCTGACGACGGAGGCAACCCGTGATCGACGAATTGCAGGTACGCCTCGTCAACCTCGTGCGCCGCGTGCTGAAGCGTCCACGCATGGACATCCCGCTCGCCCTGGGCCTGATCACGCTGGCCGGCGTGGGCCTGGTCACGCTGTACAGCGCCAGCGGCGGCAATATGGCGATGATCGGCGGACAGGCGGCGCGCTTCGTGATGGGCGGTGTGCTGGTGATGCTGATCTCGCGCATCCCGCCGCAGACCTTGCGCACCTGGACACCATGGCTGTTCGCCGGCAGCGTGTTCCTGCTGCTGGTGGTCGCCGGTATCGGCGAGGTGCGCAGCGGATCCAAGCGCTGGTTGAACCTGGGCATCATGTCGTTCCAGCCGTCGGAACTGCTCAAGCTCACCATGCCGATGATGGTGGCCTGGTACCTGCATCCGCGGCAGCTGCCGCCGAGCTGGAAGGACATCCTGGTGGTCGGCATCCTGATCGCGATACCGGCCGGCCTGATCGCGGAACAGCCGGATCTCGGCACGGCCTTGCTGGTCTCGGCGGCCGGCGCATTCGCGCTGTTCCTGTCGGGCATGCGCTGGTGGAAGATCGGCAGCCTGCTGGCCGTGGTCGGCGGCATGATTCCGGTGGCCTGGCATTTCCTGCACGAATACCAGCGCAATCGCGTGCGCACGCTGCTCGATCCCGAGTCCGATCCGCTGGGCAACGGCTGGCACATCATCCAGTCGCAGATTGCGGTGGGCTCGGGCGGCCTGGTCGGCAAGGGCTGGCAGCATGGCACGCAGTCGCGCCTGGACTTCCTGCCCGAACACACCACCGACTTCATCTTCGCCGTGTTCTCCGAAGAATTCGGCCTGGCCGGCGTGATCGGCGTGATGCTGCTGTATGCCTTCATCATCGGCCGCTGCCTGTGGATCGCGATGGAAGCGCGCGATACCTATTCGCGGCTGCTGGCCGGTGCGATCGGCATGAGCTTCTTCGTGTATGTATTCGTCAACGGCGGCATGGTGGCCGGCATGTTGCCGGTGGTGGGCGTGCCGATGCCGCTGATCAGTTACGGTGGTACGTCGGCGGTATCGCTGTTGACGGGCTTTGGCGTGCTGATGTCGATTTATGCGAATCGGAAGATTCACAGGTAACGGCACATCCCGTCGCGCACAGGGTTGTCGCGAAAACGCCTGTTTTCCCCGGCGTGCATGCTAGGCTTGCGCCGTAGCCGTTTTCGACAGCGAAGTCATTCATGCCCTCGATTCCCGCGTCGCTCCCGACTCGTCGCCTTATCGCCACGCTGGGCCTGTTGTTCGCCGCGGCATGCAGCCCGGTCTTCGCCCAAACCCATCCCGGTCAGGAACAGCTGGTCAGCGAAGTGGCCCGCGATACGGGCAAGAGCAGCGCCTCGCTCAACGCCTTGCTGGATGGCGCGAAGAAGCAGCAGAGCATCCTCGATGCGATCAGCCGTCCGGCCGAGGCCAAGCCGTGGAAGGATTACCGGCCGATCTTCATGACGCCCCAGCGCATCAACGATGGCATCGCGTTTTATCGCGAGCATCGCGCCTTGCTGGACAGCATCGGCAAGCAGTACGGCGTGCCGCCCGAGTACATCGTGGCGATCGTCGGCGTGGAGACCTCCTACGGCCGCATCACCGGCAAGTACAAGGTGCTCGATGCGCTGGTGACGCTGGGCTTGTATTACCCGCCGCGAGCCACGTATTTCCGCCAGCAGCTGAAGGTGCTGCTGGAATTGCCGGAGAACCATCTGGCCGGCCCCGTCGACACGCTCACCGGTTCGTACGCGGGTGCGCAGGGCTGGGGGCAGTTCATGCCCGAGAGCATCCGCGACTTCGGCGTGGACGCCGATGGCGACGGCCGCATCGACCTGAAGAACTCGCTGCCTGACATCTTCGCCAGCGTCGCCAACTACTTCGCCAAGCACGGCTGGCAGACCGGCGGCCTGGTGGCCGCGCCTGCCCGGGCCGACAGCGCCGCCAAGCCCATCACCGTCAAGGACTCCAAACCGCAATGGCCGCTCGAGCAGCTCGAAGCGTGGGGCTACGCGCCCGTGCAGTCGCTCAATCCCGGGCAGCCCACCAGCCTGCAGTCGCTGCAGGGCGCGGATGGCATGGAGTACTGGTACACCTTCCAGAATTTCTACGTGATCACCACCTACAACCGCAGTCCGCTCTACGCGCTGGCGGTGCATCAGCTGGCGCAGGCGATTGCCCAAGGGGCCAACGGCCAGGGGAACAACGGGATGGATGCCACGCAATGACCTGGCGGCTCGCGCTGCCTCTTCTGTTGATGGCGCTGCTGGCCGGTTGCAGTGGCGGCAAGACCCGTCCCTCCTCGAGTCACCCCAGCGGATCGTCGCGTGGGCCTTATTCCTCGGGTAGCAGCGGCTCGTCCTCGTCGTCGCGCGGTGGCGTCAATGACGACACCAGCCGCCCGCAGAGCAGCCGCTATCGCGACGACACCGACAGCGTGCCCGAAGGCCCGCCGCCGGAAGTGATCGCCAAGCTGCCCGAGCCGGTGCCGAAAGTGGAGCCCCGCGCGCTGTATGGCAACAAGTCGCCGTACACCGTGCTTGGCCAGAGCTACAACGTGCTCGCCTCGCCCAATGGCTATGTGGAGCGCGGCATCGCCTCGTTCTACGGCAACAAGTTCCACGGGTACAAGACGTCGTCTCTCGAGGACTACGACATGTACCAGTTCAGCGCCGCGCACAAGACGCTGCCGATCCCCAGCTATGCGCGCGTGACCAACCTGGAAAACGGCAAGAGCGTGATCGTGCGCATCAACGATCGCGGTCCGTTCCACGAGAACCGCGTGATCGACCTGTCCTATGCCGCCGCCGTGCGCATCGGCGTGTGGCCCAAGGGCACGGGGCTGGTGGAAGTACGCGCGATCGATCCCTCGCAGCCGCTGACCGCCCAGACCCTGCCGCCGCCACCGCCGCCGCCCAAACCTGCCAGCCCGGGGCCAGGAATTTATCTGCAGGTGGGCGCATTCTCCGACACGGTCAACGCCGAGCGTGTCGCGCAGCAGCTGCGATCGGCGAATTTTGCGCCGGTACAGGTGGTGGATGCGCAAATCAACGGTCGCAATATCCGGCGCGTGCGGGTCGGCCCTCTTGCCAGCGTCGACCAGGCCGACGATGTGACCACGCGAATCGAAGGCATGGGGCTGCCCCGGCCGCAGGTCGCGGTAGACTGATGTATTGAAATTCTTGCGGCGCCCCACGCGCCGCGATAGCCATTGGACCGAATCGAACGATGAACCTGATCCGCCGTACCCTCTCCTCGCTTGCCGTGGCCGCCCTTGTCGTCGGCACGGCCGTTGCCCAGCAGACCCCGCCCAAGCCCGTTCCGGTGCCGCGTCCGGTGACGCCCGAGGCCCCGGTGCCGCCGCCGCCGGATGTGGACGGCAAGAGCTGGGTGCTGATGGATTACGCCACCGGCCAGGTGCTCGCTTCGAAAGAACCCGACACGCGTGTCGAGCCGGCCTCGATCACCAAGATCATGACCGACTACGTGGTATCGGCCGAGGTGGCCAACGGCAAGATCCACATGAACGACCCGGTCACCATCAGCGAGAACGCGTGGCGCGGCGGCGGTGCGGGCACCGACGGTTCCACCAGCTTCCTCAAGCTCAACAGCCAGGTGCCGCTGAAGGACCTGCTGTACGGCCTGATCATCCAGTCCGGCAACGACGCCGCCATTGCGCTGGCCGAACACACCGCCGGTTCGGAGCAGGCCTTCACCGGCCTCATGAACGGTTATGCCAAGCAGCTGGGCATGACCAACACCAATTTCCAGAACGCGTCGGGTTATCCGATCGCCAACCACTACTCCACGGCACGCGACATCGCGATTCTGTCGCGCGCGCTGATCCACGATTTCCCCGAGGACTATGCGATCTCGGCGATCAAGGACTTCGAGTGGAACGGCATCAAGCAGCACAACCGCAACCTGCTGCTGTGGCGCGATCCCACCGTCGATGGCATCAAGACCGGCCACACGGCTGCCGCGGGCTTCTGCCTGGCCGCCTCGGCCAAGCAGGGCGATTCGCGCATGATCGCCATCGTGATGGGCTCGACCAACGAGAAGTCCCGTGCCGATGCCGCCATGGCGCTGCTGAGCTACGGTTTCCGTTTCTATGAGACGCACAAGCTGTATGACGGCGGCAAGCCGCTGGCCATGCCGCGTCTGTGGAAGGGTCAGTCCAACCAGCTGCCGCTGGGCGTGGCCGACAACGTGCTGGTCACCGTCAAGCGCGGCGACTACGACAAGCTGCAGGCTACGCTGGACGTGCCAGCAACGCTGGTGGCACCGTTCACCAAGGGCCAGCAGGTCGGCACGCTGCGCGTCACGCTGGATGGCCAGCCGGTGCAGAACGTGCCGCTGGTGGCGCTGGCCGATGCGCCGCAGGCCGGCTTCTTCGGCCGCCTGTGGGACAGCATCATGCTGTGGTTCCATAGCGACAAGAAGCCTGACGAGAAGAAGTGAGGGAGGTGGCACTGATGCGTGATATCGACTCCATCGAGGCCCAAGAGGGCCAGGGCTTCCAGTTCCCCGGCGAATTCGAGATCACCGCCATGGGCAACGCCAGTGCGGATCTGCAGGCCCGCGTGCCGCAGATCCTCGAAGGCATCGGCGTGCACGTGCTGCATGAGACGGTCAAGCACCGCCACTCGCGCGAAGGCAACTTCATCTCGGTGACGGTGAGCTTCCGCGCCGAGTCGCGCGAGCAGTACGACGAGGCACATGCCTCGCTGCGGGCTGACCCGGATATCCGGTACACGCTGTAACGACGGCGTCGAGACGCCCAAGCCTGGCGGGCCACTGCGCCCGCCCGGTTTCCAGTGACTTCCAGCCCTTGCAAGGGTGGTCTCACGACCGCAGATAATGACCTCCGTCCCCAGGCCATTCCCCATGTCCCTGCCGCTCAAAGTTCGTCGTCTCGGTCGCCAGCCCTACGAGGCGACCTGGGAGGCGATGAGCCAATTCACCAACAACCGGGGGCCTGATACCCCGGACGAGCTGTGGCTGCTGGAACACGACCCTGTGTTCACCCTCGGCCAGGCCGGCAAGACCGAACACGTGCTGGCGCCGGGCGATATCCCGGTCATCCACGTGGATCGCGGCGGCCAGGTGACTTATCACGGGCCCGGCCAGATCGTCGGCTATCCGATGATCGACCTGCGCCGCGCCGGGGTCAGCGTGCGCGAGCTGGTCAACAAGATCGAGCAGGCCATCATCGACACCATGGGCCACTGGAACATTGGCGCCGAGCGCCTGGAAGGCGCCCCGGGCGTCTACGTGGCCGGGGCCAAGGTGGCCGCGCTGGGCTTGCGCGTGCGGCGTGGCTGCAGTTTTCACGGCCTGGCCTTCAACGTGAACATGGATCTTGAGCCGTACCACCGCATCAATCCCTGTGGCTACAAGGGTTTGGCCGTCACTCAGGTGCTAGACTTGGGTGGTCCGTCGCGCCTGTCGGACGTCGAGGACGCCCTGGTGGAGGAGTTCTGCCGCCAGTTCGGATTCGTCGCCGAGGCGGCGCCCCCCATACTCCCTGAACTACCCGCTCGCGTAGCGGTCTGAGCTTGCCTACATGAGCGAAATGTCCCCCTCCAAAGTCATCCCCATCAGCGTCGTCGGCACCACCGGCGTCGAGAAGCAGTTGGGCAATGACAAGATCGGCCTCAACCGCGCCGGCTTCGACACCAATGTGCCGACGCTGCGCAAGCCGAGCTGGATCCGCGTGCGCCTGCCGCAGGGCAACGCCGTGCAGCAGCTGAAGTCGCGCCTGCGCGAGAACTCGCTGGTGACGGTGTGCGAAGAAGCTTCGTGCCCGAACATCCACGAGTGCTTCAGCAAGGGCACCGCCACCTTCATGATCCTCGGTGAAGTGTGCACGCGCCGCTGCTCGTTCTGCGACGTGGCCCATGGCCGCCCGGCTGCGCCCGATCCGCTGGAACCGGCGCGCCTGGCCGAGACCATCCGCGACATGCGCCTGAAGTACGTGGTGATCACTTCGGTGGATCGCGATGATCTCCGCGACGGCGGCGCCGAGCATTTCGCCGCGTGCATCCGCGCCACGCGCCATGCCGCGCCGGACATCAAGATCGAAATCCTCACGCCCGACTTCCGCGGCAAGGGCCGCATGGAGCGCGCGCTGGAAGTGCTGAAGGACTTCCCGCCGGACGTGTTCAACCACAACCTGGAAACCGTGCCGCACCTGTATCGCGAAGTGCGTCCGGGCGCGGATTACCAGTGGTCGCTGGACCTGCTCAAGCGCTTCAAGGCGCAGCATCCGGAGGTGCCGACCAAGTCCGGCATCATGCTGGGCCTGGGCGAGACGATGGAGCAGGTGCTCGAGACCATGCGCGACCTGCGCGCCCACGACGTGGACATGATCACCATCGGCCAGTACCTGCAGCCCACGCCGCATCACCACCCGGTGGTCCGTTACTGGACGCCGGACGAGTTCAACGAACTGCGCGAAGCGGGCGAAGCGATGGGTTTCCATCACGTCGCCTCCGGTCCGCTGGTGCGTTCGTCCTATCACGCAGACCTGCAGGCTCACGCCGCAGGTGTCACCGAGCACGCCTGAGAGCTTCCCGAGACCCTATGAAACTGCGCCCCTCGCTTGCCCTGTTGCTTGCCCTTGCCGTCACCGGCGTCGGTGTCCACGCGCAGTCCGCTGCCGATCTCGCCGGTGACAACGCGCCGCGCAAGTTCTCCACGCTGCCGCTCAAGCCCTCCGTCACGCAGGCGCAGGCGGCGCAGCTTTCCGCCCGCTTCCTCACGCGCTTCCATTACGACGCCAAGCCGCTCGACGATGCGATGTCGCAGAAGATCTACAAGGCGTATGTCGACAGCCTCGACGGCGAGAAGGTGTTCTTCACCCAGGCCGACCTGGCCAAGTTCGCGCCGCTGAAGACGCAGATGGACGATGCCATCTGGAACCAGGACCTGGCCGGTCCGTTCTCGATGTTCAACCTGTACATCACGCGTGCGATCGAGCGCATGACCTATGCGCGCAGCCTGCTCAAGCAGGGCTTCGACCTGACCACCAACGAGAGCTACAACTACGATCGCAAGAAGGCCGAGTGGCCCAAGGACCAGGCCGAGCTCGACACCTTGTGGCGCGAGCGCACCATGAACGATTGGCTGCGCCTGAAGCTCGCCGGCAAGAGCGATGACGACATCCGCAAGACGCTGGACAAGCGCTACGCCGGCTACATCGACCGCGTGAAGCAGCTCGACGGCGAGGACGCGTTCCAGTCCTTCATGAACTCCTATGCCGAGTCCACCGACCCGCACACCGATTACCTCGGCCCCCGTGCGGCGGAGAACTTCGACATCTCCATGAAGCTCTCGCTGGAAGGCATCGGCGCCGTGCTGCAGACGCGCGACGAGTACACCGCCATCCGCGAGATCGTGCCGGCCGGCCCGGCCGCCAAGTCGGGCAAGGTGCACGTGGGCGACCGCGTGGTTGCCGTCGGCGAAGGCACCAGCGGCCCGATGGTCGACGTGATCGGCTGGCGCGTGGATGACGTGGTCAAGCGCATCCGCGGCAAGAAGGACACCACCGTGCGCCTGGAAATCCTCCCGGCCGACGCGGGCGTGGACGGCAAGCACGAGCTGGTCAGCATGGTGCGCCAGAAGGTCAGCATCGAAGAGCAGGCCGCCAAGAAGAAGGTCATCGAGATCAAGGACGCTGGCGTCACGCGCAAGATCGGCGTGATCGACCTGCCGAGCTTCTATTCCGATTTCGGCGCGCGCCGCGAAGGCGACAAGGATTTCAAGAGCGCCACCCGCGACGTGGCCAAGCTGCTCGGCGAGCTCAAGGCCGAGGGCGTGGAAGGCGTGGTGATGGATCTGCGCAACAACGGCGGCGGTTCGCTGGCCGAAGCCAACGAGCTCACTGGTCTGTTCATCGACCAGGGTCCGGTGGTGCAGGTGCGCGATGCACGCGGCGAAGTGCAGGTGCAGGGCGACGACGAGCCGGGCATGTCCTGGAGCGGTCCGATGGCCGTGCTGGTCAATCGCGGTTCGGCCTCGGCCTCGGAGATTTTTGCCGCGGCGATCCAGGACTATGGCCGTGGCCTGATCATCGGCCAGCCGACCTTCGGCAAGGGCACCGTGCAGAACCTGGTGGACCTGGACCGTTTCACTCGCAGCAACAGCGAGAAGCCGCAGTTCGGCGAGCTGAAGATGACCATCCAGGAATTCTTCCGCATCAATGGCGGCTCCACCCAGCTCAAGGGCGTGACGCCGGACATCCAGTTCCCCAAGAACGGTGATGAGAAGGACTTCGGCGAGTCGACCTACGACAACGCGCTGCCGTGGACGCAGATCGCAGCGGCCGATTACAAGCCGGTGGCCGACCTCAAGGCGTACTTGAACCAACTGCAGACCCGGCACGACGCGCGCACCGCGAAGTCGCCGGGCTGGAAGCTGATGCTCGACGAGCTGGCGCAGTACCGCAAGATGCGCGACAAGACCACCATCTCGCTCAACTTCGCCCAGCGCGAAACCGAGCGCAAGGATCTGGACGCCATCCAGGCCGACTTCCGCGCCCGCCACAAGGCGATCGACGGCAATGCGGCCGACGACGATGACAGCCTGGCAGTGGACGATGGCCTCAACGCCAACGAGCGCAGCCTCAAGAGCGAACTGAAGCAGGAGAAGGACGCCAAGAAGGCCGCCGATCCGCAGCTCGACGAAACGGCGCACATCCTGTTCGATGCGGCTGGCCTGATCAAGGGCGATGCCAAGCTGGCGGCCGAAGTGCTGCCGTATGGCGGCAAGTACTCGAACATGAGTGCCACCACGGCAGCTGCGGCACCGGAGAAGGCGCAGCCGCAGGGGCCTGCGGCGCACTGACGGGTTTGGGTTTGACGAAGAAAAGGCGGCCTGTGGGCCGCCTTTTCTTTTGGGGTCTCAGCAACCCCAGTCGCGCTTTTCCTGTGGGAGCGCACCCTGTGCGCGACAAACCTACGGAGCGGAACATCGCAGCGTGGCAGTCGCGCACAGGGTGCGCTCCCACAAGGTTGCGCTCCGGCAGAAACTACTTCGCGGCTTTTGCCTTTTTCCCCACAAGGTTGCGCTCCGGCAGAAACTATTTCGCGCCCTTCGCCTTCTTCTCCGCCTGCTCCTTCCTCCACTGCTGGTACTCAGCCACATGCGGCAGCTCGCGCAGCAGCTTGCTGCGCGGATCAATGATCACCAGCGCGCCGGCGGGCGCGGCGATGGTGGCGTTGCCGCCGTTCATGGGGACGGTCAGCAGCTTGTCGCCCACCTGCACCTCGACCGGCATCGGGAAGGGCTTGTCGTGCGGCACCTGCCAGTGCAGCGTGAGCGTGTTGCCGTCCTGGCGCGTCTCCAGCTTCGGCAGCGCGGCTTCGCGCAGGTACACGTCGAAGAACCAGTTGAGATCGCGGCCGCTCAGCTGGTTCACGATCTCGATGTAATCGTGCGTGGTCGCGTAGTGCGGCGTGAAGTTGCCGGGCTTGGGATCAGGGCGTCCATACACCAGCCGGCGGATGCTTTCGAAGAAGGCCTCATCGCCGATCATCTGCCGCAAGGTGTGCAGCATCAGCGAGCCCTTGACGTAAATGTCGTTGCCCGGGCCGCGCTTCGCGTCGTAAACGTCTTCCTCGAACTGACTGCGCCCCGCGACGATGGGATAGGCGTTCTTCACCTGGCTGCGTTCGTTCTGCAGCATCGAGAAATACGGCATGTCGCCGTAGAGATACTGGCCGTACAGCGGCTGCATATAGGTGCCGAAGCCCTCGTGCAGCCACATGTCGTCCCAGTCGGCATTGGTCATCTGGTTGCCGAACCACTCATGCGAAAACTCGTGTTGCAGCAGCCAGTCGAAGCCGTATTCGCCGCGCGGGTAGCCGTTGCCATAGGAGTTGATGGTCTGGTGTTCCATGCCCAGGTGCGGCGTTTCCACCACGCCCATCTTCTCGTCGCCAAACGGGTAGGGGCCAATCTGGCGCTCGAAGAAGTCGAGCATGCGCGGGAACTCGGCGAACAGCTGCCTGGCCTGCGCCTCGTGGCCGCGCAGATACCACATCTGCATCGGGATGGTGTTGCCGTAGCGGCTGCGGTAGTCGCCCTTGAGCACCTCGAACGGGCCGATGTTGAGCGAAATGGCATAGGTGGTCGGATGTTTCGCGCGCCAGTGGTAGGTGTGCGTGTCGCCATGCTCCTTGAGGTCGACCAGCACGCCATTGCCCGGCGCGGCCAGCGCCTTGGGCACGGTGACATAGGTATCCACCAGGTCGGGCTTGCCCTGCGGATGATCGATGCACGGCCAGAACAGATCGCAACCTTCGCCTTCCACCGCCGTGGCGATCCACGGTTGGCCGTCGTCGGTGTGGCTCCAGACGAAACCGCCATCCCACGGCGCTTTCTTGGCTACATGCGGCTTGCCGCCATAGCGGATATCGACGACCACCTTTTCGCCCTTGGCTAGCGCCTTGGGCAGTGCGATGCGCAGGCGGCCATCGGGATTGCTCCACTTGTCGTTGGCCAATGTCTTGTCGTTGACGGATAGTTTCGAAACGGCGAGATGCGGATCGAGATCGAGCAGCAAGGAGTCGGTCGCTTCGCGCGCGCTGAAGCTGAGGCGCGCGTCGGCGTCGAGGCTTTGCTGCGCGATATCCACCGTGAAATGCAGCTCGGCGTGATCGAAGTTCACGCGCTGCTGTTCGGCGGGCATCGGGCCGCCGGAGTGGAGGGTCTGCTCCGTGAGCGCCGGCTGGGTAGATGGCTGGGCGTCTTCGGCGTGGGCTGCGGCGCAAAGCGCCAGACAGAGGGCGAGGGTGAGCGGGCGAAGACGCAACATGGAGAGGCCTTGAAGTGAGCTCGGCGGAGGATGCCAGTGGATAGGAGCGATGTCACCGAGCCGGGTCACGAACCATGCGGAAGCCCCCTGTGGGAGCGCACCCTGTGCGCGACGCGGCGCACCATCGGTCTCTCATTCCAGGATTTTTGCGGGGCGATGACCGCTCCCACAGGCAACATCACTGCCGCTGTCGCGCACAGGGTGCGCTCCCACAGGGGTATCGGGCACAAAAAAGGCGACGCATTGCGTCGCCTTCTTCATGCGGATATCGGTAACGACTCAGCCCTTGTAACGCTTCTGCAGAAACGCAAAGAACGCCCGCAGTCCCAACGCTTCACCGCCACGCGGACGCCCCGGGCGATCAGCATCATTCCATGCGTAGGTGTCCAGATGCAGCCACGGCGTAGTCTCGGGAACGAAACGCTCCAGATACAGCGCCGCGGTGATCGCGCCGGCATGGCGTGACGCACCGGAGTTGGCGATATCGGCCAGGTACGATTCGAGCATCTTGCGGTACGGACGCCACAGCGGCAGGCGCCAGAGCGGATCGTTCACGGCGCGGCCGGCGGCAAGCACCTGGTCGGCGGCATCATCGTTGTTGGCGAACAGAGCCGGTACGTCGGGGCCGAGCGCGATGCGGGCGGCACCGGTGAGGGTGGCGTAGTCGATGATCAGTTCGGGCTTCTGCTCGCTCGCATAGGTGAGCGCATCGCACAGCACCAGGCGGCCTTCGGCATCGGTATTGTCCACTTCCACGGTGATGCCGGCGCGCGTGGTGATGACTTCGCCCGGACGCATTGCCGCGCCCGACACCGCGTTTTCCACGGCAGGGATCAGCAGCTGCAGGCGCACCGGCAGCTTGGCCTGCATGATCAGGCCGGCCAGCGCGATCGCGTGGGCCGCGCCGCCCATGTCCTTCTTCATCCAGCGCATGCCGTCGGCCGGCTTCAGATCGAGGCCGCCGGTGTCGAAGCACACGCCCTTGCCGACCACGGCGATCTTCGGATCGCCGCTCTTGCCCCAGCTCAGTTCGATCAGTCGCGGCGCGCGATGGCTGGCGCGGCCCACGGCGTGGATGGTGGGGAAGTTGGCATCGAGCAGTTCATCGCCCACCCATTCGCGCACCTTGGCCTTGTGCGTCTTGCCCAGCTGCTTGACCGCATCGGCGAGATGCTTGGGGCCCATGTCTTCGGTCGGCGTATTGACCAGGTCGCGCACCAGGGTGGTGGCCTCGGCCAGCGGCTGCAGCGTGGCGAGGTCCGCGGCGGCGATGGCGAGCTTGGCCGGCGCGCGGCGCGCCTTGCGATAGCGGGTGAATTCGTAGGCGCCCAGCGCCCAGCCCAGCGCGGCCTGCGAGGTGTCCTTGAGCACGCCCTCGCTGGCGAGGTGATAGGTAGCTTCCGGCAGCGTGCGCGGCAGCGCACCAAGCGCGCTCAGCGCGTCGCTGGCATCGACACCCACCAGTACGCGCACCAGCTTGCCGCCCTCATCGGCGATCAGCGCAAACGTGCCGGGCGCGGCCTCGAACCCTGAGTCGGCTACCCAGCGGCGCTGCGCAGCGCTGAGGCGGCGTTTGGTGGCGGCGAAATGCGGGGCGTCGGTGGTCTCGATGGCGATGCTCTGGCGCTCGCCGGCTTTGCGTTCGATCAGGACAGACATGGAATTCCTTGCGCGGCGCTATGCGGGCGCGGTGGGCTTTTGGTGATGGTGAATGATGCGCGCTTTTGGGGGCGGGGGCGAGACGGTATTTGGGGTGGATCACTGGCAGCCCGCGTGGCGGCGCGCTTGTCTGTGGGAGCGCACCCTGTGCGCGACTGCCACGCGTGGGTGTACCGCTCCGTAGGTTTGTCGCGCACAGGGTGCGCTCCCACAGAAAAACGGCGATCGGCACAGGGGTGTGTGCTCCCTTGTAGGAGCGCACCTTGTGCGCGACCGCGGCGTTGGGGTGTATCGCTTTGTAGGTTGGTCGCGCACAGGGTGCGCTCCTACAGTGGGGCTATCAGCCCTGCGCCTCTTTGGGGCGAGGGCGAGACGGTATTTGGGGTGGATCCCAGGCAGCCCGAGTGGCGGGGGGCTTATCTGTGGGAGCGCACCCTGTGCGCGACTGCCACGCTGGGGTGTGCTGCTTCGTAGGTTTGTCGCGCACAGGGTGCGCTCCCACAGAAAAACGGCGATCGGCGCAGGGGCGTGTGCTCCCTTGTAGGAGCGCACCTTGTGCGCGACCGCGGCGTTGGGGTGTATCGCTTTGTAGGTGGGTCGCGCACAGGGTGCGCTCCTACAGGTGTGGGGCGAGGCAGGAACTGCGAGGCCTTGCTATCAGCCCTGCGCCTCCAACCAATCCACCAGCGCACTCATATCGCGCAGGTCGAGGTCGGGGGCGGTGCCGAGCAGGCCGGGCCAGGGATGGCCGTGGCGGTTGATCCAGGCGGTGCGCAGGCCCGCGTCGCGGGCGCCGACGACATCGAGCTCGGGATCATCGCCAACGTGGAGGATTTCCTCAGGCCGCAGCCCGAGATGTTCGGCGGCGGCAACGAAGATGCGCGGATCGGGTTTGGCGATGCCAGTGTCGCGGGCGCAGATGTGGTGCGCGAAGTGTTCGCGGATGCCGATGCGGTCGAGATCGGCATTGCCGTTGGTGAGACTCACGACCGGCCAGCGTCCAGCGAGGCGCTGGAGGGCGGGCAGGCTGTCGGGATAGAGCTCGACGCTGTTGCGCGCGGAGAAATAGACCTCCCACAACGTTTCCAGCGGTGCCTCGTCGATGCCGCAGGCGTTGAAGGCCCGCTGCATGGTGATGTGGCGTTGCGCGGTGAAGTCATGGGCGAGGTCGGTGCGCTCGGCGGCGACCTCGGCACGCAGCGCGCGCATGGCCGGGATGGGCCAGGCGCGCGCGACGTTGGGGTAGTGCTGGCGCAGGTACGCATCCAGATCGCGGTCCGCACGCTCCAGGGCCGGCAGTACCGGCCACAAGGTGTCGTCCAGGTCGAGCGTCAGGGCGCGGATGCGCACGTGCGTTGCGATCAGTTGCCGCTGACCTTCAGCACCTGATCGATCTTCACGTTGTCGCTGGACAGGTTGTTCCACTTCTTCAACTGCGCGGTCGTCACCGAGTACTTCTTGGCGATCAGGCCGAGCGTGTCGCCCTTGGAGACGGTGTAGGTCTCGCCCGAAGCCGCAGCCTTTTCAGCCGCCGGGGACGCTTCGGCAGCAGCCGTCGGTGCGCTCGGCGCGGTCACCGGCGTTGCCGTCGGGATCGGATCGGCCACCACGTCCATCTTGATGCCGTTCTCGGCGAGCAGCTTCTCGCGGCGGGCCTTGTCGTTCTGGGCCAGCTGCGGTGCATCGGTGTACGGCACCAGCTGGTGCGAGCGTGCCAGCGAGCGCACTTCGTCGGTGTGCAGGAATTCCATGAAGGCGGTGATCTGCGCGGCCTTCGGGCTTTCCTTGTTGGTCACCAGGTACAGCGGGGTGTACAGCACGTAGCTGCCATCGGTGACGGTGGACAGGCTCGGACGCACGCCATCGACGCTGACCATCTTCACCTTGCTGTTGCTGGCCACGCCCGACAGGGTGGTCACGCCCAGTGCGTTCGGATCGAGCGTCACGGCTTCTTCCAGCTTGGCCGTGTTGACGTACAGGCGCGGAGCGGCCACCGGCTGGTTGCCGCGACCGAAGATCAGGCGACGCAGGCTGTATTCCACGCCGTCACCCGGGCTGGCCACGGCATACAGGTTGATCGGCGCGTCCTTGCCGCCGACGTCCTTCCAATTGGTGATCTTGCCGAAGTAGATGTCGTGCAGCTGCTTGACGGTGAGGTTGCCCGTGCCGTTGGACGGATGGGTGATCATCACCAGCGCGTCAAACGCGACCGGCGTGAACACCAGGTCGGTCTCGTTGCCGCCGGCGCTGTTGCGCGCGCTGCCGGCGATGTCGGCCAGGCCGTGGGCCACGGCGTCCAGGCCCGAGGCGGTGTTGAACGGCTGGATCTCGATGCGGCCCTTGCCGCTCTTTTCCCAGGCCTTGCTCACGTCTTCCACCACGCCACGGGCGGTGGCGTAGTCGCCGCGCCACACCAGTGCCGGTGCGGTCGGGGTGGTCGGCTTCTTGGTGGTCTTGGTGGTCTTGGCGGCCGCGAGGGCGCCGGTGGTTGCGAATGCGGTAAGCATCGCGACGATGAGCAGGCGGGAAATGCGTCGTGACATGGCGGTGGGGAACCTCGAATGATGATGATGGTTCGCAGGCCGCCTGAGCTGGGCGTGCGTGCAAGAAAGGTGTAACTCGGCTATTTCAGCCAGCCTGCGGGCAAACCGCAAGCGAATTCCTGCCCTTGCATCGTGGAAAAACGCGACGAAGGACACGCATCGTCCGTCGCGTTTATCCCCCGTTCCCGCATGTCACGACAAAGCGGTCTGTCGCAGCTCCATTGCGACATGAGCCGCCTCGTCGCGACGGCCATGACATCAGCGGATGTCGACGTAGCGCACGCCATCATCGCCAGACACCACCAGCACCAGCTGGCGCGGATTCACCCCGGCCAGTTGCTGCAGCGTGCGCAGGTCGGGGATGCGCAGGTTGCCGATGCCGATCACCATGTCGTTTGCCTGCAGTCCGGCCTGTGCCGCGCGGCTGCCGGCACGTACGCTGCTCACGGCCACACCGCCCAGGCCTTGCGAGCGCAGGTTCTGCGGGAGCTCGCTGAAGGTCACCCCGGCCAGCCGCGCATCGAGCTTGGCGCCATCCACCGTGGCCAGTTTCTCCGGCACCAGCTTGGCGCTGACGTTGCGCACGGCGCCATTGCGCTGCACCGCGAGCGTCACCGTGCTGCCCAGCGGCAGCAGGCCTTCGGCATTGCGCAGGTCCTGTGCGTTGCGCAGCGGCTTGCCGTTGAGGGCGGTGATGACATCGCCCACCTGGATATCCGCACTATCCGCCGCCGAGCCCGAGTTGACGCGCGTCACCACCGCGCCGTTGCTGTCCTTCAGCCCCAGCACCTTGGCGATGCGCGGGGTGATGTCCTGCGTCTCCACGCCCAGGTTGCCGCGGTTGACCTTGCCGGTGGCAATCAGCTGCTTCATCACCTCCGTGCTGAGATTGGTGGGAATGGCAAAGCCGATGCCCACATTGCCGCCCGACGGCGAGAAGATCATGGTGTTGATGCCGACCAGCTCGCCGCGCAGGTTCACCAGTGCGCCACCGGAATTGCCCGGGTTGATCGAGGCATCGGTCTGGATGAAGTTCTGGTAGCCCGTACCGCCCAGGCCCGAGCGGCCCAGCGCCGACACGATGCCCGAGGTCACCGTCTGCCCCAGGCCAAATGGATCGCCGACGGCCACCACAAAGTCACCCACCCGCAGCTGCGCGGAATCGGCCAGCGGCAGCGCCTGCAGGTTGGTGCCCTGGATCTGCACCACGGCTACGTCGGTGTCCGGATCGGTGCCCACCAGCTTGCCCTTGAAGTCGCGGCCATCCTGCAGCGTCACCGTGATGTCGTCGGCGCCGCCCACCACATGGTTGTTGGTGAGGATGTAGCCCTTGGCCGCATCCACGATCACGCCCGAGCCCAGGCTCTGCTCCACCCGCGAACGCGGCGAACCCTGCAGGCCGAAGAACTGACGGAACACCGGATCATCAAAGAACGGATCGCGCACCTGCACCCGCGTCTTGGTGGAAATGTTCACCACCGCCGGCGTCACCTTCTGCAGCATCGGCGCCAGCGAAGGCAGCGGTTGTCCATCGATCGACACGGGAAGCGCGGCGTGACTGGCGAAGGGTGTCGCGGCAATCAATACCAAAACCGCGGCGGCCATTCGGCGGATGAAACGAGGAAACATGGGGACTCCTTGTGCGTGGGTCGAATCGTTGGTCATTCGACTCGGCGCGGCGTCGGCGGTTCCACCCTTTGGTATTGACGAATTTACTTTACAAGGCGAAAGGGCAGCGGTAACTTTCCCTCGTTCGCGACCACAACATCTTGTGTGACTAGGCTGGGCCTAAACCCAAGAGCTGGTGTCACAGGGCACTCTCAGGGGGGAGTTGCCGAAGGGTCGGGCAGGGAACGCAAGGATCGGGCACTACGCGCGGCTTTTGCTTTTCAGGCGCGACCCGATACGAGCGGCTTAGCCGAATAGAACAAACGCCAACACGGGGCCGTGAGGCCACACCGAGAGGTCAGGAAGCCGATGAGCACCGCGCGTGCACCAGCCGTAACCCGCGATACCGCCGCCATCCCGCTGCAGCCTGCGTCCTACGATATCTGGGACAAGAAGTACCGCCTGAAGGCGAAGTCCGGCGCGCCGGTCGATGGCAGCGTGGACGAAACCTACCAGCGCGTTGCCCGCGCCCTGTCCGACGTGGAAGCCACGCCGGAGCTGCGCGAACACTGGTTCGAACGCTTCCTGTGGGCGCTGCGCCGTGGCGCGATCCCCGCTGGTCGCATCACCTCCAATGCCGGCGCGCTGGAACACAAGCCCGCCACCTCGACCATCAACTGCACCGTGTCCGGCACCATCCGCGACTCCATGGACGACATCCTGGAGAAGGTGCACGAGGCCGGTCTCACGCTGAAGGCCGGCTGCGGCATCGGCTACGAGTTCTCCACGCTGCGTCCGCGCGGCGCGTATGTGTCCGGCGCCGGTGCGTACACCTCCGGCCCGCTGTCCTTCATGGATATCTACGACAAGATGTGCTTCACCGTGTCCTCGGCCGGTGGCCGTCGTGGCGCGCAGATGGGCACGTTCGACGTCAGTCATCCGGACGTCAAGGAATTCATCCGCGCCAAGCGCGAAGACGGCCGCCTGCGCCAGTTCAACCTCTCGCTGCTGATCACCGACGGCTTCATGCAGGCGGTGGAGCACGACCAGGACTGGCCGCTCGTCTTCCCGGTGCACGTCAAGGAAAAGGACGAGGTCGACCTCACCGACGCCGAGAAGATCGTCTGGCGCGAATGGCCCACCCACGAGAACTACGTGGGCCGCGACGACGGCCTGGTGGCCTGCAAGGTGTACGGGCACATTCGTGCGCGCCACCTGTGGGACATGATCATGGTGTCCACCTATGACTTTGCCGAGCCGGGTTTCATCCTGATCGACAAGGTCAACGAGATGAACAACAACTGGTGGTGCGAGCACATCCGCGCCACCAACCCCTGTGGCGAGCAGCCGCTGCCGCCGTACGGCTCGTGCCTGCTGGGCTCGGTGAACCTCACCACCTTCGTGCGCGACCCGTTCGGCCCCAAGGCCCGCTTCGACTGGGACGAATACCGCGAAGTGGTGAAGATCTTCACCCGCATGCTCGACAACGTAGTGGAGATCAACGGCCTGCCGCTGGAACAGCAGCGCCACGAGATCCTCTCCAAGCGTCGCCACGGCATGGGCTTCCTCGGCCTGGGCACCACGCTGACCATGCTCAAGATGCGCTACGGCACCTCCGAGTCGGTCGCCTTCACCGAAGAAGTCTCCCGCGAGATGGCCGTCGCCGGCTGGGAAGTGGCGCTGGACCTGGCCAAGGAAAAGGGCCCGGCACCCGTGCTCACCCGTGACTACACCGTCACCGGCGAGATGCTGCGCAAGCGTCCGGAAATGGCCACCGACGGCTACAAGGTCGGCGACTCCATCCCCGGCCGCGTGCTGCACGCCAAGTACAGCCGCTACATGCAGCGCATCGCCAGCGTCGCGCCCAACCTGGTGGCCGAGCTCGCCGAAACCGGCGCGCGCTTCACCCACCACAGCTCGATCGCGCCCACCGGCACCATCTCGCTGTCGCTGGCCAACAACGCCAGCAACGGCATCGAGCCGAGCTTTGCGCACCACTACTCGCGCAACGTGATCCGCGAAGGCCGCAAGACCAAAGAGAAGGTTGAAGTCTTCAGCTACGAGCTGCTGGCCTACCGCGCGCTGATCAATGCCGACGCCTTGCCCTACTCGGACGACGCCAAGTCCAAGCTGCCCGAATACTTCGTTTCGGCCGACGACATCTCGCCCAAGGAGCATGTCGACATCCAGGCGGCGGCGCAGCTGTGGGTGGATTCGTCCATCTCCAAGACGGCGAACGTCCCCACCGACTACCCGTACGAAGATTTCAAAGACATCTATTTTTACGCGTATAAGCAGGGTTTGAAGGGATGCACCACGTTCCGTTTCAACCCCGCGGCGTTCCAGGGTGTGCTCGTCAAAGAAGCCGACCTTGAGAGCACCCTCTACCGCTTCGAATTGGAGGACGGTAGTGTTGTCGAACTGAAAGGCAACGAAGAAGTGGAATACGACGGCGAAATGCATACCGCCGCCAATTTGTTCGATGCCTTGAAGGAAGGGTATTACGGAAAGTTCTAAACTATCCGCGATACCTGATCTCGGGTGTCAGCCCACTGCCAAGAGCAATACCGTAGTGTCCTTGCGGCAAGGCTCAACATAAAGTCCAGAATCCACGTCGGAGGGGATAACACGCATGTCCATCGATACCGAGTTTGATGTGAAAGAAGTAACCGCCCAGGTCGTAGACGCGCCGGTCGAGGTTCCCGTGGTCGAAGTGACCCCGGCAGCCAAGCCCAAGAAGGCTCGCGCCAAGAAGAAGGTGGCCGCGGCCAAGAAGGCTGCTCCGGCCAAGAAGGCTGCTGCAAAGAAGGCTGTGAAGAAGGCTGCCGGCAAGAAGACCGCCAAGAAGGCAGTCAAGAAGGCCGTCAAGAAGGCAGCTGCCAAGAAGACCGTGAAGAAGGCCGTCAAGAAGGCTGCCGTCAAGAAGGTCGCCAAGAAGGCCGTCAAGAAGGCAGCCGCCAAGAAGGTCGCCAAGAAGGCGGTCAAGAAGGCAGCCGCCAAGAAGGTCGCCAAGAAGGCCGTGAAGAAGGCAGTGCGCAAGTCCGCTGCCAAGAAGGCCGTCAAGAAGGTCATCAAAAAGACGGCCAAGAAGGCCGCCGTTAAGAAGGCGGTCCGCAAGGTCGCCGGTAAGAAGGCCGCCAAGGCGGTCAAGAGGTCCACTGCCAGCAAGAAGGCGAGCGTGAAGAAGGCCGTCCGCAAGGTCGCCAAGAAAGCCGCACGCCGTAAGTAAGCCGTAACGCGACCCGGCCCGGCGCTGAACACGCCGGGCCGGATCGTTCTAAAAAGCTCGTCATTGATTTTTAGGCTCGTCATTCCAGCGAAAGCTGGAATCCAGCGCCTCCAGCGCGAAAAAGCGCGACCACCTCCAAGACGCCGGTCTGTAGCACCACGAACCGCCGCGCCGCCAATCCCGTCGGAAGAACACACCATGGCGATCAAGATCGAAAAGAAGATCAAGGGCTACAACGTCGTAAAGCCCGAGGACAAGGCCGCGTCCGCCGCTGCGCCCGCCGTTGCACCGGCAGCTTCCAAGGAAGCGCCCAAGGCGGAAATCATCCAGATGCACGAGAGCCTGGAGCGTCCCGAGACGCTGGTCGGCTCCACCTACAAGATCAAGTCACCGCTGTTCGAGCACGCGTTGTACGTCACCATCAACGACATCGTGCTCAACGTCGGCACCCCGTACGAACAGCGCCGCCCCTTCGAGATCTTCATCAACTCGAAGAACATGGACCACTTCCAGTGGATCGTGGCGCTCACCCGCATCCTCTCCGCCGTGTTCCGCAAAGGTGGCGACGTCACCTTCCTGGTCGAAGAGATGAAGGCCGTCTTCGACCCCCGCGGCGGCTACTTCAAGGCCGGCGGCGTCTACATGCCCTCCATCGTCGCCGAGATCGGCGCGGTGATCGAGCAGCACATGAAGATGATCGGCCTGATCCACGACCCCGAAATGGACGAGTCCACCCGCAAGCTGGTCGCCGAGAAGCGCGCTGCCTATGAGGCGGTGACGAGCGGCAAGAAGGCTGCGACCGCCACCACTGAAGCCGCTGCCACCGAATCCTCGACCGGCTTCCCGCCGGGCGCCACCCTTTGCGCCAAGTGCAATACGCAGGCGCTGGTGCTGATGGATGGGTGCCAGACTTGTTTGAATTGTGGGTATAGCAAGTGTGGTTGAGGCTTGATGTTTAGTCGTCAAGATGAAAAGGGTGGCAGTGATGCCGCCCTTTTTTGCGCCTTAGATAAGGTGGCCGCCTCTTAATTCGAAATTATCTCGGCAAACAATGGAGTTAGGTATATGTCCACTCAGGAGCTAATAGTGGCAACTGCAGTTGCTACGATCGACGCTGATGCAGTTGAGCACATTACCAAAGAGATCGGATATGTAAGGGAAGACATTCGCGGCTGCTCCTATCTAGCCGAGGCGCGTCGTGTCCTGCCGGTGAAGGGTTATAGAAGTGCAATTGGCTCCTATTGGAATGCTGTCGTAGATGACTTGAGGAAGAAAGTCATCCACCGTAGCTTGGATCTATTTAATAAGGAAATGAAGCTCAAAAGAAATGTCGAGCGCTACGAGGATTTTCAGGACTTTGTCACCGATTATGATTTAATCGAGGGTGCATATAAGATCGGCGTCCTGAGTTGGGAGGCTCGTAAAATGCTGCAGCAGGCACGAGAGGTTAGGAACCTTTTTGACGGTCACCCACAGAGCTCTGAGCCTGGCATTTTGAAAGTTCTTAGCCTCATATCCGATTGCAATAAATACGTACTTTCGGAAGACTATCCTCCAACGATAATAGATATCGCGGAATATATTGCGCAAATGGACTCCCAGAATTTCACCCGAAATCCTCTGGCTGTCGATCAGGCTTTCAGCGATTTGCCTCAGGTTTATAAGGGCGAGTTGATAAATCGTCTCTACTCGTCGTACGAGGGAGACAGCATTTCCAGTGATCTGAGGGGTAACATAGAGTTCTGCGGTCCAATACTATGGAAGGCGTTGACTAAGGAAGATAAGTCTCAAATTGGCAAACGGTTTGAGAAGACCGTTCTATCTGGTGACGCCGCGCGTATTGCTCGAGGGCAGGTGTTCCTGCATCAGGTGGCGGGCATGATGTACGTGAACTCCGCCACACGCCGAGTTTTGATCGAGCCCATCGTGGCATCAATGGCCAACGCGCTTGATGATTGGACGGAGGAGTCGCGTCTTGCTGCCCAGCTGCAGCAGTTTTCATCCTTCGTTCCCGTTGAGCTAATTGACTCTTACGTATCGGCAATAACAAAAAGCTACATTGGATATCGTGGAAGTAGTCCGCAATGGAACCGTACTGACTTTTACTCAAATGGCGCAGCGCAACCCATAAAAGAGATGTTTGAATCATTCGATTCCGCAGCTGTCGATGCTTTTGTGGAGATCGTAAGAAATGATTCGGTGTTGCGTCGGCGCATTGCGGGGCGCGGGCAGCTCAATCGATTAAGAGTGCTGGCCGAGCTCCTCATTGAGCGTGGATTAGGATCCGATGCCTCAAAAAACTTTCTTGCTCTGCTTGCGGATCCAGAAAGGACAGGCGACTTCTACGCGGAGCTCCCCAAACTGGCCGACTAACTAAAGCCGGGTTTGAGTCCGAAAAGTAGTTGGGGGCAACTTCCAGGAGCGGAGGCAGGGTCACTTCTCGGAATTCACTTCGCGCCGCTTGGAAGTGAGCCTGACGCGATTTCGGGAGATGTTCCTCTCGTGCCTTCGAGGTATGCGGATGCGATAGTCGGCGAAGAGGGCTTCTAGTCTTTGGCCGCGATTACAGGCGACCCGTCACCCGACGGGTCGGAGGCCGGCCATGATCGATGCACCATTGCTCTCAAGTCGTAGCATTATTGGAGTGTCTTGAGCCGCGTGGGCCATTCTATTTGGGGGCGTCAGTGAACCTAGAGACAAAACTGCCCGTTGAGCTATGGAGGGCGGTGCGTATGAACTACGAGAAGCGCAACTTCACTGGATCTATTTTGGATGGGTTCTATTTCCTCAGTGATCTTCTCCGAACGAAATCAGGTGTCGAGGGAGATGGCGCGACTTTGATTGGTCAGGCGTTAGGAGGGGCAACACCTAAGATCAAGCTCAATCGGCTTCAGAGCGAGTCAGAGCTAAACGTACAGCGAGGCATGGAGCAATTGCTTCGTGGCTTCTATCAGGCGATTCGCAATCCCAGGAGCCATGAGAAGATCAATGATTCTGAAGTCGATGCACAGGACCTATTGGTCTTCATCGGATACCTGGTTCGAAACATTGACCAAGCGAAGTCGCAGTTCTCCCGTGATGATTTTCTTAAGCGAGTCATAGATCCAGACTTCGTTCCGCAAGCACGGTACGCAAAACTATTGGTTGACCAGATACCGGTCGGTCAAAGACTTGAAGTCTTTCTTGATGCGTATCGGGCCAAGGAGCAGAGCGCACCCGACCGACTCATTCACTTTTTTTCGGCCCTGTTGCCGGAGTTGTCGGAGGCTGATCGCAAGCAGGTGTGCGACGTCATATCGGAAGAGCTGAGGATTGCTGAGGACGATGCGACGATTCGATTCAATATCGGCTGTTTCGAAGGAAAGATGTGGGTTAACTTTGACGAAGCTGCGCGGCTTCGAGTTGAGAATCGCCTGATTCGATCCGTGCGCGACGGTCGATGGGACACGAACACCGAAAAGCTTAGGGGCGGTGCTCTGGGGACTTGGTCGCAGGACATCGTTCCGTATTTTTCCCTGAAGAAAGAAATGCTCGGTGCGATTACGGCCAAATTGGCGTCCCGCGATAGTGAGCAGATTGACTACGTGATGAAGTATGTTTTTTCTTGGGTGAGTGACTTGGCTGAGGCGATGCCACCTGCACTCGGGTTCGTGCTCAAAGACGGCCTGAATGCCGGTGACGAGCGGTTCTGGGAGGCCCTGACGTTTTGGCCGCCTTGGCCGGCGGACACGTGGCCATCGGGAGTTCTTAAGGCATTCAACGACTTCAAGGCCGTCGAGAAGCCGGCGTCGAGTTTTGATGACGACGATATTCCATTCTGATCGTGTGTTGTCGTTCATGCTGCAAGAACGGTGTCAGGTCTATTTCTCTCTGTCCTGGAAGTGGACGTAGCCCGTCGCCGGTCGCAGACCATAGACACGTGTCGAAACGCATTTCTTGCGTCTTTCAGAGGTGGCCTCCTGAGACTGACGATGGCGGGCTGTGTCTTTGCATTTACTGGTCCTACTGATTTTGTCGTGGGATTCGTAATTTCAGAACTCGTTGCTCGGCTATCAGAAACTTCAAGGGAGGGTTTGCGTATGGTCAAGAAGGCTTTGGAAATGCGGTCACGATCATTCTGCGAATGCTTTAAAGCGCACGCTATCGCGTTTTGGGAGGCCCATCTCCCTTCCAGGCAGAGCCTGCTGATGAGCTCGTGCAAGCCGAGCGAAAAGGTGCAGAGGTGGAAAACAAGACGAACGTGAAAAGGTCCAACAAAAGGGGCCAGAACACTATTTCAGCCTTGCCTCGTGGCCGAATCTTCGCCACACGACCTACTTCTGAAGCACTGAGCTTCCAGAAAAAGTGTTCTGCCCCTTTTGTTCTGGCCTACTTCGCCCCGGCAGCTGCCACCGGCTTACCGTCGATGAAGTTGTGAACCGCCGCGATGGTAGTTCCTGGGGCTTCTTCCATGAGCCAGTGACCGGCATGGGGGACGACCAGCTCCGTGACGTTGGTGGCGGCATTGCGCATCACGATGGCTTCGTTTGCGCCGAACGACTTTTCACCGCCGATCGCGAGCACGGGCATCGTGAGTTTGGTCGCCATGGCCGCCTGGTTGTCTTCGACGTCCTTGCGGAAGGCGCGGAACTGCGAGAACGCATCGTGCATGGCGTTCGGTCGGGCGTAGAGTTCGGCGTAGTGCTGGCGCGATGCTTCGTCCATTTTCGATGGATCGCCGGCGAACTCGTTCCAGAAGCGGTCCAGGTAGATACGTTCGCGGCCGGCAACGAGGCGTTCCATATCCGGGCCTCCGAAATCGAAATGCCATAGCGCGGGCCAGCGCACGATCTGGTCCCACGGCGGGATGCCGGGCACGGGGGCATCCATCACGACTAGGCGATCGGTCTTGTCCGGATAGCGGGCGGCATAGGCGTACGCCACCATGGTGCCGATGTCGTGCCCCACCACGGCCGAGCGATCAATGCCTAGCTTGGTCAGCACGCTGCGAATATCCGCAGCCTGTGTGCGCTTGTCGTAGCCGCTTTCGGGGTGTGAGGACAGGCCCATGCCACGCAGGTCGGGCACGACGACGGTGTGATTGCGCGCCAGGTCCGCCGCCAGCGGCGCCCACATGTCGCCGGTGTCCCCAAAGCCATGCAGCAGGACAACGGCGGGCCCTTTCCCGCCAACGCGAACGTGGATCGTGGCCCCGTCCGTCTGGATGTCCTGGACGCGGAACGATGGCGGAAAGGGTTGAACAGTTGCAGCAACGGGCAAGCTGGCACCTGCGAACAGGCACGCCAAAAGCAATAGGCGAATCATCAACATGACTCCCTCAGGAAAGGATGGATCAGGTAATGCCCCAGAGGACCGCGGCCATCAGCTCGCCGGTCCGGGCGTAGTTCAAGGTAGGTCGCGTTATGTGGACGTGATCAAGGCGCCGAATAACGCGGACGGCTAGAGAATGGTGCTGACGTCTAGCCGGCCTTGCGCCGTCACGCATCCCCTCGCCCAGGTGGACACCCATCTCGCCGATCCCTGACAGACGTTGCGAACCCTGCTTGTTAGGGTCAGTCAGTCTTTCGCGCTGTCGTATTGCACGCCCTCGCGAATGACCATGACCACCAGGTCATGAGGCGCGGGCCGTGAGTGCTAGCAACACCCACGACCCGCTAACCATCAACAACTTTACGAGAGTTGATCATGGCTACCCGCGATCATACGGTACGCATTCGCTCGTCCGTTCCCCCTGACGACACCCTCACTCCTCCGTCTCACAAGCCGTCGTACACGCCTGTGGCATGGCCAGAAATCCCGCGTCATTGCACTCGCGGTGACATCGCCCTGGCGGTGCTCGCCCTCTCGCGCCTGCGTGTCGACAGCGAGCAGTGCCGCCACGCGCAGGCGCGGGGATTCCCCGGCAGAGCGCTGCCATGGCCGCTTCCCGTGGCCGTCACGGCCAGCCTGGGCACGGCCATCCACTGCCTGCAGCAGTACGCCCGGCTGCTCGGTGACGAGCCTCGAGTGAACACCACACGCCTCCGATGATTGCCGTTTCGGCGCATCGGCCGGCACGGCGATGCGCCGCACTCGAGCGATCACCGACGAAGCTGCCAAGCATTCACTGACACGGAGCGCTGTAAGCGCCTGAGCCGCTGCGCGGCCGTGTCCGACAGGGAGGAACCACCATGGAACTGATCCAGCTCACCCCGCATTCGGACGTCGACCCCTCGCAACCCCTGCGAGCCCCCGGCGACATCCTGCTGCACGCCTACCTGATCCCCAGCGCCCTCAACCCCGCCCAACTCGCCCGCCGCACCGGCATACCCGCCAACCACATCAAAGCCTTCATCGCCGACACACAACCCATCACGCCAAAGATCGCCTTGCGCCTTTCGCTGACCTTCGACACCACCGCCTTTTATTGGCTGGCACTTCAGGCGCGCTACGACCTGGAGAAGGCGAAGCCTGTGATCCGCGCTTACCGTCCTCTCGTGGATGACGGTCCGCTAACCACGACCAACTACTAAGGCGTTGATCATGGCCAGGCCCAAACACACGGCGCGCGCACGCGGCAACGCTGCCACCTCCCACCCAGGCAAACCCGTCAACCCGTTGAGTCGCCGCTACTGGATCTTCGACGAGTTTCCCGAGCCGACACAGCGTCTGGCGGCCACCAGCGCGACGCTCGCCGAAGGCATTCACGCCGTGTCCTGCGTACTAGCCAACAGCGAGGCCTACCGCGTCATCCAGGAAGCCTCGTCCGGCTACCCGCCCGCCAACTTGCCGCTCTCTCCCGCGCTGACCGAGGGCCTGTTTGCGGCGCTCTACATGTTGAACGAGCGAGCTGCGGAAATTGCCTGGGAGATGTTGGAGCCGGAGGAGGGGAGTCCGGCGCGCAGGTGAAGGCGCTCTGCCGGTTATTGTGGCGCCAAAAAAGGAAATGGGCGGCGCATGCGCGACCGCCCATCAGTCCAGCCAGTCCCGTCGCTAGACGGGCCGTTGGTGCTCCGCCAGTAGGGCGGTCGCATGCTTGGCCGGGTTGTCCTGACAACTCGGGAGCAGGTTCAGATTAAGCGACCGATTGTTGCGCGACCATTGGAAGAGTCTTAGTAAGTCGTAAAAACACGACGCATATCGAACGAAATATCGATCGACGTGCACTTTGAGAAGATTCGCTGCGGGCTGCCGCGCCACCGAGTGCTTCGCGGAGGTTGAAACGTACGCGCAGGTACGTTTCTTCCGGCACCAAACCCGTTCGAATGTTCTCCACGCGCCCCTGGGTCGTTACGCCTTGCCCACCGGCTGGCGCATGATCGTTGGATCGACCAGGTCGATCGTCCGACTGGGCGCGAATCCGAATACCGCCTCAAACTCCGCGCTGGTCAGCAACGCCGCGGCGCGCTGGAAGTAGGCCTGGTTACGCTCATTCAGGGCCTCCGCCGACGGCATGACGGCCCCTTTGAGAACGGCCTCCCTCTGGGCCAACTGCTCTTCCCGCACGCTGGCGCGCAACGCCAGCAGGGGCGCGAGCTTGTCCGACGCATTGAGCGCGGCCAGCGCCTGCTTGGCGTGGATGGCGAAGTCGTCGTTGGCGTCCATGGTGGTGACCGCGCTTGGAGACGATGGAGACGATGGAGGAGGTGGGGCAGCCGCGCAACGCGAGATATTGGCCTTCCAGTCGTGATGCAGGATGCCGTAGGTGCCATAGATGAAGCTGCTGGCACGGTAGCCCCGCGCCAACGCCACCGTCAACGGCGTGGACGTGCCACCCGTAGCCCATAGCACCTGGTTGGCCAGCTGGTGGCAGACCCCGTCCAGGCCGTAGTAGTAGATCGTGCCGCAGGCATTGGGCCGGGTATGCGGAGGGATGCTGTCCGACTCTTTGTTGGGAAGGCACAGGCACTGCGCCAAAGCAAAGTCGCCGCTAGCGCTGCCGAGATATCCCTGGGGTTGCTCCGAGCTGCTGCCCTGGATGTGAAATATGCCCCAGCAGTACCAGTAGTTCGCTTGAGCGTTCTCGACATCGGTGATGTTTGCGTATGGGTCAACGCGATTGTCGTAGTCGGTGACCCAGGTGTGATCGACAGGTGAGTCGCTCGAGAAAGCCGGTGTGGCCCAAGCGTAAAGGGTCGTCATGTCCCGTCTCCAATTGGGTGGGAATGCGAAGCGCTGGTGTGGCGCGCAACGCTAGCACCCGGTGTTGGAGGGGAACGATAGGTCCTAAGTTGTAAGTAGCTGGAGCGGGACCTCGATTCGGCTGCACGTTCAAGTCTCTCTCGGGCGCGCCGAAACAGGGCTGCGATGAATTGCTATTTCGCGCGTTCTTCCGTGGAAAAGGTGGATTTTCTGTGCGGGTATTAGGTGCTAACTGGTCGCGAGCCATAGGCGACAGTATCGACAAATATTGGCCACACGCGCTGTCGACTCTCTTCATCGGAGGGATGCTGAAGGCCGAAGTGGTTATGCAGGATAACGGGCGCTCGCGCTACTTCTACTTTCTTGTCGCGCTCTTGGGAATTCTTTGGGCCTTTGTTCTAACCGTTCAAAAGGTGGGGCATCTGCGCGCCTTGCCTGAGAAAGAAAGAAGACGGGAGCAAGCACGTACAAAGATGTGCTCTGAGGTATTTTCGGCCCTGGCCCTTCTTACTTTTCTCAGTCTCTATTTTCGGGCTGGATATGAGCTGGATGTGTCCAATCAGCTCGCGCGATGGAGATACCTGGGCCGGGCAACAGAAGAAATGTCCAGGTTGATGCCTGAAGATCGGTGCGGGCAAATGAAGGCGCAGGGCGACTGTAAGAGGGCATGGGCCTCGGTTCATGGGCTTCAGCAGCTGATCGGATCAGGCAAGGAGGCGGATGCGATCAAACTTCTGGAATTCGCAAGGCCCCAATTGCTTGAAGTGTCGAGGATCGCTCCCCCAAAAGATCGCGAGGTATTTCAGGACGTCCTGGGCAATCTTGAAGACGCCGTGATGGACGAGCGAGAGTTGCAGATTCTGCTTCAGGCTCTCCAGCTCTTTGCCATCACGTTCGCGATATCTGCGGTTTCCAGAAAACTGGCGTTGGCTTGGCTTGACCACGAAGAAAAGTCTCGATGAGATCGTTGAGGCAGCTTCGGTCGGGGCTTGTACTCCCTTGAACGGTGTTTCGTGGTCCTGACAACCGTGTGAAAGCACCGGTTCTCTCGGCCGAGTTCCGGTGAGATGATGCGTCCCTAGCCCTGGACACCCCCGCCATGAACTCCTCCGACGACGATTTCGACACCACCCAGCCCTTCGACGATGACGACGACTCGCTCGACGCTCGTGTCTGGCAGTTCCTTCTGCTAATCAATCCCGGCGATGACGACGCGGCGTTCCAGCAGTTCGCGGGGTATCGCGAGGCGGTGGCAGAGTTGGCGGAGGATGAGATCGACGTGGCGCAGGTGGTGGGGCAGGTGGCGGATTGGCGGGCCACGTTCCATGTGGATGCCGGCGATACGCGGGCGCTGGTGCAGGCGATTGATGAATTGGCCGCTCGCTGGAACCTGACCATCGATTGGGATGGCGATACGGACGAGGATGAGTTCCATGCCGATATCGACACTGCCGATTTGCTTGGTGTCGCTTACGACAATCTCGCGCCGCACGGTTACACGCTATGGGTGCGTGATACCGACGATGACAGCGTGGCGGGTTGGATGTCGTTGAGCCGGGATATTGAGCCGATGCGGGAGTTGGCGCCGGAGTTGGGGATGCATTTGCATCGCGGGAATGAGATTGGTTGAGGGTGGGTTGCCCGGGCGGTGTTGTTGATGGGGAGTTTAGGGCGTGGCGGAGAGCGTCGCGCACAGGGTGCGCTCCCACATTTGGGGGCCTATGCAACTGACTTCGTCGCAGTTCGAGCCGCAAGCGCGTATCGTGCGAGGCCATCTGCATCTGGCCATCCCCATGACCTCGTCCGCTCCCTTTCCATACGCCGCCTTCCTCGCAGAACTGCAGGGAGCCGAGGGCTCCGCCGCTCTTGTGGGTGTGCTGCCGAAGCAGGGTGATGCCGAAGCCCTCACGGACGCGCTCATTGCACTCCTGCAAACTCGCAAGGCCACCCTGCAGGCGGCATTCGATACCACGCTGGCCGCCGACGAATTGCGCCGTTACCAGAAGTACGCCAAGCCCGGAAAACCTTCGCCGCATATCGTGCAGTTGCGCCAGAAGCAGGCCGCTGCGCGCCAGGCCAGCAATGTTTCACGGCAGTCGCTGATCAAGGCGGCGAACGCGTTCGTGCGCGAGGCGGGTATCGAAGTGCCCGAGCGGGTGCCGCTCGATGAGTTCATCATCCACTGGATCGACGCGAACGTGCCCAGGGACAGTGGCGGCGACGCTACGCCGTCTTGAGCAACGCCAGCGCCTGATGCCGTGCCGACGCACGCAGCGACTTGCGCAGCTGCGGATCGTTGGTGGTGCGTGCCAGCACCATGCCGCCCACGCATAGCGAGACCATGGCATCGGCGCGCCGATCCGCATCACGCACACCGTCGAGTGCCACGCGATAGATATGCCGCATGCCGCGGATCAGGTCGGTATACGCCTGCTGCGGCTCCAGTCCGGCGCGCGCCACGTCCGAAGGCAGTGCATAGAGCGGACAGTGCATGTCGATGTTCTCCAGCACTTCGTCGCTGAGATAGAGATCGATCAACATCCCCGCCATCTGCTTGGGGTCGTCGATGGCCGGCGCCGATTGCGCCGATTTCACGGCGAACGGATTGCAGGTGGTGAAGCTGGCGACGGCGGCGGCGTAGAGCTCGTCCTTGCTGTCGAAGTGGTGATAGAACGCGCCGCGGGTGAGCCCGGCGGAGGCCATCACCTGGTCGATGGTGACCTGTTCGAAACCGTGGCGGTTGAACAGGCGGCGCGCGGATTCGACCACGCGTGCCCGCGTCTGCACCTTGTGTTCAGGACTGTAAGGCATGGCTGCAACCTCCGTGGGACAGGTATAGCAGGCGCTCAAATTATGTTCTTTAACATATTTTGCGGCGGGGTAAGGTGGACGCCGGTAACCGAATCAAGCAGCGGAGGAAGGCATGAAGATCTACTGGATCAAGGCCCAGGCGCCGCGCCGCGTGCTGGCTCTCATCAAGCATCTGGGCATCGAGGCGCAGTGCATCGAACTCGACCTGATGGGCGGCGGCCTGAAGACGCCGGCTTATACCGCGCTCAATCCCAATCGCAAGGTGCCCACCCTGGTCGATGGCGAGTCGGTGCTGTGGGAGTCGTCCGCGATCATGGCGTATCTGTGCATCAAGCAGGGCTCGGACATGTGGCCTGCGCACGAGCCCGCCGAACAGGTGGAGGTGCTGCGCTGGCTGTCGTGGAACGACCAGCATTGGGCGAGTGCGGTGGCGCCGTTCTATTTCGAGCATGTGGTGAAGGCGACTTTCCATATCGGCGAGCCTGATCAGGCGGAGATGACGGCGGCGATTCCCGCGCTGGAGAAGTTCGCCGCGGTGTTGAACCAGCACCTGGAAGGCCGCGAGTTCGTCGCCTGCAACCGCCTCACCATCGCTGACTTCCAGCTCGCTTCGATGGCTTGCGAATGGCGGCATTCGCAGATGCCGTTCGAGGACTATCCGAATGTCGTGCGCTGGCTCGATGGCCTGATGCGCTTGCCCGCCTGGGCCGACCCGTGGCCTGCCACGGCTGCTGAGAAAGCCGGCGCCCTGGCTTAGCACTGCAACGCGACTCTGACAGCATCCATCCACCTATCCATCCTGGAGGCAACCATGAAACAGTTTCTCGCGGTCTATATCGGCTCGGAAGCGACTCACAAGGCATCGGGCTGGGATGAGCTCAGCGACGCCGATCGGCAGGCGCGGGTGCAGCAGGGCATTCAGGCCTGGGGCGCCTGGGTGCAGGCGCACGAGGACGCCATCGTCGACGTCGGCACGCCGCTCGGCAAAACATTGCGTATCTCCAAGAGCGGCATCGAAGGCATCCGCAACCAGATGACTGGCTACACCGTGGTGCGGGCCGAATCGCAGGAGGCGGCGGCCAAGCTGTTCGAGGGCCACCCGCATTTTTCGATCTTCCCGGGCGATTCGGTGGAAATCATGGCGTGCCTGCCACTGCCAGGCTAAGCCGGGGCGGGGTTATCCGTTCGCTCAGCCAGCTTGGAGCGTTAGGCCGCATAATCCTCACGGGACTAACCAGTGGGGTGTGAGATGGACGAGCAGCGTAAGCCGTGTCCGGCCTGTGGCGAGATGATCATGGCCACGGCGCACAAGTGCCGGTTCTGCGGTACGGATATCGATGCCTATGTGGCGGCGCGTGAGGCCACGACGGAGCGGACCCTGTTCGAAGGTCATCCGGCGGTGGTGTATTCGGCGGGACAGTACGTGCTTATCGTCGTCACCCTCGGCATCGCCTTGCTGGTCTACTGGATACGCAGCCTCTCCACGCGTTTCACCATCACCACGCAGCGCGTGCGCATCGAACGCGGATTGTTCTCCAAGATGCAGGACAACCTGGAGCTGTTCCGCGTCGACCATATCGATCTGCACAAGCCGCTGGGGCAGCGTATGCTGGGCTATAGCACGGTGCACTTGCATTCGTCCGATGCGGGCATGACGTCGGTGTACCTGTATGGCATCCCAAATCTGGAGGCGATGGCCGATACGCTGCGTGACTGTTCGCTGCGCGAGCGGTCGCGTCGTCGGGTGTTGCCGGTGGAGCAGATGTAGCGCGCGGCCTGACGGAGCGCAGCGACCATGGTGATGCAGGGGCCGGCCGGTGAGCTGGCCTTCTGCGTTCTGCGGCGTGCGATTTTGAAAAGCCAGGGCCGGCACGTGTGCTGCAATACGCAGGTGTATGCTCGCTTATGCGTAACGTCTAACGAAAATAAGTACTTGCAACGGCCGTTGCGCGTGGCTACTCTGCGCCTCCCGTCAACCCAGCCTTAGGAGGAAATAACAATGAATGTTGTAGCTGCAGCCTCTGCCGGGTCGACGCGCTTCTGATGTTTCTGCCAGCCCTCGGCTGGCACGCGCTTCATTCCTCGTTTCGCACCCCGGCACTTCGTTCGGCCCCTCTCGCGTGGCCGTCGTTTTCCTTGTTTCCAGGGTGTTTCCATGTCTCTTCAGACGTTTTCGCTGCTCCAGCTCGGCTGGCGCGCTGAGTACGCGCAATCCTTGACCTTGGCTGATTTCGAGGCCGGTTATCCGGCGCGTGTGCTGGCGGTCCATCGCGGTGGGCTGACGGTGTTGTCGTCGCGCGGGCAGACTTCCGCCATTCTCTCGCAGCATGTGGCAGAGAGCGATGCCGGCGTGGCGGTGGGTGACTGGGTGTGGCTCGCGGATGATGCGGATCGCGTGCTGCGCGTGCTCGATCGCCAGTCGCTGATCGAGCGTATTGCGGCCGGTGGTGATCACCAGCGCCAGTCGATTGCGGCCAATCTTGATGTGCTTTTCGTGGTGTCTTCGTGCAATGACGACTTCAATCCGTCGCGCCTGGAACGCTATCTCACGCTGGCGCTCAATGCGGGCGTGACACCGGTGATCGTGCTGACCAAGGCGGATATCGGCGAGGGTGTTTCGGGCTATGTGACCGAGGCGGAGCAACTGATGCCTGGCGTGGTCGTCGTGGCGGTGAACGCGCTGGACGACGCCTCGGTGTCGCAACTCGCGCCGTGGCTGGCGCCGGGCAGGACGGTGGCGTTTGTCGGTTCCTCTGGCGTGGGCAAATCCACGCTTACCAATCGATTGATCGAAGATGCCTCGCAACGCACGTCTGGCATCCGCGAAGACGATGCCCGTGGGCGTCACACCACCACGGCGCGGGAGATGTTTCCGACCGCATCCGCTGCCTGGGTGATCGATACGCCAGGCATGCGCGAGTTGCGCCTTGCTACGGCGAATCCGGAATTGGATGCAGTGTTCGAAGAGATCGCGGCGCTGGCCTCGCAGTGCCGCTTTGGCGATTGCCATCACCATGGCGACGCCGGATGTGCAGTGGAAGCGGCGTTGGCCGAGGGCACGCTGGATGCACGACGCGTCGCCAACTACCGCAAGCTGCAGCGAGAGGCGATGCGCGCGAAGCAGACCTTGCGCGAGCAACGCGAGCAGGGTCGTCAGTTTGGTGCGATGGCGAAGCAGGTGATGAAGGCGAAGCGGGAGCGGCTGGGGCGGTGATGGATCGCGCCCCAGCGTGCAACAAAACCCTGTGGGAGCGCACCCTGTGCGCGACATGCCACCTGCGACGCACCGCAGTCGGGCACAGGGTGCCCTCCCACAAGGATTTCTCAGGTTGTGGGGCATGGACCTGATTTCAGCGCGGATCAGCGATTACTGGAACGCGGGAGCGGCCGATCCCCTTGTGGGAGCGCACCCTGTGCGCGACAGGCCACCTGTGACGCACCGCAGTCGGGCACAGGGTGCCCTCCCACAAGGATTTCTCAAGCTGTGGGGCATGGACCTGATTTCAGCGTGGATCAGCGATTACTGGAACGCGGGAGCGGCCGATCCCCCTGTGGGAGCGCACCCTGTGCGCGACAGGCCACCTGTGACGCACCGCAGTCGGGCACAGGGTGCCCTCCCACAAGGATCTCGCAGGTTGTGGGGCATGGACCTGATTTCAGCGTGGATCAGCGATTACTGGAATGCGGGAGCGGCCTATCCCCCTGTGGGAGCGCACCCTGTGCGCGACCGATCGCTGCGGTGCACCGCAGTCGCGCACAGGGTGCGCTCCTACAAGGTGAGTTTCGCGCTATTTCCAGCTGAGGTCGGCGACAACCGGAAAGTGGTCGGACGGATAGCGCCCATCCTTCTGCGTAGTCAGCGTGGCAAAACGCGTCGGCTTGAAACCGCGCTCCAGTATGAAATCGATGCGCTCAGTCGGATTGCCGGTGAAGTTGTGAAAGGTCTTCTCCGGCCCTTCCACCTTGCCAGCGACAGCGCGCGTATCAACCAGCTCCTTGGTCAGCAGCGCATACGTCGGACTGCTGGCATCAGTATTCAAGTCGCCGGTCAAAATGAAGGGCGCATTCGCCGGCAGCGCGGCAAGACGACCAAGGATTTCCTTGGCCCCTTTGACGCGCGCCGGCTCGTCCTGCTCCTGATAGGGCAGGTGCGTGTTGTAGTAGTAGAAGCTGCGGTGCGTGGCTTTGTCCTCGAACAAAGCCCAGGTCACCATGCGCGGATAAGGGTGTCCCCAGGTGATGCTGCCGGGTACGTCGGGCGTATCGGATAGCCAGAAGTTGCCCGAGTCCTTCAGTACGAGTTTGTCCTTGCGATAGAACACACCCATGTGCTCGTCGCTGTGGCCGCCGTGGCGATCGATGCCGAACCAGGTGTACTCGGGCAGCTTGGAAACGATGTAGTCGCCCTGTTCCAGGTGGAGTTCCTGTGTGCCAAGCACATCGGGGTGTTGTTCGCGGATGGTGCTGACCATCAGGTCGCGCCGTGCCTCCCATCGGTTGGGGCCGTCGGTCGCCACGGGCACGCGCACGTTGAAGCTCATCACGCGTAGGCCCTGCGCCGCGAGCGGCAGGCTGGCGAGGGTGGACAGGATGGCGAAGGTGGCGACCAGCCAGGCACGGGACGGGGACATGGAGAGGCTCCGCAGGTAGTGCGCCGACCGTAGCATGGGTGCCGGCCGGCGGGCAGCCTGGGGTCTTGCGTCCGCGTATAGTGCGCGCGTCGATACGTTTCTTCCTTTGCCCGCCAAGAGCCCGCCATGCCACAGCGCGTTGCCACCTGCAGTTGCCGCCAGCTGATGCTACGGGCCACCGAAGAGCCGCTGCGCGTCTCGATCTGCCACTGCAATGCCTGCCAGCGGCGCACCGGCAGCGTGTTCGGGGTGCAGGCGCGCTTTCACGAGAGTGCGGTGGTGATCCGCGGCAACGCGACGGCTTATGTGCGGCACGGCGAGACGGGTGGTTCGGCCACGTTCTACTTCTGTCCGCAGTGCGGCGCCACCGTGTACTACCGTCTGGATTCGGTCGAGGGTCTGGTGGGCGTGCCGGTGGGTGCGTTTTCCAATGCCGATTTTCCCGCGCCGAGCATTTCGGTGTACGAGGAGTGCATGCACCCGTGGGTTACGCTGCCCGATGGCATCGAACACATGGCGTGATGCGTCAGCTTGAATTCTGCAGGCGCTGCATCGGCTAATCCCTACGCCGTCGCGCATCAAAGCTCCCATCAAGGATGACGCTTGCTTCGCCGATCTCCCTTACAGGGTGAGTCATCCATCGGGGAGTCGGCAGCATGCGTGTCACCATTCGTTTGAGAATCATCGCGACCATGGGCCTCGCCCTGGCGCTCGCGTTCGTCGTCGGCATGGTGGGAATGGTAGGCGTGCGCAAGACACATGCCATGGTCGACGACATCTATCAGAACAACTTGATGGCGATCGTCACGGTCAGCGCGATGCGCGCAGCGATCGTGGATGATCGCCAGGCACTCAACCAATCGCTGATCGAGCCCTCTCGGCGCGATGCGTCGGCGCGCATCAAGCTCGGTCACGAGCGCCTGTCGGCAGCCTGGAAAACTTATTACCCAGCCATGGTTTCAAGCGACGAGGAGAGCAAGGTGGCCACCGAGTTCGCCAGCCTGATGGCGGAAACCGGCCCCGAGGCGAGCCGCGAGGCCCAGTGGCTCGACGACGGCAAGACCGATCAGGCGCGCCAGCTGCATCTGGCCAAGGTCGCCGATGCCATGGGCCGCGCCACGGCGCTCATCGATCGCCTGAGGGCCATCAACGCGAAACAGGCGGCAGACCATAAGCAAGCCGCCGCGGCCAGCTTCACTCGCACCTGGGAGATGGCGCTTGCCGTGCTGGCAGTCGCCCTGGGCTGGCTGGTGGCTGCGGCCATCGCGTTGATACGCGCAGTCACCCGCCCACTCGAGCAGGCTCGCGCACTGGCCAGTGCGATCCAGCAAGGCAAACTCAACAACGCCACGGTGATCGCCGGCAATGATGAATTCAGCGACACGCTGCGGTCGCTTGATGCGATGGATCGCCAGCTCGCCAGCATCGTCACGCAGGTGCGCGATGTGGCCGAGCAGGTGACCTCCGCCGCGCGCGACCTGTCGCAGGGCAACGATGATCTCTCGCAGCGCACGCAGGAGCAGGCGAGTTCACTGGAGGAAACGGCCGCATCCATGGAAGAACTCTCCAGCACGGTCAAGCAGAACGCCGAAGGCGCGAGCCAGGCCCGCGGCATGGCCATGCGCATGCGCCAGCGTGCGGACGAAGGCCGCGACATCGCCCATGGCGCCGTTGATGCGATGGCCGCGATCACGCAAGTCAGCAAGCAAGTCGGCGAGATCGTGGTGATGATTGACGAGATCGCTTTCCAGACCAATCTGCTGGCACTCAATGCGGCCGTCGAGGCGGCCCGCGCCGGCGAGCAGGGTCGCGGTTTTGCCGTGGTCGCCTCGGAAGTGCGAGTGCTGGCGCAGCGTAGTGGTGCTGCGGCCAAGAACATCAAGTCGCTGATCCAGGACGTCGCCGACAAGGTCGCCCAAGGCGCCACGCTGGTGCAGCGCACGGACAGCGTGCTTAGCGACATCGCGGACGAAGTGCGCGAGGTGAGCACCATCGTCGAGGTGATCGCCGCGGCCTCGGAAGAACAGTCGGCGGGCATCGGGCAGGTAAACAACGCCGTGCTCTCGCTGGACGAAGTCACCCAGCAGAACGCCGCCCTGGTAGAACAGGCCAGCGCCGCCAGCCGCAACACGCTGGACCTGTCCCAAGTGCTGATGAATCAGGTGGCTTACTTCACCCTGACGGGTGAGGCACGAAGCGAATCGGCAGCACGGGCGGTTCACGCCGCGCCCACGCGGACGGCGGCGCTTCGCAGATCAACGAACCCCGTGCGGGCCCTCGCCACGGCGGATCAAAGCTGGACCGAGTTCTAAGTTCTGAACGAATCCACTGGGGGGATTCAACCCATGGGCTGCTCGCGCGTTCCAAGCCTGGTTCTACTTTCAGAGCGAGGCTTACGGGGGCACGCATGCAGACCAGGGAATTCGATCGTTGGGCCAGGATCCGCGCGCAGGGACGGCTGCGCTATGTGCTGTTGAATGGGGTGCTGCTCTATGGCCTCCCCATGTTTTTGATCATGACCTACGTCATCCCCCATCCGCGCCTGACCGTGGCGGAGTCCGCCCTGCTATGGGGCGCGCTGGCCGGCGCCGGCTACGGCCTGGGCATGTGGGTCGTGCAGGAGCGCCGCTTCCGCAAGGTCACCGGGCGGTCTTGAGCCGCCAAAGGTGCCCCTGCCGGGCGCCCATATTCATGCGGTGTTTTGGATTTTTGGCGCATGGTGAGATGGACTGCGGCCATGAAAGACCTGGCTGCGGTCTTAGCGCGTCCCGGTCCCGCAAATAGACGTCCAAACCCGTAGATTTACGCATTGGCGCCAGCTTGACGCCTGCCGTGCATACTCCTTGAGCGAATGCGCTCGCCGTCAACGCGGCGAGTGTTTGCGCACCGCTAACGAGAGGAGAACACCATGGCAAGTACCAGCACTCGTATCGGTCGTGGCCTGGTCGGACTGTTCGTGGTCGCGCTTTGCGGCTGCACCGGCTATGTCAAGAAAAGCGACTTCGATGCCACCGTGGCAGAACTGCGCAGCAACGATCAGAAGCAACAGCAGGAGATCGATGCGATCACGCAGGAGATGCACACCAAGTTTGCGCAATACGACACCCAGATCACGGCCATGGCGGGCCGTATCAGCGTGGACACCATTGCGCACTTCGATACCAACCAGAGCACGCTGCGCGATGAGGACAAGCAACGGCTCGACGATTTTGCAAAGGTGATGCGCGATCACCACGCCAACGCGGTGATCACCGCGGAAGGCTTCGCCGACCCTGCCGGTTCGGCCGGCTACAACCAGCAGCTGGCGCTCAAGCGAGCGCAAGCCGTGCGCGATTACCTGGTGCAGACCGGCGGCCTCAATGCCGACCAGGTGCGCGCCGTGAGCTATGGCAAGGCGAAGAACCGACAGGTGGTGAAGGGCGCGACGGGTGACCAGGGCATGCCCAATCGTCGCGTATCGCTGGTGACGGACTTTGCGGGGAGCGCAGGGACCACGGCGAGTACGGCGGGCGCGGGAAGCATCTAAGTCACGCGCTTCTGCGCATCACCCAGCCAACACAACAAAGGCCGCCCTCGAGCGGCCTTTGTTCTTCCGGTCGGTCGACAGGCTGGTTATTTGCCGGACGCCTTGTAACTCAAGTCGGTGTTGTAGCTGTCCACATGCGAGTTCTGCTCCTGCACGGCATCGTTGAGCGATTTGCGCATGGCCTGCGCCTCCGGTTTGCCGTAGACGCTCTCGACCATGGCCCACAACGGCGTGGCCGGTTCCTTGCCTATTTCTTCCCATGACTTGGCGGGAATCAGTACCTGGAAGTCGGGCGCATCGCCGCCTGCGTCGCGTATCTCGCCGGTGGCGTAGTAGTTCGGCCATTTCGATTTGTCGGCTGCCGCGGTGATCTTTTTCACCACGTCGAGGAAGGCTTCGCGTGCCTCGTGTCCCTGCTTCAACTTGAAGCTGATCACTTCGATGTAGGGCTGGTTGATGGTCTGCCCGTTGGCCATGTGGCTCAGTTCCGGATGGATCTCCATGAAGGCGCTGATCTCGCTCTTCAGATGGGGATTGACGCCGGTGCGGATGGCGCCGTCGCAGGCCTTGCCGGCCGTGCGCATCGCGTCGAACGCGGACCAGGGGAGTGGGTCGGTCACATAGGAGTAGGCATAGGTGTCACCTGTTTCATGCACCCAGGCGCCCCAGTTGTATTTGAAGCCGTGCTGGCTGAGGCACTGATTGAACGCCTTGATGCCCGCTTCATAGGCTTCCTGATCGGCCGGCGCCACCGAGTCGGTGTAATCGCGCACGACCAGGGTCTTTGCGTTGTCGGCAGCGATGGCCGCCGTGGTGCATGAAAACAGCAGCGTGAGTGCCAGCCCGAACGTGGTGTGTTTCATCGCGTGCTCCTGTGGGGAAGTCCCCGGTTGGTGTGCAACGGTCAGTCGATTGAAGGCACGGCCATGCGATGACGGCATGGCGATGCGCGTGCAGGACATCCATGGGGTAGGGGAGTAACGCGAGGGAGCGGGCGAGGAGCCACGCGTGCCTTGGCACAGGCTGCAGCTGAGATCGGGCAAGGAAACATCGGTGGCCGGCTCCGCAGAGTGTCCCGGCAGATTCGGACATCGCGTGCGGCGGCGGGAGCCTGCCCAACATCACGATGCATCTGCTTGGGTAACGCCGGGCGGCCGGTCCATGTTGGCGCGTCTGCACGGCGCGAAAATAGGTCAAACAGCCTAGGCCGGCGTTTGGGTCTGCGCCGGAACGCATCGACCTCCGCGGGCACGCTAGGAATGTTCTGATTCCTCCCGCGCGCCGCCCATCGTCCAATGGATCCATGTTCACCCGAACGGTATGTCGCGACAGCGGCACCGATCGCGTGAGGGCTTTCCGCATGCCATGGATGACATGTGCCGGTGAGTACGCCGGCGACAAACCGCGCAACCCCTGGCCGGTTTGTTGGGATTTTCACGGAGATCACCGCACGAGGTTTGCCCGAGCAGGTGCAAGCCTCGTTGCGGTGCAACCTCGTCGCGCAGCAAGGTCACCCACCTGTGTGGCAATCCATCGCTGCGCTGGTTTCGCGTACCAGAGAGGCCGGGCTATGGCGGAATACAACCTGCTGGTGTGGATCATCCTCGGTGCGTTGGCTGGCTGCCTCGCTAGCGTGCTGGTGAAGGGCGATGGGTATGGCTTGATCATCGACATCCTGATCGGTGTGCTGGGCGCATGTCTTGGCGGCTGGCTCGCCCATCTCGCCGGCATCAGCGTGGGCGATGGGTACATCGCGTCAGTGGTGACGGCCATCCTGGGCGCCATCGCGCTGCTCTTGATGCTGCGCGTTTTCAAGCAGTGGATGCGTTGACGGCGCCGTTGCGCGCCGCGCCCACGCGCCTGCCGACGGCCTCGCTGCAGGCTCTGTACGACACCCTTCCGGTCGCGCTCGGCGTGATCGGCCGCGATGGTTGCTGTCTCGCCGCGAACCGCGCGTATGCTGCGATTCACGGGCTTGCGCCGGCTGACGTGATCGGCCGGCAGGTCAACGATTACCTGCCTGGTGCGCACCAACAGCTGCGCGATGATTTTGCCCACTTCGATGCCGGCGTCGATCGCATGGAGCGCGAAGTGGCCTGCCACGGACGGCACTTCATGCTGGCGTTGCAGTCGGTGCGCGATGTGGACGGCAGGGTACAGGGCATCACCTCGGTGCTGGTCGACATCACCGCGCGCAAACGCATGCAGGAGGCGACTGATGAAGCGCGTCGCCATTGGCACCACCAGGCCAACCACGATCACCTGACCGGCCTGGCCAATCGCCGGCGCATGGACGACGCCGTCGCCAAGGAGGCCGGGCGTTGCCTGCGCAAGGGCGTTCCGCTGTCGATGCTGATGATCGATGTGGACTTCTTCAAGAGTTACAACGACCGCTTCGGCCATCAGCTCGGCGACGAATGCCTGCGCGCGATCGGGGCGTGCCTGCGCGCGCGCATCCAGCGTCATGACGACATGGTCGGCCGCTACGGCGGCGAGGAATTCATCGCGGTATTGCCGGGCACGCGCGCGGCGGGTGCGCAGCAGGTGGCGCAGCATGTGCTGCAGGATGTCCGCGCGCTCAGCATCTGGCATCCGGACAGCTCGCATGGTTGCGTCACCATCAGCATAGGCGTGGCCAGCCTCGACGATCTTCCGTCGTCCACGCGCGCCAGCTGCGAAGCCCTGCTCAGTCACGCCGACCGTGCGCTGTACGAGGCGAAGGCCGCAGGGCGCAATACGCTGCGCGTGCGCTCGCCACGCCAATAAGCGACCCGGGCCTCCAAAAGGTCCCTTGGGATCAACGTATCGAAGCGATCAGCCGTCGTGGCAGCGTCGGGATGGTGTCGCGCCTGGCAACGCCATGAGGCAGCCCGAGGTCGGGAATTCCTGATTGTCTCTATTGCTTGCGCCAAGCTTGCGCACGCTGTCATGTAACTGTAGTGTTTCGCTGCGTGACAGGTTCACGAAAGCACTAGCGGGCGAGCAGTCAGATGGCCGTCCGTTTGTCGCGACGCGATGCGTAAGCGCACGCCTGGGGGGCGGGATGGCTGGGATGTGGCGGTACCGCGTTTGGGTGGTGCTCGTCGCCGTGGCGGCGACGACGGTGGGTGCATGGTGGATTGATCGCCTGGCGTTGAAGGTCCAGGTGAACAGCTACCTGTTCTCCTATGGATTCTGGGCCAGCTCGCTTCCTGTCTGCGTGCTGCTGGGTGCCTTGATCGCGCTCACCGGACGGGCGGCATTGTCCTCTTTCCTGTCGCTGGCGTTGATGGCCTGCCTGTGCCTGATCAACGCGGAAAAGATCAAATACCTCGCGTTGCCTCTCACGGCCTTCGACGGCTACCTGCTCAAGCATCCCGATTGGAATACCGTCGTTCTTTTCGCTCACTACATCAATGCTGCCTGGCTGTTGCTGGGATTCGTACTGCTCGTCGCTGGTGCCGTGCTGCTCTGGCGCATCGAGCGACCGCTGTTGATCGGCAGGGTGCTGGTGCGACTGGGATGCCTGGCTGTCGTCCTGGGCGTTGGTGCGTACCTGCTTTTTGGCGACATGGGCAGACGGGCCTATAGCGAAGAGCTGTTGGGTATATCGCCTGCTTCTCCCTTTCTGACGCAGTTCCGTGCGGGCGTGCTGGGCACGCTGCTGCATGAGACGGACTATATGGGTCAGGCGCTCGATGAGCCCATCGACGGACGTGCGGTCAAGCAGCTGAAGCTCCGGCTGAACCTGCCGTCGTCCGATGCGGCGACTTTTGCGGGGATACCACCGGACGTCGTGGTGATTCAAAGCGAGTCATTCTTCAATCCAGACGTGCTCGAAGAGGTACCCGACACGACGCCATGGCTGCCTTCGTTGCACCAGGCCACGGCAGTCGGCGTCAGCGGGCTGATGACGGTTCCCACCTTCGGCGGCGGCACGCTACGCACCGAATTTGAGGTGTTGACCGGCATTCCGCTGGCCGCATACCCGCGGATGCAATTTCCCTACCTGCAGATTTCCCGTGACACGTTGCCGGGCCTGCCGCATGCCTTCGACGACGCCGGCTACAGGACCGTGGCGATACACGGCAACAGCGGGGAGTTCTGGAATCGTCGATACGCATTCCGCTCGCTGGGCTTCTCGACGTTTGTCACTACCCACGAGTTCAAGCCCACCGGGTTCAAGGATGGGTTGTTTCTCTCGGATCATTCCATGACGGAGGAGATCATTGCGCAGCTTCAGCAGGAGCAACGACCGACCTTCGTCTTTGCGATAAGTATTGAGGCGCACGGGCCCTACAAGGGGGCGCCCGTCAACGACGAGGCTGCGCGCATGGCCATCGCCATGCCCGCGGGTCTGTCGCGTGTGGGGCGTGACGAATTCTCGCGCTATGCGTATCACATTGCCGCCGCCGATCGGGAGTTTGGCCGGCTCTGGAGTTATCTGGAGCACCGGGGCCGCCCTTATGTACTGGTCTTCTACGGTGACCATTTGCCGGGATTCGAAAAGGTCTATCGCGAGCTGCGTTTTCGCAATGGACAGCCGGCCGAGTCGCAGCGCGTGCCCTGGGTGGCGGTGAGCAACGTGCCGGGACACGGGAGCACCAGGAACATGTATGCCTGGATGCTTCCGCAGACGGTGCTCGAGCTCGCGCATGTCAAAGCCCCTGCCTATTTTTCCTTTGCCGCGGCAGCGGGACGTGAGGCGATGGGCGAAGCTGACGGTGCCGACAACAGCCAGTTGCTGGACGGTCTCTACTCGGCGGCGCGCATGCAACTGGATGACGCGTTTGATGATGACGTCGACCCGAAGGTGCGCCATGCGCTTTAGCCTGAGTGGATCGCCGGTACGGCGCGGCCTGACCTACGTCGCCATCTTTTGTGCGTGCGCGGGGCTGGTGGCCATCTGGCGCCGTGTACTGGGCGCAGACACCGACCCGTTCCTGGTGGTCAGTCCGTCCCACATCGAGCAATGCGATCATCCGCGTGTGGAGGTGGACGTGCATTGGTGGATGCCCAGGAGGCGCGTGGGCACGATCTATATCTACACCGTTGGAGAGGCGCCCGAGCCGTGGCATGAAGCTCGCGGGCGGGGCATGGCGCGCACGGGGGACTGGGTGGCTGATGGCACCACCATCCTGCTCACGGATCTGGATGGGCGCGTGCTTGCGCGTCGCACGGTGACTTCGATTCGTTGCAGCACGTAGCGCCATTCATCCGAAGCACGCTGCGCTCCCTGCATGACAAAGGCCGCCCTGGGGCGGCCTTTGCGTAAAGCGACCGACGAGCGATCAGCGCTTCATCGAATTGAAGAACTCGTCGTTGGACTTGGTGTTCTTCATCTTGTCGAGCATGAACTCCATCGCGGCCAGCTCGTCCATCGGATGCAGCAGCTTGCGCAGGATCCAGATCTTGGAAAGCATGTCCGGTTCGATCAGCAGGTCTTCGCGGCGGGTGCCGGAGCGGTTGATGTCGATGGCCGGGTACACGCGCTTCTCGGAGATGCGGCGGCTCAGGTGCACTTCCATGTTGCCGGTGCCCTTGAACTCTTCGTAGATCACCTCGTCCATCTTGCTGCCGGTGTCGGTCAGCGCAGTGGCGATGATGGTCAGGCTGCCGCCTTCTTCCACGTTGCGGGCCGCGCCGAAGAAGCGCTTGGGACGCTGCAGGGCGTTGGCATCCACACCACCGGTGAGCACCTTGCCGGAGCTGGGCACCACGGTGTTGTAGGCGCGGGCGAGACGCGTGATGGAGTCGAGCAGGATCACCACGTCCTTCTTGTGCTCGACCAGGCGCTTGGCGCGCTCGATGACCATTTCGGCCACCTGCACGTGGCGCACGGCCGGTTCGTCGAAGGTGGAGGAGATCACTTCGGCACGCACGGTGCGGGCGATTTCCGTCACTTCTTCCGGACGCTCGTCGATCAACAGCATGATCAGGTGGGCGTCGGGATGGTTGTACGTGATGGCCTGCGCGATGTTCTGCAGCATCATCGTCTTACCGGACTTCGGCTGCGAGACGATCAGGCCACGCTGGCCGCGACCGATCGGGGCGACCAGGTCCAGGATGCGGCCGGTGATGTCCTCACTGGAACCGTTGCCGCGCTCGAGCTTGAATGCCTTGCGCGGGAACAGCGGGGTGAGGTTCTCGAACAGCATCTTGTTCTTCGACGCCTCCGGCGGATCGCCGTTGATGTCGTCGACCTTGAGCATCGCGAAGTAACGCTCGCCTTCCTTCGGGTGACGCACGCGACCGGTGATGTAGTCGCCGGTGCGCAGGTTGAAGCGGCGGATCTGGCTGGGCGACACATAGATGTCGTCCGGGCCGGCGAGGTAGGACTCGTCGGCCGAGCGCAGGAAGCCGAAGCCGTCCTGCAGGATTTCCAGCACACCCTCGGCCCAGATGCCGCCGCCGGAGCGGGCATGCGCCTTGAGGATGTTGAACACCACGTCCTGCTTGCGGGCGCGCGCCACGCCTTCCTGCACGCCGAGCGATTCGGCGAATTCGAGCAGCTGCAAGGCGTTCTTGCGCTTGAGCTCGGTCAGGTTGATCAGGCGGTCGTTGCTGCCGGCATCGGCGTACTCGTCGTCCACCGGCAGGCCGTTGTTGTTGCGGGCGTGCTGCTGGCCACCACCGCCCTGGCCACCCGGACCGCGCGGTTGATTGCGCTCGTGCCGGCGACGACGACCACGACCATCACGGTCGTTGCGGTCATTGCGGTTGTTGAAATTCGGGTTGCCGCCCTGCTGCTGACCACCGCCTTGCTGCTGGCCACCCTCGCGGGCTTCCTGCGGCTGGCGCTGGCCATTGCTGTTGCCGTCGCTCGGCGCCGAGTCGGCGGCGGGTGCGGGAGCAGGCGGGGCATAGGCTTCGACGGCGGGCGGTGCGGCTCGCTCGATCGGCGGCAGCGGCGGCATGTCCAGCTGGGCCTGCTTCTCGGCCTTTTGGGCAGCAGCGGCGGCAGCGGACTTGCGCGGTGCGCGCGGACGAGGCTCAGCCACAGGCTTGGCGTCGGCGCTCTTGGCGTCGTTGGAATCTTTGCTTTCGATATCGGACACGGGCAAACCTCTGCGGGGCGCCGTTGAAAAAAGGAGGGAAGGTTGCGTCGCGCGGATGGCGCAGGGGACAGGACAGTCCCGACGAACGTGGATCGAATCTAGCACCCGGTCCGCGGCGGCGTAAAGCGCCGCGGCCGGTAAAGTTCAGAAAAGTTTTCTGAGTTGGCCTGATTGGCCTTGGACAAACACGCCTTAGACGGCGTTGGCGGTCGGGGCCACGATGGCCTTGTCGATCAGCTGGGTCAGCGCGCCCTTGCTGACGGCGCCGATCTGGGTCGCTTCGACCTTGCCGTTCTTGAACACCATCAGGGTCGGGATGCCGCGCACGCCGTAGTTGCGGGGCGTCTTCTGGTTGTGGTCGATATTGATCTTGGCGATGCGCAGCTTGCCTTCGTACTGCTTGGCCAGCTCGTCCAGGATGGGCGCGATCGCCTTGCAGGGGCCACACCATTCCGCCCAGAAGTCGAGCAGGACGGGGGTATCGGAATTGAGCACTTCCTGCTCGAAGGCATCATCGCTTACATGGGTAATCAGATCGCTCACCGGGGTCTCCGAGGGCTGCGGGTAGGGGCTTCACGACCGCGCGCCCAGCATCGGCTACACTGGGGTGCCCATGAAGCGCGGGGTCGTACCGTAAGGAAGTCTGGTGCCGTTGCGGCAGGCCTCCATTCCAACGTAACTCGGGGCACGATTCAAGCGATTCAAGGGAGTCTGTAGGCCTATTCGGTATGCTGAACGGGCTTTCCCCTCGCGGTGGGCAAGGATGGCTCCGTTGACATAGGTGAGAGAGATTCCTATGGCTGCCAGTGGTTTAGGCCGCCCAGCCCTCTGACCTATGCCAGCGGAGCCGTCGCACACCACCGCTCCCGACGGTGTCCTGCCAGGGATACGTGTCGCCGGCACGCGCCATCCCAGCGGACAGCGCCTGTCGCCACGTCCCGGTCGCGCCGACCATCCACCGTTCCTTGTTGCGTCTCACCGGCAAGGATCCAGGCGGCTGCCCCCGGGCGCTGCCTTACTCGAGTTCTCCTTACGATGTCCCAAACTGTACTCACCGATACCTTTTTCACCAATTTCGATCTCCATCCGCTGCTCCAGCAAGGCCTCGACGAGGCGGGCTTCACCCGCTGCACGCCGATCCAGGCGCTGACCCTGCCGGTCGCGCTGACGGGTCGCGACGTCGCCGGCCAGGCCCAGACGGGCACCGGCAAGACCTGCGCCTTCCTGGTGGCGATGATGAATCGCCTGCTGACCACGCCGGCCGTGGCCGAGCGCAAGGACAGCGATCCGCGCGCCCTGGTGATCGCCCCGACCCGCGAGCTGGCCATCCAGATCGAGAAGGATGCCAAGGCGATCGGCCGCTACACCGGCCTGCGCACCGCACTGATCTATGGCGGCGTGGATTACGACAAGCAGCGCCAGCAGCTCAAGGATGGCTGCGACATCATCATCGCCACGCCAGGTCGCCTGCTGGACTACTTCAAGCAGCACGTGTTCAGCCTCGACGCCGTCGAAGTGATGGTGATCGACGAGGCCGACCGCATGTTCGACCTGGGCTTCATCAAGGACGTGCGCTTCATCTTCCGCCGCCTGCCGGCGCGCGAGCAGCGCCAGGTGCTGCTGTTCTCCGCCACGCTCAGCCATCGCGTGCTGGAGCTGGCCTACGAGCACATGCACAACGCCGAGAAGCTGGAAGTGGAGACGGAAAACGTCACCGCCGACCGCGTCCGCCAGGTGGTCTACTTCCCCGCCAAGGAAGAGAAGATGCCGCTGCTGCTCAACCTGCTTGAGCGTACCAAGGCCGAGCGCAGCATCATCTTCGTCAACACCAAGGCCGCGGCCGAGAAGATCACCGATCGTCTCAAGCGCTACGGCTACCGCGTCGGCGCGCTGTCGGGCGACGTGCCGCAGCTCAAGCGCCAGAAGCTGCTGCAGCGCTTCCAGGAAGGCCAGCTCGACATCCTGGTGTGCACCGACGTCGCCGCGCGCGGCCTGCACATCCCGGCGGTCAGCCACGTCTTCAACTACGACCTGCCGCAGGACGCGGAAGACTACGTGCACCGCATCGGCCGTACCGCCCGCCTGGGCGCCGAGGGCGATGCGATCAGCTTCGCCTGCGATCTGTACGCGATGAGCCTGCCGGATATCGAAACCTATATCGGCCAGCGCATCCCGGTGGCCAACATCGAAGCCGATCTGCTGGTGATGCCCAAGCCGCGCGAGCAGGACGCCCAGTTCGTGGCCGATTCGGCCGCGGACAGCGCCGCGTTCGGCGACAAGGTCGAACAGCGCGAAAAGGACGGCTCGCCGCGCAAGGGTTCGCGCAGCGGCGGTGGCCGTGGTGGCGATCGCCCGCGTGGCGACCGGCCGCCGCGTGAACCGCGCAAACCGCGCGTCGAGACGGCTGCCGGCGAAAGCGCCGAGGCCGTGGTGACCAAGCCCGCCGCGCCGGCCCCGGCCGAAGAGGCCACGGGCGAGGCGGGCGAGCGCAAGCGTCGTCGTCGCCGTGGCGGACGCAACCGTCGTCGCGAAGGCGATGCCGTGGTCGTCGAGGGTGGCGCCAACACGCCGGCCGAAGGCACGCGCGCACCGCGTGGCGAGCGTCGTCCGCCGCGTGAGCGCAATGGCGGCGACAACAACCACTCGCGTCCGTCGCGCCATGTGGCCATCACGTCGGGCAAGCCGGGCGACGCGCAGGACGCGCCGAAGAAGCAGGGCTTCTTCCGCCGCCTGAGCCGCTTCTTCATCGGCCACTAAGCGGTCCGCTTGCCACGGGCTGTCGCGGGCTGAACCCGCGACAGCCTCGGCGCACAAAGCCACTGACCTTCACGCGTGCATCCCTTATCCTTCTCCCATTCGGATTCGGGGACACGCGGTGATCCGCTTCGACCAAGTCAGCAAACGCTATGAAGGCGGCCACGAGGCCTTGTCGCAGCTCTCCTTCGAGGTGGCGACGGGCGAGATGGCCTTTATCACCGGCCATTCGGGCGCCGGCAAAAGCACCTTGCTCAAATTGCTCGGCCTGATCGAGCGGCCCTCGCATGGCGTGGTCACCCTCGACGGGCAGAACCTGGCCAAAATCGGCCGCGCCGGGATTCCCAAACTGCGTCGCCGCCTGGGCATGGTGTTTCAGGACCATCGCCTGCTGATGGATCGCACCGTGTTCGCCAATGTCGAACTGCCGCTGGTGATCGGCGGCATGGCGCCGCACGAACGCGGCAAGCGCGTGCGCGCCGCGCTGGAGAAAGTCGGCCTGCTTGCCTACGAACGGCAGCTGCCGGCCACGCTGTCCGCTGGCGAACAGCAGCGCGTGGGCATTGCCCGCGCCATCGTCGCCAAGCCCACCCTGCTCATCGCCGACGAACCCACCGGCAACCTCGATCCCACCCTGGCGGTGGAGATCATGGGCCTGTTCGCCGAATTCCAGAATGTCGGCACCACCGTGGTGATCGCCAGCCACGATCTGCCGCTGATCAAGCGCATGAAGAAGCGCGTGGTCGTGCTCGATCACGGTCGCCTGGTCGCCGATGTGGCCGCACAGGAGGTGCTATGAGCACCCAGCCCGAATTTCCGATGGAGAGCCCGCTGCTTTCCGACCAGAGCCGCGGCATCCGCACCAAGGCGCGCCCGGTGGCGAGCTGGCGCGAGCATCACGGCTGGAGCGCGGCGGCCAGTTTGCGTCGGCTGATGTCGCGCCCGGTCGGCACCTTGCTCACCGTCGCCGTGATGGCCATCGCGCTGGCGCTGCCGCTCACCTTCTATCTGCTGCTGGGCAACCTGCAGAAGATGGGCGATGCGCTGGGCCAGAACCAGACCATCAGCGTGTTCATGCAGCCGGGGCAGAGCGTCTCCTCCGCCGACATGCTGGCGAAGAAGCTGCGCGAACGCAGCGAAGTCGCTGGCGTCAAATTGAAGTCGCCCGACCAGGGCATGGACGAACTGGCCAAGATGCAGGGCTTCTCCGGCGCGCTGCATGCGCTGGACGTCAATCCGCTGCCGTTCGTGCTGGAAGTGCAGCCCAAGGCGGACGCCAGCGCCGATAGCATCGACCACCTGGTCGCCGACATGCGCGGCATGTCGGGCGTGGATCAGGTGCAGGACGGCGGCACCTGGCGGCAGCGTCTGGAAGCGCTGCTGGGCGTCGGCGAACGCATCGTGATGATTCTCGCCGGACTGCTCGCGGTTGCGGTGCTGCTGGTGGTGGGCAATACGGTGCGCGTGGACATCGCCAGCCGGCACGAGGAAATCGGCGTGCTGATGCTGGTGGGTGCGAGCCGCGCCTTCGTGCGTCGTCCCTATTTGTATGCGGGCATCTGGTACGGACTGTTTGCCGGCGTGCTGGCGGTGGGTTTCGCCGTGCTGGTCGAGCTGGCGCTGGCCGAGCCGGTGCAGCGCCTGGGTCAGGTGTATGCCGGCAAACTGCAGGTGGACGTGCTGCCGTTGTGGCTGCTGGGCGCCGTACCGGTGGCCGCGGCCGTACTCGGCTGGCTGGGCGCCCGCCTGGTCAGCGCCTGGCAATTGCGCAAGGCGGCGTGAAGCGTGCGCCGGCTCACGCCCGGAGCAATGTTGTCATGCAAGCTTGGTGGGGATGGTGCAGCATGCCTGCTCGGGGTGCCCGGGTGCTCGGAGGAAGCACCGGCATGACGCAGGCAGGAAACGCTGGACACTACGTGGGTGATTGGGGATGAGCGGAAGTTTCAGCAGTCGAGTGGTGGGAACAGCGCCTAGGGTGCTGGTGGTGGATGGCTCCAAGGTCGTGCGCCAGCTGATCTCCCGCGTGCTCAAGACCGAATTGCCCGACAGCGACGTGGTAGGTGCCGGCAGCGGCGCCGAAGCCAAGGAGCTGCTGGAGGCCGGCGCGTTCGACTTCATCACCATCGCGCTGCGCCTGCCCGACATGGACGGGCTGGAACTCGCCCGCCACGTGCGCGAATCCGCCGCACAGGCCTATGTGCCCATCGTGGTCGTCTCGGGCGATGTCGACGGTCGCCTGCACAGCCGCACGCTGGGCGAACACGTCACCGATTACTTCGACAAGTCGCTGGGTTTCCAGGCGCTGGCGGAATTCATCCGTGGCTACGTGAAGCCGGTCGATTCGGCCGAGGGCGAAGTGCTCTATGTGGAAGACAGCCGCGTGGTCGCGCTGGCGACCCGCCGCATCCTCGAAAAGCATGGCCTGACCGTCTATCACGTGGTCAGCGTCGAAGACGCCCTGGTGCTGCTGGACAAGGCCAAGGAACAGGACAAGGTCGGCGCGGACATCGTGCTGACCGACGTCAGCCTCAAGGGTGAGCTCACCGGCGGCGACCTGCTCGAGCGCATCCGCCGCGAATACCACTACAGCAAGGGCAGGCTGCCCGTGCTGGTGATGACGGGCGATGAGAATCCGGCCAACCAGGCCGCGCTGCTGCGCGCCGGCGCCAACGATCTGGTCGAGAAGCCGATCGAGGAAAAACTGCTGATGACCAAGCTGCTGTTCCAGCTGCGCGTATCCCAGCACTTGCGCGAGCGGGGCGAGGCGGCGTGACCGAACATCCGGTAAGGCTGGAGCCGTCCTGGAAAGAACGCGTCGGCGGTTATCTGGCGCGCCCCGACATGCAGGCGCTATCGGACTTCCTGCGCGCCGAAAAGCAGGCCGGCAAAGTCATTTATCCGCCCGGTCCCGAGATCTTCGCCGCCTTCGACCACACTCCGTTCGACGCCGTGCGGGTGGTGATCCTTGGCCAGGACCCGTACCACGGCCCGAACCAAGCGCATGGCCTGTGCTTCTCGGTGCGGCCGGGCGTGGCCACGCCGCCGTCGCTGCTGAACATCTTCAAGGAGATCCAGCGCGACCTGGGTTTCCGGGCGCCCGACCATGGCTGCCTCACGCCCTGGGCCGACCGCGGCGTGCTGCTGCTCAACGCCACGCTCACCGTGCAGCAGGCCGCCGCCGGCTCGCATCAGGGCAAAGGCTGGGAAGGCTTTACCGATGCGGCGATCGACGCGCTCAACCGCGAGCGGGAAGGGCTGGTCTTCATGCTGTGGGGCTCGTACGCCCAGAAGAAGGGCCAGCTGATCGACGGCAGCCGCCATTGCATTTTGCGCTCGGTGCACCCATCTCCTTTATCGGCGCATCGCGGTTTCATCGGCTGCGGGCACTTCTCGGCGGCCAACCAGTACCTGGCAGGTCGCGGCGAGCCGCCCATCGACTGGTCCTTGCCGATGCGGTCGGAACTGGCCTGAAACAGGCTCTTCACGGCTGCTGAACCGCCGAAAACGCATAGTGGACCCTCCCCGGGGCGCCTGCTGGACAGGTGCCTCAAATTCCTGTACTATTGAGTACATCAAAGGTCCCGGAACCTTTCGGGGCCTTTAGCACTCGTACTACCCGAGTGCTAAGCTGATTCCCTCAGAGGAGGTTCCGTCCATGTCTCAAGCTTTGGTGACCGCCAACCTGCCGGTGCCGAGTGTCGTCGGCAGCCTGGATGCATATATCTCGGCGGTCCATCGGATTCCGGTGCTCAGCCAGGACGAGGAGCAGGCGCTGTCGCGCCGCTACAACGAACAGGAAGACCTTGAATCCGCCCGCAAACTGGTGATGTCGCACCTGCGCTTCGTGGTGCACGTGGCGCGCGGTTACAGCGGTTATGGTCTGCAGATCGCCGACCTCATCCAGGAAGGCAATATCGGCCTGATGAAGGCCGTCAAGCGCTTCGACCCGGATCAGGGCGTGCGCCTGGTGAGCTTCGCCGTGCATTGGATCCGTGCCGAAATGCACGAGTTCATCCTGCGCAACTGGCGCATCGTCAAGGTCGCCACGACCAAGGCGCAGCGCAAGCTGTTCTTCAACCTGCGCAAGAGCAAGAAGCGCCTGGGCTGGATGAACGCCGAAGAAGTGCGCACGGTGGCCAAGGATCTGGGCGTGCCCGAAGCGACGGTGCGCGAGATGGAATCGCGCCTGTCCGGCCGTGACATTGGTTTCGAAGCCCCGGCCGATGCCGAGGACGATGCCAAGCCGGCACCGGAAGCGTTCCTGATCGACGACGGCGCCGACCCGTACGACAACGTGGCCGATGCCGACCAGGCCGACAACCAGCTCGACACCTTGTCGGCGGCGTTGAAGAACCTGGACGAGCGTTCGCGCGACATCATCCAGCGCCGCTGGTTGAACGAAGACAAGGCCACGCTGCAGGATCTTGCGGACGAGTACGGCGTTTCCGCCGAACGCATCCGCCAGGTCGAGGCCAACGCCATGAAGAAGATGCGCGGGCTGTTCGCGGCCTGATCTCTCTTGTCGGCGTAAGATGACAAGCGGCCCCTCTCGGGGCCGTTTGGCTTTGCGAGGACACGGCTGTCCCCGCTTTCCCACCACCGGATTTTGTTTGTAGCGTCCCCATGCCCCGAGTGCTGGTCATCGAAGACGACGAAACCACCGCGCGAGAAATCGTCGCGGAGTTGAGTGCGCACGGCATGTTCGCGGAGTGGGTGGCGAACGGCCGCGATGGTCTGGCGCATGCGCTGCAAGGCGGCTACGACCTGATCACGCTGGATCGCATGCTGCCCGGCATGGACGGCATCGATGTGGTGGCTGAATTGCGCCGCGCCGGCAGCGATGCGCCGGTGCTGATGATCAGTGCGCTGAGCGATGTCGACGAGCGCGTGCGCGGCCTGCGCGCCGGCGGCGACGACTACCTCACCAAGCCGTTTGCGCCGGATGAAATGTCGGCGCGCGCGGAAGTGCTGCTGCGCCGTCGCCAGCCGCAGTCGGTGCAGCGCCTGCGCGTGGCCGATCTGGAACTGGACCTGGTGAGCCACGTGGCCTATCGCGCCGGCCAGCCGCTGACCCTGCTGCCCACGGAATACCGCCTGCTCGAATTCCTCATGCGCAATTCCGGGCAGGTGCTGACCCGCACGATGATCTTCGAGACGGTGTGGGGCTTCCATTTCGATCCCGGTACCAATGTGATCGACGTGCATATCGCGCGCTTGCGGCGCAAGATCGACGGCGCCGGGCAACCGGCATTGATCCATACCGTGCGCGGCACCGGTTATATGCTCGCCGCCGCCAATGAAACTGCTCCGGTGGTGTCATGAAAGCACGTCCCAATAGCTGGCATTCGACCACCTCGCGGTTGATCCTCATCTACGGCGCCTTGTTCGTCGTATGGGGTGCGGTGCTGGTTGGCGCGATCCAGTGGGAGACCACGCGCTATCTCAACAGCGTGATCGACCAGATGCTGCAGCAACGCATGCATTACATCGCCTCGACCGATCCGGCGCGCCTGGCCGCGACGGTGGATGCGGCTGCTGCGATCGATCCGCACGGCATCATGTCGGTGGGCCTGTTCGACAAGGATCACCAGCCGGTGGCAGGCAATATCGACCATCTGCCGGCGTCGCTGCTGCGCGACGGGCAGGTGCACCTGCTCAGGCACGGCCTGCCGCGCTCCGACCGCGATGCGGAGCGCGTACGCGCACGCGGCCTGGCCTCGACCCTGCCCAATGGCGACATCCTGGTGATCGCCAAGGACATCAGCACCATCGACGGCATCGGCGCGATCGTGCGCCGAGCGCTGCTGTGGGGCATCTCGCTGACCATCATTCCCGGTCTGCTCGGCGGCTTCCTGTTGCGTCGCGGTCCGGAGAAGCGCATCCGTGCGCTGCAGGACGCGACCGATCCGATCCGGCAAGGCGATCTCTCCAAGCGCCTGCCGATCAGCCGTCGCGGCGATGAACTCGACCAGCTGGCCGGCATCGTCAACACCATGCTCGGCGAGATCGAGCGGCTGATGAACGAAGTGAAGGGCGTTTGCGACAACATCGCCCACGACCTGCGCACGCCGCTGACGCGCCTGCGTGCACGCCTGTACCGCACGCAGCAGCAACTCGATGGCGAGCCCGAGTCGGCGCTGGTGGAGTCGTGCATCGTCGATATCGACGAAGTGCTAACGCGTTTCCGCGCGCTGCTGCGGGTGTCCGAACTGGAAGACCGCCATCGCGCGGCCTGCTTCGATGAAGTGGACGTGGGGCAGGTGCTGCGCCAGGTGCACGAGTTCTATGCGCCCGTCGCCGAGGATCGCGGCCAGACCTTCGAGGTCGACATCCAGTCGCTGCAGCCCGTGCGTGCGGATGCGCATCTGCTGTTTGAGGCGCTGGCGAACCTGGTGGGTAATGCGATCAAGTTCACGCCGGCGGGCGGCAAGGTCAGCCTGCGCGCGAGCATGGACAAGCGTGGACCGCGCGTGGATGTGATCGACAGCGGCCCCGGAATTCCGGCTGACGAGCGCGACGCGGTGACGCGTCGCTTCTACCGTGGCGACAACAGCCGCACCACCGGCGGTTCGGGCCTGGGGCTCAGCATCGTCAGCGCCATCGTGCGTCTGCACGGCTATGCGCTCGATATTGGCGACGCCAGCAGCAACGGTGCGCGGCTGACCTTGTACTGCTACGCCCTCGCGCCGGATGAAAAACCCGGCACCTGCCTGTCCCGCTCTGTGCCGGAAGTCACGCCGATGACGGCCTGAGGGCTGATCGGCAAGATGAAGATAGTTTCATCTGCGTGCGCAACGCAGTCACCGCGTACAACATGAAATTATCTTCATCCTCCAAGCTCTATTGAGAGTTTTCGCTGCATGCGAAAATTTGCCGCGACGCATCATTTCGCGCACGGAAATCCCCCGCATGCTTGGCATCGTCCGGATCGCGCTTACGCGGCCCTATACATTCATCGTTTTCGCCCTGACCATTCTCATCTTTGGTGTGATGGCCGCGGCGCGTACGCCCACCGACATTTTTCCGGAAATCAATATTCCGGTGATCGCCGTGTCCTGGCAGTTCACCGGCATGACGCCCGATCAGATGTCCGGCCGCATGAACACGCCGTTCGAGCGCGTGCTCACCACGACCGTCAACGACATCGAGCACATCGAGTCGGAGTCGATCAATGGCATGGGCATCACCAAGATCTTCTTCCAGCCGGGCGTGAACATCGCCACGGCGAATGCGCAGGTGACGGCGATTGCGCAGACCATCCTCAAGCAGATGCCAGCCGGCGCCACGCCGCCGCTGATCGTCAACTACAACGCGTCTACCGTGCCGATCCTGCAGGTGGCGCTGTCGGGCAAGGGGCTGTCCGAGCAGCAGCTGGGTGACCTTGGTCTCAACCAGTTGCGCCCGCAGCTGGTGACGGTGCCGGGCGCGGCGATTCCCTATCCGTTCGGCGGCAAGACGCGCCAGGTGCAGTTGGACGTGGATCCGGCGGCGCTGCAGGCGCGTGGCCTGTCCACCCAGGACGTGGCGAACGCGCTGGCCAACCAGCAGCAGATCAGCCCGATCGGCACGCAGAAGATCGGCCGATATGAATACGTGATGGAGCTGAACAACGCTGCCACCCACGTGAGTGAGCTGGAAGACCTGCCGGTCAAGATGGTCAACGGTACGACGATCTACGTGCGCGATGTCGCCCATGTGCGCGACGGCGCCCCGCCGCAGACCAATATCGTGCACGTGGATGGCGTGCGCTCGACCATGCTGTCGATCCTGAAGAACGGCTCCACCTCTACCCTCGCCATCGTGGCGGGCGCGCGCGCCAAGCTTGCGGAGATGAAGGATTCGCTGCCGGACAACCTGACCATCAAGCCGATCGGCGACCAGTCGGTGTTCGTGCGCGCCTCCATCGACGGCGTGGTGCGCGAAGGCATCATCGCCGCGGCGCTGACCAGCCTGATGATCCTGTTGTTCCTGGGCAGCTGGCGTTCCACCTTGATCATCACCACCTCGATTCCGCTGGCGGTGCTGGGCTCGGTGTTCACGCTGTCGGCGATCGGCCAGACGCTCAACATCATGACGCTCGGTGGCCTCGCGCTGGCGGTGGGCATCCTGGTGGACGAAGCCACGGTGACCATCGAGAACATCAACTGGCACCTGGAGCAGGGCAAGGACGTCATCACCGCGATCGTGGATGGCTCGGCGCAGATCATCGTGCCTGCGTTCGTCTCGCTGTGCTGCATTTGCATCGTGTTCGTGCCGATGTTCTTCCTGCCGGGCGTGGCGCGCTACCTGTTCGTGCCGATGGCGGAGGCGGTGATCTTCGCCATGATCTTCTCCTTCATCCTGTCGCGTACGCTCGTGCTGACCATGGCGAAGTACCTGTTGCAGGCGCATCCGGCCACGGTGGACGAGCACGGCCAGCATATCGAGCAGCCGGCGCCGAAGACGATCCTGGGCCGCTTCCAGCAAGGTTTCGTCAATCGCTTCGAGAAGTTCCGTGCCGGATACAGCGGCGTGCTGCATCTCGCGCTGGAAAACCGCAAGGTGTTCGTGGTCGGCTTCCTCGCCTTCGTGCTGTTGTCGTTCGCGCTGTTGCCGGGTCTGGGCAGCAACTTCTTCCCCGATGTCGACGGCGGCCAGATCCTGGTGCACGCACGCGTCCCGGTAGGCACGCGCGTGGAGACCACGGCGGCGGAGTTTGCGGACATCCAGAAGGCCATCCGTCAGGTGATACCGCCGGATGAGCTCGATGCGATGATCGACAACATCGGCCAGTATTCCAGTTCGATCAACACGATCTACAACAACACTGGCGAAGTGGGCGAGTCCGACGGCGATATCCAGATCTCGCTGAAGGAAGGCCACCACCCGAGCGCGGAGTACGTGAAGGTCCTGCGCGAAAGGCTGCCGCGGTTGTTCCCGGGCACCACGTTCTCGTTCCCGCCAGCGGACATCGTCAGCCAGATCCTGAACTTCGGTTCGCCCGCCCCGATCGATCTGCAGATCCGCGGCAGGAGCCTGGAGAAGAATTTCGCCTATGCCAACGAAGTGCTCAACAAGCTGCGCCAGATTCCGGGCGTGGTGGATGCACGACTGCAGCAGTCGCAGGCGCAGCCGGCCTTCCGCATCGACGTGGACCGCACCCGTGCGCAGTTGCTGGGCCTGACCGAAGGCGACGTGACCAACAGCCTGATTGCCGACCTTTCCGGTACCGCGCAGGTGGCGCCGACCTATTGGTTGAATCCGGACAACAACGTCACCTATCCGATCTCGGCGCAGGTGCCGCAGTACCAGCTCGATTCCTTGGCACAGCTGAGCAATCTGCCGATTACCGCCAAGAGCGGCGGCAATGCGCAGGTGCTGGGCGCGCTGGCGGACATCACGCGCACGCATCGCAACACCATCGTGAGCCAGTACAACATCCAGTCGATGGTGGAGATCTACACCGCCATCCAGGGACGTGATCTGGGCGCCGTGGCCGGCGATATCCAGAAGGTGCTGGACGACACCAGGAAAGACCTGCCCAAGGGCGCGAACGTGGCGCTGCTCGGCCAGGTGCAGACCATGCACGACGCCTATTTCGGCCTGCTGTTTGGCCTGCTGGGTTCGGCCGTGCTGGTCTATCTGCTGATCGTGGTGAACTTCCAGTCCTGGACCGATCCGTTCGTGATCATCACCGCCTTGCCCGCGGCGCTCGCCGGCATCGTGTGGATGTTGTTCGTCACGCATACCACCTTGTCGGTGCCGGCACTCACGGGCGCCATCATGTGCATGGGTGTGGCGACCGCCAACTCGGTGCTGGTGGTGAGCTTCTGCCGCGAGCGCCTGGCCATCCACGGCGACGCCACGCTGGCGGCGCGCGAGGCAGGCTTCGTGCGCTTCCGTCCGGTGCTGATGACCGCGCTGGCCATGATCATCGGCATGGTGCCGATGGCCCTGGGCCTGGGCGACGGCGGTGAGCAGAACGCACCGCTGGGTCGCGCCGTGATCGGTGGCCTGCTGTTTGCGACCACCGCCACGCTGATCTTCGTTCCCGTCGTTTTCTCCATTGTGCATGCGCGTTACAAGCACGCGCCTGACGCTGATTCGGCTGACCATGCCGGAGTACCCGCCCATGTCTGAACATACCCAGCTTCCTGAGGTCCACTTGTCGCCGCGTCGCCTGCGACTGGCCGCCGCGATCGCTGCCGTCGTCTTCGGCGCCATCGTGGTGATCGGCGTCACCAGCCGCATCGTGCAGGCGCGCAACCTGCACCAGTGGACCGACGAACAGGCCATTCCCACGGTCGTCATCTCCGAACCCGAATCCGCCAACGGCTCCTCGCCGCTGGAATTGCCGGCGCAGATGGATGCGTTCACCAACGCTCCGATCTTCGCCCGCACCAGCGGTTACCTGAAGTCGTGGGACAAGGACATCGGCGCGCAGGTGAAGGCGGGCGATGTGCTCGGCGTCATCGATACGCCCGATCTCGACCAGCAACTGCTGCAGGGTCTGGCCGACCTGGCCAGTGCCAAGGCCAATGCCGCGCTCGCCGGCACCACGGCGAAGCGCTGGCAGGTACTGCGCCAGACCGATCCCGATTCGGTCTCGCAGCAGTCGGTCGACCAGTTCAACGGCGATCTCGCCGCCAAGCAGGCACTGGCCAATTCGGCGCAGGCCAACGTCGATCGACTGAAGGCGCTGAAGTCGTACGCCAAGCTGGTGGCTCCGTTCGATGGCCGCGTGACGGCGCGCAACACCGACGTGGGTGCGCTGATCACCGCCGACACCAGCGGTACCGGCACGCCGCTGTTCACCGTCTCCGACACCAGCAAGCTGCGCGTCTATGTGCGCGTGCCGCAGGTGTATGCACCGGCGATCCATCGCGGCGACGAAGCCACGCTGAGCGTGCCGGAGTACCCGGGCAAGTCGTTCACCGCCAAGGTGGAAGCGGACGCCCGCTCGATCACGCCAACCTCGGGCACCACCCTGGTGCAGCTGCTGGTCGACAACCCGGACGGCAAGCTGCTGCCGAGCAGCTATGCCAGCGTGAGCTTCAAGATCGGTTCGAGCGCGCTGGGTCTGCGCGTGCCGGCCGAGGCGCTGATCTTCGACGACAAGGGCCTGCATGTCGCCACGCTGGATGCGAGCGACCACGTGCACTTCAAGAAGGTCACGATCCGCCGCGACTTCGGCAAGACCATCGAAGTGGGTTCGGGCCTGGTCGGCAATGATCGCGTGATCATCAATCCGCCGGACGGCCTGGCCGACGGCGACGAAGTGCGCATTGCGAAGAACCCGCAGGCGGGCAAGCCTCATGACAAAGCGTAAGTACATCGCCACGAAACTCGCCGTGACGGTGGCGGCCACCTTGGCGCTGGGCGCCTGCTCGATGGCGCCGACGTACAAGACGCCGGACGCACCGGTGGCCGAACAGTATCAACCGCAAAGCGGTCCGTGGACGCCGGCGCAGCCCGCCGACCAGTTGCCGCGCGAAGGCTGGTGGAAGCTGTACGGGGACGATCGCCTCAATGGGCTCGAGGATCAGCTGATCGAGCACAACGCCGATCTCGCCGCCGCGCTTGCCAGTTATCGGCAGTCGCGCGACGTTCTGGCACAGGTCCGCGCCGACCTGTTTCCGCAGATTTCCGCAGGTGCAGGCGCGACCCGCAATCGGCAGTCGTTGAACTCGCCCTTGCACGGTTCGACATCGCCCGAGTACTACGACCTGTACTCGGCCCAGCTGCAGGCGTCGTACGAAGTGGACCTGTGGGGCCGCGTACGCGACAACGTGGCAGCCGGCCGCGCGGAAGTACAGGCGTCGGCCGCCGATCTCGCCTCGGTGCGCCTCAGCCTGGAAGCGACGCTGGCCGATACCTATCTGCAGCTGTTGGGCGCCGATCGCCAAATCGACCTGCTGCAGAAGACAGTGGATGCCTATCAGCGCGCGCTGCAGCTGACCACCACGCTGCATGCCGGCGGTGCGGTATCCGGGTTGGATGTGGACCGTGCGCAGACGCAGCTGTCGTCCACCAAGTCGCAGCTCTCGCAGGCCAAGGCGCAGCGAGATCTGCTGCAGCATGCGATTGCGGTGCTGGTGGGACAGTCGGCCTCCAGCTTCGCGATCGAGGCGAAGACCGATTTGCCGGCTCTGCCGACCGTTCCGGTGGGCATACCATCGACGCTGTTGCAGCGCCGCCCGGATATCGCCGCGGCCGAGCGCCGTACGGCGGAGGCGAACTCGCAGATCGGCGTGGCGCGCTCGGCGTTCTTCCCGTCGCTGACCTTGAGCGCGGCCGGCGGCGTGTCCAGCGGTGCGTGGGGCAATCTGCTCAATGCGCCAAGCCAGATGTGGGCGTTGGGCCCGAACCTGCTGCTGAGCGTGTTCGATGGTGGCCTGCGTCGCGCCAAGGTGGCGCAGGCGCACGCGGCGTTCGACGAAGCCAGTGCGCAGTATCGCGGCACCGTGCTTACGGCTTTCCAGCAGGTGGAAGACAACCAGTCGCTGATCAACAACTACGGCAACGCCCTGGTCGATCAGAACGACGCCACCAACGCGGCCGACAAGACGCTGAAGCTTTCCACCGCGTTGTACAAGCAGGGCGCCAACAGCTATCTCGACGTGGTCACGGCGCAGGTCGATGCGCTCAATGCGCATTTGAGTTTGTTGTCGCTGCAGACCAATCAGCTGCGGGCAAGCGTGCAGCTGGTGCGGGCGCTGGGTGGTGGCTGGACGAGCGATGAGATCGCGCCGGATCATCTGACGGCGGATGCGAAGGCGCGCGGCATCAAGTAAGTGTGGGAGCGCACCCTGTGCGCGACTCAATCGGAGCGTGTGAGGCAAGATTGCGTCGCGCACAGGGTGCGCTCCCACAGAAGGTGTCGAACAAAAAAGCCCCGGTTTTCGCCGGGGCTTTTCTTTTCGAAGTCGCGTGACGATCAGCCGCCGAGCTTCTCCGCCAACAGCTTCTCCAGCTTGCGCTGATCCACGGCGAATTTGCGGATGCCATCGGCCAGCTTGTCGGTGGCCATCGGATCTTCGTTGTGGCCCCAGCGGAACTGCGCTTCGGTGATCGGCTTGGGCGCCGCCTGGGTGGCGCCGTTGTCGTTGAGGGCGCGCTGCAGCGGCGCGCTGTCCTGATCGAGCTTTTCCAGCAGGTCGGGGCTGATGGTGAGGCGGTCGCAGCCGGCGAGGGCCTGGATCTGGCCGATGTTGCGGAAGCTGGCGCCCATCACCACGGTCTTGAAGCCGTGCTGCTTGTACCAGGCGTAGATGCGGCGCACGGACTGCACGCCCGGATCTTCTTCCGGCGCGTAGGTCTTGGTGGCGGTGTTGGCCACGTACCAGTCCATGATGCGGCCGACGAACGGCGAGATCAGGAACACACCGGCTTCGGCGCAAGCCACGGCCTGTTCGAACGAGAACAGCAGGGTGAGGTTGCAGTTGATGCCGCGCTTTTCCAGCTGCTCCGCCGCGCGGATGCCTTCCCAGGTGGAGGCCAGCTTGATCAGGATGCGGTCGCGCGACACGCCGTGCTCGGCATACAAACCGACCAGGCGCTCGGCTTTGGCGATGGAGGCGTCCACATCGAACGACAGGCGTGCATCCACTTCGGTGGAGACGCGGCCGGGCACGATGTCGACGATCTTGCGGCCCACGGCGACGGCGAGGTGATCGCTGGCATCCACCAGCTGCTGTTCGCGCGAGTTGCTCTGGCCCTTGGCCCACGCCACCGATTCCTCGATCAGGGGCGCGAACTTCGGATTCTCGATGGCCTTGAGCAGCAGCGACGGGTTGGTGGTGGCATCCACCGGGCGCCAGCGGGCGATGGCTTCGATATCACCGGTGTCGGCGACCACGGTGGTGTACTGGCGCAGTTGTTCGAGTTGGGAAGACACGGCGATATCCGGCTTGGAAAACCGTGATTGTCCACCCTAAGCGTCGCGCGGCAAAGTCGATGTCGAGGTGGTCCGCTCATCGATGCCGGTGACGATGCGGGCATGGCGCTGGTAGGTCCAATACGCCCAGGCCCAGTCCAGCATCACCACCAGCCGGTTGCGGAAGCCGATCAGGAAGGCGATGTGGGCGATCAGCCAGACCCACCAGGCCAGCAGGCCGGACAGTTTCACGCGGCCAAACTGGGCCACGGCAGCCATGCGCCCGATGGTGGCGAGCGAGCCATCGTCGCGATAGCGGAACGGCTTGGTCGCGGTCTCGCCGCGCCAGCGGGCCTTGAGCGTGGCCGCGGCGTGGTGCCCCATCTGTTTGGCCGCCGGCGCCACGCCCGGCACGGGCTTGCCGTCGGCCTGGGTCACGCTGGCCAGGTCGCCGATCACGAACACGTCGGGATGACCGGGCAGGCTGAGATCTGCTTCCACCAGCACGCGCCCTGCGCGATCCACCGGCGCACCCAGGCGAGCACCCAGCGGCGACGCGGCGACGCCGGCCGCCCATAGCACGGTGCGCGCGGGATACGGCGTGTCGCCCAGCATCACGCCGTGTTCGTCGATGGCGGTGACGGAGGTGTTCAGGCGCACTTCCACACCCAGTTTTTCCAGCTGGCGCCGGGCTTTTTCGGTGAGGTCGGGCGCGAAGGCCGGCAGCAGTTTCGGACCGGCCTCGACCAGCAGCACGTTGGCCATGCGCGGATCGGCGCGGCGAAACTCGCGCGGCAAAGTGTGGCGTGCGATTTCCGCCAGTGTGCCGGCCAGTTCCACGCCGGTGGCGCCGCCGCCGACTACCACGAAATTGAGCCACGCCTGTCGTTTCGCCGGATCCTCTTCGCGCTCGGCGCGTTCGAACGCGATCAGCACGCGACGGCGGATGGTGAAAGCGTCTTCCAGCGTCTTCAGGCCTGGCGCATAGCGCTCCCACTCGTCATGGCCGAAGTAGGCGTGGGTGGCGCCGGTGGCGACGATCAAGGCGTCATAGGGCAGTTCGCCTTGCGCCAGATGCACGATGCGGCGATCGAGGTCGACGTCGAGTGCTTCGTCCATCAGAACGGTGACGTGCTTGTCCTTCTGCAGGATCTGCCGCAGCGGTGCGGCGATCGACGGCGCGGAAAGGCCTGCCGTGGCGACCTGGTAGAGCAGTGGCTGGAACAGATGATGATTGCGCCGATCGATCAGCGTGACGCGGACATTCGCGTCGGCCAGTTCGCGTGCGGCGGCGAGACCGCCGAAACCGCCGCCGAGGATGACGACATGGGGACGTGGATCGGACGATGCGTTGCCTTCCATCGGATGCTCCTTTCAAGGTGAGTATCGTGAAGGTCTTGTCGTCGTCGCCCGGTCAATAGAGATCGATCGGGTCCACGTCGAGCGACCAGCGCACGCGACGCGCCGAAGGCAGCGTCGACAATGCGGGATACCAGGGGCGCAATGCGCCATGCAGCGCGCCGCGCGTCTCCGCTTCGATCAGCAGCTGGCCGCGATGACGACCGGCGCGCAGCGGCATCGGTGCAGGCATCGGTCCGGCGAGCTGCAGCGGCAAGCCAGCCAGTGCTTGCGCTGCTTCGGCAAGGAAGGCATCCACGTGCTCGCGCTGGTGCGCGTCGGCGCGCAACAGCACCTGATGCCCGAACGGCGGCAACTGCACGGTGCGCCGTTCGTCGAGCAAGCTTTGCGCCGACGCGGCATAGCCTTGCGAGAGCAGCTGGCGCAGCAGGGGATGATCCGGATGGTGGGTCTGCAGCAGCACGCGGCCCGGTTTCTTCGCGCGGCCCGCGCGGCCCGCCACCTGTACCACCAGTTGCGCGAGTCGCTCGCTGGCGCGGAAATCCACGCTGAGCAGGCCTTCATCGACGCCAACGATGGCGACGAGGGTGAGGTTGGGCAGGTCGTGGCCCTTGGCCAGCATTTGCGTGCCGACCAGGATGGCGGGCTTGTCCTCGTGCAGGCCTTCCAGCAATTGTTCGAACGAATCGCGTCGACGGGTGGTCTCGCGATCGATACGCAACACCGGCACGTCCGGGAACTGCGCGGTCAACGCTTCCTCCAGTCGCTCGGTGCCCTGGCCTTGAGGCTTCAGATCCGGCGCGGTGCACGACGGGCACTGCGCCGGCGGGCGCGCGGTGTAATCGCAGTGGTGGCAGATCAGCGCGCGACGCCCGGAGTGGAACGTCATCGGGTGTTCGCACCGCGGACATTCCGCGTGCCAGCCGCAGCTGTAGCACAGCAGCACCGGTGCATAGCCACGACGATTGCGGAACACCAGCACCTGTTCGCCGCGCGCCACGGTGTCGCCGACCGCGGCGAGCAGCGTCGGCGAAAGACCGTGGTCGAGACGTTGCGCGCGCATGTCCACGATCTGCACCTGCGGCGCGCGCACGGCACCCGGCCGGGCGCGCAGATGCAGCGCGCGATAGCGGCCCGCCTGCACATTGGCCAGCGATTCCAGCGAGGGCGTGGCGGAGCCGAGCACCACTGGGACATTCAGCGCGCGGCCACGCAGGATCGCCAGATCGCGGGCGTGATAACGGAAGCCTTCCTGCTGCTTGTATGCGCTGTCGTGTTCTTCATCCACCACGATCAGGCCGGCCTGCGGCAGCGGCGTGAAGATCGCCGAGCGCGTGCCGAGGATCACCTTCGCCTCGCCCGAACGTGCGCGCAGCCAGGCGCGTGCGCGATCGCCTTCGGCCAGGTTGGAATGCAGCACCTGCACGGCGACGCCCAGGCGGTCGCGCAGGCGGCGCACGGTCTGCGGCGCGAGGCCGATCTCCGGCACCAGCAGCAGCGCCTGCTTGCCCTGCGCGATCACGTTTTCGATCAGGGCGAGGTAGACCTCGGTCTTGCCGCTGCCGGTGACGCCATCGAGCAGGAAGGGCTGAAAGCGGCCGAGCGATTCGCCGATGGTCTGCACGGCCTGCTGCTGCTCGTCGCTCAACGAGGGCGCCTCGGTGAGCCGCGGCGGTTCGGCGGCCTGGGACTGGGTGCGCTCGATCAAGCCGGCCTGGTCGAGCCGGCGGGCCGCATCGCGCCAGCCAGGCAGCATCTCGTGCAGCAGCTCGGCGGTTTGCGGTCCGCGGGACAAGGCGTCGAGCAGGGCGCGGCTGCCGCCGCGTCGGCTTCCGGCATCCAGCGCACTGCGCCCGCTTTCGGTCAGCGCCCAGGCTTCGTCGTGCAGGTCGGGGAGCGCGCGATCCTCGCGCAAAGCCAGGGGCAGGGCGTTGGCATAAGCCTCGCCCGGGGCGCCAAGCCAGTAGTCGGCGGCGCGGGCGAGCGTGGCCATCAACTCGGTGTCGAGCAAGGGAGCGTCGTCGAGCACCCGCAGCACGCGCTTGAGTCGGCCATGGCTCACGGCCGACTCCACGTTGGCCTCCACCACCACACCCACCGACTTGCCCTTGCCGAACGGCACCAGCACACGGCTGCCCGCGACCGCCTCACCGCTCGCCGGCGGCAGGTAGTCGAACAGGGTGGGCAGGGGTACCGGCAGGGCGACGCGAAGAACGGCGGGCATGAATACCTCTCGGCACAACAGTGTAACCGGGCCGTTTCACCCCGTGAGATTTCAGCCGGATGAAACCCTCTCAAAAGCTGTTTGAGGGCCCGGCGGCGGCTTGCAGGTTCTTGCTGCCCCGTCATCTAGGAAAGAGAGCTAAGTGACTATTGGCAGGGGTCTTTTGAGCTTATCCACAAGGTCTGTGGATAACTCTGTGGATGGTGCGTTGAGGGAGGCCTCTAGGGCGCATGAAAACGCCCTTCAGTACGCGCTGTTCAAGTTTTAGCCAGCAAGTAAAGCCAAGCAAAAACAGTCACTTAAAATTATCGCTACGCTGGGGTTCATCTAACTGCCACAGGCACGGGACTTGCCTTGACAGCCATGTGACGCTGTGCAAAACCCCGCTTGGAAGCGCTTTTGGGGTGCCGCGAAACCGCGCCGCTGCGCGATTTGTGTGTGATTTGTGTCACAAAAGCCCGCGCAGCCGCGGCCTAGTTGGCGATGCCCAGGACCGCGGCAAAGGTCAGGGCAAAAATGGCCATGAAGGTGTAGCACCAGCCCACGAACAGGTACTTCAGGATGGTCATGAACCAGCCCTGCCGGTAGACCCGCTTTTGCATCAGCAGCAGGTAGGCCAGCGCCCAGGCTCCGAGCGCCCAGGCGGCCAGAACGAAGGGTGTACCCAGCCAGGGGGCATGGGGCACCAGCCAGACGTAGAGCATGTATCCGCCCATGCCCAGCATCAGGGTCAGGAACAGGAAGGCGTGGCTGTGCAGGGCCACGATCAGGTGCTCCATATAGAGCCGGCGCTTGAAGATGTAGGTGAACTTCAGGAGCAGGGCGAACAGCGGCATCAGCACGAACATGGTCTGGGGCAACACGTGGAATACGGCGGAGGTGATGCGCTCCTGCGCGTCAGCGGCGCGCTCGCCGCCGGCCTGGATGTCGGTGAAATTGGTCCCGGCCCGCGCCACCGATCGGTTGAGGCTGTGGTTGAGCGCTTCGGGCAGCCAGGAGATATGGATGGGAGTCGACTGCAATGGGATCGACTCGAACTTGCCTTCGTCCACGCCCGTATCCGTCAGCGGCGACGCACCCAGCTGCATCAGGCGATGGTTGGCATGGTCGCGCTCGATGCTGAGCGGGCGATTGAATTTTTTCCTGCTTTTCTCGTCGGTCTGGCCGGAGGCCGCCTCGAGGTCCTTGCGCACCTGCGCGTAGTGCGTGCGCACGGCGGTGGGCGTGAGGTCGTGGGCAAACTGGCCGGTGCCTTCGCTGGCTTCGCTGTGGACCTTGAGGATGTCCATATTGCCCACCACCAGGTGGCACATGAAGAACGCCAGCAGCGACAGCACGAACATCAAACGGAACGGCGCCACGTAGCGCTGCCGGCGGCCGGCGAAGTACTCCAGGGTGAGGAAGCCCGGACGCAGGAACAGCGGGGGCAGGGTGTGGATCACGCGGCCATCCACATGCAGCACCAGGTCCAGTGTGTCTTCCACCATGTGGTGCATGGGGCGCAGCACGGTGTGGATGGATTGCCCGCATTCGTGGCAGAACTCCCCCTGCATCGGCGCACTGCAATTGGCGCAGTGCACGCCCTCGAACGACACGATTTCCTTCTTCATGCACATCCCCCGGGTCAATCAGCGGGCGATCTTGGCACAAGCAGCCAGCGCAGACAGCTGCCGTGGGCTCGTTTCCACAGCCGCTGTCGGAGGGCTGGCGACGGGGCTGCGCTAGAATGTGCGGCCAAGGAGTCTCTTTATGCTGTCTTTCCGCCCCGATCGCGCCAGGGTGGCGCGCGAGGTCGGCGCCACGGTGCGTCTTGCCCTTCCCCTGATCGCCGCGCAGTTGGCCGCGGTGGGTCCGAACTTCGTCGATGCCGTGCTCGCGGGGCATCTGAGTGCGCACGTGCAGGCGGCCGTCACCACGGCGGTCAGCATCTGGGCGCTGGCCCTGGTCACTGGCCTGGGCATGATGATGGCGGTGCCGCCGTCGGTGGCGCAGCTCGATGGCGCCGGCCGTCGCCACGAAGTGGGCGCGGTATTCGTGCAGGCCATGTGGCTGGCCTGGGCGATGGGCATCGTGCTGTGGTTCCTGGTGCGCCACGCGACGCCGCTGCTCGACTGGATCGGCGTGGTGCCGACGCTGCGCGAGGATGTCATGCACTTCCTGCACGCCATCAGTTGGGCGGCCCCGGCGATGACCAGCTACTTCGCCATCCGCGGCCTGTCCGAGGGCCTGTCGATGACGCGGCCGTCGATGTATTTCGGTTTCGGCGGGCTGCTGGTGCTGGCGCCGCTGGGCTATGTGCTGATGTACGGCAAGTTCGGCCTGCCGGCGCTCGGTTCGCTGGGCAGCGGCATCGCCACCGCCACGGTGCTGTGGCTGGAAATGCTTGCCTTCCTGTGGTTCGTGATCAAGCACCCCGCGTATGCCGATGCGCACCTGCGCGCCGGCCTGGCGTGGCCGAAGCCGAAAATGATCCTCGACCTGGTCAAGATCGGCGGTCCGATGGCGGTCACGCTGTTGGCCGAAGGCGGCCTGTTCGTGGCGGTGGCGCTGGCCATCGCGACCCTGGGCGAAACGGTGGTGGCCAGCCATCAGGTGGCGCTGAGCGTGGCGACCGTGGCCTTCATGGTGCCGCTGGGCCTGTCGATGGCGATCACCGTGCGCGTGGGCAACGCGGTGGGGCGCGGCGATGCGCAGGGCGTGCGTTATGCGGCGCTGTGCGGTGTCGCGCTGGCGCTGCTGGTGCAGACCGTCTCCTCCTCGGTGATGCTGGGCCTGCCGCACTTCCTTGCGCGCATGTACACGCACGATGTCGGTGTGATCGCGCTGGCTGCGCAGCTGATGGTGCTGGCCGGCCTGTTCCAGTTTTCCGACGGCATCCAGGTCACCTCCAACGGCGCGCTGCGCGGTCTCAAGGACACCCGCGTGCCGATGGTGATCACCTTGTTCGCCTACTGGGGCGTGGGCATGCCGGTGGGCTGGTGGCTGGCGTTCCGTCACGGCATGGGCGCGCGCGGCATGTGGATCGGCCTGATCGCCGGGCTCACCATGGCCGCCATCCTGCTGTTCACCCGGCTCTGCCGCAGCGCCTTCCACGATCGCTGGCAGCGTCCTGCCTGAGCTTGCCGGAGGGCGCTGTCCCGCCGTTGGATGGGACGCCCTCGCGGCGGCCGCCATGTGCCGTTTGCCCCACATGACCTGCGCCCTGCGAACAGCTACGCTGTGATGGTCATCCTGAGGAACCAAGCAATGACGGAGCGCCGCCCCAACGGTTTTTGGGCCTTTCTCTGCGTCCTCGGGCGCGGCATCAACATCGTCAGGCTGACCATACTCAACCTGGTGTTCTTTGCGCTGCTGCTGATCGTGCTGTTGATCATCCTGGTCGGCTTTGCCGGCGCGCGCACCGAGCACTTCATCCAGAGCGACAGCGTGCTGGTGATCCAGCCCAAGGGCGAACTGGTCGAGCAGTACAGCATCGAGCCGATGCAGCGTGCGCTGGCCAGCCTGTCGGGCCATCCGCCCAAGCAGATCCAGTTGCGCGACCTGGTCGGCTCGATCGACGCGGCCGCCAAGGACTCGCGCATCACCCGCATCCTGCTCGAGCCGAGCGAGCTGCAGGGCGGCGGCTTTGCCGCGCTGCGCGAAGTGGGCGCGGCGCTCGATCGCTTCCGTGCCGCCGGCAAGCCGGTGATCGTGTGGTCGCCGAGCCTGGACCAGGGCCAGTACTACCTCGCCGCCCATGCCGACCGCGTGCTGGTCGATCCGCAGGGCGGCGTGATGATCACGGGCCTGGCCAACTACCGCCTGTTCTACAAGGACCTGCTCGACAAGCTGGGCGTGGACGTGCACCTGTTCCGTGTCGGCCAGTTCAAGAGCGCGGCGGAGCCGTACATCCTTGACCATGCCTCGCCCGAATCGAAGGAAGCGGACAGCTTCTGGATGGGCGGGCTGTGGGATACCTACATCAACGAAGTGGCCAAGCTGCGCAAGCTCGATCCGGCCACGCTGCGCCTGGACATCGACTCGCTGCCGGAGAAGATCGCCAGCGCCAAGGGTGACCTGGGCCAGCTCTCGCTCGATCAGCATCTGGTCGATGGCGTGGCCACGCCGGCCGAAGTGATCGCGATGATGCGCAAGGAAGGCGTACCCGCCGGCAGGAAGGGCGAGGGTTTCCGCCAGGTCTCGCTGCAGCGTTATGCCGACACGGTGACCGAAGACAGCTCGACCACGCCGGGCGTGTCGGTGGTGGTGGCCGAGGGTGAGATTTCCGGCGGCAAGCAGCCGCAGGGCACCGTGGGTGGCGATTCCACCGCGGCCCTGATCCGCGCCGCGCGTGAGGACAAGCGCACCAAGGCCTTGGTGTTGCGCGTCAACTCGCCGGGCGGCGAAGTCTATGCCGCCGAGCAGATCCGTCGCGAAGTGGCGTTGACGCGCGAGGCCGGCATTCCGGTGGTGGTGTCGATGGGCAACGTGGCCGCCAGCGGTGGCTACTGGATCTCCATGAATGCCGATCGCATCTACGCCGAGCCCAATACCATCACCGGCTCCATCGGCATCTTCGGCATGGTGCTCACCGTGCCCGGTACCCTGGACAAGCTGGGCGTGAAGAGCGACGGCGTGGGCACCAGTCCGCTGGCCGGCGCATTCGACATCACCCGTCCGCTGGATCCCAAAGTGGGCACGGTGATCCAGGCCACCATCGAAAAGGGCTACCGCGATTTCGTCGGCCAGGTGGCCAAGGCGCGCGGCAAGCCGTATGACGCGATCGATACGATTGCGCAGGGCCGCGTGTGGACGGGCCAGCAGGCGCTGGATCGCGGCCTGATCGATCAGCTCGGCGGCCTCGGCGAAGCCGTCGCCGACGCCCAGCAGCGCGCCAAGCTCGGCAAGAGCGCGCCGGTGCGTTATGTCGAGGAACCGCTGGGCGGCTTCGAGCAGTTCGTGATCAGCCTCAACGACAACGCGATGGTGCAGATGGCGCAGTCCTACGGCGTGCAGCTGCCGTCGTGGGTGGCGCATGTCGATGCGTTCGCGCCGGAGCTGAAGCTACTGCGCACGGCGCAGTCCGGCCGGCCGAACGTGTACGCGTATTGCTTCTGCACGCCGCGCTGAGCCGGATGTTCCGATAGTCGAGCCGCCGCCGGATTCCGGCGGCGGCTTTTTTATGGGCGTCGAGTGCGCGACGCGGCCTGGAGATGTCGGTCTTGCCGATGGACGTCCAAACGCCTACTCGATGGCGGCGTTGAAATAATCGCCATGACGTTCGACGCACACGGGCATGCCAAACGTGTCCGAGAGCAGGGCGTCGGTAAGCACGTCGGCCTTGGCGCCTTGCTTGAGCAGGCGGCCGTCGCGCAGCAGCACCACGTGCTGGATCTCCGGAAGGATCTCTTCCACGTGATGCGTTACCAGCAGCAGTGTCGTGCCGTGGCGTGCGAGGCCGCGCAGGTTTTCCAGGAAACGCCGGCGGCTCGCCATATCCAAGCCTGCGCAGGGTTCATCCAGCAGCAGCGCCTTGGGCTGGTGCACCAGGGCACGCGCGATCAATACGCGTCGCGCCTCACCGGTGGACAGACTGGCCATCGAACGCCCGAGCAGATGCGTGGCCCCGGCCTGTTCCAACGCCACGCTGGCGCGCTCGCGCATCGACGGGGTGACGCGATGGTCCAGCCCCAGCCGTTGCGCCGCGAAGAAGCTCGACAGCACGGCCTCGGATACTTCCAGCGTGGCATCGCTGGTGCAGTCGTGCTGCAGCGACGGGGAAACGATGCCGAGCAGTCCACGCAGATCGGAGACATGCCAGCGCTCACGCCCGAACACGCGCATGGCGGCATGGCCATCGCCGCGCGCGAGCGGATAGAGTTCGCGCGTGATCAGGCGCACCAAGGTGGACTTGCCGGCGCCGTTCGCACCCAGGATGGCGGTGTGTTCGCCAGCGCCGATGCGCAGGCTGAAACGATCGAGGATCAGCCGCTCGCCGCGCATCACGCTGGCATCGTCGATCTCCAGCAAAGGCGCGGCGGATAGTTCATCATGATGGACGTTCATGCCGGACACGATGCACGTGTGGACGTCCACTGCCAAGTCCGCTGGCCGCGAGGGCGGCCTATTGCTCGGCGGCGTCCAGTTGTTGCTGCTGCTTCTTCGCTTGCTCGTCGACGGTCTTCTGCACGTCGGCGGCGCGCTGCTTGGCCTTCTCCATGTCATCCCACGGCGTGGCCACGCGCGCGGTGCTGGCGGCGGCAGGCGCCGATACCGGTGCCGGCGGCTTGCCGGAGCAGGCGGCCAGGGCGAGCAGGCATGGCAGGGCAGCGAGCTGTTTCATGCAGGAGCCTTCAACAGGGTTGGAGTCGGAGTTGCGTGCCCATGGTAGCCGCCAGCGCTTGGCGGGAAACGTGGTCGCGTTCTAAGCTCGGCCCATGAACGCACGCATCGACGCCTGGCAGCTGCAGGGACATACCGCCTTGATCACCGGTGCCAGCAAGGGCATCGGCTACGCCACCGCCCGCGAATTGGCCGCGCTGGGCGCCAACCTGCTGCTGGTGGCGCGCGACGCCGATTACCTGGAACAGGTGCGCGTGGAGCTGGTGGACGATTTCCCCGGTATCGACGTGCTGGCCTTCGGCGCCGACCTGGGCGAACAGGAAGAGCGCCTGGCGGTGTTCGACTGGATCGCGGATCTGGGCGCACCGCTGTCCCTGCTGGTCAACAACGCCGGCGGCAACCAGCCCGCGCCGACCTTGGCCTATCGCGAGGACGACTACCGGGCGATCTTCGAACAGAACCTGTTCTCCGCCTTCGAGATGTGCCGCCTTGCCCACCCGCAACTGGTGCAGCACGCGAACGCGGCGATCGTGAATGTGGGCTCTGTTTCGGGCATCACGCATGTGCGTACGGGCTCGGCCTACGGGATGTCGAAAGCGGCGCTGCATCAGCTCACGCGCAATCTGGCGGCGGAGTGGGCGGCCGATGGCATTCGCGTCAACGCGGTGGCGCCCTGGTATATCCGCACGCAGCGTTCCGAACCTGCATTGGCCAATGACGAGTACCTGGATGAGGTGCTTGATCGCACGCCGTTGCGGCGGATCGGGGAGCCGGAGGAGGTGGCGGCGGCGATCGCTTTTCTGTGCCTGCCGGCGGCCAGTTATGTCACGGGGCAGGTGTTGGCGGTGGATGGGGGGTTTCTTAATTTCGGGTTTTAGGGGGTCTGGTGTCTTGGGCGCTTGGAAGGCCGCGTCTTTAGCACTCCCTTGCTTTTAGCTCGTCATCCTGGCGCTGGCCATGTTTTGAACGTCATTCCTGCGAAAGCAGTTGGCGCTTTTTTACAGGCGAATGGCTGGTCATCCAGTGACTGTGCGCTCGGTTGTCGCGCGATCGCGACCTGGCTCGCCTGNNCACCCGCCCGCCGCGTCATACGGGGACCCCGAAGGGTCAAAAGCCGGATCAAGAGCCAGGTGACACCCTGCCGTGCGGGGCGTTGGTTTGTTGTAGGAGCGCACTTGTGCGCGACCAGCCAACGGAGCGGTACATCCCAGCGCTGCGGTCGCGCACAAGGTGCGCTCCTACAAGGGGTACACAGGGTTGTGGATATCGGATCCGGAACAGGTTGGTTACTTGTGGGAGCGCACCCTGTGCGCGACAGCCACGTTGCGGTGTACTGCTCCGTAGGTTTGTCGCGCACAGGGTGCGCTCCCACAGACAAGCGAGCGTTGCTCGATCTGGTGCGGCATCCGCGCCGCGATAGTTGGTAAGAAGGCCGTCTTGCAGGCGACCAGTCGCGCGAAGATCACTCGTGCGGACCGCAGCTGCCAGCTCCTATCCACAGCCTATGTGGATCACTAGCCCATAAGCCTGTGGATAGAAGACCCAAGCTCCTGCCACCACACAAGTTTCAGCATCCTGCGCAATCATTCACCAGGGCGGTGCGTGTTTTCCACAGCCATTGGGGAAACCCTGGTAGCAACCCTGTGGACAACTCGCTGCGCGCCTTGCGCGGCGCGCACTTGCATGGCATTGCGCAAACTTCGCTCAGCAGTTCTGCAGTTGCGCGTGCAGTTCCCGCTCGCGTTGTTCCAGTGGCGGCTGGTCGCTCTTGAAGGCGCGGCGAAGTTTGGTGGCGTTCTCGTCGAAGGCATCGCGCAGGGCGTGGCAGGTTTCTGCGCGCGTCAATTCGCGGCATTGGTCCTGCACCCAGACATAGTAATTGGCGATCAGGCCCGGTCGGATGCGTCCGCGATTGAGTTCGGGGGCGGATGCGCCGGCGGCGTTGGGGCCGCCGTAGACCTGCGACAGCGGCAGCGAGCCCGCACCGAGGATGCCGTAGGGCACCTGATAGGGCTGCGGGTCACCGTTGTCGCTCATATAGGGCTTGCCATCGGTCGCGCGCACGCAGCCGTACATGAGGGGCAGCGCAGCCATCGGTTGTGGCGGCGGCGGTGGCGGCGGTACGGGTTCGAAGGTTGGCGTGTCGGTCGCTGGGGGAGGCGGTGGCGTGACGGGCTGGGAGTCGTCCAGTTGCAGCACCTGTTGGCGCTGGTTGGCGCTGCAGGGTTTGTCCTGGAAGGTCAGCTTGCCGTTCGCGTCCGTGCATTGATACGCCGTGCCCGCCATGACCGGCAGGCCAAGCAGCAGGAGTGAAGCGAGGATGCACAGGCGGATCATGTAAAACCTCCTGAGGCGCGCCCGCTCAGAACTCGGCGACGTGTTCCTCGGCGGCAAAGCCCAGTGTCACCGCGCCTTCGCCCACGTTGACCATGCCGGTGATGCTCATGGGTGCTTCCATCAGTTCCACGCCACGTTCCTCGCAGGCGGCGCGCAGCGTGGCGTAACCGGGCAGCTTGGCCAGTTCGGCCAGATCGCCGCCATAGCTCACGCATACGGCAGGCACCAGCAGGCCGGCCTGCACGCGCTTGGCCGTGTAATTGAACAAGGTTTCCGCGCCGTGCTCGAAGCCGCGCACCTTGCCCACGGGACTGGTCTCGCCGCGGTAGCCGCGCAGCAGCGGCTTGATGTCCAGCGCCGAGCCAAGCATGGCGCTGACCAGGCCCACGCTGCGGTCGCCTTTCTTCTTGGCGCGCGCACGCAGGTAGTAGAGATCGCGCGGCAGCATGTAGCCGTAGGAATTGTTGGCGACATAGGTGAGGCGTTCGCGGATGGCGGCGGGCACTTCGCCGGCATCGATCAGCCGCGTGGCCTCGACGATGGCCGGGCCCGAACCGGCGAACAGCGTGCGGGTGTCGATCACGCGCATCAGGAACGGGCCGGTGAGGCCGTTCTTCTCGCGCACTTCGCGGTAGTGCTTCAACACGGCGAAGCTGGCCTTGACCACATGGTCGTTGATGGCGCTGCGCGTGGCGGTGATGGTGAGGCAGAACACGCAGTCCCGCTCCAGCACCAGCTTGTCGAGGAACAGCTTCTGCACGTCTTCGACGGAGCAGGGAATCGTTTCGGCCGAGTGGCTGCGACTGCCCAGGTTGCGATCCAGGAAGCGATGCAGCTCGACCTGGTTGCGGTTGTCCATGAAGATTTCATCGTCGATGCGGATGGTGATGGGCATCACCGCGATGTTGTGCTTTTGCAGAAATGCCTGCGGCAGATCGCAGGCGGCATCGATCGCTATACCCATCCGCATAATGTGACTCCCCTATGACAAGCGCGGCCAACATAGCACGCACCCTCGCATGTGCCGACCCTGACCGTTGGGACATGGGCCCGGGCGGTTTGGTTCGCTGGATAGGTCGCCACGGGCATGGTCAACGCAGCTGCCGGTAGATGTCCGGATCGAAGGCATCCACCTGCACCACGGCGTCGCGTGCCTCGTCCGCCTCGCTGAGCGCGTCGAACTCGGCCTGCGTGATGATGCCGGCAGCCAGCGCATGCTGGCCGAGCTCATCGCCGACGGCGCGGTCCAGCGTGCCGGCTCGGATCGCATCGCGCAGTTTGGTCTCCACCGGCAGGGCGCGCACGGCCTTGTCCAGCGCGGCTTCCAGCTGGCCCAGTCCCGGCTCGTTCGGGCCGGGTACGTGGATGTCGCCGGTGAGGTGGATGCGCGCTTCGCGATCTTCCAGGATGGCCCGCGCCGCGCGTTGGCCCAGCCGATCAGACGGCGGCTGGAAGCGCGCGCCCAGTGGGAACACCAGCAGCCGGACCACGCTGGCCGCCAGCTCGGAGGGCAGGTTGTCCAGCACGCCGCGCAATGCTTCCTGCGTTCTATAAAGCGCCAGGGCGACGCCCCATCGCGCCAGGTCGTAGTGCGAGGCGAGCTTGGGGCCGTCGTGGTAGCGCTTGAGCGTGGCGGCGGCGAGGTATTGCCAGGCCAGCGCATCGGCGAGGCGTCCGGAAATCTTCTCGCGGCGCTTGAGCGTGCCGCCCAGCGTGGCCATGCAGGTGTCCGACACCAACGCGAATGCCGAGGCGAAACGCGTGAGGTGCTGGTACTGGCGCGCCAGTTCGCTGTCCGGCGCCCTGGCCAGGCGCGCTCCGCTCAAGCCCAGCAGCAGGGCGCGCACGCCGCGGGTGAATACGAAGTTGATGTAGCCGAACGCGCTGCTGTCGACCGCCTTGAGGTCCTTGGCGGCAATCGCATCGATCAGCTTCTGCACCCACGGATGGCAGCGGATGGCGCCCTGGCCATAGATGATCATCGAGCGGGTGAGGATGTTGGCGCCTTCCACCGTGATGCCGATCGGCACGGACATCCACATATGCGAGAGCGCATTGCGCGGGCCGCGCTGGATCGCGGCGCCGGCGCGGATGTCCATCGCATCGCTGACCACGGTACGCATCGCGTCGGTGAGATAGGCCTTGGCGATGGAGCCGAGCACGGCGGGTTTCTCGCCTGCATCGAGCGCGCCGCAGGTGAGCGTGCGCGTGGCCGTCATCAGATAAGTCAGGCCGGCAATCCGCGCCAACGGTTCTTCGATGCCCTCGAAGCGGCCGATCGGCGTGTCGAACTGCTCGCGTACCGTGGCGTAGGCGCCGCAGATGCGCGTCGCCATCTGTGCCGCACCTACGGCAAGCGCGGGCAACGAAATGGAACGGCCCGCCGCTAGGCTCTCCATCAACATGCGCCAGCCATGGCCCGCCTGTGCCACGCCGCCGATGATCGCGTCGAGCGGAACGAACACGTCGTGGCCGACGATCGGACCATTGGCGAACGGCACGCCCATGGGATCGTGATGCTGCCCGATCACCACGCCCGGCAGGTCACGCGAGATCAGCGCGCAGGTGATGCCGCGATCCACCGCGCCGCCAAGCAGGCCATCGGGATCCTTCAAGCGGAACGCCAGGCCGATCAGCGTGGCCACGGGGGCCAGCGTGATGTATCGCTTGTTCCAGTTCAGGCGCAGGCCGATGACCTCTTCACCGTTCCATAATCCGCGCTCGACCACGCCTTCGGATTGCGTGGCCGCGGCATCGGAGCCGGCTTCGGGTCCGGTGAGCGCGAAGCAGGGCACTTCGCGACCGTCGGCGAGGCGGGGCAGGGAGAGGCGCTTCTGTTCCTCGGTGCCGTAGTGCAGCAGCAATTCGCCCGGGCCGAGCGAGTTGGGCACCATCACCGTCACCGCTGCCGCGACCGAGCGCGTGGCGATGCGCGTGACCACGCGCGAATGGCCGATTTCGGACATGCCCAGACCGCCATAGGTCTCGGGCAGCACCATGCCGAAGAAACGCTCGCGCTTGATGAAGTCCCACACCTCGGGCGGCAGGTCGCGCTGCTGCTCCACCTGCCAGTCATCGAGCATGGCGCACAGCTGGGTGACCGGGCCGTCCATGAAAGCCTGTTCGCGTTCACTCAGCGGCTTGCATTCGAAGCGAAGCAGCGCATTCCAATCGGGCATGCCGGAGAAGATCTGCGCATCCCACCACACCGTGCCCGCTTCCAGCGCGATGCGTTCGGTCTCGCCCAGGCGCGGCATCACCTTGCCGAGCATGGGCAGCAGGCTGCGGGCAAACAGGGCGCGGCGCAGCGGCGCGAAACCAGTTACCAATGCAACCAAGGCTGCCGCAAATAGCAGTCCATATAAAAGGAGTGGCGATTCCACCCCGCGAACAATCCAGGTGAGGAACAGCACCGCCAGCGCCAGCACCCAGGCCAGCCATCCGCGCCCCACGAAGGCAAAGCCGAGGAACACGGCGAGGGCGACGATCCAACCAATCAGCAGCATGGTGTTCTCCTTGGCTTGCTGCCCATCGTGGGCGGGGCCGGTTCAAGGAAATGACAACAAAGTGCCCAGCGGCGGCCCGTCACCCGCTAAGATGCACCCACTGATCTGGCATCTTGCCGGCGTGGCGTCGCCGGTAACGCGCAACCCAACCCCGGTTGCGCCGACCTCAAGGGGTCTCAATGAAAGACAAGCAGGAGATCGTCTCCAACTGGCTGCCGCGCTATACCGGCACGCCTGTGGAGGAGTTTGGCCAGCACATCCTGCTGACCAATTTCGGGCACTACGTAGACCTGTTCGCCGAATGGCATGGCGTGGAAGTGCGCGGGCGCGACCGGCCCATGCCCAATGCCACCGCCGACGGCATCACCTTGATCAACTTCGGCATGGGCAGCCCCAACGCCGCCACCGTGATGGATCTGCTCAGCGCGGTCCATCCCAAGGCCGCGTTGTTCCTGGGCAAGTGCGGTGGCCTCAAGAAGAAGAACGCGATCGGCGACCTGGTCCTGCCCATCGCGGCCATCCGCGGCGAGGGCACCTCCAACGACTATCTGTTGCCGGAAGTGCCGGCCTTGCCGGCCTTCCAGCTGCAGCGCGGCGTATCCACCATGATCCGCGACCTTGGCTACGACTACTGGACCGGCACGGTGTACACCACCAACCGCCGCGTCTGGGAGCACGACGACGCGTTCAAGGATTACCTGCGTCGTACGCGCTGCATGGCCATCGACATGGAGACCGCCACCATCTTCGCGGCAGGCTTTGCCAACAAGATCCCGTGCGGAGCGCTGCTGCTGGTCTCCGACCAGCCCATGATCCCCGAGGGCGTTAAGACGGAATTAAGCGACCGCAGCGTGACCACGCAATTTGTTGAACGCCACATACGCATCGGTATAGAAGCCTTGAAACTGGTGCGCCGCAAGGGACGCAGCGTCAAACACTTGCGCTTCGAGGCCGACACCGGCACCGAGTGAACCCCTGCCAAATCAGAGGCCTGGCGAGGCCCATGGCGGCCTGCCAGGCTTTTTTCACCGTGGCTTCACCCCGTTGCAACGATGTTCCTCGCAGCGCAGCAAGCGTTGTGAGGCCCGTTTGCGGCGCGGATTTGATGCCGGATTCGCAGTAAATTGCGATAGTTGTCACGGCACTTTGTTTTCTTGCCGTATAGATTTTATTGACTATCTGTAAGTAAAGCGTGATAAATGCCGAGCGCTGTAGGCCGAACTTTGTAGGTCTACGCCTGAATTGTTTGGGTGAATCGGGCGCGGGTTTGAGGCGGGGAAAGTCTGTCAAACCCAGTCAATATAAATAACGGGAGGGTGTTCTCATGAAGTTCGGGGAAAATAAACTGTGCACGTCGGTGCGTCTGGCTCTGTCGCTGGGCATGCTCGCAGCAAGCGCCTACGGCACTACCGCTTTCGCGCAGGACGCGCAGTCCACTACGCCGGCGCCTGCCGCTGACCAGGGCAAGAGCAAGACTCTCGAAACGGTCACCGTGACCGGTTCGCTGATTCGCCGCGTAGACGTCGAGACGGCCAGTCCCGTCGTAACCATCGATCGCGCTCAGATCCAGGCCACCGGCAAGCAGACGCTTGGCGACCTGGTGCAGCAGCTGCCGGCCATGACCGGCGGTAACGTCAACCCGCAGACCAACAACGGCGGCGGTACCGGTGGCTCGTCCATCAACCTTCGCGGTCTGGGTTCGCGTCGTACCCTGATCCTGATCGACGGCCAGCGCCTGCTGAGCAAGGATCCGAACGCCATCCCGGCCGATGCCATCGAGCGCATCGAAGTGCTGCCGACCGGTGCGTCGGCCACCTACGGTTCGGATGCGATCGGCGGCGTGGTGAACTTCATCACGCGCAAGAACTACCAGGGTGCCACCTTCACCGCGAACGTCGGCCAGTCCGATCGTACCGACGGCGACCAGAGCGGCTACACCTTCACGTTCGGCCAGACGTCCGATAAGGGCAGCATCATGGCCGGCCTGAGCTACAACAAGCAGGACGGTGTCCTGTCGGCCAACCGCGACTTCTCGAAGAACGCGCTCAGCCTGTCCGGCACCCAGGTCGCCGTCGGTGGTTCGTCCTCGACCCCGGTCGGCCGCATCCAGCTTGGCGATTCGCAGGCTGCAGCACTGGGCCTCGGTTGCAACCGCGTGTCGTTGAACGCAGGTGGCAATCCGACCGTGCTCAGCTCGGCGAACTATCACTGCTACGGCAACGCCGACAAGTACAACTACGCGGCCGTCAACCTGATCATGACCCCGCAGGAGCGCACTGGCGGCTTCATCAATGCGGAGTACCACCTGGCCGATCACGTGACGGCCTATGTTGACGCGGTCTACAACAAGACCTCGGCCAACTTCCAGCTGGCTCCGGCCGTGTACGGCTCGACCTCGACCGCCGCGTCGGTTAGTGCGGGCAACGGCTTCAACGTGTTCAACTCGCCGCAGCTGGTCAACGGCGTGATGTCGGGCGGCGGCTTCGGCACCGCCAGCGGTAACGCTTTCACCCAGCGTCTGACCTCGGCTGGCCTGCGTGAGGCCTTCACCGGCCGTACCGACGCCCAGATCAATACGGGCTTGAAGGGCGACTTCACCGTCTTCGACAAGAACTGGAACTGGGACGTCGGCTTCAACTACGGCCACCAGAGCATCGTCACGACGACGGCTGGCCTGGTCGACCAGACCAAGCTCTACACGGGCGATTCCACTGTCACCAATGGCGTGGCGACCTGCCCGGCCGGTACCGATCCGGTGGCTTGCCAGTTCAATCCGTTCGAGCCCAATTCGTCGGCAGCCAGCATTGCTGCCGTGCGTGCGGCCAGCGTGACGGCCCCGTCGAACAGCTACCTGATCGAAAAGACCTACCACGCCGGTCTGAGCGGCGAGCTGTTCAGCCTGCCGGCCGGTGCCGTGCAGCTGGCCGGTGGTTTCGAGTGGCGCAAGGACTACCAGCACACCGTGCCGGCTCCGCAGCTGGAGATCGATCCGTCGACCGGTAGCTGTATCCTGGGCAGCCAGTGCTTGAGCGCCGTGCAGGGTGGTTACACCACCAAGGATCTGTACGCCGAAACGTTCATCCCGATCCTGGCCGGCCTCCCGGGCATCCAGTCGCTGAACCTGACCATCGGTGACCGTTACTCGAAGATCGGTTCCTTCGGCAGCACGAACAACTTCAAGTTCGCGCTCGAGTGGAAGCCGTTCGACGACCTGCTGCTCCGCGGCACCATGGAAGACGTGTTCCGCGCTCCCAACCTGACCGAGCTGTATTTCTCGGGTTCGGATGCTCCGCTGATCCACACCGATCCGTGTACCAACTACGCTGGCGCCCCGGCAGGTTCGCCGCTGGCCATCGCTTGCGCGAACGTGCCGGCCAACGGCACCTTCCAGAACCAGTACGTCGTCTCGCAGACGCAGGCTGGCGCTGTGGTGCAGGGTTCGCGCGTGGCAGGCTTCCCGGTCAAGCCGGAGCACGGCAAGTCGTATGACTTCGGCTTCGTGTACAGCCCGTCCTACGTGCCGGGCCTGTCGACCACGGTCGACCTGTGGCGCGTGAACCTCAACGACACCATCACCACGGTGGGTCTGCAGAGCCTGCTGAACCTCTGCGCCAATGGTTCGACCCAGTACTGCCAGTACATCCAGCGTCAGGCCGGTGGCCCGAACGCCGGTCAGCTGCTGCAGTCGACGGTTGAGCCGACGGGTAACCTGGGTTCGTTGAATACCTCCGGTATCGACTTCTCGGCCAACTACAAGCTGCCGCAGTTCTCCTTCGGCCAGTTCAACGTCGGCCTGAACGCGACCTACCTGAAGTACTACGACCAGGTCACCGCGCCGGGCGTGGAAGGTTCGGTCACCTACAAGAACGCCGGTCACCTGCTCCCGTACGGTTCGGCTGCCTCGGCTGCCTGCCCGGATAACGCTGGCGTCTGCTTGTTCCCCCGTTGGCGCGGTCAGGCCTTCGTGGATTGGCAGGCCGGTGGTTGGAGTGCCCAGTGGCGCATGCGCTACATCGGTCGCTTCCAGAACGGTGCAGCGACGGGTTCGCCGCAGGATAGCTTCCCGAACGGTGAGTCGGGCACGATCCTCAAGTACGGTGCGACCACGTACAACGACGTGTCGGTCGGCTACAACCTGGCCATGATCAACACCCGTCTGGACTTCGGCATCAACAACCTGTTCGACAAGCAGCCGCCCATGCTGTACGCGAACAACACGTTGAACGCCAACACCGACCCGAGCGACTTCGACCTGATGGGCCGCTACTACTGGGCTCGCGTCACGGTCAAGTTCTAAGTCGTAGATATAAGCGTTAACCTTGAGGGCCGCGTGAGTCATCACGCGGCCCTTCTTTATTTGCGTGAAGCCATGGCTCCGAACGAACTCACCCAGATCACCGCCGCCATCCAGAGTGGCCAGCTCCAGCGCGCCGAACAACTGAGTCGCGAGGCGCTGCTGCGCTACCCCCAGCAAACCGACCTGACCTTGATGCTCGCCCTCAGCCTGCACCTGCAAAAGCGTGTAGACGAGGCCTTGCCCCTCTACGCCGAGCTCGCGCAGCAACTGGACAGCACCAGCAGCTGGAACAATTACGCCACCGCCCTGAAGGACTCCGGCAATGTGCCCGAGGCTGCCAAGGCCTTTGCGCGTGCAGTGGAGCTGGATCCGGGCAACGACACTGCCAAAAGCCAACTTGGGCTGCTGTTGATCGAACTGCGCGATTACCTGACGGCGCGCAACCTCTTGCTAGATGTGGTCGCCGCGGACCCCGATTCGCTGGCTGCCCGCATCGATGCGGCGCGCGCCTGCTGCCACTGTCAGGATACGGAAGGCGCCACGGAACTGCTTCGTCGTTGGCGGCAATGGCTACCGTTCAACGATGACGACCTGCAGCTGTCGCTGGCGCAAGTGTTGACCTTGAACAACGACATTCCCGACGCGGTCGACCTGCTGGAGGATTTGCTGGCGCGCTGGCCAGCTCAGTTCGACGTGCGCCTGCTGCTGGCCAATCACTATGAGCGGTTGAACCGTCTGGCCGATTCCGAAGCCGTGCTCGCGCCGGTCTTGCGCGCCGGCTCGAACGCCACCGAAGTGCAGTCCAAAGAAGCCAGTCACCTGCTCGCCACGCTGGCATTGCGCAAGGGCGATGCTGCCACCGCCAAGGATCTGCTCGAGCGGGTGGGTCCGGAAGCGGCAAACAGTTACAGCCATTACTTCCAGCTTGCATCGGTGTACGACAAGCTGGGCGAAACCTCATCCGCGATGGAAGCGCTGCACGTCGCTCACCGCATAGAAGCGGATGAGCGGCGCTTCGATTCACCGGAATTCTTCGTGGCCGGCGCGCCCGCCATGCCGGTCGACGCGCCGCCTGTCACCGCCGAGCAATTTGCCCGTTGGCCTACGCTGGCGGCGCCAGAGACGCGTGATTCGCCCATTTTCGTCGTGGGCTTTCCGCGCTCGGGTACGACTTTGCTTGAGCAGGTGCTGGACGCGCATCCGGGCTTGCAGTCGATGGACGAAACCCCGTTCTTCAACCGGCTCGCCGGCATCCTGGGCAATCACGACCGCCGCATCCTCGATGACCTGAGCGTGCTGCGCCAGTTCGATGCCGATGAATTGCGCAAGCGTTACCACGCGATGGTGGGCGAGCGGATCCAGCGCAATCCGGATGCGCGCCTGGTCGACAAGAATCCGTTGAACATGCATTGGCTGCCGATCATGTATCGGCTGTTTCCGCAAGCGAAGTTCGTACTCGCCGTGCGCCATCCGTGCGATGTCGTCCTGAGCTGCTACATGCACAGCTTCCGTTCGAGTGCCTTGGCGGCCGCCTGCAGCAACCTGGAGCGGCTGGCCCATGCCTACGTGGAGACCATGGAGCGCTGGCTGGACGAGGTGAACATCCTGCAGCCGTCGGTGCTGGTCTCGCGCTACGAAGATCTGGTTGATGACTTCCCTGGCCAGGTGTCGCACATCGCCAATTTCCTGGAACTGGACGACGCCTCGCCCATGCTCGGTTTCGACCGTCATGCCCGCAGCAAGGAGTACATCGCCACTCCCAGCTACTCGCAGGTGATCGAGCCGATCAACCGCAAGGGCGTGGGCCGCTGGCACAAGTATCGCGAGCAGTTCGAACCGCTGTTGCCGATACTCGAGCCCATGCTTCGCCACTGGGGCTACGACACCACGTCGGTGTGAGGCGGGGCGGCAATCAGCGTGTGTTGATTGCCGCCAGCTCCGGCATATGCGGCAGGTAATGCTTCCAGCGTCCGACCGCATGGGTATACACCGCCTGGCGTGCCTGCCAGGCGCTTGCTGTTGCGATAGCGTTGGTTTGTTCTGGCAGCATGGCTGCTTGCGCTGTTGGGTCGGGAACGCCCAGCCACTGCGCAACCGTGGCCAACGTCTGCTCCGGCGCTTCGACCACTTGCTCGTAGGACACGCTGAGGAACGCGGTGGGATAGCGTTCGCGCCAATGCGCCGCCAGGCGCCGGCAGTCGCGGATGACGGTGGCGATGTCGCTCATGTCATAGGCGTAATCATGGGCCGGGTCATGGAACGACTGCGACCACAATGACAGGGCGGTGTCGCGCGGATCGCGTTCGCAATGGATGATCCGCGCATTCGGCCACAGCGCCATGGCCAGGTCCACGCGCAGCAGGTTCAGCGGCTGCTTGTCGATATACCAGTGCGCGGGCTCATCATCCTGGCGCAGCTGCCGCGCGTATTGCCCAGCGGCCTCCTCCAGTTGCTGGCGCGAGGGCGAGACGGTCGCCAGCCGCTGTTCCCAGAACGACAGCCAGCCCAGTTCGCCGCGAACCTTCACCGACGGATAGCGCGCCAGGCGCTGCGCGAGCAAGGTGGTTCCCGATCGCGGTACGCCGACGATGAAGACGGGCGTCCAGTCGTCTGCCGGCGGCAGCGTCAGGGGGTTGGCCGGTGCCGCCAGGCGCGCTTCGATGCTGCGTTTCCACAGTTTGCGCGACCACTGGCTGCCCGCGTGGGCGAGGGTATTGGCCTGTCGAAAATAGGTGGCGGCCGAGGCGAAATCGCCGAGGTCGTCGTGCGCCTTGCCCAGCGCGAACAGTACGGCGCGGCGCGTAGGCTCGCTCAATCCGGGCCGCTGCAGCAGGCCGTGGAAAAAGGCGAAATCGTCATGGCCACGATCGGTGTAGCGCTGCAGGCCGGCCAGGCCGAGCGGGATGTTCCAGTCGATGGCATCAGGCGTCTGCTCCAGCGCGCGGACGTAGTGCGCGCGGGTGCGCTCAAACTGGCCCAGCTGGATGCCGAGCATGCCGGCGTAAGCGTGCAGGCGCGGATCGTCAGTGCCTGCACGTATGGCGTTCTCGCAGATGGTGAACGCCTCGTTTGGCCGTCCATAATCATCGAGCATCTCGACCGCGCGAATGACGGTATCCACCTCTTGCGGACCCTGCGCGAACGCCGAGAGCAGCACTTGGCCAAGCGCAAACAGGCGGCCCTGTTCGCGCAGCAGCGAGGCGAGCAGGAAGGCGGCGCCGGTATCGCCGGGATGGGACTGCAGCCACTCGTGCAGCAACTGTTCCGCCCGCTCACTGTGGCCGTTCTGCCAGAGCAGCCCGGCCAGCCCGAGGCGGATCTCGGCCGACTCGGGGAAGCGCGTCGCGGCGGCGTCGAAAACGGCGAGTGCGGTCGCTGTGTCCGAGCGCAACGCGAGTGCGCGCCCCTGCGCGAGCCAATCGTCCTGTGGCTGCGACGCGAGCGCGTCCAACAGTGCCGACACGCTCCCCAGGGGCGTGTTGGCGATGGTCATGCGTCGAGGGCCGGCAACTTCAGCGCGGCTCGCAAGGGATTGAGCAGTGCGCCGTAGCGTTGTGAGCGCGCGGTGTCCGTGCGCATCGGCTGGCGCACCTGGGTCGCACTGGGCGAACGCACCACGCGCTGGTTCTGGTGGAAGTTCACACAGGCGTCTTCGAACGGCAACCCGCAGAACGCGAGCAGCTCGCGGATCTGCGTTTCCGGCTCAGCGACCATCGCCTCGTAACTGTGCTGGCGAACGTGCGCGGGATGCAGCGCGGCGCTACGCGACACGCTGCGGTCGAAGTCGTGCCAGAAGGCGGCCAGATCATCGAAGCTGCGGCTATAGCCGTTGCTGCCGTCCAGCGGCTGGCGATAGCAGGAGAAGCAGGTCTCCAGCGGATCGCGACGGACCACCACGATGTGCGCGCCCGGCAGCATGGCGCGGATGGCGCCGATGTAGATCCAGTTGTTGGGCAGCTTGTCGGTGAAGACCGGGCGTTCGCTGCGCCAGCGCGCCGTGCGATCGAGGTAGCGCTGGCCCAGGCGTTGCCAGTCCGCTGGTGTCGCCTCGCGTGCCCATTGCGGAATGGGCTTGCCGCCCAGGCGTTTGGTTTCCTCGGCCAGCACCTGCGGAAGATCCGGCAATTCGCCGGCGCCTTCGACCAGGGAATGCGAAGCGAGAATCTGCTCGACCAGGGTGGAACCCGAACGGGGCAGGCTGACGATGAAGATCACGTTGCGGCCCAACGGCTCCTTGCTGCCGGCGGGTGCGGGCTCGAACGCATCCGAGATCGTGCCGATCGCGTTGGAAAAATGCGGTGCATTCCAGGCCTGGTAGCGACGCGCGGTGGCATTGGCACGCGCCAGCGCCTCCAGCGACTGGGCATATTGCCCGTCGTCATCGAAGGCCTTGGCCAGGGCGAAACCGATGGCGATGCGCTCGTTTTCCGTCGCATCGGAACGCTGCAGCGCCGCCTGCATCTGCGCGACGTCCTTGGCATCGAAGCGCTGCGTGCGCAGATCAGCCAGGCCCCACCAGGCCAGTCCGAAGGTGGGACGCACCGACAGCACGCGCCGATATTCCGCTGCCGCCGCCTCGACGTCGCCGCGCGTGCGCAGCAGGTCCGCCAGCAGTGCACGGGCGGCGACGTGATCGGGGGCGAGGGTCACGGCACGCTGCAGCGCTTGCGCGGCTTCTTCGTTGCGTACCGACTTGGTCAGCATGATGCCGAGGTTGTACCAGGCCATCGCCAGTTTCGGCTCGAGCTCGCAGGTGCGGCGCAGGGCGCCGATGGCGCCTTCGTAATCGCCCGCCGTGCCCAGCAGCGAACCGAGCGTGTTGTGGTAGAGCGCGTCCTGCGGACGCTGCGCCAGCGCGCGCTGCATCAGGCGGACGGCGTCGTTGTGCTGGCCGCGCAAGCTCAGGATGCCGGCTTTCATGCGCAGCACTTCCGGATGGTCGGGATAGGCGGCGAGCACGCGCTCGAGCTGGCGGTCGGCCTCGTCGGCGCGCCCGGCGTCCAGCGCCTGGGCGGCGATCATCACTTGTTGGGTGGCTGATGGTCCCAGCCCTTGCAGTCGCGAATTCATCAGTGGCCCGATCGAAGGGTAGGACTACCGCGACACAGCTTCCTGCTCACGAAAAAAGCGCGTGCGGCCCGTCGAAACGCGTCTATTATGCCCATATGCACCGGGGTGGGGACCGCGGTGCGCAATGCATCAGTGATGTCGCAAGCGGCGGGAGCAACGATGAATAGCGGAGTGGGAGTGGCAGTGCCGGCGCTGCGTGAGATGGCGCTCAACGGATTGCGGCAGGGCGATGCGGCACTGGCCGAGCAGTATTTCGCGCGCCTGCTGGAGCAGGTGCCCGACGATGCCGAGGCCCTGCAATTCGTGGCCAGCCGCCATCTGGCGCGGGGAGACATCAGTCGCGCGCTGGCCATGCTGACGGCCGCGGTGAAGGCGCACCCGGAACATCCGGATCTTCTGCACCAGCTGGGCGTGGCGCAGACCGTCGCCGGCGACCTCGCCGGCGCCGCGGCAAGCCTGCGCCGGTGCGTGGACATCGCGCCCAACATGTTCGTGGCGCGCCTGCGCCTGGGCATCGCGCTGGAGCAACTGGGCGAGATGCATCGAGCGCTGCTGGCCTATTTCGGCGCGGTCAACGCCGCCCAGGCACAGGGGCGCTGGATGAGCGACGACACCACCGCGCCCGGACTGCGCCAGGCGGTGCAGCATGCCATGCGCTTCATTGACGCAGGTCGCCACCGCACGTTTGATGCGGTACTGGAGCCGATGCGCGCGCATTACGGCCGCGATGCGCTGTCCCGCGTGGAAGCCTGCCTGGCGATCTATCTGGGCGAGCGTCGGGCCGAGCTGCCCGATCCCCGGCAAAAGCCGAAATTCCTTTATTTCCCGGGCGTTCCCAGCCAGGCCTATTACGGCGCGGAGCGCTTCCCGTGGCAGGCCGATCTGCAGGACGCCACCGCGATGATCCGCGAAGAACTGCAGTTGGTGCTGGCGGAAAACCGGCCATTCGAGCCTTTCCTCGGCGAACAGACCGAAGAAGGGCTCAAGGGGCATCTGCGCTCATCCGGCGAGCAACCCGCCGCGTGGGACGCCTTCTTCTTCTATCGCCATGGCGACCGTTTCGATGAGCATCACCTGCGCTGCCCGCGCACCTCGGCGGTGCTGGAAGGCGTTCCGCTGGTACGCATCCGCGACCATGCACCGGAGACGCTGTTCTCCGTGTTGCGGCCGGGCACGCACATCCTGCCGCACCGTGGCGTGACCAACACGCGGCTGGTCACCCATCTACCCCTGATCGTGCCGCGCGACTGCGCGATCAATGTGGGCGGCGAGCTGCACGAGTGGAAGGAGGGCCGCTGCGTCACCTTCGACGACACCTTCGAGCACGAGGCGTGGAATCGCAGCGACAGCACGCGGGTGGTGGTGATCCTCGACAGCTGGAATCCCGACCTTACCGAGGTCGAGCGAATGGCGGTGACCGAGCTGGTCGAGACCATCGGCGATTTCAACCGCGCCAGCGAAGTGGCCGTACCCGGCGGGTGACCGAAGCCGGCGCGCCGGCCTTTAGCCGACGCCCGCCACCTGCGTGTCGTACGCCTTGCGCACGCGTGCGGCGGGACGGGCACGCACCGCCTGGCACTGCGCGCGCAGGTCCTCGTAGGAGGCCAGCCGGCCCTGCAGCCAGCGCTGCATGCGGGGGCCAAACAGGCCGTCCACCTTGGGATCGGCTTCGCGCAACTGGCCTTCGATGGCCGAGATCTTCCACGGCTCGTCGTTGAGGTTGGCGATGGACTGCTGGCAGGCGTTGTCCAGCGGCGCGTCCGGCGCCAGGTCGAGGAAGGCGCACAGACGGGCCCATTCGATATCGGGCTGGCGCACCAGATCCTCGAGAAACACGAAATGATGGTTGAGTCGGCCCACGTGCTGGCTGTGGATCTCCATCGCCCTGTTCCAGCGGCGCGCCCAGTGCACGGTGCCGCCGCCGAAGGCGTCGTCGTTCTCGAAGCGCAGATAGACGTCGGCCAGCGAGGCCAGCACGTCCATGCCCCGGCGCACCACGTGGACAAAGCGTGCGTCCGGCGCCAGCAATTCGATCTCGGGGATGTAGAGCAAGTGGTTGGGCGTCTTCTCCAGCCACATCGATCGCCCGGCCACCACCGCCGAGCGGTCCAGCAGTGCAAGAAACTGACTGGAAAGCGTGCGCCAGTGGTAGGCAGAGGGCATCGGTGGGCGCGCGCCGGCCAGCTGGACATGGAGCGCAGCGAAGGTCTCGCGGATATGCCGGCGGGTCAGGCCCAGCGACTGACGCCAGCGGCGGCGGCGCTGGCGCACGCGGGCATCACCCCAGCGCCAGGCCAGATCACCGTGCAACTGCTCAAAAAACGCCGTTTCCGGCAGCGTATAGATCGCAGGGTGGCGCGCCAGCAAAGCCTGGACAATGGTGGTCCCGGAACGTGGGCAACCCACGACAAAGGTTCGCCGCATGGCGCTGTCTCCCTGAACAATGGCCGTGACCTGCCGGCCAATGACGGTGAATAACGCGTGATTTCTCGTTGCGTTGACCAAAAATACAGCTTCCCGTAAGGAAAAAGCGACTGTTTTTTCACTCGCGTCTGTCAGGGAGCCCGGCTGCAGGGCAAACTTGCCAACCACGGCCGCTTTGGATCAGGACCTCGTCCATGTACGCACTGACTTTTGACCGCTTCGGCCCCGCCGACGTCCTGCGTTGGAGCGAGCGTCCGAACCCCGTGCCGGGCCCCGATCAGGTACTGGTCCGCATGCACAGCGTTGGCCTCAACTTCGCCGACGTTTACCGCCGCAACGGCAATTACCATCTCAGCGGCACGGCGCCCTGGGTGCTGGGCTACGAAGGGGCGGGCGTGGTCGAAACGCCGGTGCCGGGCGATACCCAGTTCCCGGCAGGCACGCGGGTGGGCTTTGCCGATATGCCGCATGCCAACGCCGAGCTGGTGGCGGTGGATCGCGACCGCCTGATCCCTTTGCCCAACGATATCGATGCCGATACGGCCGCCGCGGTGCTGCTGCAGGGGCTGACCGCGCAATACCTGGTCACCGACAGTTTTGTGGTACGACCCGGCGACGTGGCGGTGGTACATGCCGCTGCCGGGGGCGTCGGCCTGCTGCTGGTGCAGATGCTCAAGGCGCTCGGTGCGGTGGTGCTGGGCATCGCCTCCAGCGAGGCCAAGCGCGATGCGGTGATCGGCGCAGGCGCCGACGTGGCGGTGGGCTACGACGATTGGGTGGAGGCCACCCGTTCGCTTACCGGCGGGCACGGCGCCAACGTGGTCTACGACTCGGTGGGCCGCACGCTGCCGGACAGCATGGCGGTCGCCCGTATCGGCGGCACTGTGGTGTTCTACGGCATGGCGGCGGGCGACCCGGACCCGGTCGACCCGCGCCTGTTGATGGACCGGTCGCTCACCCTCACGGGCGGCGACCTGTGGAACGTGCTGACCGGCCCGGCCGAGCGCCGCCGGCGCGCCGCCGCGCTGTTTGAACAGATCAGACAGGGCAGCGTGCGGCCGCAGATTGCCGCGCGCATCCCGCTACGCGATGGCGCCCGCGCGCATGCCTATCTGGAAAGCCGCGCCGCCATCGGCAAGGTGCTGCTGACGCTTTGAGCGTCGCTCAGAAGCGATCGGTGTTCTCGTTGTCTTCCACCGGCAGCACATGGTGGAACACGCCGTAATCGATGTGGCTGACGCCTTGGTCGTCGTCGTGCACCAGGTCGATGTAGCGATGATTCCAGCGCCACTCGCGATGGCTCCATTGATGACGGGCAAGCATCGATTGCGCGGTGGTTTCGTCGATGCCTTCGATGCACAGCATCAGGGTGGCTTCGGTGGTCGCCAGTTGTTCCTGGCTCATGCCGTACAACGGGCTGCCTTCGTCGATGACGTGCATCAGGCTCCAGCTCAGCGTGAACACCGGATGGCGGTCGCGTACCAGCTTGAGGTCGTGGATGCGGCGCAGGCGAAAGCCTTCGGGGGATGTCTCGCGCAGCAGCAGATGCAGTTTGGCGGAGGCTTCGGCAATCACGTTCTGGCGCGCGTTCGCCGCGCGTATCATCAGCGTGCTCTGCCCATGCACCTGGCGGATCACCGGATGATCGGCGAACAGCATCTTGGCGCGCGGCCGCGAGAAGCGCGAAAACACCAGGCCGGTGACCAGGGCGATGCTCAACATGCCGGCGAAGATCTCCACCGTCGCCACGATGTGGGCATACATCGTTTGCGGATGCATGTCGCCATAGCCCACCGTCGCCAACGTTTCCACGCTGAAGAAAAACGCGCCGGCGAAGTTGCGCGGAAACTGGTTGGCGATGGCGTGGTCGCCCAGCTGGTACAGCGCGGCGAATGCCGTGTTGAGGGCCAGGAACGCCGCCGCGGCCAGCCCGAAAAACGTGGGCCAGCGGATATTGAGCGCGAAATGGTAGATATCGTCCCAGATGCGCTGGGTCAGGCCTTCGCTGACGAACGGCCGCCCGCCGATCTGGATCGTGCGTGGACGATTGAGCCATTGTCGAAACCAAACGAACATGGAGCCATACCTGGCGGGTGAGGGGCGTGGCGATTCTATCGCGGCGTGCGCGCCTCAAGCGCATCGCGCCAGGTCAGCAGCAGGCGCAGGTCCAGTTCCTGCTGGTGATAGTCCGGCTGCATGTATTCGCACAGCTGGTAGAACGCCTTGTTGTGCTCGGTTTCCTTCAGGTGCGCCAGTTCGTGCACCACGATCATCTTGAGGAATTCCGGCGGCGTATCGCGAAACAGCGAGGCGATGCGGATCTCCTTGCGCGCCTTCATGCGAGCGCCGTGCACATGCGAAATCGCCGTGTGCATGCCCAGCGCCTTGCTGATCACATCCAGCTTGCTGTCGTACCACACGCGGTCGATGCCGGGCGCGTTGCGCAGGTGCTCCTGGCGCAGGGCATTGGTATAGGCATACAGCGCCTTGTCGCTCTGCACCTCGTGGCGGCCGGGATGGCGCTGTTCCAGATAGGTGCCCAGCTCATCGCGGGCTATCAGCTGGCGCACCTTGTCCAGCAGCGCCGGCGGATAGCCGCCGAGGTACTTCAGCGTGGTCATGCCGCGGGTGGTTCGTCGTCGAAGCCGGTATAGCCTTCCGGGAACACCGGCGTGCCGTCCTCTTCCAGCGATTCGATGGCGGCAAGCGCCTTGTCGGCGGCGGCTTCGGCCAGCGCCTGTTCGCGGAAGCTGCGGTTCTCGCAGATGGCGAAATACACTGGAAAACCGCCGCGTTCGCGCGGCGTGACGACGATGCAGGCGGTGTAGCGCGAGCCCTCGGCAACCGCCGTGGTGTGGACCGCGTAGTGGTCGAAGAGGCGTTCGGACATGTCGGTATTCCACCAGGTAGGACGCTCATTTTAACCGGGTGGCTGTGCCACCATGCGCGCCATGTCCAAATCCGTGCCCCGCATCGTGCTCGACACCAATGTCGCGCTCGACCTGTTCGTGTTTCGCGATCGTGCCTGCGAGCGCCTCAAGGCAGCCTTGGAGCAGGCCCTGGTGATCGCGGTGGTGGATGAGCCCTGCCGCGAGGAATGGCAGGCGGTGCTGAGCTATCCCCAGTTCGGCCTCGGCGAGGCCGCACGCCAGCAGGCCATGGCGGCGTTCGACCAGGCGGTGTCGCTGCTGCCGCCAGCCGCCATGACGCCACGCCCGGACATCAAGCTGCCGCGCTGCGCCGATCCGGACGATCAGAAATTCCTCGAGCTGGCGCTGGCCTCGGGCGCCCAGTGGCTGCTGAGCAAGGACAAGGCCGTGCTGCAGCTGGCCCGGCGCACTGCGCGTGAGGGCTGGTTTCAAATCCTGTGCCCTTCGGCATGGGAACCACCGGTGCCCTGAGCGTACGATTCACAGTCGATTGATCGCGTATTGGCGATGCTCGAGCAGCCAACTATCCAAGGTGGAGTCCGGTGATGAAGATCAGGCAGAAAGCAGCAGGTGCGGTATGGATGGCCTTGGGCCTGGTGGCCCTGACCGGCTGCGGGGTGACCAACGACCATGACAAGGTCATCAAGGACGTGGTGTCCAACCGCCAGTTCCTCTACCAGACCCCGGGCGACGGCAATGCCACGCTGCAGATCGTGCGCAGCAACGGTTACTTCGGCGGCGGCTGTTCCAGCCAGGTGCTGGTCGACGACAAGTTTGCCGCCCAGCTGGAAACCGGCGAGCAGGCCACGTTCTACCTGCCCAGCGGCGCGCACACCGTATCGCTGCGCAACTCCGGCGCGTGTCACAGGGCGGGCGACAATGCCCATGTCGACACCAACCTGGCCGCCGGCGAAACCGCCCTGGTCGAAGTGAACAAGTGGGGTTCGTCGCTCTCGCTGGCCAAGCGCTGAGCGATCGTCAGAACAGGGGAGTCGAGGAGGGCGCCATGCTCGATCAAGTCTTCATCCACTGCCCGTACTGCGGCGAAGCCATCGAGATCCTGGTCGATGGCTCCGTCGACAGCCAGCACTACATCGAGGACTGCCAGGTCTGCTGCCGTCCGATCAACATCAGCGTGAGCGTTGACGAAGACGGCGATCCGCAGGTCAGCGTGGCCTCGGAAAACGAAGGCTGAGACGCTCAGGCCAGCGCGGTCGAATCGATCACATCCACGCCCATATTCTCGAAACGCAGGCGCGTGGGGATATCCGTCTCCGGTGATACCGGGCGGGTGAGATCCCATAGCACGTGGGTGCGGTAACCCAGTTCCACCGCATCCTGCGCGGTCCACAGCACGCACACGTCGCGTGCCAGCCCACAGACATACACCTCGTCCACGCCTTGCTCGCGCAGCCAACCGTGCAGCGCGGTGGACGGACGCTTGCCGTGCGGCCCATGGTTTTCGCGAAAGCCGCTATACGAATCCACGCGCGGATCGTCGCCCTTGCGGATCACCGTATCCACCGGCGACCAGTCGATCGACGGATGCAGCGCCGCTCCCGGCGTTTCCTGCACGCAGTGCGGGGGCCACAGCGTCTGCGCATGGCCATAAAGCGGAATGCGGTCGAACGGCGCACGCCCCGGGTGGGAGGTGGCGAACGAGACATGGCCCTTGGGATGCCAGTCCTGGGTGGCCACGACATGCTCGAAGACATCCCGCTTCAAAAGCTGGTCGATGCCCGGAACGATGGCGTCCCCCTCGTGGCAGGCAAGCGCGCCGCCGGGCATGAAGTCCGGCTGCACGTCGACCAGGATCAGGGCGGCGCGGCGGCTGACGGCTGGTTTCATATGGATGGGCTCATATGGATGGGCTCATGGTCGCGTCGAGTCTCGCAAAAGGTTGCGCCGGAAAGTCTAGTGGGCCTGAAGGGGGCGTGGTGTGACGCGTTCGACGCGTGATTTGTCATCCCTATGGTGTGTTCAGGCTGGCCGTTCTCCACCCCAGACGATGGTATGGCCCGGCCGGACCGTCGTCGCAGGCATAATGAGCCCACGGCAACCGATAGGGACCAGAGGCATGTTTTTCGACCAGTCGTGGATGGGCTACGGAATCGTGGGTGCGCTGGAGGCTGGTGCGATTGCCCTGGTCATCGGTCTGCTCCTCTACGTCGGCCTGCATTTGTTCGGCCGTAGCCAGGGCTGGAGCCTCGGACTGGAGGTTGGCTGGGCCAGCGTGATCGGCGTGATCCTCGCCGGCGGCAGCGACATGTGGAACCTGATCTATTTCAACTACGGCCGCGTGCAGTCGCTGCAGCTGCTGAAAATACGCCTGGCCGAAGTGCACGATCCGGATAATCTCGGTGCACGCGTGTTCTTCGAGTTCGTCGGCGTGGCCGTCGGTGTTTTCATTGGCTGGCTGTTGTTCGCACGTCGTCGCACGTCCGTGTAACGCGCGTGTTCGGCGATTCCCCCTTGCGCCGATGACGCCGCTGTTTCCTCCCTCAAAGCAGTACCCATGAATACTCACGTTGAAGCGGGCGCCAGCGGCTTGCCGCTGACCCGACGAATCGTCCAGATCGTTCTGTTCACCTTCCTGGCCTATCTGGTGATCGGCATGCAGCTGGCGGTGCTGCCGCCGTTCGTGCACAGCGAGCTTGGCTTTGGCGCCGTGCTGGCCGGCCTGGTGATCAGCACGCAATACGTGGCCACTTTGTTGAGCCGCGGTTTTGCGGGACGCACTTCCGATACCGCCGGCCCCAAGCGCGCTGCGCTGATCGGCCTGGTGGCATGCGCGATCAGCGGCTTGCTGATGATCGCCGCGGCCCTGCTGCGCGCGTGGCCGATCGCGTCAGTGGGCGTGATGCTGGTGGCGCGGTTGGCGCTGGGCATGGGCGAGAGCTGCGTGGCCACCGGTTGCATCATGTGGGGCATCGGCCGCGTGGGTGCGGAGCACACGGCCAAGGTCATTTCCTGGAACGGCATCGCCACCTATGGCGCGCTCGCGGTCGGCGCGCCGCTGGGCGTGGTGCTGACCAGTGCGGCCGGCTTCGCGAGCATCGGCATCGCGGCGGTGCTGTTGATGGTGCTGGGTCTGTTGCTGGCATGGCGTCGACCCGCCGTACACGTGGAGGCCGGCGAGCGCCTGCCGATGCACCACGTCTTCGGCCGTGTGGCGCCTTACGGCATGGGCCTGGCGCTGGCTTCGGTGGGCTTTGGCGTGATCGCCACCTTCATCACGCTGTATTACGCGCGGGAGGGCTGGTCTGGTGCCGCACCCACGCTGAGTGTGTTTGGCGTGTGCTTCGTTGGCGTGCGCCTGGTGTTGGGCTGGACCATCGCGCATTTTGGCGGCTATCGCACCGCGCTCGTTTCCTTGCTGGTGGAATGCGCCGGCCTGATCGTGCTGGCGATGGCCAATCACCCCGCGATGGCCATGCTGGGCGCCGCGCTGAGCGGCATCGGCTTTTCGCTGATCTTCCCCGCGCTCGGCGTGGTGGCGGTGGAGCGGGTGAGTGGCAGCAATCGCGGCGCGGCGCTGGCGGCGTATTCGGTGTTTATCGATGTGGCGCTGGGCGTGACCGGTCCCCTGGGTGGCTGGATCGCTTCGGGTGGACGCTACGGGCCGATGTTCGTGGTGGCCGCGATGTTGTCGCTGACGGCGGCGGTGCTTACCGGCAGCCTTTATCTGCTTCACGGCAACAAGGCGACCGGCTGATCGCCCGACCGCCGTTGTAGGAGCGCACCCTGTGCGCGACCGAAGGTACCGCGGCGCGAGAGATCGCGACGTTGGTCGCGCACAGGGTGCGCTCCTACAAAGTGGTGGTACGCCTCAAAGCACCGGATCGAACAATCGCGCCACATGCATCGCAAGTCGCCGCAGATACGGCGCCTTCTCATATTCCGCGGCAGTGACCTCATGCGCATGGGCGAAGTCATCGCTGAGCATGGTTTCCACTTCGGTGGCGAATTCCTCATCCACGTTCAACGCGCCGATCTCGAAGTTGAGACGGAACGAACGATTGTCCAGATTCATGCTGCCTACCGAGGCGGTGTCGTCGTCCACCAGCAACACCTTCTCGTGCACAAAGCCCGGCTGATAACGGAACACGCGGATGCCGGCGAGCACGGCGTCGTGGGCGTACAGGCTGGTGGCGAGAAACACGGTGCGGTGATCGGGGCGACACGGAATCAGCACGCGCACGTCCACGCCGCGGAACACCGCCAGCCGCAACGCCGACATCACCGCCTGGTCAGGTACGAAGTAAGGCGTGGTGATCCATAGCCGCTGACGCGCGGCGTGGATCAGCGAGACGAAGAACAGCGAGCAGGTCTCCTGTCGATCGGCCGGCCCGGTGGCCGCGATCAGCGTGTGCGCGTTGCCGGACCCTTGCTGGGGCTTGAGCAACGGCGGCAACTCGCCGGTGACCCAGTGCCAGTCTTCGGCGAAGCTGCGCTGCAGGTCGGCCACGGCAGGGCCTTCGATTTCCAGGTGGGTATCGCGCCAGGGCGCCAGCGGCGGCTTAAGGCCGAGGTATTCGTCGCCCACGTTGAGGCCGCCGACAAAACCGCGCACGCCGTCCACCACCACGATCTTGCGGTGATTGCGGAAGTTGAGCTGGAAGCGGTTGCTCCGCCTTTGCGTGGCGAACGGATGGATGATCACGCCCGCTTCCTGCAGCGTTTCCACGTACTCGTTCGGCAGCGCGTGACTGCCGATGCCGTCGTAGAGCACGCATACATCCACGCCGGCGCGCACCCGGTCGATCAGCGCCTGCTGCATGCGCTTGCCCAGCATGTCGTCGTGGATGATGAAGAACTGCACCAGCACGCAGCGCTTGGCTTCGTTGATCGCGGCGAAGATCGCCTCGAACGTGGCGTCGCCGTTGATCAGCAGCCGCAGCCGTTGCCCCGGATGGAAACGCGCGCCGAGCATATGTGCGATTTCGCCGTAGCGTTCATTCACCTCGGGGCCACTGGAGCCATTGGCCAGCTGCGCATCCGCCAGCGCCTGCATCTGGTCGCGCCGCGCGCGGTGCAGGTCCACGTAGCCGTGAAAATGGCTGCGTCCGAGATAGAGATAGGGAATCAATGTGGCGTACGGCAGCAACACCAGGCCCAGCGCCCACGCAAACGCACCCTGCGGCGTGCGCGTATTGATCACCGCGTGCATGGCGGCGAGCACACCGGCAATGTGCAGTACCAGCAACAGGCCGCCGACGATGGTGGTCAACATGCCGCGCCACCGACGAGGTGAATGAGGCGATCCTTATCCAGCATGGGTTCCCCGCATCAACGCATGGCGTCGCGCACAGTATCGAGCACATCGCGTTCGCGTGCCTGCAGTTCCTGCTGCAGGTGATCCACGAACAGGCGGATGCGCGCCGGCAGGTAGGCCCGGCTGGGGTAGATGGCGTAGACATGGGCGTCGGGCAGGAACACCTCGTTCTTCAGCGGCACCAGGCGGCCGGCGCGCACATCGTCGGCGATATCCCAGGCCGACTTGAACGCGATGCCGTGGCCGGCGACGGCCAGGCTGCGCATCAGGTCGCCGTTGTCGCAGGTCATGGCCGCTTCCACGCGGAGCGGTCGGGGGCCATCGGGGCTCTGCACGATCCACGGCAGCACGCCGTGGCCGGGGCGGTGCAGCATCAGGCAGCGGTGCTGCTGCAGTTCGTGGGCATGGCGAGGATGGCCGTGCCGTTCCAGATACGCCGGCGAGGCGCACAGCACGCGGAAGTTGTTGGTCAGCAGGCGCGACACCAGCCGCGAGTCGGTCATGGTGCCGCCGCGCACGGCGACATCCACGCCGTATTCGAACAGGTCGAGCATCGCGTCGGAATTGGTGATGCGCAGATGCAGCTGCGGGTGCTGTTCGGCGAACGCGGCGGCGATGGGCCCCACATACTGGCGTCCCATATCCACCGCGGCGGAGATATGCAGCTGCCCGCGTACTTCCAGCTGGCGCAGGCCGACGGCCGAATTGGCGTCGTCCACGTCGGCGATGATGGCCTGGCAGCGCTCGAAATACAGCGTGCCTTCCTCGGTGAGCACGAGGCGGCGCGAGCTGCGCTGGAGCAGGCGCACGCCCAGCGCCGTCTCCAGCCGGGTCAGCCGCTTGCTGGCGGCGGCGGGAGACAAGCCCAGTTCACGCCCGGCGGCCGACAGGCTGCCTTCGGTCACGGCGCGGACGAACAGCCGCATATCTTCGAAATCGACCATGTTCTGGAGACCTTGGCGAGGCCGGTACGGCGTGGCGGGTGGGGCATCTTTAACTTCCAGGAAAAGATGCCTCTCTAGTTTGCTCAATTCCCGCAAAGATCCACAAGGCGCACAGTGGCGTCCGTTTCCTTCAGGGACTGCCTCCCATGAACCCCTCGCTTTCCTCCGGTGGCGCCGATGCGCCAGCTGCCGGTTCCTCCCGGCTAGCCCTGCTGGCCCTGTCGGTTGCCGCGTTCGCCATCGGCACCACCGAATTCGTGATCATGGGCCTGCTGCCCGAAGTGGCGACGGATCTGCACGTGAGCATCCCCTCCGCTGGGCTGCTGGTCTCCGGCTATGCGCTCGGCGTGGCGGCAGGTGCGCCGTTGCTGGCCGCGCTCACGGCGCGCATGGAGCGCCGCAACGCCCTGCTGCTGTTGCTGGGCCTGTTCATCCTCGGCAACGCGCTCTGCGCGGTGGCGCCCAACTACGGCGTGCTGATGGTGGCGCGCGTGGTGGCCGCGTTCTGTCATGGCTCGTTCTTCGGCATTGGCGCCGTGGTGGCGTCGCATGTGGTGCCGCGTGGCCAGGCTGCGCGCGCGATCGCCTTGATGTTCACCGGGCTGACCCTGGCCAACGTGCTGGGTGTGCCGTTCGGTACCTTTCTTGGCCAATGGGCGGGTTGGCGCTCGACCTTCATGGCCGTTACCGGCCTGGGCCTGATCGCCGCCATCGCCGTGTGGCGCCTGGTGCCGTCCTTGCCAGACCTGCCGTCGCCGAACATGAAACGCGAGCTCGGCGTGCTGCGCCAGCCGCAGGTGCTGCTGGCCTTGCTGATGACGGTGCTGGGTTTTGGCGGCGTGTTCACCGTGTTCACCTACATCGCGCCGATCCTGCAGCAGGTGGCTCACGTGAGCGTGGGTGCGACGGGCTGGGTGCTGATCCTGTTCGGCGTGGGCACCACCATCGGCAATATGCTCGGCGGTCGCCTGGCCGACTGGCGCCTGATGCCCTCGCTGGTGGGCGTGCTGATCGCGCTGTCGCTGATCATGCTGGCGTTTGCCTGGACCATGCACAACACGGTCGCCGCCATCGTCACCGTGTTCGTGTGGGGCATCGCGGCGTTTGCCACCGTGCCGCCGCTGCAGATGCGCGTGGTGCAGCAGGCCAGCGATGGTCCGCATCTCGCCTCCACGTTGAATATCGCGGCCTTCAATCTCGGCAATGCCATCGGCGCCTTCATTGGCGGTTCGATGATCGGCATGGGGCTGGGCCTGCCGTCGGTGAGCGTGGCCGGCGCGGTGGTGGCCTTGCTTGGCCTGCTGATCACCTTGGTCAGCGCAGCGCTGGAACGGCGTCGCGGCCTGGTCGCAGCGGCCTGTGCCGTAGGCGCCTGATCACACCCTCCGCGTGCAAAGGATAGGCATGAGCAAGCAAGGCAAGGTGGCACTCGTGGTGGGTGCCCAGGGCGTGATCGGTCGCAATCTGATCGATCACTTGTCCACACGCGACGACTGGCAGGTGATCGGCCTGTCGCGTCGCGGCGGCACTGACGAAGGCCGCGTGCAACACATCGCCGTCGATCTGCTCGATATCGACGACACGCGGGCGAAGCTCGGCAAACTCGACCAAGTAACGCACGTGTTCTACGCGGCTTACCAGGATCGATCCAGCTGGGCCGAGCTGGTGCCGCCCAATGTAGCGATGCTGACGAACGTGCTCGATGCCATCGAAGCAGTGGCGCCGCGGCTCGAACACATCAGCCTGATGCAGGGCTACAAGGTCTACGGCGGACACCTGGGGCCGTTCAAGACGCCGGCACGCGAAACCGATGCGGCCTTCATGCCGCCGGAATTCATGCACGATCAGCAACGCCTGCTCGAACAACGCCAGCAGGGCAGGGCGTGGAGCTGGTCGGCAATACGTCCTGCGGTGGTCGGCGGGTTTGCGCTGGGCAATCCGATGAACCTCGCGCTCGCCATCGCCGTGTATGCGTCGATCAGCAAGGAGCTCGGACTGCCACTGCGCTTTCCCGGCAAGCCGGGCGCCTACGACAGGCTGCTGGAAATGACCGATGCCGGCCTGCTCGCCCGCGCCACCGTGTGGGCGGCCACCGAACCGCGTTGCGCCAACCAGGCATTCAATATCACCAACGGCGACCTGTTCCGCTGGAACGAGATGTGGCCTTTCATTGCCGATTATTTCGGCCTTGAGCTCGCACCGCCGCTGCCGCTGTCGCTGGATACCGTGATGGCGGACAAGGAGCCGCTGTGGCATGCCATGGGCGAGCGGCATGGCCTCGCACCGCACGCCTATGCCGAGGTATCGTCCTGGCGTTTTGCCGACTTCGTGTTTTCCTGGGACTACGACATGTTTGGCGACGGTTCCAAGGCGCGGCGCTATGGCTTCCACGAACATGTGGAAACCAAGGCGATGTTCGCGCGACTGTTTGATGACTTTCGTCGGCGCAAAATCATTCCCTGACTTTTCAGATTCGCAAGGAGAGCTGCATGAAAGCCGTCGCGTACCGACAGATCCTGCCCATCACCGATCCGCACAGCCTGCTCGACGTCGAGTTGGCGCAGCCCGCGCCACAAGGGCGCGATCTGCTGGTGCAGGTCGAAGCGATCTCGGTCAATCCGGTGGATACCAAGGTGCGCCAGCGGGCCAACCCTGACGGCACCGACAAGGTACTGGGCTGGGACGCGGCCGGTACCGTGGTGGCGACGGGTGCCGACGTCACGCTGTTCAAGCCGGGCGACGCGGTGTACTACGCCGGCGCGATCGATCGTTCCGGCAGCAATGCGCAGTTCCAACTGGTGGATGAGCGGATCGTGGGACGCAAGCCCGGCACGCTCGATTTCGCACAGGCCGCGGCAATGCCGCTGACCACGATCACCGCATGGGAATTGCTGTTCGACCGACTCAACCTGCCGCGCGGCGCCACGGCGCGTCCTCGCGTCATCCTGGTCGTCGGCGGTGCAGGAGGCGTGGGTTCGATGGCGATCCAGTTGGCACGCACGTTGACCAATGCCACCGTGATCGCCACGGCGTCTCGCGAAGACAGCCAGGCCTGGGTGAAGGCCTTGGGCGCGCATCATGTGGTTGATCATCACGGCGATCTGGTCGCTGCAGTGAAGGCGGTCGCACCGCAAGGCGTGGACGACGTGCTCAGCCTCACGCATACCGAGCAGCACTTTGCGAAGCTGGTGGAACTGCTCAAGCCGCAGGGCAAGCTGGCCTTGATCGATGATCCGGCCAAGCCGCTGGAGATTAATCTGCTCAAGCAGAAGAGCATCTCGCTGCACTGGGAATTCATGTACACGCGCTCGCTGTTCCACACCGAGGACATGCAGGCGCAGCATCGTCTGCTCAACGAAGTGGCCGATCTGGTCGACGCGGGTGTGTTGCGCACGACGCTGCGCGAAAACCTGGGTGCGATCAATGCGGAGAACTTGCGTCGCGCACATCAGCAAGTGGAAAGCGCGAGTTCGATCGGCAAGCTGGTTTTAGGCGGCTGGTAATCGCTGGCACGCAAAAAAAGGAGCGCCAGGCGCTCCTTTTTTATCAGCCGCCCTTCAACAACCGGTCGGCGAGATTGCGTGCCTGCTGCCTTATCTCCGGCATGGCCGTGGATTCCCACAGCGTGCCGCGCAGCAGGGTGCCGATCGCGTAGAAATGCGGCCACGGCTGGTTGCCGTGCGCGACCCGGCCATCCGTAGAGGCGGTGACGCCGAGGCCGAGCGGATCGGCGGTGACATGGCCGTTGGTCGACAGCTGCCGGATCAGGGGATGATGCGTGCGCCGCACATCCGTATTGAGGCCCACCGTCTGGATGACCAGATCCGCATCCATGGATTCGATGCCCTTACCGTGCGGACGGCGAATCTCCAGCTGCAGCTTGTCGCCGACCAGATCGACCGCCTGCAGGCGGCCGCGACGACGGTGCAGCCGGTTGCTGTCCTCAAGTGCCTTCATGGCCGTCATGACCTGCGGCGGCATGCGATGACGCACGCGCTCCCAGGCCCAGCGGGCATGGCGCAAGAAGCGCGAGCGTTCCGCCTCCGGCAGCAGCGCCCATAGCGACGGCGTATGCGGCCGCAGGCTGTCGACCACGGTGCGCCAGTCGGCGCTTTGCGCCATGGCTTCGCGCAGCAGGCGGATCCAGGTGCGGATGTAGGGCTCCTCGCGCATCGCCTCGATCAGTTCGGCGCTGTCGTCGGCAGGCGCCGAAGCGTGCTGCAGATGTGGCTCCGGCAACAGGCCGTGGCGGGAAATTGCCTCGAAAGTGGCGTTCGGCCACAGCGCCGACAGCTCCAGCAACACGTCGACCGCGGTAAGGCCCAGGCCGATCAGCACCACCTTGCGCGGACGCGCGTCCGGTTTGGCCTGGGCGAGAAAACCCCAGGGCTCGGTCACGTACTGGCCGCTGGCGAGTGCGGCGTCGCTGACGCCATTCAACGGCAGCGGCGGCAACGAGCCGATGGCCAGCACGGCGGCATCGACACGCGCGCTGTCTTCGCCGTGGATGACGTTGACGCCGTCGTGCTCCGGCACGATGGCATCCACACCGAACGGCAGCACACGCACGTCGTGGCCGGCGGCGCGTGCACGCTCGAGCGCGCGCTCCACCTGGGCTTCGAGATAATCGCCGTAGAGGCGGCGCGGCAGGAAATCGGTGCCGGCGATGGTGCCGTCGCCGCGCTGGGCGTATTCCAGGAACCCATGCGGCCGGGCAGCAAACATGCTCATCGACGCCGCACGGACGTTCAACAAATGCTTGTCGGACCGCGTGCCATACGCGACACCGCGCGGGGAGTTACCGCCGCCGGTATACCAGTCCAGATGCAACGGCTGCGGCAGCTGGCGTTCCAGCAGCTCGCTCAGCAGCGCTGCCGCTGCAGCACCGCCGCCGATGATGGCGACCCGTCGATACATGCCACTCCCTCAAAAAAAACGTCTTCACGTGTGTGGCCTCAAGCATACAGGCGACCGGCCAAAGGGCTGCGCTGCTGGCTTGCGGTCCACTGGCCAGCTTTGCCAGCTTCTTGGTATGTAAAGTACTGTGCCAGATCGCCACCGTACACGTGAAGCGTCAAGGCCGTGTCGTGCCGGGACAGGTTGCGGCAGCGGTGGACGTGGCGGTCGTCGGCGTCGAACCAGGTGACGTCGCCTGGTCCCAGCCAGTCGCGGCCGGTCAATCGCAGGTTCTTCCCGTGTGGGTCGCGGTCCCACGATTCCACTTCGAGCGCGCCATGCAGGGCCATCTCCAGGCCCCACAAGCCATTGTGGTCGTGGATCGGGGTGGCGTAGTTGGCCGGCCATGCCATCACCAGCACGCTGATGTCCGGCTTGTTGCGCTGCGCCACCAGCCAGCGTTCGAAGCCGCGGTTGCGCTCGCGCAGATCGGCCAGATCGCCAGCAAGGGCCTGCTTGTTCTGGTAGACCGTGCGGCTGAGTTCTCTTGCCATCGAGGCAAGGTCGGGGTGCTCGCCTACCCCATGATCAAATGCGATTTCACGCAGCGCCTTGAGGTGTTGCATGTGTTTGGCCATGCGAAGTCACTCATGGAAACCGGCGCGCAGTGGAGCATGCGTATCGTTAAAGTCCCGTAACACCGGGCAGGGCGCAGCACATGACTTTCGCGACATGCGCGACATGGCGCAAAAGCGCACGATGCTTTCCAAGCAGGCCTTGAAACTTGCATCGGTTGCCACAACTGCTCGATGCGCAACGGTCGCCGGCAGTGACGCCGGGAGGAGACACATCATGTTTGCGATAAGCGTGCTCTTGATGTTGATAGTGGGCATTTGGCTCGGGGTCGCCTTGATCGGCCTGGTGTTCAAGCTCGCCTTCGCCTTGATCGGCGGTCTTTTCAGCCTGGTCGGCGCCGTACTTGGTCTGGTGTTCGGCGGCATCGCGTTGTTGATTGCCGCGCCCATCGTGGCGCTCGCCCTGTTGCCGTTGTGCCTGCCGGTGATCGTGCTGGTGGCCATGGTGTGGGCCATCGTGCGTCTTGCGCGCGGCCCCGCGCAGCCGGCGCCGGTCAACGCCCACTGACGTTTCGCTTGCCGTGGAAGGGCCCGGCCTGCCACTGGATGCAGGTCGGGCCTTCCGCTTCAGATCGTTCTAAAGCGCGGCCGCGCCGCTCAAAGCTCGTTCAAATTGAAGGTGACCGGCACGCGGGCCCATGCGCGCACCGCCCGACCATTCACCACCGCCGGCTCGAATTTCCAACCCTTCAACACCTGCTCGCGGGCACTGCGATCGAGCAGGGTGTAGCCGCTGCTCTGTTCGATGGCGACCTCTTGCGGAACACCGTTCTCGTCCACCAGCACCTTCAGGATCACTTGCCCTTGCAGGCGTGAATGCAGTGCCTGTGCGGGATATTTCAGCGGTGTCGCGCGATAGGCGAGGGTGGCTTCGACAGGTGCACTGGTCACGTCCGTCGTCGGCGGAGCGATGGTTGGCGGCACCAGCGGCGCGGGCACCGTGCCATCGTCGGTGGTGTTGACCACCGGCGGCGTCAACGGCAGGGGATGCGTTAGCGCTTGCGGATGTGGCACCGTCTTCGGTTGCACCAGCTTTTTGAGTTCGATCTGCGGCGGCGGGGGCACCTCCTTCTTCGGGGTAATCCAGCTGATTGGCGTGGTGGCGATGCGTTGTACCTGCTCGGCCAGCTGCGGCGCCATCGGACGCATCAGGGCAAGGAGTGCGGCGAGGTTGAGGGCGATGGCGACGCTCATCGCGGCGATGCGGACATGGTCCGGCTGGGCGTGACGGGGTACAGCCAGGCTTGCGGACGACATAAGCGACCTCCTGACGTATCGATGTGAGTTTTGACGCCTGCTGGAACAGGCGGATGGCCCGTGCACGCCGCGCGGGGACGCGGAGGGATCGTGTCGGTGCGGTTGCAGCCTAAGCCCGAAAAAAAGGCTTGCGCAAGTAGCCGTATGGAAGGCTATTCTGTGGGGCGGAAGCCCGATGGCCCAAATCGCGGTTTTTTCAGTGCGCCACCAGCATCGGCACATCGCCATGCATGAACAGGTGGCGGGTGGTGCCGCCTAGCACCATTTGCGCGAGGCGTGAGCGGCTCCAGGCACCCATCACGATCAGGTCGGCGCCCTGGCTATGCGCAGCCTCCAGCACCGCTGGCCCGGCGGCGTGACTGGGGCCGCTGTCGAGGGTATCGATGCGCGCGTTGATGCCGTGGCGCTGCAGCCAGTCGGCCAGGCCGGGCGGCGGCAGCACCGGCAACATCTCCGCATTCATTTCGCTGCCGTCCAGTACGCGCACTTGATCGGCCTTCTGCAACAGCGGCACCGCCGCAGCCAGCGCGAGCGCGGATTCGCGGCTGCCGTTCCACGCCACCAGCACATTGGCACCGACGCTGGGTACGGGCGCCACGTCCGGCACCACCAGTACCGGACGTCCACTGGCGAACACGCAACGCGATACCGAGCCGAAACCGACCGGGGCGTCGCTGCGCTTCTGGCTACGCTCCATCACCAGCAGGTCGTAACCGGAGGCCGCCTGACTCACTGCCTGGACGGTGTCGCCCTGGGTGACTCGCCAGCTGCCGTTGAGCGCACGGGCGGCCAAGGCCTGCTGCCATTGGGGATCATGCGTCCGCGCTTCGGCCACGCGGCGCTGCGTTTCTTCCAGCTGCACGGGTACGGCTTCGGGAAGGCTGAAGGCGGTGGCCGGCAGATCGGCCACGTAGAGCGCATCGAGCCGCGCGCCCAACCGTTGCGCCAAGGCCAGGGCGGCGCGCGGAGCGGCAACGCCAAGGTCCAGATGGTCCAGATGCAACAGCAGGTCGATCGCAGACATGGCGGCTCTCCTGATTCCCTATCCGACATCAGCATAGAGCTTGCCAATGCTGACCGTGTAGCGCGCGTTGTCGCAAGGCAAAAAAAGCCCCGCACAGGAGGCGGGGCGGTAAGGCCGGGCATCGGGGGAGAGAGAGGGGATGCCCGGTTATCGCATTGTTTGCCTTGGCGGCTTGCTATGGCGTACATCCTGGGTGAATGGCCTGTTCACGCCGCGGCCGGCAAGCGATTGCCAGAATCGCGCGCTTGCTGCCTACTGGCGGCGCGCAACCAGGGAGAACCGCAATGAGCATGTCCAAGTGGATGGCTGCCACCGTGCTGGCCGTGGCCGGCTGGGCCGCGTCGGTGCCGGCGCATGCCGGCGATATCGAATGCAAGATGAGCTTCAACCTCGCCGGCTGGTCGGTGTTCTATCAGACCGCCACCGGCAACGGCACCGTCCACTGCAACAACGGCCAGAGCCTGTCGGTGCACCTGCGCGTCAAGGGCGGCGGGCTCACCTTCGGCAAGAGCCAGATCACCAATGGCGTGGGCAAGTTCTCCGGTGTCAGCAGCATCAGCGAGATCAAGGGCCATTACGCCGATGCCGGCGTGCATGCCGGTGCGGCCAACTCGGCCGGTGCGCGGGTGATGACCAAGGGCAACGTCTCGCTCGCACTCAGCGGCACGGGCAAGGGCTGGGATCTGGGCGTGGCCTTCGGCGCCTTCATCATCGAGTGATCGGACGGCACGGCGCGCCGGCGTCGTGCGGTCTTGCGTCGCGGGTGTGCCTGCTGGCTGCCCGCTTCCGCTCTTGTTGAATCGGATCGCGCGTCCTAAGGTGGCGGGGCCGTACGCTCCAGTACGTTCCGTTCAAGGAATCCCCATGTCCGCCACCTCCGGCACGGCTCTCCCCCGCTATGCCTTCGGCGATGAGCTCGCCAGCAGCGTGATCCACGGCATCGGCATCCTGCTGAGCATTGCCGGCCTGGTCACCCTGGTCACGTTTGCAGCGATGTATGGCGACACCCGGGCCGTGGTGGCCAGCGCGGTGTTCGGCACCACCTTGATCCTCTGCTACACGGCCTCGACGCTGTATCACTCCATTCCCGGCGTGCTGGCCAAGCGCGTGTTGCGCACGCTTGATCACATCGCGATCTTCCTGCTGATTGCCGGCACCTATACGCCGTTCACCCTGATCGCCTTGCCGGGCGCCTGGGGCTGGAGTCTGTTTGCCACGGTGTGGACGCTGGCGCTGATGGGCAGCGCACTCGAACTGGGCCTGCTGAAGAAGTACCGCAAGCTCGCGGTACTTATGTACATCGGCATGGGCTGGGTGGGCGTGATTGCATTCAAGCCCTTGCTGGCGCATCTGCAGACGGGCGGCATGGTCTTGCTGATCGCCGGCGGCGTGGCGTACACGCTCGGCGTGCCGTTCTACCTGTGGCGCAAGCTGCCGTATCACCACTCGGTGTGGCACTTCTTCGTGCTGGCCGGCAGCGTGCTGCACTATCTCGCCGTGCTGCTCTACGTGTTGCCCGACGCGCTGATGTGAATCCCGGGATCGAGCTACTTCGTCGGGAACTGGAAGACGCCGCCACGCATCTGGGACGTCCACACGATCTGCGCTTCAAGTCGATGTTCGGCGGCTTGATGGCCTGGTTCGACGAAAAGCCGTGCGCGTGGCTGTCAGGTCAAGGCCTGGCGTTGCGCCTGGCGGCAGCCGATCAAGACGCATTGCTCGCCCATGAGGGCGCGGCTCGTTTTCGTCATCGCGCCGACGAGCCGCCCAGCCGCGACTACATCCTGGTGCCGCCGGCGCTGCGCGCTGACACGGCGCACTTCGCGCAATGGCTGGAACGCAGCGGTCACGCGCCCGCGCCAGAAAAGAAAAGGCCGCGCTCGAAAGCGCGGCCTCGTCAGCACTGAACAGCCGTTCTTACTTCGCCTGCTTCTTCTGCGACGGGATGAACTGCGTGCGCACCGCTTCGGCGAGCTGCTCAGGCGGCAACAGGCCCTGGCCGATCACGAAGTCGTTGAAGGCCTGGCGGTTGAAGTCCTTGCCCAGCGCCAGCTCGGTGTTCAAGCGCGTCTGCTGCAGGCGCATGTAACCGTAGAAATACGCAGTGGCCTGGCCCGGGCTGTTGAAGGTGTAACGGTCCAGTTCCTGCTGCGTCATCGCTTCGGACAGGCCCACGTCGTAGCGCAGCACATCGTGCGCACGTTCCTTGGTGATCAGGCCCAGGTTGAGCATCGGATCAAGATACGCACGCGCCGCGCGCTGCAGGCGTGCCTGCAAGGCCACGAACTGGCCCGACGGCGGCTCGTACGGCAGCATTTCCGACTCGGCATACAGCGCCCAGCCTTCCACGTTGACGCTGTTAAAGGCGAACAGGCTACGCGCCAGCGACACGCCGCGTTCCACCATCGCCGCGAACTGCAGCTCGTGGCCCGGGCGGCCTTCGTGCGCGGTCAGTGTCCACGCGGCGGCCTTATAGGTGAAGTCGTCATAGGAATCGGACTTGCTGCCGCTGGGGTTGCCCATGGTCAGTACGAAGGTGCCCTGTTCGCCGTGGTTGTTGATGAACGGCGGCGGGTCCATGTGCGGTGCCGGCACGGCGGCGGTTTCCGCTTCCGAGGCCAGGCGCATCTGCATCTTGCGCTGGGGCAGGGTGATGATGTGTTCGCGGCGGATGGTGTCTTCGATCTTGCCGATGATCTCGTGGTACCAGGGCACCACGTCATCCTTGCCCAGCTGCTGCTTTTTCAGCGCCTTCAGCACGTCGCGATAGTCGGTGGCCTGGATGCCTTCTTCCTTCGCCACCACCGGCGCCATCATCTGCATCATCGAACGCAGCTCGGTGAATTCGAACTGCGCTTCCTTGATCAGCTGTTCCGGCGGGATATCGATGCCGACCTGCTTGAGGTTGTACGCATACAGCGGTTCGGGCAGGCGGAAGTCGGCGCGTTCGCGCGGCACGATGGTAGTGCGCACCCACTCGTCGTATTCCTTGAGCTGGCTGTCCAGCGCATCGAGCGCGGCCTTGCCCTGCGCGTCATCGAGCTTGTACTTGGCGAACAGCTGGCGGATGCCCTGGGTGTAGCGCGGTGTATTGCTGAGCTTCTGCTCCACTTCGTTCTTGTACGGGCCGATCAGGTCCTTTTCGCCCAGGCGCGCGGTGGTCTGCGCCTTGGCCAGCTCGACCAGCGGCGTGCAGCCCGCGGTCTTGCCCACGTAGCATTCCAGGCGCTTGAGCGCGGCGGGGCGGCGATTGGCGGCCACGTCGTCCTTGAGCAGGACAAACTCGCCCTGGAAGATCAGCTGGCCCACGTCCTGGTACGGCAGCATGTACTTGTGATTGAGATCGATGCCTTCGATCTGCTGATCGATGGCCTTGATCATGATCTGCAGATCCTGGCGGACGTTATCGTCCTTCTCGCTGGCCAGCATCTTCTCGAGCTTGCCCTTGGCATCGACGAAGGCGGCGCGCGAGCGCGCGTCGACGTCGGGCTTCATGTCGACGACCTTGTCGTCGAAGCCGGGCACGCCGATCTGCGAGGCGAATTCCGGGTTGAACTTCGCCATCACGTCGAGCAGCACCTTGGCATCGGTGTTGCTGCGTTCGATCCAGGCGGGCGACTTGGTTTCCGCCTGGGCGGAACCGACGGCAACCAGCGAAACCGCCAGTGCCAGGGCGAGACGTTTGGACATGAGCACTTCCCTGAAGGTGGAGTGCCCCGAGCCTATAGGGCAGCGCGTACGCCGCGCCATGTGCCGAAGGTCGCGCTAGCCGAATGGCCAGTCCCGGCCCCGGGTTCAACCAAACAGCATGGCAAACGCAAACAGGCCGATCATCACAAAGGAAATCACCAGCTTCACGAACGTGCCGACCAGCAAGCCCAGCCACGTGGCCACGCCCACATGGGCCGAACGCAGCACGCTGGTGCCCGAGGTCAGCTCGCCCAGCAGGGCGCCCAGGAACGGACCGGCGATGAGCCCGGCCAGCCCGAAGAACATGCCCACCACGGTGCCGATGCCGGCGCCCCAGATGGCCCGCCGGCTGGCGCCCACCCGCTGGGCGCCCAGCGACGCCGCCGCGAAGTCCAGCGCCACGCCGATGGCGCCGAGGACGCCGATCACCACCAGCCACCACGTGCCCAGGTGCCGGTACTGGTCCACCGCCGCCGCCAGCCAGATGCCGCCGAAGATCATCGGGATGCCAGGCAGGGCAGGCAGGATGTTGCCGGCCAGGCCGCCGATCATCAGCAGCGCGGCCAGCACGTAAAGCGCGATCTCCAGCATGAGGTTCTCCATGTCCTGGGGCGCAGCATATCGGCACGGCTACACAGCCTGCATGACGCGGTTGGGCCACAATGGCGCACGACAACCGCGGGGAGCGTTTGTGGATACCTCAGGCGACATGCTGCTCAAGTCCGATGAACTGGGCCGCATCGCAGTGACGGAGCGGCATGGCGTGCGCGTGATCTGCCGCGATGTCGATGCCGCCTGCTGGTGGGCGCGCGCATTCGCGCGTCATGCCGCCGCACGCGAGGCGCGTGCACTGCGCAAGCTCGATGGCGTGGACGGCGTACCCGTCCTGCTGGGCTGGAACGGACGCGAGCTGCTGCGCAGCTATATCGCCGGCGCACCGATGCAACAGGCGCGACCCTGTGACCGGGCGTACTACCGCGATGCACTGCGCCTGCTCGCGCGCCTGCATCGGCGCGGCATCGTGCACAACGACACCGCCAAGGAACCCAACTGGCTGGTGTGCGTGGACGGTCGTCCTGCGCTGGTGGATTTCCAGCTCGCCTGGACGCGCGGCAAACGCGGGGCCTTGTTCCGCGCCTTGGCTCGCGAAGACCTGCGTCACCTGCTCAAGCACAAGCGCACGTACTGCGCGCAAGCCCTCACTGCAAGGCAGCGTGTGATCCTGCAGACGCCCGCGCCGCATGCGCTGCTGTGGCGCGCCACCGGCAAGCGCCTCTACAAACTGATTGCGCGCCGCGTGTTTGGTTACTGGGACAACGAAGGCCAGGGTCGCGTACGCGATTGATGGTGCGTCGCCCTTGTAGGAGCGCACCCTGTGCGCGAACGGCACGCAGTGCCGGCGCGATGCGCCGTTCGCGCACAGGGTGCGCTCCTACACCCCAAACCGCTCCAGCAAAAACTCGATCATGCTGCGCAGCTTCGCCGTCGGCCGGCGATCCTGCGCATACAGCAGGTGCATCGGCGTCGACGGCGGCGCCCATTCGGGCAGCACGGCCATCAGCCGTCCTTCGGCCAGATCCTCCGCCAGCAGGACTTCCGGCTGCAGCACGATGCCGGCGCCATGCAGGGCCGCGACACGCAAGGCATCGCCATGGTCGACCGATAACCGCCCCTGCACTGGCACGTCACACTCAGCGCCCTCAGGCCCGAGCAAACGCCACTGATCGCGGCGACGCCAGTTGGTGAGGCCCAGGCAGGTGTGCTTGGCAAGCTCCTCGGGACGCGACGGATTGCCGTGCTTGGCCAGGTACTGGGGCGATGCGGCCAGCAGCATGCGGTACGGCAGCAGGGGGCGCGCAACCAGTTGCGGATCATCGACCGCGCCAATGCGGATGCCCAGCTCATAGCCTTCGCTGACCAGGTCGAACACGCGATTGTCCAGCGACAGCTCCACGCTGACGTCGGGATAGCGTTGCAGGTAGTCGGTGAGCGCCGGCGTAAGCCTGCGGCTGCCAAAGCTCATCGGTGCGGTGATGCGCAGGCGGCCACGCGGCGTGGCCTGCAACTCGTGGGCGCTGCGCTCGGCCAGTTCCACATCGGCCAGCACCAGCTTGCAGCGCTCGTAATAGAGCCGGCCCACCTCGGTGAGCTGCTGCCGGCGGGTGGTGCGATGGAGCAGGCGCGCGCCCAGGCGCTGCTCGATGGCGCGGATATGTTTGCCAGCCATGGTCGGCGACACCCCGCTGGCTTCCGCGGCCGCCGCGAAACTGCCGGTATCCACCACTCGCACGAACATCGCCATGCTTGCCAGCGTATCCATGATTGAAAACCCATGGTTCGGAATGGCTCGCATCATGGCACGTTTATTGTTACTGCCGCTCGGCGGACACTGGCCGCTTGGCGACCCATGCCGGGTCGCATCCACGAGGCTTCACCATGCGAATTCTACTTGTCGGTGCCAGCGGCATCGTCGGCCAGGCGGTGGCGGGGGCCCTGGCGCCCCATCACGAGCTCATCCGAGCCGGGCGTCACTCGGGGGATGTACGCGTTGATCTCACCGATATGGCGAGCATTGAGCGCATGTATGCCCAGGTCGGTCAGCTTGATGCGGTGGTCACCGCGGCTGGCAGCGTGCATTTCGGCGAGCTGGTGAACACCACGCCCGCGCAGTTCATGTCCGGGCTGCAGGATAAGTTGATGGGGCAGGTGAATGCGGTGATCGCCGGTATCGCGCATCTGCGTGATGGTGGTTCGTTCACGCTGACCAGTGGGATCCTGGCGGAGGAGCCGATCAAGCAGGGCACCAATGCCACCACGGTGAACGCGGCCATCGAAGGCTTCGTGCGTGCGGCCTCAACGGAATTGCCGCGCGGTCTGCGCATCAACGCAGTGAGCGCGACCGTGCTCACCGAGGCGCTCGACGCCTATGGCCCGTATTTCCCGGGATTCGAAGCGGTGGACGGTGCGCGCGTGGGGCAGGTGTATCGGCGCAGCGTGGAAGGTGTGTTGACCGGGCGCGTTTACAAGATCTGGGAGTAACCGCGGCGCTGAGAGAAATTAACTGTGGGAGCGCACCCTGTGCGCGACGGGCCTTGCGTCGAGGTACAACGCAGCGCCGTCGCGCACAGGGTGCGCTCCCACAACAAGCAAGAATGCCCCGCAAAAATCAGGGCCGCGCTTTATTTCTCGACGAACGCCCGCTCAATCACATAATCCCCCGGCTCACGCGTACGCGGCGACACCTGGAAACCACGCGCATCCAACAATGCGCAGGTGTCATCGAGCATCGACGGACTGCCGCACAGCATCACCCGATCCGTCGCCGGATCCAGCGGCGGCAAACCAATCGCGTGGCTCATCGCGCCATCGACGATGTTGTCGGTGATGCGCCCCTGATTGCGGAACGCTTCGCGCGTCACCGTGGGGTAGTAGATCAATTTCTCGCGCACCAGCTCGCCGAGGTATTCGTGCTGCGGCAGCTCGGTTTCGAGATAGTCCTTGTAGGCAAGGTCGTTGACGTTGCGCACGCCGTGCGCGATCACGATCTTCTCGTAGCGATCATAGGTTTCCGGATCGCGCACCAGGCTCATGAACGGCGCCAACCCCGTGCCCGTGCCCAGCAGATACAGATGCCGGCCCGGCTTGAGGTCGTTGAGCACCAGCGTGCCAGTGGGCTTGCGGCTGACGATCAGCGGGTCGCCGGGCTTCAAGTGCTGCAGGCGCGAGGTGAGCGGACCATTGGCCACCTTGATGCTGAAGAACTCCAGGTGCTCTTCGTAGTTCGCGCTGGCGATCGAATACGCGCGCATCAGCGGACGGCCATCCACTTCTAGGCCGATCATCACGAACTGCCCGCTGTCGAAGCGGAAGCCCGGATCGCGCGTGGTGCGGAAGCTGAAGAGACTGTCGTTCCAGTGGTGCACGTCGATCACGTGCTCCGTCGCCAATGCCACCATTGCCGGTACCGTCCTAAACATCTTGGGGAAGCTGCGGGCAGGGCACCGGCCAGGCCGATACCGGACTCGTGTGGGGAGGGCGGAACCCGCTGCGCCTGACGAGTGCTGCCCTGGGGGTGCAGCGAAGGCGCCATTATGCCATGGCACCTTCCTGGCTCAGGCGGCCGCGCGTGCTGGGATACGGTTTATTGCGGCAACCTGCCGCAGCGGATGAGCCGCGCGGATAGGGGGCTCCGCGACCCGCCGGGCCAACCAAGTACAATGGACCCCATGTCAGCCCTGATTTCCCCCTTGCGGCAGCCGATCCAGCCGGACGACTGGCGCCTCACCGTCGCGCCCATGATGGACTGGACGGACCGCCACTGCCGGTATTTCCACCGGCTGCTGTCGCCGCATGCGCGCCTGTACACCGAGATGGTGACCAGCGCCGCCCTGGTCCGGGGCAAGCAGCTGCGCCTGCTCGAACACAGCCAGCAGGAGCACCCCGTGGCCCTGCAGCTGGGCGGCAGCGAGCCGGGCGAACTGGCCATCGCCGCGCGCTATGGCGCGGAGGCGGGCTATGACGAGATCAACCTCAACGTGGGCTGCCCGTCTGACCGAGTGCAGTCGGGCCGTTTCGGCGCCTGCCTGATGCGCGAGCCGGCCCTGGTGGGCGATTGCGTGAGGGCCATGCGCGATGCGGTCGATATCTCGGTCACCGTCAAATGCCGCATCGGCGTGGACGACCAGGACGACTACGCCGACCTGCAGCACTTCACCGAGACGATGATCGCCGCCGGCGTGGAAGTGCTGGTGGTGCATGCCCGCAAGGCCTGGCTGCAGGGCCTGAGCCCCAAGGAGAACCGGGAGATCCCGCCGCTGGACTATGAGCGCGTGTATCGCCTCAAGCGCGAATTTCCCGACCTCGTGGTGGTGATCAACGGCGGCATCACCTCGGTGGAGCAGGTGCAGGCACACCTGCAGCAGGTCGACGGCGTGATGCTGGGCCGCGCGGCGTATCACGACCCCTACCTGCTCGCCCAGGTCGAGGCCGCGCTCTACGACGAGCCGATGCCGACCCGTGAAGACGTGCTGCTGCGCCTGCGCCCCTACGTCGAGGCCGAGCTGGCCCGCGGCACCGCGCTCAAGCACATCAGCCGCCATCTGCTGGGGCTGTACCAGGGCGAGCCCGGGGCCCGCGGCTTCCGCCGCCGGCTCAGCGAGGGCGCCCACTTGCCGGGGGCCGACTGGTCGCTGATGGAGCAGGCCATCGCACAACCACGCATCGCCGCGTGACCGTTCAGGTTCGTCCGGCCTATATTCAGCCGCGATTCCATAGTCTGAACGACGATGGATACCGTCCCCCTGCCGTTACCCCGGGCTTGTTTAACAAAATGAAAACAATCCTGCGTCCCCTGGCATGGCTGCTGGCACTGTCGACAGGCACGGTCGCCTGGGCGGCACAGTCCGCGGAGCCATCCATGTCGCTGGAGCAGGCGGTAACCCAGGTGCAGCATGAAACCGGTGGCAAAGTACTGTCCGCCAGTACCGTACGGCGGGGCCGCAGTTCCTTCGAACACCGCGTGAAAGTGTTGACGCCCACCGGGCATGTACGCGTGGTGACCGTGACCACGGAGGCCAGCAAGGCGCCGGCTTCCAGTGATTCGACCAAGAACCCGTCCAGTGACGGTGGAAGCAACAAGGAGAAACACTGATGCGCATTCTTTTGGTTGAGGACGAGGCTCCCCTGCGCGAGACCCTCGCCGCCCGCCTGAAGCGCGATGGTTTTGCCGTCGATGCGGCCCAGGACGGTGAAGAGGGCATGTACCTCGGACGCGAAGTGCCCTTCGATCTGGCCATCATCGACTTAGGGTTGCCCAAGATGTCGGGCATGGACCTGATCAAGTCGCTGCGTGAAGCCGGCCAGCGCTATCCCATCCTGATCCTCACCGCCCGTGGCGGCTGGCAGGACAAGGTCGAAGGCCTCAAGCACGGCGCCGACGACTACCTGGTCAAGCCGTTCCACGTCGAAGAGCTGCTGGCGCGCATCAACGCGCTGGTGCGCCGCGCCAGCGGCTGGTCCAAGCCCATCCTGGCCTGCGGCCCGATCAAGCTGGATACCACCGCGCAGACTGTGACGGTGGAAGGCAAACCGGTCGACCTGACCAGCTATGAATACAAGGTGCTCGAATACCTGATGCTGCACGCCGGTGAGCTGGTCTCCAAGGCCGACCTCACCGAGCACATCTACCAGCAGGATTTCGATCGCGATTCCAACGTGCTGGAGGTCTTCATCGGCCGCCTGCGCAGGAAGCTGGACCCGGAAGGCAACCTCAAGCCCATCGAGACGGTACGTGGACGCGGATACCGCTTTGCCATCCCTCGCAGCGAAAGCGAAGACGAATGATCCATCGCCGCCGCGCCGCCCGCTGTCACTGGCGGGCCGTGCGGCGCTGGCGACGGGATTCGTGCTGGCTGCGTTCCTGGGCGTGGTCGGGCTTACGCTCACGCGTACGGCCGCCGACAGTTCGCTGAAGGGGCTGCAGGATCGCCTGCAGAATTTTGTCGTGGCTTACCTGGCGGGCACCGAAGTCGGTCGCTCCGGCAAGGTACTGCTGCCCGACACGCCGCCCGATCCGAGTTTCTCGCGACCGGGCTCGGGCCTTTACGCCGTCGCCATCGGCGACAACGGCTTCAAGTGGGAGTCGCCCTCGGCCATTGGCCGCGACTTCGGCTTCCTGCATCCGCAGGCGCCAGGCGAAGAACACTTCGTAGGCCCGGTCGATACCCGCATGGGGCGGCTGTACTACTACATCTACGGCGTGGCGCTCGATACGGCTGAAAAGAAATCGGTGCACCTCACCTTCATGGTGGCGCAGACCGAGGACCAGCTTGAGGGACGCAACGCGGTATTCCGACGAAGCCTGGTGTTCTGGCTGGCGTCCTTGGGCGTGATGCTGATCCTGCTGCAGATGCTGTTGCTGCGTTGGAGCCTCACGCCGCTGCGCAAGGTGGCCAACGAAATGTCGCGCGTGGAGCGCGGCGAACGCGAGCACCTGGGCGATCAATATCCGCTGGAACTCACCGGCCTGACCGAACGCATCAATGCCTTCATCGACAGCGAGCGCGAGCAGCGCGTGCGCACGCGCAACACGCTGGCCGACCTGGCGCACAGCCTGAAGACGCCGCTGGCGGTGATCCGCTCCAGCCTGGAAAGCGCCATCGCGCAATCGGCCTTGCGCGATCCGGTGCTCGAGCAGGTGCGCCGCATGGACGAGCTGGTCGCTTACCAGCTTGCGCGCGCTGCCACGTCCGGACGCCAGACCTTCGCCACCACCGCCATCCCCATCGCCGGTCACGCGGAAGACCTGGTGCAGAGTCTGGAGAAGGTCTACGCCGCCAAGAACGTGTTGTGCGAATTCGATATCGACGACAACGCGGCGTTCTACGGCGAGCAGGGCGATCTGCTCGAGCTGATGGGCAACCTGCTGGAAAACGCGTTCAAATGGGCGCGCCATCGCGTGCTGCTGGTGGTGAAGATGCGCCCCGTCGCCGGCCGCCAGCGTCCCGGCTTGTGGTTGAGCGTCGAGGACGATGGTCCGGGCATCAATGACGACAAGATCGAGGCGGTGCTGCAGCGTGGCGTGCGTGGCGATGAGCGCGTGCAGGGACACGGGATCGGCTTGTCGATCGTGCAGGACATCATTCGCGCTTATGGTGGCGAGTTGGTGGTGGATCGGTCGCCGGAGTTCAATGGGGCGCGGTTTAGTGTGACGTTTCCGCCGGGGTAGGGTTGGCCCTCATCCTCTCCGTTTTTGCACGTCATCCCGGCGCGGGCCGCTCTTTTGCTCGTCATTCCTGCGAAAGCAGGAGGCGCTTTTCAATAGCCGAATGGCTGGTCATCCAGCTTTTGATCGTCATTCCTGCGAAAGCAGGAATCCAGTGACTTTGCGCTCGGTTGTCGCGTTACGCCAGCGTGCCGCCTACGCGGCGGGCGTTTCGATCGGCTGCCGCCGCTCGAGTCACTTTTCTTTTGCTGGCCCAAAAGAAAAGTAACCCAAAGAAAATGGCCTGATAACGCCCGCAGCATCGTGCTGGGATAAGCCCGAACG
>NZ_JPLA01000002.1 GCF_001010355.1 Dyella japonica DSM 16301 | reverse complement strand
TCTCCCCGGCGGGGAGAGGGGGGTTGACTGAGGCACGGCCCAAGACTGGCAAATCCTCCCATCCCTCCGTATAATCGCCGGTTCGACCCACCAGGACGGGTCGTGAACCGATCGTGGCAGGACGGAAAGAGTGGCCTTACGGGTCGCCGCCAGATCAGTCAGAAACCGGGGTTCAAGCCCCATCAAGGAGCATTCCCATGCCCAAGATCAAGACCAACCGGGCGGCGGCGAAGCGTTTTCGCAAGACCGCGTCGGGCAAGTTCAAGGCCGGTCACGCCTTCAAGTCGCACATCCTGACCAAGAAGTCGACCAAGCGTAAGCGCGGTCTCCGTGCCACCAACCACGTCAAGGCTTGCGACACCAAGGGTGTAGCACGCATGTTGCCGTACTTGTAAGGCGAGGAGATAAACCATGGCTCGTGTAAAGCGTGGCGTTACCGCCCGTCGTCGTCACAAGAAGATCATTGGCCGCGCGAAGGGCTACTACAACGCCCGTCGCAAAGTCTTCCGCGTTGCCAACCAGGCCGTCATCAAGGCTGGTCAGTACGCCTATATCGGCCGTAAGCAGCGCAAGCGTCAGTTCCGCGCGCTGTGGATCGTTCGTATCAATGCCGCCGCTCGTCAGTTCGGTCTGTCCTACAGCCGCCTGATCAACGGTCTGGCCAAGGCCGGCATCACCGTCGACCGCAAGGTGCTGGCTGATATCGCCGTGCACGACATCAAGGCGTTTGGCGCGATCGCAGAGAAAGCGAAGGCCAGTCTGGCCGCTTGATCGTCTGGCGCCTGGCGCCCTGACGATATGATGTGATCAAGCGGGGAGGAGGCCACACGCCTCCTCCCCGTTTTTGTTTGGGTTGCTCGCGACTTTGCTTCCTCTCCCCGCCGGGGAGAGGACTGAGGTGAGGGGACACGACTTGCCCCGATTCTCAATCGAAGCACGCTTCGATGCAGCGATATCGCTAGAGCCGCCCCTCACCCCAACCCTCTCCCCGCCGGGGAGAGGGGGCAGAAGCGAGAGTCGCATCGATGGATGACTTGGACAGCCGCGCCGCGCAAGCGCTGGCCGATATCGAAAAGGCCGACACGCTCGAGGCGCTCGATGCGCTGCGCGTGAGCCTGCTGGGCAAGAGCGGCATAGTCACTGCCGCATTGAAAGCGCTGGGCGCGCTGTCGCCCGACGAGCGCAAGGCGCGCGGCGCCGAGGTCAACCGCATCAAGGATCGTCTTGCCGACGCGCTGGCCGCGCGCAAGCAGGTGCTTGAGCAGGCGGAACTCGATCATCGCCTCGCCTCCGAAACCATCGACATCACGCTGCCCGGCCGCAACGGCGAGCGTGGTGGCATTCATCCGATCACGCGCGCGCTCGAGCGCATCAGCGCGATCTTCGCGCGCCTGGGTTACCAGCGCGCCGACGGTCCGGAAATCGAAGACGACTGGCACAACTTTGAGGCGCTGAATTTCCCGCCGCATCATCCGGCGCGCGCCATGCACGACACCTTCTACTTTGGCGATGGCCGCCTGCTGCGCACGCATACCTCGCCGGTGCAGGTGCGTTCGATGCAGGGACGCCAGCCGCCGATCCGCATCATTGCGCCGGGCAAGGTCTATCGCAGCGATTCGGATCAGACCCACTCGCCGATGTTCCATCAGATCGAAGGCCTGCTGGTCGATGAGACCTCGAGTTTTGCGGATCTGAAGGGCACGCTGGCCGAATTCATCCGCGCGTTCTTCGAGCGCGATTTCGAAATGCGTTTCCGCCCCAGCTATTTCCCCTTCACCGAGCCCTCGGCCGAAGTGGACATCCGCTGGGATGCCGAAGACGGCAGCACGCGCTGGCTGGAAGTACTGGGCTGCGGCATGGTGCATCCGAACGTGCTGAAGAACTGCGGCATCGATCCGGAGCGTTACACCGGCTTTGCCTTCGGCCTGGGCGTGGAGCGCTTTGCGATGCTGCGCTATGGCGTCTCCGATCTGCGCGCGTTCTTCGAGAACGATCTGCGCTTCCTCAAGCAGTTCGCGTAAACGCAGCAGGAACCGATACGCATGAAATTCTCCGAGAACTGGTTGCGCGAACTGGTCGAGATCCAGGCAGACCGCGCGACGCTGTCGCACGCACTGACCATGGCCGGCCTGGAAGTGGAAGAACTCACGCCGCTGGGTGAAGGCCTGGACGGCGTGGTGGTGGCCGAGATCATCGGCGCCGAAAAACATCCTGAAGCCGACCGCCTGCAGGTGTGCAAGGTGGACGCGGGGCAGGGCGAGCCGCTGCAGATCGTCTGCGGCGCGCCGAATGCGCGCGTGGGCATCAAGGTGCCGCTGGCGATGGTCGGTGCGACCCTGCCCGGCGGCATCAACATCAAGGCCGCCAAGCTGCGTGGCGTGGAATCGTTCGGCATGCTGTGCTCGGCCAAGGAGCTGGGCATCGACGCCGATGCGTCGGGCCTGCTTGAACTGCCAGCCGATGCGCCGGTGGGCAAGCCGTTGGCTGCCTACCTTGGCCTGCCTGACGCGAGCTTCGAATTGAAGCTCACGCCGAACCGTCCCGATTGCCTCGGCCTCTACGGCCTCGCCCACGACGTGGCCGCCTTGTTCGGCAGCCGCGTGAAGACGGGCGAACAGGCGGCTGCGCCCGTGAGCAGCGAAGCGCGTCGCGGCATCCGCCTCGAAGCGGGCGCCGATGCGCCGCGCTATCTCGGCCGCATCATCGAAGGCATCGACGCGAAGGCGCGCACGCCGCTGTGGCTGGCGGAGCGTCTGCGTCGCGCGGGCCTGCGTCCGATCAGTGCCGTGGTCGACGTCACCAACTACGTGATGCTCGAACTCGGCCAGCCGCTGCATGCGTTCGACAACGATACGCTGCACGGCGATATCGTCGTTCGTCATGCGTGTGATGGCGAAACGCTCAAGCTGCTCGACAGTTCCGAAGCCAAGCTCGACCCGGGCTTCGTGCTGATCGCCTACGCTACCAGCGGCCTGGCCGTGGCCGGCGTGATGGGCGGCTTCGATTCGCGTGTCACCGACGATACGCGCAACGTGTTCCTGGAATCCGCACACTTCGCACCGGCGGCCATCATGGGTCGCGCGCGCAAGCTGGGCATGCATACGGACGCCTCGCATCGCTTCGAGCGCGGCGTTGATCCGGCGCTGCCGCAGCGCGCGCTGGAACGCGCCACCGAATTGCTGCTCGCGATCGCGGGCGGCAAGGCCGGTCCCGTGCTGATCGCCGAGAACCTTGCGGATCTGCCGACGCCGGCCACCGTCGTGCTGCGCCGTGCGCGCCTCAAGCGCGTGCTGGGTATCGAGGTGGCGGATGCCGAAGTCGTGCGCATCTTCACTGCGCTGGGCATGAAGGTGGTGCCGCAGGCCGATGGCTGGCAGGTCACCGCACCCAGCAGCCGCTTCGATATCGAGCGCGAAGAAGACCTGATCGAAGAGGTCGCGCGCATCCACGGCTACGACAATATCCCGACCCATACGCCGGCCGGCGCGCTGACCCTGGCGGCTGAGCCGGAAGCACGCCTCAACGAGCTGGCCGTGCGTGAGCAACTGGCCGCCCGCGGTTACTACGAGGCGGTCAACCTGGCCTTCATCGGCAACGACGTGCTGCAGCGCTGGGGCATGACCGAGCAACTGGTGCCGCTGGCCAACCCGCTATCGGCGGAACTGGCGATCATGCGCCCGTCCCTGCTGCCGGGGCTGATCGTGGCGCTCTCGCACAACCGCGCCCGCCAGCAGGAGCGGGTGCGCCTGTTCGAGCTGGGCCGTACCTTCCGCATCAGTGCCGAGGCTGCCGCCCGCAAGCATGCGCCGACCGAGACGCCGACCCTGTCCATCGTCGCCAGCGGCATCGCGCATGCGGAGCAGTGGGGCGAAGCCTCGCGCACGCTGGACTTCCATGACATCAAGGGCGACCTCGATGCCCTCATCGCCTGGGGCGGCGAGCCCGATCGCTGGGCCTTCCATGCCGACGGCTTGCCGGGCTGGCTGCACCCTGGCCGCGGCGCCCGCGTGGCGCGCGACGGCCAGACCGTGGGTTACCTCGGTGCCCTGCATCCGCAGCTGGCTAAAGCCCTGGACCTGGGTGCCGATGTCCATGTGCTCGAACTGGAGCTGGACCCGGTCCTCGCCCGCCGCCTGCCCAAGGCCGTGGCCGTGCCGCGCTTCCCGTCCGTGCGCCGCGACATTGCGGTGGACGTGCCGGAAGAGGTGAGCTGGTCACAAATTGAGCAAGTGGTTCGCACCACCCTGGGCGGCCAGCTCAAGGAGCTGCGCCTGTTCGATCGCTATAGCGGCAAGGGGGTCGAACTAGGCCGAAAGAGTCTCGCTATGGGCTTGATTTTACAGGACGCTTCACGCACCCTTACTGACGACGACGCCGACCGTAACATTCGTGAAGCAGTCGGTGCGTTGGAGATGGCATGCAAGGCGAAGTTGCGAGGATAAGATGGCGCTGACCAAAGCAGAGATGGCCGAGCGCCTCTTTCTCGAGGTGGGCCTCAACAAGCGTGAGGCAAAAGAATTCGTGGACGCCTATTTCGAGGTGGTCCGCGAAGCGTTGGAAAAGGGCGAGCAGGTGAAGCTGTCGGGGTTCGGCAACTTTGACCTCCGCCAGAAGAACCAGCGACCGGGACGCAATCCGAAGACGGGCGAAGAGATTCCGATTTCCGCCCGCCGCGTGGTGACGTTCCGACCGGGTCAGAAACTCAAGGTGCGAGTCGAGGGCTATGCTGGACCAAGGGAATAACACCGAGCTGCCCGCCATTCCGGCGAAGCGCTACTTCACGATTGGTGAGGTAAGCGAACTGTGTGGCGTCAAGCCGCACGTGCTGCGGTATTGGGAACAGGAATTTCCCGCACTCAATCCAGTCAAACGCCGCGGCAACCGTCGCTATTACCAGCGTCACGACGTGCTGATGATCCGTCAGATCCGTGGCCTGCTGTATGACGAGGGCTTCACCATCACCGGCGCCCGCGCCCGGCTGGAAGGCCCGCAGGCGCGCATGGAGTCGAGCATTTCCCACCAGATCGTGCGCCAGGTGCGCATGGAGCTGGAAGAAGTCCTCGCGCTGCTGCGTCGCTGAACTTTCATCACGACTTCCGGTACTACCGGCTTAGCTGGTAGACTTGTCGTCTTGCCGATCATCGGGGCGTAGCGCAGCCTGGTAGCGCATCTGCCTGGGGGGCAGAGGGTCGTGGGTTCGAATCCCGCCGTCCCGACCAATTCGGCAATAGATAGGAAAACGGTGCCCTTGGGCGCCGTTTTTTTTGCCCGCTGTTTGCGCCACTCCAAAGCCTTTTTGCAGCGGCCCTGAGCGGGTCCGAAAAGCACGCGAAGAAGGCTTCGCTGCAGCAGAGCCCTATCTCATTCGCAGGAATAACCGCACGGCTCCTAGCTTGTTGGCCCGATGGACAAGTCCTAGACTGAACATGTGCAATATCACGTACATGTCGGGAGAGTCCCCCATGAGGACCGTGAACTTCACGGAGGCAAGAAACAATCTGAAGGCCGTGGCCGATCAGGTGGCGGAAGACCATACCGCTACGCTCATCACGCGCCGCGATGCCGAGGATCTCGTGATGCTTTCGGCCAGCGACTACAACTCCATTCAAGAGATGCTGTATCTGCTCAGCTCCAGGGCGAACGCAGCGCGCCTTAACGAGGCGATGGAAGAGGCCGATGCCGGCCTGCCGGCTACCGCCCGCGTGCTTACTCCGGACGATCTGGCAGATCTGGCCCCACGCAAGCGCCAGGCCGGCAAGGTCATGGACGAGCCCAGCCATCCGGCCCCTATGCTGATTCGCCGCCACACCGGCGTAGAGACCAAGGTCAAGGCTGGTGACTCGAAGGCCAGCCGGGTCTCGTCCGCCACGTCTGGCAAACCCAAGAAATCTTCCAAGGCCACGCCAGCGAAGCCGGCCTCCAAGCCCAAGAAAAAGGCGTGACGCGCCGTGGACCAAGACAGGAACAGGGATGATCTGTGGTGGTCGAAGCGGGGCTGGGAGGACTACCTTTATTGGCAGGCACGCGATGCCGCCAAGGTCGTGGCGATCAACGACTTGATCAAAGACATTCGCAAGACTCCCTTCACGGGGCTGGGCAAGCCAGAGCCTTTGAGGGAGAACTGGTCCGGTTGGTGGTCACGGCGCATCACCCTGGAGCACCGCCTGGTCTATCGGCTGCTGGACATCCCCACGCCAGGGCGGAAGCAGGCCAGTACGACCATACGGATGATCCAGATCGTGCAGTGCAGATTCCACTACTGAATCTGCACCGCCCAACGGCTATTGCTCAATAAAGCACGCGACTGCGCAGCGTCCCCGGAATGGCCGAGAGCCGGTCGCGCAGCTCGCCCGACTGCTTTTCGTCGGCGGCCACGTCGATCACCACATAGCCCACTTCGCTGTCCGTCTGCAGGAACTGCGCATCGATGTTGATGTTGCCGGCGGAGAACAGCTCGTTGATGCGCGAGAGCACGCCCGGCACGTTGCGATGGATGTGCAGCAGGCGGCGGCTGCGTGGATGTTCCGGCAGCGAGACTTCGGGGAAGTTGACCGCCGAGAGGGTGGAGCCGTTGTCGCTGTAGCGCACCAGCTTGGCGGCCACTTCGATGCCGATATTGTCCTGCGCTTCCAACGTGCTGCCGCCGATGTGTGGGGTGAGGATCACGTTGTCCATGCCCACCAGGGGCGAGACGAACGCATCGTCGTTGCCCTTGGGCTCCACCGGGAACACGTCCACGGCGGCGCCGGCCAGGTGCTCCGAGCGCAGCGAGGTGGCGAGCGCCTCGATATCCACTACGGTGCCGCGCGAGGCGTTGATCAGCAGCGAGCCCTTGCGCATGCGGGCCAGTTCGCGGGTGCCGATCATCAGTTGCGTGGCGGGCGTCTCGGGCACGTGCAGGGTGACTACATCGGCGCGTTCGAGCAGGTCTTCCAGGCTGTTGGCGGCGCGGGCGTTGCCCAGCGAGAGCTTGGATTCGATGTCGTGGAAGATCACGCGCATCCCCAGGCTTTCGGCCAGCACGCCGACCTGGGTGCCGATATGGCCGTAGCCGACGATGCCCAGCACCTTGTCGCGCGCCTCGAAGCTGCCTGCGGCGGACTTGGTCCAGCCGCCGCGGTGGCACAAGGCGTTCTTCTGCGGCACGCCGCGCAGCAGCATGATGGTTTCAGCGATAACCAATTCCGCCACGCTGCGCGTGTTGGAGTAGGGCGCGTTGAACACCGGTACGCCAAGCCGGCGGGCACTGCCCAGGTCCACCTGGTTGGTGCCAATGCAGAAGCAGCCGACCGCGATTAGCCGTTTAGCCTGCTGAAGCACCTCATCGGTCAGGTGCGTGCGCGAGCGGATGCCGACGATATGGGCCTCGGCGATGCGGGCCTTCAAATCGGCCTCCGGCAAGGCTTTTTCGTGGTATTCGATCTGGCTGTAGCCCGCGCGCTGGAAGCTTTCCACGGCGCTGCGGCTGACGCCTTCGAGCAGGAGTACCTTGATGTCTTGTTTCGGGAACGAGGTCTTCATGGGCCGTTGCGCAATGGAGTACGCCTGCACTATGCCACGGCTTGAAGCGCTTTTGCGGCGTCGCAACACTGGACGATGCAAAGCGGCGCTGGCAGGCTTGCAGCACACCCGGGGACTACCGCATGACTGATGCTCGACTGGCCGCGCTCGCCGCCCGGCTGCCCAATCTTCGCCTGCTGACCGATCCGGCCGATCTGGAGCACTACGGCCGCGACTGGACGCGCCGCTGGACGCCCGCGCCGCTGGCGATTGCGCTGCCGGCCGACGTCGCCGAACTGCAGGCGGTGGTGCGCTGGGCCAACGAGCAGCAGGTGGCGATCGTGCCGTCGGGCGGGCGCACCGGCCTGTCGGGTGGCGCAGTGGCGGCGAACGGCGAGCTGGTGCTCAGCCTGGAGCGCATGAACCGCGTGCTCGGATTCGATGGTGTGGACCGCACACTGACCGTGCAGGCCGGCATGACGTTGCATGCGGTGCACGAGGCTGCGAAGGAGCAAGGCCTGCTCTATCCGGTGGACTTTGCCGCGCGCGGCTCCTGCTCCATCGGCGGCAATATCGCCACCAATGCGGGCGGCATCCGGGTGATCCGTTACGGCAACACGCGCGAGTGGATCGCCGGGCTCACCGTGGTGGCCGGCAACGGCGAGCTGCTGCAGCTCAATCGCGGGCTGATCAAGAACTCCAGCGGCTACGACCTGCGCCAGTTGCTGATCGGTTCGGAGGGAACGCTGGGCGTCGTGGTCGAGGCGACCTTGCGCTTGACCGATCCGCCGCCGCCCTCGCAGGTGATGTTGCTGGCGCTGCCCACCATGGATGCGCTGATGGAAGTGTTCGCGCTGTTCCGCTCGCGCCTCACCCTGCAGGCGTTCGAGTTCTTCACCGATGCAGCGCTGCGCCATGTGTTGGCGCACGGCGCGCAGCGGGCCATCGATGGCGAGCATCCGTATTACGTGGTGACCGAGTTCGACAGCAGCGAATCGGCGCAGGATGCCGCTCTCGCTGCATTCGAATCGGGCGTGGACCACGGCTGGATCAGCGACGGTGTCATTGCGCAGAGCGACGCGCAGGCGGCCGCGCTGTGGCGACTGCGCGAAGGCATCACCGAGAGCCTTGCGCCGCATCGCCCGTACAAGAACGACATCTCGCTGCGCATCAGCGCGCTGCCGGCCTTCCTGCGTGAGATCCAGGCTTTGCTGGGTCGTGAGTATCCGCACTTCGACGTGGTCTGGTTTGGCCATATCGGCGACGGCAACCTGCATATCAATGTGCTGCGTCCGGACGATCTGTCGGACAGCGATTTCATCGCCCAGTGCGAGCACGTCACCAAGTTGCTGGCCGAAACGCTGCAGCGGCACGGCGGCAGCATTTCCGCCGAGCACGGCATCGGCCTGGTCAAGCGCGCGTATCTGGGCAGCACGCGTAGTGAGGCGGAAATCGCCCTGATGCGCGGCGTGCGGCAGGTGTTCGACCCCAACGGCCTGCTCAATCCAGGCAAGCTGTTTGTCTAAGGGCTCGATGGCGCCCAGGGGCGCTGGCTAAGCAGGACCTAAGTCGGCGCAGGGATGCTGTGCAGACCTCACTTCCGACGGGTTTCCCCATGCGTCCTTTGCCCACCCTGCTGTTTTGCGCCCTCGCGGCGGCGTTTGCCGGCCATGCGTCGGCCGCCCAGGCGCCGACCGATATGCGCGTGCTCGCCCGCCTGCCGCTCGGCGGCGCCGGCGGCTGGGATTACCTCAGTTTCGATGCGCAGCGCCGCCATCTGTTCGTGACGCGTGGCGACCATGTCGAGGTGGTGGATGTGGATCAGCACAAACGCATCGGTGCGATCCCCGGTACGAAGGGCGTGCACGGCGTGGCGCTGGATCAGTCGGCGCATCGCGGCTATGCCAGCAATGGGCAGTCTGCCTCGGTCACGGTGTTTGATCTCGACACCTTCGACGTCGTGGCGACCATCAGCGGTACGGGCGAGAAGCCCGACGCCATTGCCTACGACCCCGCGTCGAAGCACGTGTTCACGTTCAACGGCAAGGGACATTCCTTCAGCGTGATCGATCCCGCCACCCAAACGGTGACGAGCACGGTGGCCTTGCCCGGCAAGCCGGAATTTGCGCAAAGCGATGAGGCCGGATCGATCTACGTGAACATTGAAGACACGGCTCAGCTGGTGAAGATCGACACGCGCAGCAACACGGTGGCAGCGACTTGGTCACTGGGCACCTGCGAATCGCCGAGTGGCCTTGCCATCGACCGCAAGCTGCATCGCCTGTTTTCGGTCTGCGACAACAAGCAGATGGCCGTGACCAATGCCGACAACGGCCAGGTCGTGGCGCGGGTGCCGATCGGCGAGGGCCCGGATGCGGTGGTGTTCGACGAAGCCACGTCGATGGTGTACAGCTCCAATGGCGAGAGCGGCGACATCACCGCGATACGCCAGAAGGATGCGGACCACTACAGCGTGGTCGCTGCCATTCCCACCCAGCCCAGCGCACGTACGCTCGCGCTCGATCCCAAGTTGCATCGGCTCTACCTCTCGGCGGCCAAGTGGGCGTCCGCACCGAAGGAGGGCGCTCGCCCGGACATCGTGCCCGATAGCTTCACGGTGCTGACCGTCGGCGCACCCTGAGGCTGCCTCCGGCGCACTGAGAGGTGCGCCGGCGCAGAGGTGATCAGGGACGGCGTGATAGCCTTATAGGCCGTCCCCGTTCGCTTCTGGAGCATCGAGCATGTCGCAGGAACTTCGCACCCTGTATCCCGAGATCGAGCCGTATGACACCGGCATGCTCAAGGTGTCGGACCTGCACACGCTGTACTACGAACAGAGCGGCAACCCCAACGGCAAGCCGGTGGTGTTCCTGCATGGGGGCCCAGGCGGCGGCACCAATCCGAAGTGCCGGCGCTTTTTTGATCCGGCGGTGTACCGCATCGTGCTGTTCGATCAGCGCGGCTGCGGCAAGTCCACGCCGCACGCGGAGCTGCACGAAAACACCACCTGGAACCTGGTCAACGACATCGAGCGCATCCGCGGGCATCTGGGCATCGATCGCTGGCAGGTGTTCGGCGGCTCCTGGGGTTCGACGCTGGCGCTCGCCTATGCGCAGACGCATCCCGAGCGCGTGACCGAACTGGTGCTGCGCGGCATCTTCATGCTGCGCCGCTGGGAGCTGGAGTGGTTCTACCAGAAGGGCTGCGATGCGCTGTATCCCGATGCCTGGGAAACCTATCTGAAAGCGATCCCCGAGGTCGAACACGGCGACCTGATGAGCGCCTACTACCGCCGCCTGACCAGCAGCGACCCGATCGAACGCGTGGAAGCGGCGCGTGCGTGGTCGGTGTGGGAAGGCGCCACCAGTTATCTGTGGCAGGACGAAGGCCACATCCAGTCCAGTGGCGAAGACGAATTCGCACTGGCCTTCGCCCGCATCGAATGCCACTACTTCGTGCATGGCGGCTTCTTCGAGCACGACGACCAGTTGCTGCGCAACGTCGATCGCATCCGCAAGATCCCCGCGGTGATCGTGCAGGGCCGCTATGACGTGGTGTGCCCGATGCGCAGCGCCTGGGATCTGCATCGTGCCTGGCCGGAAGCCGACCTGCGCATCGTGCAGGATGCCGGTCACTCGGCGTTCGAGCCGGGCAATATCTCGGAACTGATCAAGGCGACGGATCGTTTTCGTAGCTGATCGAGCGTGATGGGTGACCACGAACCCCGGTGGGTGACCGCCGGGGTTTTCTTATGCCTGCGACACCGCCAGCCTTGGAAACACGTGCAGGCTGACATGCGCACGCTTGGCCTGGCGCTTGGCACGCGCTGCAAGCATGGCGATCGATTGCGCGCGCTGCGGCAGCGGGGGCGCCAGTTCCACGGCCCCCATCACCACCGTCGTGAACGGAAAAAACTGTGGCTCGCCGCGCCGGTCCTTGCCATGCAGACCGCCATGGACGATGTCGATCGCATCAAACAACTGTGGCGCCCGCACATTGAAGGTATCGATCACGCGCTGGCAGCGCACTTCCCAGTCGCTGCTCTGGAACAGCACCACGAAATCGTCGCCGCCGATATGGCCGATAAAATCCAGCGCCGGATCCACATGCTCGCTCAGCAGCCCTGACAGCAGGCGGATCATCTCGTCGCCGCGGGAATAGCCGTAGTGATCGTTGAACGGCTTGAAGTCGGTGAGATCCACGTGCACCACGGTGAAGCACTCGCCGCCGTCGATCAGCCGCTCCAGGTGTTCGGTGGTGGGGATATTGCCGGGCAGGAAGGTCAGCGGGTTGGCGTGCCGCGCCGCTTCAATGCGCAGCTCGCTCACGCGGCGTACCAGGGCTTCACCCGTGCCCAGGCCTAGATAGACGCCCTTGCGCGTCACGATGAAACCGTCGGCGAGATAGCGCTGGTCCTCGCCGCGCAGCACGTCGGCAAGACTCTCGAGGCTGCGGTTTTCATCGCACACCAGCGGCGCGCTGTTCATCAGCGCCGTGCACGACTTGCGCGCCAGCAGTTCGCGGGCGAAAGGCTGGGCCATGCGTTCGTTGACCAGGCGGCGATTGATCAGGCCGATCGGCTGCCCGTCCTTCACCACTGCCACCGCATGCAGCTCGGGATGATCGACGAACAGCGCCATCACCTCCTCGTTGGTCTGGCGCGGTTGCACGGCCGGCGCCTCGATCAACAGATGGCTGACCTGGGTGGGACGCTGCGTGACCGGGCCACGCGGGCGCGGCAGCACAGATACCGCCGCCGTGCGCAGCACCTGGCGGGATTCGGCGCTGGCTTCACGGACGACGTGTTCGGCAGGGCGGCCGATCAGGAAGCCTTGCGCATAGGGAATGCCCAGGTCGCGCAGGACGCGCAGGTCGGCCGGGTCTTCCACGCCTTCGCCGACCAGGTCGGTGCCCAGCGATTCGGCGACCTGGCAAAGCGAACGCACGATGGCGAGGCGTCCTGCACTGCGCGAGATACCGTTGATGAGGTAGCGGTCGATTTTCACCACGTCAGGGTGGATCTCGTTCCACATCTCGAAGTTGGAATGGCCGTTGCCGAAGTCGTCCAGCGCGATGCGGATGCCATGCGCACGCAGATAGCCCAGCGCATGGGCGAGGCGGGCAGGGCTTTCCACCACGTCGCGCTCGGTCACTTCGATGGTGACGCGCGCGGGATCGAGTCCGCACGCCGACAACGCCAGCAGCACGTCGTGAGGACGCAGCGTGTCGTGCAGGATCGCATGTGCGCTCAGGTTCACCAGCAGGCGGCCCGAGGCCGCCTGCGCGTCGAACGCGCTGCACAGCGTGCGCGCGGCGTGCAGTTCCAGTTCGGCCAGCCGGCCTTCCATGCGGGCCAGGTCCAGCAGATCCAGGATGGACAGCTGGCCCGGCATGAAGGCGCAACGGCTCAAGCCCTCGTGCGCCACCACTTCGAGCGTGTCGACGCGCACCACCGGCTGAAAGACTGGCTGCAGGCTTCCTGCGGCGAGCGCGCGCTCAAGCATGGCCTGTGGCGTGTAGTGGGGGAGGGGTCTGGCTGGCATGCCCTGTTCGATGTCAGGCCGCGGCCCGAGCTGGATGCGTCATGTCGGATGAGAGGCGCGCATCATGCGGCGCCCCATGCTGGCCTTCCGCTTGGGGAAGGCGGAAAAAGGCGACCTGCTGCATCAGCGTGTCGGCATCGGTGGCCAGTGCGCGGCCGGTGTGCTTGATGTCTTCCACCAGCTCGGCATTGGCCTGGGTCATGCCATCCATCGCCATCACCGCGCGATTGACCTGGCTGATGCCGCTGACCTGGGACAGCGTGGCGCCGGAAATCTGCGAGACGCGCGTGGACACGTTGGCGATGCTGAGCACGATGCCGTCGAGCGCCTCGCTCGAGCGCGTCACGCGTTCGCGCGCGGTGTCCACCGCGTCGCCGCTGCGTTCCACCAGGCGACGGATGTCCTTGCCGGCATCCACGCAGCGGCGCGCGAGCTGGCGCACTTCGCTGGCCACCACCGCGAATCCGCGGCCGCGCTCGCCGGCCTGGGCCGCTTCAATGGCTGCATTGAGCGAGAGCAGATTGGTCTGGAAGGCAATGCTGTCGACCAGGTCGACGATCTCGGAAATATCGCGGCTGGCCTTTTCGATGGCGCGCATGGAGTCGATCGCTTCGTCAGCCACCTGGCGTCCGTGCTCGGCGTGCTCCAAGGCATCGCGTGCTGCGGCTGCTGCGCCATCGGCGTGGCCCGCACCCAGCGTGGCGGTGTCCGCCATATGGGTCATCGAGGCGGTGGTCTGTTCCAGGCTGGCGGCCTGCGCCTGCGTGCGCGAGCTCAGCGCTTCGTTGTCCAGCGCAAGACGGCGCGCGCGTTCGCCCACCGATGCGGCGCCGACGCGCACTTCGGTCAGCACATGGGTGAGCTGGGTATCCATGGAGGCGAGCGCGCGCAGCAACTTGCCCAGCTCGTCGCTGGCGCCGACCTCGATCGCTTCGCCCAGCGTGCCGGCAGCGATGCGCTGGGCCACCTGCGTGGCGCGCGTGAGGCGCTGCATCAGCGAGCGCATCAGCGCGCCATCCATCACGATGGTGACGGCCAGCGCCACGCTCAGCAGCACCAGCAAGAGCACCATGCCGTCGCGATCGGCCGCGCGCTGCATGGCTACCTGCTGGTTGCCCTTGGCCAGCGCGGACTGGAACAGGTTGGCGAAGTCGCTCTGCAGCGGCTCATAGGCCGGCTGCACTTCCGTGGTGAGCTTGAGGCCGCCGATATCGAACTGACCGGCATCGAGCAGGGCGAGCGTCTCGTCGATGATGCGGTCGGCTTCGGCGCAATGCGCCACGGTGAGCTTGAGCGTCTGCGCCTGTTCCTGTGCCAGCTCGCTGCCCAGCAATGTTTTCCAGTGGCGCTCGGCATCGATGCGGTCGGCGTGGATGCGCGTGTGCGCGTCTTCCACGGCGGACGGCAGCTGGGACATCACGGCATGGACCAGCACCTGTAACGTGCTGTTGTAGTCGTTCTGCACGCGGCCCACGTCGGCGACTGGGCTGAGGGATACGCGTATCGGCGCGACGCAACTGCACCATGCCGGCCACGCAGGTGATCGCCAGCAGCGACACGATGGCCAGCAGGCGAAACAGCAGACGCTGGCGTAGCGTCAATCCGGAGGTCGGCTTGGAGAACTTGAACATGGGGAAGTCCGGGGTGAGGGAACTGCAAGAGCTGTCGGCTCACCGCGCGGTAACTTTAGCCAAAAGTGCAGAAAAAACGTTTTATATTCAGCTTGTTATGACTGCCTCGTGGGGTCGAGGCAACGCGGAAATGATGGCACGGAAAGATGTCGGCTCCGTGACTTATGTGCTGCACTTCACAGGTGCCAGCCAAAGAAAAACCCCGCCGGTGAGAGCGGGGTTTTGTCCGACCGCGAGATGACGAGGCTCAGCTCGCCGGCAGCTGCTTGGTGCCGAAAATCTTGTCGCCCGCATCGCCAAGCCCGGGCAGGATGTAGCCGTGCTCGTTGAGGCGCTCGTCGATGGAGGCGGTGTAGATATCCACATCCGGATGCGCCGCCTCGATACGCTTGAGGCCCTCGGGCGCAGCGACCAGAAACAGGCCCTTGATGCGCTTGCAGCCGGCGGCCTTGAGCATGTCCACGGTGGCAACCAGGGTGCCGGCGGTGGCCAGCATGGGATCGACGATCAGCGCGATGCGTTCGTCCATGCGGCCGGTGAGCTTCTCGTAATAGGTGATCGGCTCGAGCGTCTCTTCGTTGCGCTGCAGGCCAACCACGCTGACTTTGGCGGCGGGAATCATGTCGAGCACGCCGGGCAGCATACCCAGGCCCGCGCGCAGGATCGGCACGATGGTGACCTTCTTGCCCTTGATCTGATGCACGGTGAGCGGGCCGGCCCAGCCGTCGATGCGCTGCTCGACGGTTTCCAGATCCTTAGTGGCTTCGTAGGTCAGCAGCGAAGCCACTTCCGAGGCCAGCTCGCGAAATTCCTTGGTGCTGATGCCGGCGCGGCGCATCAGGCCGAGCTTGTGCTGGATCAGAGGGTGACGGACTTCGACGATGTTCATGGGCAGACCTGGCGGCAGAGTCGGTGAATTGTCACTCACGTGGCGTGATGAGGGCGAGCGGTTTGTCCAGCCGAAGCTCGCGATCAATACCCGCCTTCGCGACCAGTTCCGCATCGTGGCTGACCAGGATCAGCGAGCCGCGATAGGTCGCCAATGCCTGCTCGAGCAGCCGGCGGCTGTCCAGATCCAGATGGCTGTCCGGCTCGTCGAGCAGCAAAAGATCATAGGGTTCACGCGCGCTGTCGAGTGCCAGCAGGGCGAGCTTCACGCGTTCGCCCCCGCTCAGCGCACCGGCGGCCACGTCGGCACGCTGGCCACGCAGGCCGATGCCCGCGAGATATTCGCGATAGCGCGTCGGTGCATGGCCGGGTGATAGCTCGCGCAGGTTCTCCAGAGCGCTGTGTTGGTCATCCAGCAAGCTGTAGTGCTGGTCGATCAGCAGCAACCGTTCGCCACGCCGGAGTTGTCCACCGCGTGGGGGCAAACGCCCGGCGATGGCGGCGAGCAGACTGGATTTGCCGCTGCCGTTGTCGCCGTGCAGGTAAAGGCGTTCGCCCGGTGCGAGATGCAGATTGATCGGCTGGTCATGTCCGTAGGGCGGTATGAAGTCGTGCAATTGGAGCGATGCACGTGTCGCCGCATGCTCACCCAGGTCGAAACGCTGGGCGCGATGCACGTCCACGCGAGCACGGGCCTCGGAGAGTTGTTCGTGTTGCCTGGCTTGTTGCAAACGCTGCGCGGTGAGCACGCGGGCACCGGTGTCTTCCGAGCGCTGCTTGCGTCGATCCAGCAGGATGGTGGGCATGTTCGCGTTTGCACGTTCGCGCTGGGCTTTCTGTTGTTGCTTGGCGAAACGTTGCCTCTCTTCGTGCTGTTTGCGCTCGAGCATCATCTGCTCGCGTCGCGCCTGGTCCAACTGCCGCCCGGCCGCCTGTTGGTCGGCATCACGTCGCGCGGCATAGGCGGCGTAGTCGCCGCCATAGCGACGCAAGCCTTGCGGCGAGAGTTCGTCGATGCTTTCCACGTCGGCCAGCAGTGCACGGTCGTGGCTGATCAACAGATAGCCGCCCGCGTGTGTCGTCAGCTTTTCGCGCAACCAATGCCGGCCGCGACGATCCAGGTGATTGCTAGGCTCATCGAGTATCAGAAAGTGGTGGTCGCGTTCGAGTATCTGAGTGAGCTTTAGGCGAACGCGTTCACCGCCGCTGAGGCTCTCCCATGGCCGTGCCAGCTCGCCCGGCAGCGCGGCCTGTTCAAGCCATCGGGTGGCCCGTTCGTGCACGGTCCAATCGTCGGCAAGCGTCTGGAAGTCCGCAGGATCAACGCTGCCTGCCTCGATCCGGCGCAAGGCCTCGAGTTTGTCCTCCAGGCCTAGGGCCGCGGCGATGCTGCCGCCGAATGCTGGCCAGCGTTGCGGTAGATAGTCGAGATCGACATGGCGAATGACATGCCCGTGGGTGGGCTCGATCCGGCCGGCAACGATCTGACCGAGCACGGACTTGCCGCTACCGTTGCGTCCAGCCAGCGCATGGCGGCCAACGGAAAAGGAGGTCTCGAGTTCTTTGAAAACGGGATCGCGACCCGGCAAAGCAAAGCCGAGCTGGTGGATAAATATGGCTATGGCTGTCATAGACCCTCCGGCAGGGGAGTGGCATACGACAAGGGGTCGGGCGCTTGAGCGCGCTGAGGGATGTCGACCGCCCTGTCACTCGTGGCCAGACGCAACGCACCCAAGGTGGGAGCGATCGGTTGGCAGGCGAGCGGCTTAGAGGCGCATGTCGGCGGTGAATCCCTGGAGGTTGAGAGTGCGCAGAATAACAGCCGATGCTTAAGCGCAAATAAAAAGGGCGCCGATAGCCACCGGCGCCCTGGTGGATGATGCCAAAGGGATCAGTGGCCCGCGTTGGGCGTGCCGCTGAGGCAGGCGCTCATGAACTGCTTGCGCTCGTCGCCCTTGAGCGACTTGGCATGCGGATCGGCATTGCAGGCCTTCATTTTTTCCTGCTGGGTCATCTTGGCCGGTGCGGCGCTTTCGCCCTTCAGGCAGCTGCTCATGAAGGTCTTGCGCTCGTCGCCGGTCTTGCCCGTGGCCTGCTTGTTGCAGTCGGTCATGCGCTGCTGCTGCGAATTCTTGGCGGGCGCGCTGCTGCTCGCCGCCTGCGGCGCGGCAAAGGCGGTGGAGGCGGCGAAGGCCAGCGCAACGCTGGCAACCATCAGACTCAAACGCGAAGACATGCGGGTACCCTCCTGGATGACATGACCGGCGAACGCCGGCGTCGCAAGTCTATGCCTGCTGGCAGGCGGCGTGGGAGGACACGCGTGATCGCCAAGGCATCCCGTTCAGCAAGTTGGTGGACGACTGGCTTGCGGACTTTTCTCAGCCTGGCGGGGCGCCAAAGCAAAGGCCACGCCCGTCGCCGGGCGTGGCCTCCCAGGGATGTGAAGCTACCGATCAGTGACCGTGGCCGTGCCCTTCGCCCTGGTCATCGTCGTCGTGATGGCCGTGCCCGTGGTCGTCGTCATCGTGATGACCATGGCCTTGTTCGCCGAACCGTCCCGGCACGAACAGGTCGACCACGAAGCCGTCATGGTCGGACACGCCGATCGCCTTGCGCACATCGGTGGCGGTGACGGCATCGGCCTCCGTCTGCACCGGCGCGTCGAGATCGGCGCGACCGTACTGCATCTTCAGGAAACGCAGCCGGGCGACGTCGTTCATCAGCGCATGATCGAGCACCTGCACCGTCGGCACCTCGCGACCCGAGTTGCCTGAGCCTGCCGCGGTATAGCCCTGGATCGGGCCGAACGCCTCGGTGTAGAGGAAGGAGTAGCGATCGTTCTGCGGCACCGATTCCACCGCATTCCACAGCGCCGGCCGCACGATGTTCTGGCCCAGTTTCAGCTGGTTTTCGCTGTCCTTGTACTTGCCCGAAGCCAGTCCCACCACGTCCACCCAGCCATCGCTGAACTGGTAGGCATTGAAGTCGCCCACCACCATCAACGGTTGCCACGGGTTGGTGATCTGCAGGTTCTGCACCTGGCGCGCCAGCGAGCTGGCCTGCAGGAAGCGCTTCTGGCGGTCGCGCACGGCGCTGTCGTCGTTGTCGTCGACATTGGTGCGGGCCTTCATGTGCACGGAGATCACCTGGAAGCGCACGCCGCGTGCTTCGGCGGTGAGCAGCAGCGGCGGATGGTCGTGTACGAACGCGGTCTGGCCGTTGTCATTCCATGTTTCATCGGCGGCCAGCTGCTGCACGGACACCACGCGTACACGGTCGCTGCGTACCAGGAAGCCCACGTTGATGCCGCTGGGATCGTGGCCGGGCACCAGGTAGGCCTGGTACTTGGCGCGGTAATCGTCACCCAGTTGCGTGGCCAGGCCTTGCAGCAGCGGCAGGCTCTTCACTTCCTCCACCGACAGCACGTCGGGCAGCTGCAGCACGCTGCCGATATAGGCGGACAGGCGTTGCGTCTTTACTGCCACTTCATCGGCGGTTGGTTCCTTGCTGCCGCCGCTGCAGGTAAAGACGGTGTTGAAGTCGGTGTCGCAGAAGCGCTCGGTGTTGAACGCACCGATGCGCAGTGCATGCGGTGCCGTGGGCGACACGGCGCGCGGCATCTCCGCGACGTGCTTCAAGGTGATTTTGGTCGGGATGAAGGTGTAGGCGCCGAAGTCGTAGGAGATGATGCCCTCGGCACGGAATGTGGTGCCCGCCACGAACGGCGTGTTGAGCGGCACGGCGCCGAAGTCCGCCGTGTTCATTTTGAACACTTCCGGATTGCCGCTCCAGTTGGGCAGCTGCACACCGTCGGGTACCGGCACGCTGTACCGCACGCCGGGGAGACGCAACGAGCGCTTGCCGTTCGCGGTGATGCTCACTTCCGCAAACGGCTCGCCGCTGAAACGCTTGTTGCCCGTGTTGATCATGCCGTTCTCGATCACTACGCGCATGCCCACGAAGCACTGGAAGTTGGTCGCGCCGCAGGACAGCTTGGCGGGATCGGACGAAGGCACCGCCTCGCCAAACACCACTGCCTTGGGCAGGCGTGCGCCATGCGACGTCACCGTGACGGCTGGGCTGGTGAGCTCGGGCAATTGAAAGTAGTTGGCGACCCTGGCGTCCACGTTCACCACATCGCCCACGGCCACCGTCGGTGCGCTGGAGGTGAACACGTAGATGCCGTTGGAGGTGAGCGGATCGGCATCGGCGCGCGCATCAGGCGTCTGCATGGTGAAGCCTTCCGGGCCCACCGCGGTGACGATGTTGCCCGTGGTCTTTACCGGTTTGCCCAGTAGCGGCGATATCTGCTCGTGGCCCTGGATCTGCCAGATTTCGGCGGCGACCGGGATGTCATAGAGGATGGCGCCGATCGCCGTATCGCGCGACAGCGGAAGATTGCCGCTGGGCTGGCTCAGCTTGACCTCGAAGGCCTTGTCGTCGCTCGGCGTGGTGCGGCCGTGCACCACCACGTTGAAGCCTGCCTGCATCTGCCCTTCGGCGATGCTGACGTTGGTATCGAGCGCGTCATAGTCATGATTGGCGACGGTCGCGGTGCCATCGAGCGTCGCCACGTGCACCGATACGCCGCCCGTGGGCGCCGGCTGGATGAGGCTGACCGTGAACGGCATTTGGACGTCCGCAGCGCCGCGCACCGTGGCGCTTGCATCGGCGATGGACAAGGCCTGGCCCAGCACGACGCAGCTGCTCGCACTGTTGTGCGGCGTCGTGGGAGACACGACGTTGAAATCCGCCTGGTTGTCGCCGGTGTTTTGCGGCAGGCCCGCAGCGGTCGGCTTGCGGCCATAGCCCTTGTCGGCATTGGTGGTGCCGAGAGACGCCAGCGGGGTGCCGGCCTTATACGCCGAACCGGTGGAGAGGCCCACCTGATCGATCAGCTGGCCCGAGCCATCGAGGATGGCAAGGCCGCCGTCATCGGTGACGCCGGTGCTGTACTTCAGGTCGCCCGCCACGCTGCCGGAGTAACCGCTGCTCGCGCTGTTGGTGAGCAACAGATAGCAGCCCGGCGCGATGGAGGTGCCGCTGGGCAGCGTCAGGCGCGTGCCCGTGGTGCCGCTGACGTTGGAGGCGTTGAACTTGTAGCCCGACAGATCCAGCGCCTTGCTGCCGCTGTTGAACAGCTCGACGAATTCGTCGTTGCCGCCGGCCGGGCCGCGGACGCGAAACTGGCTGATGCTGAGATCTGCCGCTTGCGCAGCGGTTGCCGACAGGGCGAGCAACAGTGCGACTAAAAGGGCACGTCGAATGTGCGCTGGTTTCATTGACCACTCCCTTCCTGGGTCCGGGGCGGACCCCAACAGGGAGAGGCTAAGCAGGCATTGCGACAGTTTTGCGAAGGAAGTTGCGGCGGCGCTTCATTTTGCGAAGCGCTATGCGTTCTGTGGTGTGACCGGCATCGTCGACGTGGCGTGAACGATGCCGGTCATCTTGCTGCTTCAGGCTGCTTCAGCCTTCGCTTCGGCTTTCAGCTTGCGCGGCCCCTGCAGCAAGGCCTGGCGCACGTGCGACACGACCAGGTCCACTTCGTCGCTGGTGACCAGGAAGTGCGGCGTGAAGCGCAGCGAGTTGGTGCCGCCGTGGATCACGCCGACGCCGCGCTCGCGCATGTATTCCTCGATCGAATCGGCGCCGTAGCACTTGAACTCCGGTGCCAGCTCGCATGAGAACAACAGGCCGGTGCCCTGCACCTTGGTGATCAGGCCGCCAAGTTCGTTCTTGAGCACGTTGAGCTTGTCGACGAATTCCTTGCCGCGCTCGCGGATGTTGTTGCGCACCTCATCGGTGAGCAGGTCGAGTGTGGCGAGCGCCACGTCGAGCGCACGCGGGTTGGCCGTCATGGTGTTGCCGTAGATGCCCTTGCGGTACAGCTCGGCGGTGCGTGCCGTGACGGCCAGCACGGACAGCGGATACTGGCCGGCATTGAGCGCCTTGGAGAAGGTCTCCATATCCGGCGGCGCGAGTTTCTCGAAGCCCGGATAATCGGTGACCGACAGCACGCCGTGCGCACGCAGGCCCGCCTGAATGGAGTCGACCAGCAACAGCGAACCGTGTGCTTCGGTGAGCGCGCGGGCCTTCTGATAGAACTCCGGCGTCACCGCGCGGCCCGGATCGCCTTCGCCCATCACCGGTTCCAGGAACATCGCCTCGATGAACCAGCCGTTCTTGTCCGCGTCTGCAAACACGGCTTCGAGCTGCGCCATGTCGTAAGGCTGCACGGTAAGCAGCGTGTCTTCGTGGCGATAGCTGGCCAGATGCTGCAGGTAGGTCTTGCGCGTGGAATCGGAGTAGAGCGCCGGCTTGTCGGTGCGGCCGTGGAAGGCGCCCTTGACCACCAGGCGCTTGATGGCGCGACCGGCATAACGTGCGCCCGGATCGGTCAGCAGCTTGGCGTTGACGTCGGCAATGCGGCAGGCAAGGCCCACCGATTCCGAACCGGAATTGAGCGCGAGATAACGCGTATACGGATTGCCGTCGCGGTGGCGGCCCAGTTCGCGATCCATCGCCTTGGCAAAACGCATCTGCGAGATGCTCGGCGTCATCACGTTGGCCATCACTTGCGGACGCGCGAGTGCGGCATCGATGGAGGCGTTGTTGTGGCCAAAGCCCAGCATGCCGTAGCCGCCGTTGTCGTGGATCACGGCGCCCTTGAAGCTCACCACCCACGGGCCGCGCGCAGCGGCGGGCAGGTACGGGTTGATCGCATCGTCGGGATAGAAGTTCACGAATTCCGACTGCACCTGCGCCATCTGTTCGGCTTCGTCGAGCTTGAGGAAATCGCCGAGCTCGCCGCGCAGTTCACGATGACGCGTCACCGCATCGCTGATCGCCTGCACCAGGTCAGGATGACTGGCCGCGTAGCGTTCGATGGTGGCGTCATCGAGGCCACTGGTCTGCGGTGCGCCGCCGAATTCGCGCATTTCGCGCAGCTGATCAATCACGCCCATGGGTAACTCCTTCAAAGTCGACTTGCCTGCCGTCCTGATGGCATGCGCATCGAATGTCTACGAATGCGTTGCGGAAACGCGATGTTGTTCAGCGTTTCTCGTGGCTCGTGAGAGCCGTGCCGCACTGCGATCCATCACGGATGTGCAATGCAACGGCAACCTGAGCATAGCGCGGCGGTGTCGCCGCCGGTACCCCGGGTGACGCTTGTCATGTGTGGTAGCTGACGGGGGCAACTGCCGGCAAACCCTTGCGCTGCCTAGCATGGCAGGCAACAAGGAGGAGCCATGAACCCGTCCGTCGCCGTGGTGGCCAGCCTGTCTGGCGTAGTCAAACGTTACGGCGCTTTAACGGCGCTGGATGGTCTCGACCTCATGCTGCACCGCGGCGAACTGCTCGCTTTGCTCGGCCCCAACGGCGCCGGCAAGAGCACGGCGATCAGCCTGCTGCTGGGGCTCATACGCGCCGATGCGGGCAGGGTGGAATTGTTTGGCCAGGATCCGCAGGCGATCGATGCGCGCCGCCGCATCGGCGTGATGCTGCAATCGGCCTTTCTGCCATCCACGCTGACTGTATCGGAACTGTTACGCCTCACCATGAGCTACTACCCCGCGCCGCGTTCGTTGGCGGAAAGCGCGGAGATGGCCGGTGTGTCCGATCTGCTCTCACGTCGCTATGCGGCGCTTTCCGGCGGCCAGCAGCGTCGTGTGCAGTTTGCGCTGGCGCTGTGTGGCCGGCCGGAGTTGCTGTTTCTGGACGAGCCCACGGTCGGCATGGATATCGATGCGCGGCAAAAGCTATGGGCGGCGATTCGACGACTCACCGCCGAAGGCTGCGCCGTCGTGCTCACCACGCATTACCTGGAAGAGGCCGAGGCGCTGGCGCAACGGGTGGTCGTACTCGGCAAGGGCCGCGTGCTGAGCCAGGGCAGCGTGGACGAATTGCGTGCGCACGTGGCCGTGACGCGCATCCGCTGCATCAGCGATCTGGATGTGCATGCCCTGGCGCAATGGCCGCACATATCGCGTGCAGAACGCGATGGCACGCACCTGCTTTTGCACAGCGATGCGCCCGAACGCGTGCTGCGCCGCCTGCTGGATGCCGATCCCCTGCTGTCGGAACTGGAAGTCCGCCGCGCCGGTCTTGTCGAGGCGTTCACAGAATTGACCCGCGAGAGCGCCGCCGAAAAGGAGGCTGCGTAATGTCCGTGACCGCGATCGCCACCGTGCCGTACCAAGGCATGACCTCGCGCCGCCTGCTTGCTGCCTACGCGATGGAGGCGCGCAGCGAATGCCTGCGCTACTTCCGCGCGCCTGGGTTCCTGCTGCCGGTGACTTTGTTTCCCACCATGTTCTACCTGCTGTTCGGCATCGTGATGAACCACAACGCCGATGCGAACACGGCGCGCTATCTGCTGGCCAGCTATGGCGTGTTTGGCGTGATGAGCCCGGGCCTGTTCGGTTTCGGCGTCTCGCTGGCGATGGAGCGCGAGAACGGCCTGCTGACGCTCAAGCGCGCGATGCCGATGCCACCCGGCGCCTATCTGCTGGGCAAGATGGTGATGGCGATGCTGGCCGCGGCGATCGTGATGCTGTTGCTGCTGGCGCTGGGCATCGGGCTGGCGCACGTGCAGTTGGGCGTGTCGCAGGCGCTGGTATTCATCGTCACCGGCATGTTGGGTGTGCTGCCGTTCTGCGCGCTGGGCATGCTGGTGGGCACGCTGGTGAAGGGGCAGGGTGCGCCGGGCGTGATCAACCTCATCTATCTGCCGATGTCCTTCCTGTCGGGCCTGTGGATACCGCTCTCCGCGCTGCCGCAGGCGTTGCAGCGCATCGCGCCGATCTGGCCCAGCGCCCATCTGCAACAGCTTGCCCTGGGATCGCTCGGCATGGGCCAGTCGCCGGCATGGCCACATCTGCTGGTGCTGCTGGCCTATGGCGTGGGTTTCTTCCTGCTGGCGGCCCGGCGCCTGCGTCGGGTGGGTTGAAGTAGCATGCACGAAGGGCGGACGGATCACGGGGAGCGGGACACGGTGCGTCAGTGGCTACGAGCTTGGTTTACGCCGGCGCCGGACTCTCTGGCGGCGATCAGCATGCACAAGGGCAAGTCGCCCTGGGTGGATGCCGTGCATCTGCTGTGGTCGGTCTGGGTGTTCGTGATACCGGCGTTCGATCACTACACCTGGCAGTGGGCCTGGATCACCCTCTTCAGCTATCCGCTGTTCCTGCTGCTGTATGCACAGGCCTGCATCGCCTCCCGCCGGCAGTCGCGCTACTACGCATTGGCGCTGGTTGCCATGTCGATGCTGCTGTTGCGCTGGTATCCCAGCGGGCTGACCTATTTCGTGTACGGCACCATCATGCTGCGCAGCTGCCGCATGCGGCTGAGCCTCTACATGGCCTTGCTGGCCCTGCTCAACGTGATGCTCATCGTCGAGGTGCGGCTGCTGCACTATCCGTGGCAGGCCATCATCTGGATACCCGTCACCTCGATCATTGTCGGCCTGGTGGTGCACGCCGAGCGCCTCAGTGAGGAAAAGGAGGCCGAGCTTCGTCTTTCGCACGATGAAGTACGCCGGTTGGCGGCACTGGCCGAGCGCGAGCGCATCGGTCGCGACCTGCATGACCTGCTTGGCCACACGCTGTCGCTGATCACCTTGAAGCTGGAGCTGTCGCGCAAGCTGTTCGATCGCGACAGCGAGGCGGCCAAGCGCGAAATGGCCGAAGCCGAACGCGTGGCGCGGCACGCCTTGTCGGAGGTGCGCACGGCGGTGTCCGGCATACGCGCCACCGATCTGGCCGCCGAACTCGCCGCGGCGCGACTGATGCTGGAGTCGTCGGCGGTGTCGTTCGAATGCGGCGAGCTGCCGCCATCCTTGCCGGTCGAGGTCGAGCGTGGACTCGCGCTGGTGCTGCGCGAGGCCGTGACCAATATCGCAAGGCACGCTCGAGCCAGTCGTGCGCGCGTGCTGACCGAAGTGGCCAATCAGACGCTGAAGCTGTGCATCCAGGACGATGGACGCGGCGGCATCGATGTACACGGCAATGGGCTCAAAGGCATGGTCGAACGCGTGCGGGCGCTGGGCGGCACGCTCGAGGTGCTCTCGCCGGCCGGCCAGGGCACGCGCCTGAACATCACGGTGCCGTTGTGTTCACGCACGGTGTTGCGCGACGTGGGCCAGTTGGATGGGACGCCCGATACGCCGGCCACGGGTTGGTCACCGCAGGAGCGGCAGGCAACATGAGCAGCTGGTTCAAACCGCACCCCGATTCCCTGCTGGGCAAACTCGGCTCGCCCAGCTATCTGCGCTGGGAGGCGATGGCCAACCTGGTGTGGGTCGCCGCGCTGCTGATCGGCCCGATGGCCGACCCCAGGGCGGTATGGACGCGCTGGCTGATCCCCACGCTGATCTCCGCGCCGCTGTATCTGTATTTCCACCTCAAAGTCTATACCGCGCCGTATCGGCAACTGCCCTGGTATGCCACGGGCATTGCGGTGCTTGGTTTGATCGTATGGCCATTCAACGGCGTGGCTATCGGCTACGTGGTGTCTGCGGCCATGTGCTTCGCCTATTTGTCCTCGCTGCGCCGCTGGCTCACGGCGCTGGCCATCCTGGTCGTTCCCACGGCCATCGTCGCCTACGAGCTGCACGTCTCGCCGTGGGTCATGCTGCTGATCGTGTTCGTGTCGTTGACGTCCGGCTTTGGCCATTTCCTGCGCATGAACAACCATCGCAAGGATGCGGCGCTGCGTCTGTCGCAGGAAGAAGTACGGCGCCTCGCCACGCTGGCGGAGCGCGAGCGCATCGGTCGCGACCTGCACGACTTGCTTGGACATACCTTGTCGCTGGTTGCGCTGAAATCGGAACTCGCGCGCAAGCTGGCGCTGATTGATCCCGAGCGTGCACAGCGCGAGATGGAAGAAGTCGAACGTGTCGCGCGTCATGCCTTGGCCGAGGTGCGCACCGCAGTGACCGGCATGCGACGCGGCGACCTGGCCGCGGAGCTGGTTTCGGCGCGTCTCATGCTGGAAGCCTCGGGCGTCGGCTTCCACGGCGCCTTCCCTTGCGATACCCAACTGCCCGCCCAGGTCGAAGCGCCGCTGGCCCTGGTGCTGCGCGAAGCGGTGACCAATATCCATCGTCACGCCAAAGCGAATGCAGCACGCGTCGACTTCACCATCGAAAAGCATGGCTTGCGCATGCAGGTCACGGACGACGGTTGCGGCGGCCTGAGCGTGCATGGCAATGGGGTGAGCGGCATGCGCGAACGCGTGCGTGCGCTGGGCGGCAGCCTGCAGATCGATTCGCCTTTGCGGCACGGCACGGTGCTTACCGTGCAGGTGCCTTTGGGCAAGGAGCAGGTGGCGGTCGCTGCATCCGATGCGCCCGCCATCGAGTTGAACAACAGGAGTGCTGCATGATTCGTGTATTGCTGGCCGAAGACCAGGCCATGGTGCGTGGCGCGTTGTCCGCGCTGCTCAATCTCGAAAGTGATATCGAGGTGCTTGGTTCGGCGGCGGATGGTGAGGCGGCGTGGCGCGAGGTACAGCGCATCAAGCCCGATGTGCTGGTCACCGATATCGAAATGCCGGGGCTCACCGGACTGGAGCTGGCGCAGCGCATCCAGCGCCATGAGATGCCGATCAAGGTGATCATCGTGACGACCTTTGCGCGGCCGGGCTTTCTTCGCCGTGCGTTGGATGCCGGTGTATCCGGCTATCTGCTGAAGGACGCACCGGCGGAAAACCTGGCCGAGGCGCTGCGCATGGTTCATCGCGGCGGTCGCGCCATCGATCCCCAGCTGGCGCTGGAGGCCTGGTCGGAGGCCGATCCGCTGAACGATCGCGAGCGCCAGGTGCTGCGCCTGGCCGGCGAGGGCCAGTCGGCCAACGATATCGCCACCCAGCTCAACCTCTCGCATGGCACCGTGCGCAATTACCTGTCCGAGGCGATCGGCAAACTCGGCGCCGCCAATCGCATCGAGGCCTATCGGCTGGCCCGGCAGAAGGGTTGGCTGTAGCTGGCCCGATAGGGCGCGGGAACAGGTTTTCCCGGCCGCGCCTGCCCCACGCCTGGGGGCCGGCCGCGGGTTTTGGGCGATAATGGCCTATTCGACGCCAGTATCCCGCCGTGAAGAAGACCGATTTCGATTTTGAGTTGCCGCCTGAGCTGATCGCGCAGGCGCCGCTGTCCGAGCGTTCGGCCAGCCGTCTGCTGGTGCTCGATGTGGATGCGCAGTCGCGCCAGGACCGCATGTTCCGCGAGCTTCCGGCGTTCCTGCGCGAGGGCGACCTGCTGGTGTTCAACGACACGCGCGTGCTGCCTGCGCGCCTGTACGGCCGCAAGGACACCGGTGGCCAGGTGGAGATCCTGATCGAGCGCGTCACCGGTGCGCACGAGGCCACGGTGCAGCTGGGGGTGAGCAAGAAGCCCAAAGAAGGTGGCCGCATCGAGCTGGCCGACGGCAGCCATGCCGTGGTGCTGGGGCGCGACAACGCGTTCTTCCGTCTGCACTTCGAATCGCCCGAGCCGCTGGAAAGGCTGCTGCTGAAACTCGGCGAAATGCCGCTGCCGCCGTATATCGAACGCCACGCCGACGCCAGCGACATGGAGCGCTATCAGACGGTGTTCGCGCGCGAGCCGGGTGCCGTGGCGGCGCCCACCGCCGGCCTGCATTTCGATGAGGCGATGCTGGCGACGCTGCGCGAGCGCGGCATCCAGTTCGGCTACGTGACCCTGCACGTGGGCGCGGGCACGTTCCAGCCGATCCGCGCCGATGACATCAAGGATCACCAGATGCATCGCGAGTGGCTCAACGTGGGCGCGAGCCTGGTGGAGCAGATCCGCCGCACGCGCGCGGCCGGCGGTCGGGTGATCGCGGTGGGCACCACCGTGGTGCGTGCGCTGGAAAGCGCCGTGCGCGATGGCGAACTGCAGCCGTTCGCGGGCGAAACGCAGATCTTCATCTTCCCCGGCTACCAGTTCAGCAGCATCGACGGCCTGCTGACCAACTTCCACCTGCCGCAATCGACCCTGCTGATGCTGGTGTCCGCGCTGGCGGGGCGCGACTTCATGCTGGGCTCGTATCGGCATGCGGTGGAGCAGAAGTACCGGTTTTTCTCGTATGGCGATGCGATGTTGATTTTGCCCAAGGGCTGAGTGACAACGCCGCCCACACCTGTGGGAGCGCACCCTGTGCGCGACAGCAAGCTTGCGATGCACCGCTCCGTCGGTTTGTCGCGCACAGGGTGCGCTCCCACAAGGAGGGGCAATTTGGCCCCCAAAGCACGAAATCGCCGGACAGGCGATAATTCCCCCTATGACTTCTCTGACTTTCGAACTCCAGGCCACTGATGGCGCGGCCCGTCGTGGCCGTCTGACGTTTGACCGCGGCACGGTGGAAACGCCGGCCTTCATGCCGGTTGGCACCTATGGCTCGGTCAAGGCGATGACCCCGCGGGACGTCCGCGAGATCGGTGCCGAGATCATCCTGGGCAATACCTTCCACCTGTATCTGCGCCCCGGTCTCGAGGTGGTGGAACAATTTGGCGGGCTGCACAAGTTCATCGGCTGGGACAAGCCGATACTCACCGATTCGGGTGGTTTTCAGGTGTTCTCGTTGGCGCACAAGCGCAAGATCACCGAGGAAGGCGTGGCCTTCGCCTCGCCCGTGGATGGCTCCAAGGTGTTCCTGTCGCCGGAAGAGTCGATGCGTATCCAGACGGTGCTCGATTCGGATATCGCCATGATCTTCGACGAGTGCACGCCGTATCCGGCCACGGAGAAGGTGGCGTCCACCTCGATGGAACTGAGCCTGCGCTGGGCGGAGCGTTCGCGCCGTGCGTTTGACGATCTGAACAATCCCAACGCGCTGTTCGGCATCGTGCAGGGCAGCGTCTACGAAAACCTGCGCCGCCGCTCGGCGGAGGGCCTGGTCAACATCGGCTTCGATGGCTACGCCGTGGGCGGCCTTGCCGTGGGCGAGCCGGAGGCCGAGCGCAACCACGCGCTGGATTTCACCGTGCCCATGTTGCCGGCCGACAAGCCGCGCTACCTGATGGGCGTGGGCCGTCCTGAGGACATCGTGGAAGCGGTGCGCCGCGGCATCGACATGTTCGACTGCGTCATGCCCACCCGCAATGCACGCAACGGCTTCCTGTTCACCGCCGAGGGCACGCTGCGCATCCGCAACGCCAAGTTCGCGCTGGACACCCGCGTGATCGAGGAAGGCTGCGACTGCTACGCCTGCAGCAACGGCTTCAGCCGCGCCTACCTGCGGCATCTTGACCGCTGCAACGAGATCCTCGGCAGCCAGTTGGCCACCATGCACAACCTGCGGCATTACCAGCGCCTGATGGCGGGGCTGCGCGATGCCATCGCGGCGGGGAAGCTGGAGGACTTCGTGGCGGAGTTCTATGCGCGCAGGGCGGGCGGGGTGGTGGCCTGAGCCTTCGTCGCCGAGGCGGCGTCTAATTTGAGGCTAGCCCCCATGCTCGTCATCCCGGCGTAGGCCGGGATCCAGCGGCGAGGTGATGGGTTGTCGCCAAAGCCCGATATAGCCCTTACCGTGGCGCGAGAACCAAGTCCCGCCGCTACTGGATTCCGGCCTGCGCCGGAATGACGAAATAGGAGCCGGCCAGGGAACCTTCGCCCTTCCGCCCCGGTCCAGCCCTTGCAATCCACGCCTCCCGGCGCCAGAACCCTTCACGGGCGGGCCTTGCAGCGCATGCAGGGGCCGGGGGCGCGTGGCATAATCCACGATCTTTTATCAGGTGTTGTCAGAAAACTCTGGCAATACCGCTACTTGCGAGACGAGCTGATGACTTTTCCGATGTCCTATGTGATTGCCCAGGCCGCTCCCGCAGCCGCTCCGGGGGGTAATCCCCTGATGAGCCTGGCCCTGCCGATCCTGCTGCTGGTGGTCATGTTCTTCGTCATGATCCGCCCGCAGATGAAGCGTCAGAAGGAACACCGCGCCATGCTGTCGGCCCTGTCCAAGGGTGACGAAGTGGTAACCAACGGCGGTATCGCCGGCAAGGTGGAAGAGATCGGTGAGAGCTTCATCACGGTCGAAATCGCCCCGAACGTGAAGATCAAGGTGCAGAAGGGCGCCGTGCAGCAGGTCCTCCCGAAGGGCTCGCTGAAGTCGTCCTGACGACTTGCCGGAGCGGAGGGGCTCCGGTCCACCAAAGCATTGCTCGCCACGGCCGCCTCTGCCGTGGCTTCTGACGGATTCAAGGCATGAGTGATTTTCCACGCTGGAAATATGCGCTGGTCGCCATCGTATTGGTGCTCGGTATTGTCTATGCGTTACCCAATGTGTTCCTGCCGGTGCCTGCCGTGCAGGTCACGGCCAACCGCAATGGCACGGTCGACCAGGCGATCGAACAGAAAGCGATCGACGCGCTGAAGAAGGCCAACATCGTCAGCACCGGCGTCGAGCTCAATGGCGACCATCTGCTGGCCAGCTTCGCCAATGCCGACGTGCAGAAGAGCGCCGCCGACGCGATCAAGGGTGCGCTGGGCGACGACTACACGGTGGCCTTCAACCTGAAGTCCACGGTGCCGCATTGGCTCACCTCCATCGGCGCGAAGTCGATGCCGCTGGGCCTGGATCTTCAGGGTGGCGTGCACTTCCTCATGCAGGTCGATCAGGACGATGTGATCGACAAGCAGGAAACGCGTTACGCGGACGACATCCGCAGCCTGCTGCGCGAAAAGAACATCCGTTACGAGTCGGTGGTGCGCAACCCGCAGCGCGGACAGGGCGTGATGGTGGTGCTCAAGAGCGCCGCTGACCGCACCGCTGCATCCAACGCCATCGTCGCGGATTATCCGGACCTGGCGATCACCGATGGCAGCGCCACCGGCGACCGTTTCCCGCTGAGCGCCGCGGTGCGTCCGGACAAGGCGCGTGAGCTTTCGCTCAACACCATCCGCCAGAACCTGGGCACGCTGCGCAACCGCATCAACGCGCTGGGTGTGTCCGAGCCGATCATCCAGCAGCAGGGCGACAGCCGCATCGTGGTCGAGCTGGCCGGCGTGCAAGACACGGCCGAAGCCAAGAAGATCATCGGCGCCGTGGCCACGCTGGAATACCGTTCCGGTTACGGCACGCCGCAGCAGGCGGTGGACGCTGCCCGCACCGGCATCGTTCCGCCCGACGCGCGCCTGTACAAGGATCGCGACGGCCGTCCGTACCTGCTGAGCAAGAACATCATCGTCACCGGCGATCAGCTGGTGGATGCGTCCTCCAGCTTCGACCAGCAGAGCGGCAGCCCGGCGGTGTCGGTCACGCTCAATGCGGCCGGCGCCAAGAAGATGCTCGACTTCACCACCGGCAACGTCGGCAAGCCGATGGGCGTGGTGTACGTGGAGCGCGTGGTCGACACCAAGGTCGTCGACGGCAAGGAAGTGCGCACGCCCAAGGTCACTGAAGAAGTGATCAACTACGCCACCATCAACGGCGTGTTCGGCAAGAACTTCCAGACCACCGGCCTGCGCAGCCCGAAGGAAGCGTCGGACCTCGCGCTGCTGCTGAAGGGCGGCTCGCTGGCGGCGCCGGTCGACATCGTCGAAGAGCGCGTGATTGGTCCCAGCCTGGGCCAGGACAACATCCAGAAGGGTCTGCGCGCCGTGACGCTCGGCCTTGCCCTGGTGCTGCTGGCCGCTGCGTTCTACTACAAGCTGTTTGGCCTGGTGGCCGACGTGGCGCTGTTCTTCAACCTGGTGATCCTGATCGCGGTGATGTCGGCTGTCGGCGTGACGCTGACCATGCCGGGCATTGCCGGTATCGTGCTGACGCTGGGTATGGCGATCGACGCGAACGTGCTGATCTGCGAACGCATCCGCGAAGAACTGCGCAACGGCTCCTCGCCGCACGCGGCGATCCGCGCCGGTTACGACAAGGCGTGGGCCACCATTCTCGACGCCAACGTCACCCACCTTATCGCCGCACTCGCGCTGACCACGATGGGCTCGGGCCCGATCAAGGGCTTCGGTGTCACGCTGCTGATCGGTATTTTGACCTCGATGTTCACCTCGGTCACCGTGACGCACGCGATCACCGCGCTGATCCATGGTCATCGCAAGCTCAAGACGCTGTCGGTCTGAGGAAGAGACACAGATGGAAATTTTTAATCACAACGCGAACGTGAACTTCCTCGGCATGAGGAAGTTCAGCGTGGGCATCGCGATTCTGCTGATGGTCGCCTCCATCGCGCTGATCACGGTGAAGAGCCTCAACTACGGTCTGGACTTCACCGGCGGCGTGTCGCTGGTGATGGATTACGACAACCCGGTGCAGGTCGGCGAAGTCCGCGACGCCCTGGAAAAGGGCGGCATGGAGCACACCCTGGTGCAGAGCCTGGGTGGCACCAAGGAAGTGTCCATCCGCCTGCAGCCGAAGGACGACCCGCACTCGGGCGTCGCCGACGGCGGCAAGGTGAACCTGGACAAGATCGCCGAAGACGTCACCAAAGCCCTGCAGGCTGCGCGTCCGGATGCCAAGCTCAAGAGCCGCGACTACGTCGGCTCCGCCGTGGGCGAGGAGCTGCGCAGCGACGGTATCGTGGCCGCCATCGTGGTGGTGCTCGGCATCGGTCTGTACCTGGGCATCCGCTTCGAATGGCGCTTCGCCGTGGCGGCCATCGCCACCGAGGCCCACGATGCGCTGGTGACGGTCGGCATCTTCGCGTTGACCCAGCGCGAGTTCGACCTGACCGTGCTTGCCTCGGTGCTGGCGGTGATCGGTTACTCGATCAACGACAAGGTGGTGGTGTTCGACCGCGTGCGCGAACTGTTCCGCCTGGCCCGCAAGGCCGAGCCGGAAGAGATCCTCAACCGTTCGATCAACAACACCCTGTCGCGTACCATCATCACCGCGCTGTTCACCGGCATCACCATGGCCGCGCTGTACTTCTTCGGCGGTCCCGCGGTGCACGGCTTCGCCATCACCATGCTGATCGGCATCCTGGTGGGTACGCTCTCCTCGATCTTCGTGGCGAGCCCGATCCTGCTGTGGCTGGGCGTGTCCAAGCAGGACCTGATGCCCAGGACCAAGGAAAATCCGGAGCTGGCGCGTCGTCCGTAAGTGACGCGCTGATTCGACGGAAAAGAAAAGGCCCGGGATTTCCCGGGCCTTTTTGTTTGCGTTGCATCGAGCTTCAAAGGGGGGGGGCTGCTCACGTGCCCAGCTCGTTTGAAGCGAAGGGATTGCACTTTCCTCATTCGGAGAGCAGGAATCTGCTTATGCGGCGTCGCAGGTCAAGATCGTCAATCTGTTTCGCTTCATCATCCGCTTCGATGGCGTACTGGCGCGCCAGTTCTGTCTCACCCATGTTTTTATGGCGCTCCGCCAGTGCGAATTTGATCGATACGCGATAGTCACGTGCCTCGTCACCGATGGCTCGGCTTAGAGCGCGGAGATAGAGAGGTATGGCAGCGCGATCATCAATGGTGAAATCCGCGAGGCTCTCCCACAGGAATGGATGGTCGTAACCGTCCAGGCTCTGCGCCTCGCAGTAGTCCTTCAGCGCGTTGTAGTTGACCCAAAACCTATCGCGCTTGTCTTCTTGTGCGAGCAGGGAGGCGAACTCCATGACGCGATCCCAAACTTCCGACTTGAGCTCCATTCCATTCCCCGCCTATCGAGTTGTCCGCTCTCTTATTCAGCCGGAGATCGGCGCGGAGAGCGCGCCATCTTAAAGGCGGAAGCGGGCACAATCAGGCGGGCTCGATCGATTCGTTTGTTTCGGCAAGGTCGAGCGCGGGCTTTTCCTTTGAATGCGCCGGCTGCAACACATGATGCGCCAACCCATGCAGATCCAGCTGATCCACCGGTATCGGTCGGTAGTCCGGGCCAAACGCCACCTCGCCGAACTTCCATCCCGACGGCCGGCGCACCGCGCCCCAGAACCGCTTGGCCGCATTCCAGTGCAGGCCAACCAGGCCGTGGTTGTTGTCGTCATCCACCATCGGATCGCCCACGCCGGTGGGGCGCAGCGGTTCGTTGTACAGCGCGGTGCCGAACAGCACGTCCCAGATCGAGAACACCTGGCCGAAGTTGCAGTTGTGCAGGGTCGGTCGGGTGGGGTCGACCAGCATGTGGTGCAGACGGTGGAACTTCGGTGACACGAACACGCGGTTGAACACCGGGCCGAACGCGATGCGCACATTGGCGTGCGAGAAGTTCTGCACCAGTTCGCCCATCAGCACCAGCCAGGCGAACTGCTCGGGCTCCACGCCCATCACGATGCCCACGCTGGCGAGGATCATCGACTGGATGAAGCCGTCGATCAGGCTGCCGCGGTCATTCGTCCAGCAGCTCATCTGGCGCGTGCTGTGGTGCATGCTGTGCAGCGCCCACCACCACGGCAAGGCGTGCTGCAGGCGATGCATCCAGTAGTACACCAGGTCGTAGATCACGTAGTAGCAGCCGAACAGCAGCCACGGATGCTGCTTCAGCCATGGCACCCAGTGGGTGATGGCGAGCGGCGAGGCGCTGGCGTCGCCGGGGCCGGTGTCCGGCCCGCCAAAGTAATTGGCGATGGGCGTGAGGATCAGATAGCTGAAGATCGGAAAGATGCCGACCAGCATCAACACGGTGTACTGGAAGTCGACCTTGGTGAGCTTGCGGTGCTCCCAGCGCTCGGCCGGCACCACGCTTTCCAGCGGACGGAAGATCAGGCCGATCACGCACAACTGGAACGCGGCGATCAGCAGCGAGCCGGAGATGTCGATCGGATCGCCGGCGAGGCCTTCCAGATGCAGGAACTGCAGCACCGGCAGTACGCCGTGGCTGGCGAACCAGCTGACCAGATGGGACCACAGTTCGGACATCGGCTACACCTTGCGAGAAAACGTGTCGGTCCTGCAGGCGGGGAGCGGAGCGGGGCGCTACAGAACCGGGCAGTTCAGGATACCGCCGGCTGCCGGCCGCATCCATCCGGCAGGATTTTGCGGCAGGCCACCTTTCGCTTAGCTGCCGCGCAAATGCGCGTCCAGCTCCGCCAGCTGCGCCGGGTTGCCCAGGTTGCGCCAGAAGCCGTCGTAGTGCTCGCCGCTGAGCTGGCCGTCTCGCATGGCCTGCTGATACAGCGGCAGCAGCTTGAAGCGACCAGGCGTCTGGCCATGCAGGAACGCCGGGCGATAGAGACCGATATTGCCGAAGGTGAGCCGCGCGCCGGGGCCGTCTTCGTGAAGTAGCCCCTGGTCCAGCACGAAATCGCCCGTGGCATGCCAGTCCGGATTGGGCACCATCACCAGGTGTGCCAGGCCGGCAGGCTCAAGCGGCAGCGCCGCATAGTCGTAGTCGCTGTAGATATCGGCGCTGACGGCAATGAATGGCTCCGGGCCCAACAGCGGAAGCGCGTTGAGCATGCCGCCACCGGTTTCCAGCGGCGTCGGACCTTCGTAGGCATAGCGGATACGCAGCCCCCAGCGCGAACCATCGCCGAGCACGTCGGGAAATTGATCCGCCAGATGCGAGGTATTGATCACCACGTAGCGCACGTCGATCGCCGCGAGCCTTTCCAGGTGCCATTCGATCAGAGGCTTGCCGCCCACTTCCAGCAAAGGCTTGGGCGTGTGGTCCGTAAGCGGACGCATGCGCTCGCCGAGGCCGGCGGCGAAGATCAGGGCGTGTCTCATGCGGCTGCCACCTGCGTAAGATCACGACCCTCCGCGTGCTGCTTCAGCAGCCCCACGAAATCCGCCAGCTCCGGATAGCGCTCCGCCACCGACACCACGTAGTGATACACGCGCGGCACGTCGGCGAGGTAGCCGGGTTTTCCATCGCGATACCACAGGCGATAGAACTGGCCGAGCACGCGGATATGGCGATGCAGGCCGGTGAGATCGAACCAGCGCAGGAAACGTTGGCCGTCGATCTTTTCGTCGATCACGCCGGCCGTGAGCAGACGCTGCCGATACGATGCCACCCAGCCTTCCACGCGCTCGCGCGGCCACACGATATAGGCATCGCGCAGCAGCGAGGCGAGGTCGTAAGTGATCGGGCCGGACAGCGCGCCCTGGAAATCGATCACGCCGGGATTGTTGTGATCGACGATAAGCAGGTTGCGGCTGTGGTAGTCCCGATGCACGAAGCGTCGCGGCTGTTCCAGCGCATTGCGGATGATCACGCTGAACGCGGCTTCGAGCACATCCCATTCGTGGCAGCTGGGCGTGTGACCGAGGTGTTTGCCGAGAAACCATTCCGGCATCACTTCCAGTCCGCTCACCAGGCGCGCGTGATCGAAGCGCGGCAGATCGTCGTGTGCCATGCGCGTCTGCATCAGCAGCAGTGCGTCCATGGCGTCGCCGTAGAGGCGGTCGGCGCTGTCGTCGTTCAAGGCCGGCAGATAGAGCTGGGTGCCCAGGTCTTCGATCAGCAGAAAGCCTTGCTCGAGATCGGTCGCATGCACGGCCGGTACATGGACACCGACTGCAGTGAGCCTTTCGCCCATGGCCATCCAGGGGCGTGGATCCTCCAGCGCGGGCGGCGAATCCATCACCACCCAACTCTTGCCGTCGTGATACGTGCGCCAGTAGCTGCGAAAGCTGGCGTCCGATGAGGCGGAAACCAGTTCGAGCGAAGGGTCGCCAAGGGCGGAGCGGGTCCAGGCGAGGCGGGCGGCGGCGCGGTCGGGAACGGTGGTCATGGTGGGCTGGAAATGGCAATGAGAGAAGCTTAGCGGGTATTCGCCTCGTCATGCCGGGATCCAGAGTTGGGTCGGAATCTACGGTGGAAAATCTACTGTGGGAGCGCACCCTGTGCGCGACAAACCTACGGAGCGGTACACCTAGGCGTGGCAGTCGCGCACAGGGTGCGCTCCCACAAACGAGCGTGCCCCCTCTCCGGTCAGAGGGGGCACGCGTACACTCACGACAGGTTGTAAGCCTTCTCTTCGTGCAACGAGAGATCCAGACCTACCTGCTCCTGCTCGTCATCCACGCGCAGGCCCAGCGTCCAGTCGATTAGCTTGAGGATCAGCAGGCTCAGCGCGGCACTCCACACCACGGTAAAGCCCACGCCCTTGGCCTGTATCCACAACTGCCCGAACAGCGATTCCACCGTGCCGAAGCCGCCCAGCTTGGGCGAGGCCAGCGGGCCGGTGAGCAGGGCGCCGATGATGCCGGCGATGGCGTGCACGCCGAACACATCCAGTGAGTCGTCATAGCCGAGCTTGTGCTTGAGGCGCGTGGCGCTGAAGAAACAGACGACGCCCGCAATCAGGCCCAGCACCAGTGCGCCGCCGGGCCCCGCGGTACCGGCGGCCGGCGTGACCGCCACGAGTCCGGCGACGGCGCCGGAAACAATGCCCAGCACGCTGGGCCGCCCGTGCACGATCCATTCGATGGCGAGCCAGCCCAGTGCGGCAGCAGCGGTGGCGATCTGGGTCACCAGCATCGCCATGCCGGCGCTGCCATTGGCCGCAACGGCGGAGCCTGCGTTGAAGCCGAACCAGCCCAGCCACAGCAGGCTGGCGCCCACCACGGTGTAACCCAGGTTGTGCGGCGGCATCGGCACGTTCGGATAACCGCGACGCTTGCCGATCACCAGGCAGGCCACCAGGCCCGCGATACCCGCGTTGATGTGCACCACCGTGCCGCCGGCGAAATCGAGCACGCCCAGATCGCCAAGGAAGGAACCCGGCCCGCTCCACACCATGTGCGCCACCGGCAGGTAGACGATGGTCAGCCACAGGCCGCTGAACCACAGCAGCGCGCTGAACTTCATGCGCTCGGCGAAGGCGCCGATGATGAGAGCAGGCGTGATGATGGCGAAGGTCAGCTGGAACATCACGAACACGCTTTCCGGCACCGTCTGATAGCGCGAATCGGGTTTGAGGCCCGCAAGAAACACGCGATCGAGTCCGCCGATGAACGAATGCAGATTGGTCACGCCGGCCTGCATGCCTTCCGTGCTGAAGGCCAGCGAGTAGCCGTAGACCATCCACAGCACCGACACCATCGCCGTGATGGCGAAGCACTGCATCAGCACCGACAGCAGGTTCTTCGCGCGCACCATGCCGCCGTAGAACAGCGCGAGGCCCGGGATGGTCATCAGCAGCACCAGGGCGGTGGCGGTGAGCATCCACGCGGTGTCGCCGCTGTCGATATGCGTGGGCGCGGCGGCGGCCTGCGCCCAGACGGGCGAGGTGGCCAGCAGCCCCATGAGGGTGAGGGCAGGGCGCAGGGTTTTGAGCTCAAAGCGCATCGACGTCGACCTCCTGCGTGCGAATGCGGATGGCCTGTTCCAGCTCGCTCACGAACACCTTGCCGTCGCCGATCTTGCCGGTGCGCGCGGCGCTGACAATGGCTTCCACGGCCCTGTCGAGCTGTTCGTCCGCCACCGCCACTTCAAGCTTGAGCTTGGGCAGGAAATCCACCACGTATTCCGCCCCGCGATACAACTCGGTATGGCCGTGCTGGCGCCCGAATCCCTTCACCTCGGTGACGGTCATGCCCGTCACGCCCACCTCGGTCAGCGCCTGGCGGACATCGTCCAGCGTGAACGGTTTGATAATCGCCGTAATCCACTTCATCCCCAACGCTCCCCGTGCGGTCGATATGTCGCGGTGCAGCAGGATGCGTGCCAGGGAGTGCTCGCGCCTCCCACCGTCACTCCAGCGAAAGCTGGAATCCATCGACTTTCAATGGGTTGGAGGAGAGGCAAAGGCACTGGATCCCTGCTTTCGCAGGGATGAGGGTGAGGGAAGGGGGATGTTTTCGTAAGCCGGCAGGGTGACCTTGCCCGGAATGGGGGCGTTCTGTCCCGGACGATTCCCGCTTTTGGTGCATTGCCGCGGTTTGACCCCAGGGGCATTAATCAGTACCATTTTGGTACCGATTCCCCGCAGTCTCCCTGGCCGCCCCCCATGCTCCGCGTCAGCCGACTCACCGACTACGCCACCGTGGTGATGACCTGCATCGCCGCCCATCCTGACGACGTGCTCAGCACGGCGCAGATCGCCGATGAGGCGCGCCTGGAGCTGCCCACCGTCAGCAAGCTGCTCAAGTCGCTGGGCCATGCGGGCCTGGTGGAGTCCTTTCGCGGCGTCAATGGCGGCTACCGCCTGGCACGCCCGGCCGACGACATCACCCTGGCCCAGATCGTGGAAGCGCTGGAAGGCCCCATCGGCATGACCGAATGCAGCCTCGCCGAAGGTCAATGCGACCGCGAATCGCTTTGCGGGGTCCGCTCCAACTGGCAACACGTCAACAGCGTGGTCGATAGCGCGCTGCGTGCGGTCAGCCTGTCCGACATGCTCAAACCACCCAGTCGTCGTATCGACGCCAACCTGATCGGATGACCGCCAGGCCATCCATGACGAACGCCCACGACGACACGAAGAACACCATGACCACCGAAACCACTGAACGCAGCGACCTCTCCGCCACGACCCTGCGCGACAACGCCGAAGTCGCCGAGGCGCTGGGCCGTCGCTACGAAGCCGGCTTCGTCACGGACATCGAGACGGAGTATCTGCCGCCCGGCCTGTCCGAAGACATCGTGCGCCAGCTCTCCGCGCTCAAGAAAGAGCCCGAGTGGATGACCGAGTGGCGCCTCAAGGCGTATCGCCACTGGCTTACCATGCCGACGCCGGACTGGGCCAAGTTGAACCTGAAGCCGATCGACTACCAGTCGATCAGCTACTACGCCGCGCCCAAGTCGGGCCCGAAGTCGCTGGATGAAGTCGATCCCAAGCTGCTGGAAACCTACGACAAGCTCGGCGTGCCGCTGCATGAGCGCGCCAAGCTCGCCGGCGTGGCGGTGGATGCGGTGTTCGATTCGGTCTCCGTGGGCACCACCTTCCGCAAGGAGCTGGCCGAAGCCGGTGTGATCTTCTGCTCGATGAGCGAAGCGATCCGCGAACATCCCGAACTGGTGCAGAAGTACCTGGGCAGCGTGGTTCCGACGGGCGACAACTTCTTTGCCGCGCTCAATTCGGCCGTGTTCTCCGACGGCTCGTTCGTGTTCATCCCCAAGGGCGTGCGTTGCCCGATGGAGCTGTCCACCTATTTCCGCATCAACGCCATCAACACCGGGCAGTTCGAGCGCACCCTGATCGTGTGCGAAGACGATGCCTACGTGTCCTACCTCGAGGGCTGCACGGCGCCGATGCGCGACGAGAACCAGCTGCACGCCGCGGTGGTGGAACTGGTGGCGCTGGAGCGCGCGCAGATCAAGTATTCCACCGTGCAGAACTGGTACCCGGGTGACGAGAACGGCGTCGGCGGCATCTACAACTTCGTCACCAAGCGTGGCGACTGCCGCGGCAACGATTCGAAGATTTCCTGGACCCAGGTGGAAACCGGTTCGGCGATCACCTGGAAATATCCCAGCTGCGTATTGCGCGGCGATCGTTCGGTGGGCGAGTTCTACTCCGTCGCGCTCACCCATCATCGTCAGCAGGCCGATACCGGCACCAAGATGATCCACATCGGCAAGGGCACCAAGTCGAAGATCGTCTCCAAGGGCATCAGCGCCGGCCGCAGCAGCAACAGCTATCGCGGCCTGGTGAAGGTGGAGAAGGGTGCCGAAGGCGCGCGCAACTATACGCAGTGCGATTCGCTGCTGATCGGCAAGAAGTGCGGCGCGCACACCTTCCCGTACATGGAAGTGAAGAATCCCACCGCCATCGTCGAGCACGAGGCCACCACCTCCAAGATTTCCGACGACCAGCTGTTCTACTGCCGCAGCCGCGGCATCGGCGAGGAAGACGCCGTGTCGATGATCGTCGACGGCTTCTGCAAGCAGGTCTTCCGCGAACTTCCGATGGAGTTTGCGGTGGAAGCGAAGAAGCTGCTGGAAGTGTCGCTGGAAGGCGCGGTTGGCTGATCGCCGCCAACGCTGCATCCGATCCTATTTTGAACACGCGGCGCTCCGGTGCTGCCCAATGAAGAAACCGTCATGCTGAAGATCGAAAACCTGCACGCCCGCGTCGAGGGCAAGGACATCCTCAAGGGACTCACGCTCAGCGTGAACCCGGGCGAAGTGCACGCGATCATGGGACCCAACGGCGCCGGCAAATCCACGCTGGGCAACGTGCTTTCCGGCCGTGACGGCTACGAAGTGACCGCAGGCTCGGTCACCTTCAACGGCGTCGATCTGCTGTCGCTGGAACCCGAAGCGCGCGCTGCTGCCGGCGTGTTCCTGGCGTTCCAGTACCCGGTGGAAATCCCCGGCGTCAACAACACCTACTTCCTGCGTGCCGCACTCAATGCGCAGCGCAAGCAGCGCGGCGAGAAGGAACTGGACTCCATGCAGTTCCTCAAGCTGGTGCGCGAGAAGCTCAAGATCATGCAGATCTCCGACGAGCTGCTGCATCGCGCGGTGAACGAAGGTTTCTCCGGCGGCGAGAAGAAGCGCAACGAGATTTTCCAGATGGCCGTGCTGGAGCCCAAGCTGGCGATCCTGGACGAAACCGATTCGGGCCTGGACATCGATGCGCTCAAGCAGGTGGCACAGGGCGTCAACGCGCTGCGTTCGAGCGAGCGCGGCTTCCTGGTCATCACGCATTACCAGCGCCTGCTCGACTACATCGAACCGGATTTCGTGCACGTGCTGGCCGATGGCCGCATCGTGGAAAGCGGCGACAAGAACCTGGCGCTGAAGCTGGAGGCGCAGGGCTATGCGTGGGTGAACGACAAGGATCCCGCGCTCACTGGAGCCTCGGCATGAGCGAGGCCCAGCGCACGCCCTTCGTCGAATCGCTGCTGGAGGCTGCCGCGCAGGCGCAGCTGCCGGGCAGCGGTATCGGTTGGCTGGATGCCGCGCGCCGCGAGAACCTCGATGCCTTCGTGGCGGGCGGTCTGCCGGATACGCGCATGGAGGCGTGGAAGTACACCGCACTGCGCGCGCTGGGTCAGCGCCGTTTCGCTGCCGGTGACGCCCAGGCGTCCACGCGTGCGATCGAGATGGATCGCTATGCGCTGGCTGGAATCGACGGTCCCTCACTGGTGTTCGTCAATGGCGTGTTCCGCCAGGATCTGTCGCGTGCGGACAACCTGCCGGCCGGCCTGACGCTGCAGCCGCTGTCGCAGGTGCTGAAGGGTGATGCCGAGCCGTTGCGTTTCGCCTTGTCGCGCCACTACCGCGATGGCGGCGATGTGTTCGCCCGCCTCAACGCGGTGCTTGCCGGCGATGGCGTGGTGCTGCGCGTGGCTGCGAACGCAAAGATTGCCCAGACCGTCCGCCTGCTGTTCGTTGGTGCGCCGGCGGATGCGGCGCTTGCATCGCATGTGCGCCAGGTCATCGAACTGGGTGAGGGCGCCGAGCTCTCCCTGGTCGAGCAGCACGTGGCCACCGATTCCCATCAGAACCTCGGCACCCAGGTCACCGATATCGTGCTGCGCCAGGGCGCCAAGCTGCGTCATGTGACGCTGCAGGATGCCTCCGACGCCAGCACGCTGGTGCGCCACGACAGCCTCCAGCTGGATGCCGAAGCGCACGCGGCGATGTATGCGCTGGAGCTTGGCGGTTCGCTGGTGCGCCACGATCTGCACGCGGTGCTGGCCGGCGACAAGTCGCGCCTGGATACGGGCGGCGTGTTTGCCTTGCGCGGTCGTCAGCACGTGGATACGCAGATGTCGATCCGCCATCAGGCGCTCAATACCACCTCCGAGTCGGTATGGCGTGGCGTGGCCGACGAGCGTTCGCGCGGTGTGTTCCGCGGCGCCATCGTGGTGGCCGAAGGCGCCGATGGCAGCGACGCCAGCCTGAGCAGCAAGAACCTGTTGCTCTCCGCGCAGGCCGAAATCGACACCAAGCCCGAACTGGAAATCTACGCCGACGAAGTGAAGGCGGCGCACGGCGCCACCGTAGGCCAGCTCGACGAGCGCTCGCTGTTCTACTTGCGCTCGCGCGGCATTCCGCTGGCCGAAGCGCGCGCGATGCTTACCGCGGCCTTCTGCCGTGCCGTGTTCGAGTCCCTGCCGGACGAGGGGCTGCGCGAACACATCAACGAACGACTGATGGCGCAATTGCCTTCCGCCTGACCGGCGGCCCGACAGTGCAGGCGAAACGAACACGATGAACGCACAGACCAAGCCGAGCCCGACCGTTTTCGATGTGCAGCGCATCCGCGCGGATTTCCCGCTGCTCTCGCGCACCGTGCACGACAAGCCGCTGATCTACTTCGACAACGCCAATACCAGCCAGAAGCCGGAGAGCGTGATCGAGGCGGTGGACGCGCATTACCGTCATCACAACGCCAACGTGTCGCGCGCCGTGCATCTGCTGGGCGAAGAGGCGACGGCGGCTTATGAAGGCTCGCGCGACAAGCTGGCTCGTTTCATCAATGCCACCTCGCGCAACGAGTTGATCCTCACCTCCGGCACCACCCAGGCGATGAACCTCATCGCCTACAGCTACGCGCTGCCGCGCCTGAAGGAAGGCGACAGCATCCTCACCACGGTGATGGAGCATCACGCCAATATCGTGCCGTGGCAGATCGTCGCCTCGCGCACGGGCGCCACGGTCAAGGCGGCGCCAATCGACGAGCGCGGCGAGCTGATCCTCGAGAAGTACATCGAGATGCTCACGCCCGACGTGAAGCTGGCCTGCGTCACCCATGTGTCGAACGTGCTGGGCACGGTCAATCCGGTGCGCGAGATTGCGCGCGAATGCCGCAAGCGTGGCATTCCGCTGGTGGTGGACGGCTCACAGGCGGTGCCGCATCGCCCCGTGGATGTGCAGGCGCTGGGTTGCGATTTCTACGCCTTCACCGGCCACAAGATGTTGTCGCCCACCGGCACCGGTGGCCTGTGGGCGCGCAAGGAACTGCTCGAGGCGATGCCGCCGTTCTTTGGCGGTGGCGAGATGATCCGTGAGGTGAGTTTCTCCGGCACCACGTTTGCCGCCGCACCGCACAAGTTCGAAGCGGGCACGCCGAATATCGCCGGTTTCGCGGGTGTCACGGCAGCGATCGACTATTACGACTCCGTGGGCTTCGAAGCCATCCACGCCTGGGAACAGCAGCTGCTGGCCTATGCGACCGAGCGCCTGCGCGAAATTCCCGGCCTGCGCCTGTTTGGCGAGGCCAAGGAAAAGGAGCCGGTGATCTCGTTCCTGATCGAGGGCGCCCAAGCCACCGACCTGGCCACGCTGCTCGACCTGCAGGGCGTTGCTGTGCGCTCGGGCCACCATTGCGCCCATCCGCTGATGCAGTTCTTCCAGGTGCCGGCCACGCTGCGTGCTTCGCTCGCGTTCTACAACACCCGCGAAGAGGTCGATGCCTTCATCACGGCCTTGCTCAAGGTGCGCAAGCTGCTGTTGTGAACGCGTGGTGTCAGTGATTCGCCTCGTTCGGCGCCACGCATTTAGCTATCCGCACGATATCTGGTGACTAGCTAGCCACACCAACGAAAACGCCGCGGCATGACCGCGGCGTTTCGTTTGCTTACCAGGTGACAAGCGTTACCAGATCTTCACCTGCTTATCGGCCGAACGCACCATGACGTCGTTCGCCTTGCACTGGAACGCCTGTGCAAACGCCGGCATGTTCGACGGCGCACCGATGGCGCGGAACTGAGCCGGTGCATGCGGATCGGTGTTGAGCAGGGTGAGCTGCGCTTCCGGGCGGATGCTGCCGCGCCACACGCGACCCCAGTTGAGGAAGAAGCGCTGGTCCTGCGTGTAGCCGTCGATCTTCTTCTTCGCTTCGGCAGGATTGCGCGCCAGCGCCATCTGCAGCGCGTCGTAGGCGGCATTGAGGCCACCCAGGTCGCCGATGTTCTCGCCCATGGTCAGCTTGCCGTTGACGAACTTGCCCGGCAGCGCTTCGTAGTGGTTGAACTGGTCGGCCAGGCGGTCGGTGCGCGCTTCGAAGGCCTTGCGGTCTTCGTCGGTCCACCAGTTGACGTTGTTGCCCTGGGCGTCGAACTTGCTGCCCTGGTCGTCGTAGCCGTGGCCCATTTCGTGGCCGATCACGGCGCCGATGCCGCCGTAGTTCAGGCCGTCATCCGCCTTGGCGTCGAAGAATGGCGGCTGCAGAATGGCTGCAGGGAACACGATCTCGTTCTTGAGCGAGTTGTAGTACGCGTTCACCGTCTGCGGCGTCATGCCCCATTCGGTGCGGTCGACCGGCTTGCCGATCTTGTCGACCATGTAGTCATAGTTGAACTTGTCGGCCGCCTGCACGTTCTGGAAATAGCTGTTGCCGCTGGGAATGGTCAGGCCGGCCCAGTCGCGCCACTTGTCCGGATAGCCGATCTTCGGGGTGAAGGTGGCCCACTTTTCCAGCGCCTTCTTCTTGGTCGCTTCACTCATCCACGGCAGGTTTTCGATGCGGTTTTTGTAGGCCGCGCGCAGATCGCCGACCAGCTGTTCGGCGCGTGCCTTGGATTCCGGCGAGAAGGTCTGTGCCACGTAGAGCTGGCCCAGTGCCATGCCCATGCCGCCTTCCACGCTGTCGAGCGTGCGCTTCCAGCGCGCCTTCATTTCCTTCTGGCCGTTGAGCGTCTGCGCGTTGAAGGCGAAGTCTTCCTGCTGGAACGGCGTGGAGAGATACGGTGCGGCTGCGTCGATCGCATGGAAACGCAGATAGGCCTGCCAGTCGTTGGTCGGTACGTCGGCCAGCATCTTGTCGAACTCGGCGAAGTACTTCGGCTGCGAGAGCGAGAAGCCATCCTTCACGTCCGCGCCCTGCGCCTTGAAGAACGCGGCCCATTCAAAGTGCGGCGTCGCCTTGTCGGCTTCGGCGATGCTGACGAAGTGATAGCGGTTTTCCGGCTGGCGCAGCTCGGTGGGCACCAGCGAGGCGGCGGCGAGGCGCGTCTCGAACGCCATCACGGCCTTGGCCTGCTTCTGCGCGTCGGCTTCGCTCACGCCCACCAGCTGCAGCGTGCGCGCGATATGCGCGACGTAGGCGGTGCGGATCTTTTCGAAGTCCGGCTTGCTGTAGTAATCGGCCGTCGGCAGGCCCAGGCCGCCCTGGTTGGCGTAGGCGATCTGGCGGCTGGAGTCCTTGAAGTCGGCGTTGCCGTAGAAGCGGAACGTCACCGGGTTGCCGCGGGCGTAGCTGTCGGTGATATAGGCCACCACGTCCTTGCTGTTCTTCAGCGCGTCGATGCGCGCGAGCTCCGGTTTGATCGGGTCGTAGCCGGCTTTTTCGATGGCGGTTTCATCCATGCCCGAGGCGTAGAAGTAGCCGATCTTCTGTTCGATCGAGCCCGGCTGCGCGCTGGCGGCATCCTTGGCGGCCTTGTCGACGATGCTGTGCTGCACGTTGAGGCTGCCTTCGCGCAGCGCATCGAACGAACCCCAGCGCGTGCGGTCGGCAGGGATCGGATTGGCGGCGAGCCACTTCGCATTGACGAAGCCGTTGAAGTCGTTGCAGGCGCTCTTGTTGGTGTCCAGCTCCTTCACGTCGAAGGAGCCGCCGGGGGCGGCCAGCGCGCCGGTACACAGCGCCAAGCCCACGGCCAGCGCGAGCGGTTTCACAATGCGGTTCTTCATGGAGTCTCCCTGGTGGGATGCGTGGCATGCATCCGGTCGTGGTCATACGCAGGGCGCTCGGCCCCAATCCACAGGCTAGGCAGGGCTGTCAGGGAGCCGACAGTGTCGAAGGTCATTGTGCGGTGCGATCCGCCGGTGGGCGGTATCATGTGGGAATGATTACCGCGTCTGAACTCCTTTATCGCACCGCTATGGCCGCCGACGTGCCGGCCGTGGTGGCCCTCGTCGAATCGGCTTACCGCGGCGAATCCGGCCAGCGCGGCTGGACCACCGAAAGCCATCTGCTGGACGGGCAGCGCACCGATCCGCAAAGCGTGTCCGAGCTGATCGGCCGCGACGGCAGCAAGATCCTGCTGGCCGAGCGCGACGGCGTCCTGCTCGCCTGCTGCCATATCGAGCGGCAGGGCGGCGCCGGTTACTTCGGCATGTTCGCGGTGAATCCCGAGTTGCAGATGGGCGGCATCGGTCGAGCCCTGCTGGCCGAAGCCGAGCGCGTGGCGCACGCCTCGTGGCAGGTGCCGACCATGCGCATGACGGTGATCGTGCAGCGTGCCGAACTGATCGCCTGGTACGAACGCCGCGGCTACCAGCTCACTGGCGAAACGCTGCCATTCCCCTATGGCGATGAACGCTGCGGCCTTCCGCGCCGCGATGACCTGCACTTCGTGTGCATGAGCAAGCCCTTGGGCGAGGTGTACGCATGAATCTCGCCGACTGGATCTTCGTGGGCACGCGCAGCGAGATGTTGCCGGGCGAATTCAAGGTGGTATGGGACGGCGACACTGCCATCGCCGTCTACAACATCGACGGCGATCTCTACGCCATCGAAGACGTCTGCAGCCACGATGGCGGCGATCTCGCCGGCGGCGAGGTGCACGGTTTCGAAGTGGAATGTCCGCGTCACGGGGCGCGCTTCGACGTGCGCACGGGCGCCGTCACCTGCCCGCCCGCGTACGAACCGATCGCTAGTTTTCCGGTGCACGAAGTCGACGGCCAGATCTGGACACGCGACGACCGCTGAAGCGACAGCGCCCTGCTCAGAGGCGGTAGACGAAGGCCAGCGTCGTGGTGAGCTGGTTGGGCGAACCAAAGCTGCGCACCAGCGGACTGCCGGAGGCATCGCCGAGCAGGCGCGTGTAATTGATCGCCACGGCGAAGCCGGTATGCAGGCTGGTCGGCATATACGCGTCGTATTCGAGCGAGATCTGTTGGCCGCCGGCATCGGGTGACCACGGTGCGATGTCGAGCCTACTGGCCTGCTCGGGCGATACGCCAAAGTAGCGACGCATCGCCGGCCCGTTCATCGCCTGCCATTGCAGCTCAAGGCTATGGTTGAGGTAACCGATGACGGGCAGGTCGTAGTCCGCATACAGGTTGAGGTAGGCGCCGGCACCCTGCGTGTCATGCGCCAGATTGCCGCCCACGCTGAATTGCGTGGTGGCCTGGTATTCCAGATAACCGCCGCCATTGATGCGCGGCGACAGCGAATCGACGATGCCGCCCAGCTTGGGCCCCAGCTCGTCGCGATCGCGTCCCCACAGGTAGTTGCCGTAAAGGCCGCCATGCCACTTGCCGCTGTGGATGAAATCCACGGTCAGGCCATCGAGCGTCGAGAGCGTGATGTGCCAGGGCAGCTCGGCATCGATATAAGGCACGGGTTGGTCGCGGTGATCGCTGGAACCGAGCCAGGCCGGCATGCGCTGCACGCCTGCACCGAGAATGATGTTCGGACCTTCGGTCGCGTCGTCCGCGCTGGCCATCGAGCACAGCGCACAGCCGGATAGCAGCACGCTGGCGGCAACACGGCGCATCAGCATGCCGATACGAATCACGCGCCGGGTTTGGCGCGCACGCCTGCGTTGTCGCCGAACTGCACGATCACGCGCTGGCCGATGCGCAGCGACGGCGGCGGCGTTTGATCGAACACCAGCACGCATTCGACCGTGCGGGTGTTGGCGCGGATCAGCGGATCCTCTTCCAGCGCGCTGGGACCGAACACGGTGCCGATGCGCTGCACGTGTGCGCCCAACGTCGGCACACCGCTGCCGCTGTCGTCCACGACCTGGGCATGCATGCCTTCATGCACGGCGCTCACGAACGATTCGTTGAGTTCGGCACGCACGATGCGCGCGCCTTCCGGCAGCAGCACGAAGGCCGCGCCGCCTTGCGGCGACACCGTGGCGCCGGGCTGGATATCGCGCTCGACAATCTGCGCGTCCACCGGCGCCACCAGGCTGCGCTGCGCCAGTTCATAGCGCGCGGCTTCCAGTTTCTGTGCCGCCATGGCGTCGGCGGCGCGCGCGTTGTCGAGCTCGCCTTGCAGCTGGGTGGCGGCGTCCTTGGCGTCATCGGCAGTCTGGCCATCACCCGCACCGGCTGCAGCGGCTGCCTGCAATCGCGTGGCGCGTTGCTGTGCAGCCTTCAGGCGCGCTTCCAGCAGGCTGCCCTGCGCCCTGGCTTGCTTCTGCTCGGCTTCGGCGGCGCTCACGGCAAGCTGTGCCGGCTTGGTGTCGAGCACGGCCAGTACCTGGCCCTTCTTCACATGGTCGCCTTCGCGCACCTTGATGTCGGCTACCACCCCTTCGCGCGGCATGCTGAGCTTGAGCAGGCCGCCTTCGATATCGACACGGCCACGCGCCACCGCCGCATACGTGGCAGCGGGTGCGCTGGTGGCGTTCGACTTGCCGCTGTCGTCATGCGAGCAGGCAGCCAGCACGGGTGCCACCAGCACCAGGGCAAGCAGGGAATGTAGCGGGCGCAAGGTCATGCAGAGGGTTCCTCGTGCCCCGACGTCAATGTCGCGGAGGGCACACGGTCACTAAGGATACGGCCATCTTCCATGGCGAGCACGCGGTCCGCGTGGCCCACCAGCCGGGGATCGTGGCTGACGCACAACACGGTGGTGCCGTGCGTGCGTGCAATGCGGTGAAGAATATCGATGACGATCTGACCGTTCGCGGCGTCGAGCGCGCTGGTGGGCTCGTCGGCAAACAGCAGCCCCGGCTCCTTGGCGAGCGCGCGGGCAATCGCCACGCGCTGCTTTTCGCCGCCGGAAAGTTCGGACGGGCGTAGCTCCATGCGCGGGCCCATGCCGACTTCTTCCAGCGACGCGACGGCGCGACGGCGGGCTTCGCCTGGCGGAAGGCCGAGATAGCTCAGCGGCAGCTCCACCTGTTCCAGCGCATTGAGCGCGGGGAACAGATTGAAGCCCTGGAACACGAAACCGGTATGCAGCAGTCGAAAGCGCTCAAGCTCGCGCATTCCGAGCACGCCCAGCTCCTGGCCCAGCGCCATCACATGGCCGCTGTCGGCCGCCTGCAGGCCGCTGAGGATGGCGAGCAGGGTGCTCTTGCCGCAGCCGGACGGACCGGAGATGAGGGTCAGTTCGCCGGCATGCACGTCCAGCGTGAGGTCGTGCAGCACGGTGTGGTGAATCGGTCCCGACGAGAACGACTTGGTGACGTTGCGTGCCTGCAACGACACCGTAGGCATGGCCTGTGGCTGCGCGCTCATCGCTTACCTCAACAACGTGGCAGGATCGGCGCGGCGCAGGCTGCGCATGGCGGCCAGGCCGGAGACGATGGCCAGGCCCATGCCCAGCGCGAGGCAGGCCAGCGTGGTCCATGGATCGAGCGCCACCGGCACGCTGCGGCTGCGCGCAATGGCCAGCGCAATGGCGCCGAGCACGGTGCTGCCGACCAGGCCTAGCGCCCCCACCCAGAACGCCTGTTCCATCACCACCCGACGCAGCGCGCCCACGCCGACGCCCAGCGCGTTGAGCGTGGCGTATTCGCGCACCGAGCCGATCACGGCGGCGACCAGGGTCTGGCTGGTGATCACGGCGCCGACTAGGAACACGATGCCGGCAAGGAACAACACGCCGGCGCCGGCGCCGGTGTCGAACATCCAGTAAAGCTGCGAGCGACGGGCAAAATCCTGCGCGGTCCACACGTCGTACTTGCCGAACGCACCATTGCCGCGCAGGCGCGCCGCGACATCGTCGGCCGCAGCCGGGTTGCGCAGCTTCGCCACGAAATACGTCATGCGGTTGGCGTTGGATGGATCCGTATCGAGTTCGGCCGCGGTGGCCAGCGAAGCCACCACGTTCACGCCGCCGAGCGCGCGCAAGCCGCTGCTCACGCCGACCACGCGCACGCGATGGCCATTGATGACGGCGCTATTGCCCACCTTGACGCCGAGGCTGTCGAGGTCGGCGCGATCGACGATGACGGCATCGGGTTCGTTCAAGCGTGCACGCAAGGCAGGCGGCAGGGCATGGGCGAACAGCATGCCGTCGGGGCGTGCATTGATGCCGGAGACGAACACCGACACGCCGCCCGTATCGCTGGGTCCGCGCCAGTCGGCATCGACCCAGTGGAACGGTTCCACCGCGGTGACAGCCGGGTCCATGCGCAGTCGCATTTCCACGCCCGAATCGATCGAGCGGCCGAGGTTCACGCTCTGCGTGCCCGGATAGCCCGCCCACAAATCCGCCGACGATCCGGTGATGTACACGCTGGCGCTGCCGAAGATGCCGAGCACCAGCGCAGCCTGCAGCAGCTGCAGCAGGCCGGCGAAGCCGACGGCGAGGATCGCCGGCAGAAAGCGGCGCCATTCGTAGATGAGCGTCTTGCGTGCCAGCGCGACCATCAGTCCGTGCCCTTTGCCACGGGCACGTCCGACACGGGCGCGTCCGAAGGCAGCGGCGGGTTGGACATCGGTGCGCCGCCCAGGGCCTTGTACAGCGAGACATAGGCGAGGTCGCGCGCGGCGATGGCGCTGACCAGTTCAAGCTGCGCACGCTGGTTTTCGATCAGGCCGTCCTGCACGTCGAGCTTGCTGCCCAGGTTGAGTTCCTCACGCTTGCGCAGGGCGGCGATGGTGCCGTCCAGTGCGACGCTGGCGCGCTGTGTGGCGTCCTCGCGTGCGCGCGACTGCTCCAGATCACCCATCGCGGTTTCCGCTTCCGCGACGCCTTGCAACACCGCCTGGCGATAGGCGTAGACGGCGGCCTTCAGCTGATGATCCTTGGCGTGCGCCGCGGCCACGCGCTGCCCCCAGTCGAACAAGGGCACGTCGATGATCGGGCCGAACGAGGAAATGGCTTCGCCGGTGTGCGCGCGGTAGTTGGACAGAATATTGGTCGACCATTGCAGCGACGCGCCCAGGCCGATATGCGGATAGATGTCCGCGCGACTCATGCCCAGATCGCCGGCGGCGCGCAGCACCTCGGCCTCCGCGCTGGCGATTTCCGGACGTGCACGCAGCATGTCGGCGGGCGCGGTGGTCAGCTGCCACGCGCCCAGCTGCGGTTGCGGGCCGGGCGTGAGCCAGGCTGGATCGGGCTCGGGCTGACCCATCAGCACGGCCAGTTGTTGCACGCAGGCGATGATGGTCTGCTGGGGCTCGGTGAGCGCGGCCTCGGAACGGGCCAGCTCCGCCTGGGTCTTGGCGATGTCGGCGGGCGCCACCAGCTTCAGCTGAGCGCGGACCTGCTGCAGTCGCAGCTTTTCCTGCAGGGCATCACGCACGCCGCCCAACAACTGGGCTTGCTGTTGGGCGGTGCGCAATTCGATCCAGCGACGGCTGACTTCGGCGACCAGGGACACCTGGGCGCCGCGCAACGCGGCGACCGCACTATTTTCCTGTCCTTGGGCCGCGCGCTTGCTGCTCTGCCAGGCGCCAAACAGGGGAAGCTCCCATACGGCATCGAAGCCGACCACGAAATACGAAGCGGTGGTATCCGGATCGATCACGTCGTTGGTGCGCCCATGCAGGCTGGGCAGGTAGGGATCGCGGGCGTGGTGGTTCAGGGTGCGGGCGGCGCGCAGGCGCTCGGCGGCCTGGGCAACATCCAGGTTGTTCTGCAGGGCGCGATCGATCAGCGCGTCCAGCGCAGGATCGCCCAGCGCCGTCCACCAACCCTTGAGGTCGGCGGAGGGCGGCGCCACGCCGGCCGGCGCATTGCGCCAGGTCTCGGGGACGGGCGGCTTGAGCTCGGGCAGCGGGGCCACCGAGCAGCCGGCCAGTACCGCAAGTCCACACGCCAGCAGGGCGTTCATCAGTGGATGGCGATCCCGGCGAGGTGCAGCTTCCATGTTCGGCAGATCCGGGTTGTTTCGACGATGAAGCACGAAATTCCTGGGGGTTCGATCGACGCTGCGATCCGGGGTTGGCAAAGGATACCGGACCTTCCCTACAACTGGCTTATGGGGTGAAGAGGAAGTCTGTCTGAATGAAGACGTCCGCGCAGCTTCTTTCGGAAAGAAAGGGGGCCGAAAGGGGTGTCTTTCTAGTCTTATCTCCACACTGCATTGGCGGAGCTGCACCGAGTGACAGGCTGGACCATCCTCTGCGATTTCGACGGCACCATTTCCGTCGAGGACGTGATCGACTCCCTGCTCGACCGTTTCGGCCGTCCCGGCTGGGAAACGCTGGAGCAGGATTGGCGTGCCGGCCGCATCGGCTCGCGCGAATGCATGACCGGGCAGGTGGGTCTGCTGGACATGACCCAGGACGAGCTGGACAAGCATCTCTCCTCGCTGTGGATCGACCACGCGTTCCCGGCCTTCGTGGCCAAGACGCGCGAGTTGTCGACCCCGCTGCGGGTGGTGAGCGACGGCCTCGACTACGCCATCCACAAGATCCTCGGCCGCTACGGCCTGGACGATCTGCCGCTGGCCGCCAATCACCTGGCTCCGGCCACGCCGCCGCGTCAGTGGCAGCTGACCTCGCCGTTCCAGGCGGACGGTTGCCGCAGCGGCACGTGCAAGTGCGCCGTGGCGGCCCAGGCCGCCAAGACGGGCACCAAGACCTTGCTGATCGGCGACGGCGCTTCGGACTTCTGCGCGGCTGACCGCGTCGATTTCGTGTTCGCCAAGCATCGCCTGATCGAGCATTGCCGCGCCGCCGGCATCCCCTATGTGCCGATCACCGGCTTCGAGGATGCGCTGGAGCTGCTGCCCCGTCTGCTCGACGGCAGCCTGCTGGCCGAACACACGCCTGGCGAGCCCGCCCTGGCCGTCACCATCCCCTGAACCGGCCTCGCCGGTTCAACCTCTTGCTGATCTATTCCGGATTTCCTGATGAACGCTTACGACAAGAACGCCGCTGGCGTGGTCATTCCCGACGCCCAGCTGCTGGCCGATGAGGCCCAGTGGAGCTCCTTTGGCGACACCGTGCATTACGTCGATCCGCCGAAGATCTTCCGCCACGGCGAAGGCAGCTGGATGATCGACACCGCTGGCACGCGCTTCCTCGATCTGCAGATGTGGTACTCGGCCGTCAACTTCGGTTACGGCAACAAGCGCCTCAATGACACGCTGAAGAACCAGATCGACGTGCTGCCGCAGGTCGCTTCGCAGTACCTGCACCAGACCCGCATCGAGCTGGCCAAGACCATCGCCGTCGATGCGCAGCAGAAGTTCGGCCTGAAGGGCCGCGTGCACTTCAACGTCGGCGGCGCGCAGGCGGTGGAAGATTCGCTCAAGCTTGTGCGCAACTACACCGGCGGCAAGAGCCTGATGTTCGCCTTCGAGGGCGGCTACCACGGTCGTACCCTGGGTGCTTCGTCGATCACGTCCAGCTACCGCTACCGTCGTCGCTTCGGCCACTTCGGCGAGCGCGCGATGTTCGTGCCGTTCCCGTATCCGTTCCGTCGCCCCAAGGGCATGACGCCGGAAGAATATTCCGATGCCTGCGTGCGCCAGTTCGCCCGCCTGTTCGAAACCGAATACAACGGCGTGTGGGATCCCAAGGTCAATCAGGCTGAGTACGCCGCGTTCTACGTCGAGCCGATCCAGGGCACCGGCGGCTACGTGCTGCCGCCGATGAACTTCTTCAAGGACCTGAAGAAGGTGCTGGACCAGTACGGCATCCTGATGGTGGTCGACGAAATCCAGATGGGTTTCTGGCGCACCGGCAAGCTGTGGTCGATCGAGCACTTCGGCGTGACGCCGGACATCATCGTGTTCGGCAAGGCGCTGACCAACGGCTTGAACCCGCTGTCGGGCCTGTGGGCGCGCGAAGAGCTGATCAACCCGACCATCTTCCCGCCGGGCTCCACCCATTCGACGTTCAACTCCAACCCGCTCGGCACCGCGCTGGGTCTGGAAGTGATCAAGATGGGTTACGAGCTGGACTACGAGACCAGCGTGCCGAAGAAGGGCGCGCACTTCCTCGAAGGCCTGCGCGACCTGCAGAAGCGCCACAAGGAAATCGGCGACGTCGACGGCCTGGGTCTGGCGATGCGCGCCGAGATCTGCACCGACGACGGCTTCACGCCGAACAAGGCGCTGCTCGACAAGATGGTCGACATCGGTCTGGCCGGCGACCTGGAGCACAACGGCAAGAAGATCGGCCTCGTGCTCGACGTGGGTGGCTGGTACAAGAACGTGATCACCTTCGCGCCGTCGCTGGACATCACGCACGAAGAAATCGACCTGGCCATCGCGCTGCTCGATCAGCTGCTGACCAAGGCCAAGAAGGAAATGTAATCAACACGACGCCGCGGGTGAAAACCCGCGGTGTCTGTTTATGGTTTGTCTCAAGTGGTTCCCATGCAGGGGAAGTGTGACGAACGGCGATGCTGATGCATCGCCGTATTTTTTTGTGCGTTGGGGCCGTGGATGCGACAGCGTGCAGGCCGACTGTTTGTGGGCGCTCGCCCACATCGAAGCGAAGCGCCATGAAAAGGCAGGCGTTTTATCAGCGGCGGTAAAACCGGTCGCAAGCTTTTAAGACGCTGCCTTATGTTCGCAACTTAAAGTGATTTCTAGCATGACGCCGTATCTCACGTTACGGCCTTCATGCTGGAAAGGACTTGGTTGTGAACAAAATTTATCACGTCGTTTGGGATGACGAGAAAGAATGCTTCGTCGTCGTTTCTGAATTGGCCACGGGTCACAAGAAGACGGGATCGGCCAAGCTGAGTCTGGCCATCGCTGGCGCGCTGTTGGTCGGCGGCATGGCCGCCCCTGCCGTGTCCGCCGCTGGCGGGGCCATCAAGAGTGGCCTGCAAAGCATTGCGAACTACTACAGCGTCAACGATGGTGGCGCGCAGGCTGGCAACTACAACGGCGACGGCGCCACGGGTGCGGGCGCCTTGGCGGCCGGCCTCGATGCCAGTGCAGCGGGTAGTTCGGCCGTGGCCGTTGGCACGGACGCAAGTGCTTCCGGAACTTCGGCCGTTGCCATCGGAGACAGCTCCGTATCGACGGGTCTGATGACCACCAGTGTGGGAGCTGGTGCGCAGGCCATCGGTGATACCGCCACTGCCTTGGGGTCTACCACGAGTGCCACCGGCTTTGGCGGCACGGCCATCGGCTACGGCGCGAACGCGGCTGGCGCCAGATCGCTTGCCTCCGGTTACGGCACGAGCGCGAGCGGCGACAGCTCAACGGCGCTGGGCAACAGCGCCAAGGCTTTGGTCGCGGACGGTGTTGCCATCGGCAGCAAGTCAGTGGCGAGCATCGCGTCAGGCATCGCCGGTTATGTGCCGGCGACGGCTACGGCGGCGCAGGCAGCAGCGATCAACGCGACCAGGAGCACGCTCGGCGCCGTCAGCGTGGGCGACGCCGCCACCAACAAATTCCGCCAGATCACCGGCGTGGCGGCAGGCACCGCCGACAGCGATGCGGTGAACGTGGCCCAGCTCAAGGGCGCCACGGCGGACAGCGTGATCTACGACAGCAGCACGCACGACAGCGTCACGCTGGGCGGTCCGACCTACAACGCGACGACCAAGACCGGCGGCACCAGGATCACCAATCTCGCCAATGGCGTTGCGCCCAGCGATGCGGTGAACAAGTCGCAGCTCGACGATCTGGCCGGTACGCCGCTGACCTTCGCCGGCAACCAGGGCTCCATGAAAAAAAGACTGGGTGACACCGTGTCGATTCAGGGCGAGGGCACCAGCGCGGGCACCTACGTTGGCGACAACCTCAAGACCGAGGTCGACGCGAACGGCGTGCTGCAGCTGCAGATGACCGACAAGCCGGTGTTCACCCGTGTGACCACGGGCAATACCAGCATGGACACCAACGGCGTGGTGATCGCCGGTGGTCCCAGCATGACCGTCAACGGCGTCGACGCCGGCGGTCAGAAGATCACCAACGTCGCGGCGGGCACGGCATCCACGGATGCCGTCAACGTGGGTCAACTCTCCACTGCAGTGGACGGCGCGAAGTCGCATTACTACAGCGTCAATGACAGCGGCACGCAGAGCGGCAACTACAACAATGACGGCGCGACTGGCGCCCATGCCCTGGCGGCCGGTGTGAGCGCCAGCGCGGCGGGCAATCTGGCCGTGGCGGTCGGCACCGATGCGAATGCGTCTGGCACGTCCTCCGTTGCGATCGGCGATGGCACGGTGTCGACGGGCCTCATGACGACCAGTGTGGGCGCTGCTTCGCAGGCGCTGTCCGATACGGCCACCGCCTTGGGCTCGACCACCAGCGCTACCGGATCCGGCGCCACGGCCGTCGGCTACGGCGCCAATGCGGCTGGAGCCAGGGCGTTGGCCGCGGGTTATGGCGCCAGCGCCAGTGGCGATAATTCGACGGCGCTGGGTAACAGTGCCAAGTCCCTTATGGCCGACGGCGTCGCCATCGGAAGCAAGTCGGTGGCCAACACGGCAGCAGGCATGGCTGGCTATGTGCCGGCCACGGCGACTGTCGCGGAGACTGCGGCGATCAACGCGACCACGAGCACGCTGGGTGCCGTCAGCGTGGGTGATGCCACCAGCAATAAATTCCGCCAGATCACCGGCGTGGCCGCGGGTACGGCCGACAGTGATGCTGTGAACGTGGCCCAGCTCAAGGGCGCCACCGCCGATGCCGTGCTCTACGACAGCAGCGCGCACGACAGCATCACGCTGGGCGGACCTACGTATGACTCGGTGAGCAAGACCGGCGGCACCAGGCTCACCAACGTCGCCGACGGCGTGGCGCCCAGCGATGCGGTGAACGTGTCGCAGCTGGGTGATCTTGCCAACACGCCGCTCAGCTTTGCCGGCAACAGCGGCACGGTGCAGAAGAAACTGGGCGACACGGTGCTGATCCAGGGCAAGGGCACCACGCCAGGCACCTACGTTGGCGACAACCTCAGGACCGAGGTGGATGCGAACGGTGTGCTGCAGATCGAGATGACCGACAGGCCGGCATTCACCAGCGTGACCACCGGCAATACCACCATGGATAGCAACGGTGTGGTGATCACCGGCGGCCCCAGCATCACGCTCAACGGGGTCGATGCCGGTGGCACGAAGATCACCAACCTCGCCGCCGGCACCGCGCCGACCGATGCGGTGAATCTCAGCCAGCTCACCACCACGGTGGACGGCGCGAAGACGCATTACTACAGCGTCAACGACAACGGTACGCAAGGAGCCAACTACAACAACGATGGAGCCACGGGCGGCAACGCCATGGCTGCGGGCGTGGGTGCCAGGGCCATCGGCGCTTCGTCCACCGCGTTGGGCAGCAACTCGCTAGCCAGCAACGACAACGACGTGGCATTGGGCGCGGGCTCCGTCACTTCCAGGAGCAATCCGATTGCCAGCGCCACCGTTGGCGGCCAGACCTATCAATTCGCGGGTGCCAATCCCACCAGCGTGGTGAGCGTGGGCAGCAAGGGCAATGAACGTCAGGTCACCAACGTGGCGGCAGGCCAGCTCTCCAGCGACAGCACGGATGCCGTGAACGGTTCGCAGCTGTATGCCACCAACCAGGCCGTGGACGTGCTCAGCGGCACGATCAACAACATCAACGGTGGCGGCGGCATCAAGTACTTCCACGCCAACTCGTCACTGGCCGACTCGCAGGCGGTGGGTTCGAACTCGGTAGCAGTCGGTCCCCAGGCGATCAGTACGGGCACCGATAGCGTGGCCATCGGCCATGGCGCGACGGCCGGCACCAGCAATAGCGTGGCACTGGGTGCGAACTCCACCACGGGACCGGTGAAAGGCACCGCAGGCGCCACGATCGCCGGCGACAACTACACCTTTGCCGGCGCCAATCCGACGGGCACCGTGAGCGTGGGTGCGGCAGGGCAGGAGCGCACCATCACCAACGTGGCCGCGGGCACGCTCTCGTCCACCAGCACCGATGCGGTTAATGGCTCGCAGCTGTATGCCACCAACCAGGCCGTCGACAAGCTCGATGGACGTGTGAGCAAGGTCGAGAACACGGTCAACCACATCGCCGGCGACATCACCAACATCAGCACGGGACAGGCGGGCATGTTCCAGACCAGCGTGGACCAGAAAGCTCCGACACCCACGCCCACCGGCAACAACTCGGCCGCCGGCGGTGCGGGTGCAGCCGCTTCGGGCGACAACAGTCTGGCCTTGGGCAATGGTTCGCAGGCGACTGCCGACAACAGTGTCGCGATCGGCAATGCATCCGTCGCCGATCGCGCCAACGCGGTCTCGATGGGTTCGTCGGGCAAGGAGCGTCAGATCACCAACGTCGCTGCAGGTACGCAGGGCACGGATGCGGTGAACGTGAGCCAGTTGAAGGCGGCGCAGGCGGGCGGCGTGCAGTACGACATCAACAGCGATGGCTCCACCAACTACAACTCGGTCACGCTGAACCCGAACGGCGGCAGCACCGCCATCCACAATGTGCAGGCGGGAACGGCCACGACCGATGCGGTGAATGTGGGTCAGCTCAACGACGCAATGGTCAACACGCAGAACTGGTCGAAGAACTACACCGACCAGCAGATCAACCAGATGGGCAAGCGTGCTTATGCGGGCACGGCCTCCGCGCTGGCGACGGCCAATATTCCGCAGGCCTATCAGCCTAATCAAAGCGTAGTGGGTGTGGGCATCGGCAATTACCACGGGCAGAACGCGATCTCGGTCGGCATGTCCACGATTACCGAAAGTGGTCGCTACATCTTCAAGGCCAGTGCGACCGGCTCGCAGCAGGACGGCTTGGGCGTGGGTGTGGGCGCGGGTATGGCCTGGTAAGGGCTGACTATGGATATCCCTCTGCCTTTGAGGCAGAGGGATTGATGGTTCTTGTATTCATCGGCAACAGGATTTGCAAAAAGCATGCGCATCAATTTCAAGTCATTCACAGTCGCGCCGTTGTTGCTGGCGACGGCCTTCGTACTGGCGGCCTGCGGCAACGTGAGTCGCAACGTCCACCAGGATGGCCGGGGCGCAGACTCCATCAACTGGCCGCACGTCGGCGACACTACGCCGATGCACCATGGCGGAACCTTCCCCAGCCTGGACAACCTGGTCCGCGTGCATGCGGGCCTGAACAAGCAGCAGATCAGCGACCTCATTGGCTACCCGCACTTCAGCGAGGGCGTATGGGGCGTGCGCGAGTGGAACTACGTCTTCAACTTCCGCGAACCCGCGCAAGGCGATCACGTGGTGACTTGCCAGTTCAAGGTGCTGTTTGACAGCGACAAGCTGGCCCAGCGCTTTTACTGGTTGCCCGAGGAGTGTTCGCGCTTCCAGCAACTCGCACGGGCACCGGCGCCGCCGCCGCCCGTGGTTGCGCCGGCCGCCAGCACCGAGCGGTTTACGCTGGGTTCGGATGCGTTGTTCGCCTTCGATCGCGCGGGACTGTCGGATATGTCGGCCGAGGGTCGGGCCAAACTCGACCAGCTCGCCAAGGGCATCGCGCTGCACGCCGGCCAGGTGCAAAGCGTGCGCGTGGTCGGTTACACCGACCGCCTGGGCAGCGATGCCTACAACGATGCTCTCTCGCAGAAGCGCGCCGACACCGTGAAGGACTATCTGGTCTCGCGCGGCGTGGACAGTCGCCTGATTCAGGCTGAGGGACGCGGCAAGCGCAATCCCGTCGCCGATTGCGTCCAGACCGAACGTAGCGCCTTGATTGCCTGCCTGGCCGCGAACCGCCGCGTCGATGTGCTGGTCACAGCGTTGAAGTCCTAACCTCGCGCCAGCTGCGCCGGCTGAGCCTGGTGTGAGTCTTGATGTGTGAAAGCCTTGCCCCGCCTTTGTGCGGGGCAAGGCGTATCAGGCGTTGGGCTTGCTCGGATGTTGCCGGCCGCGCTTGCGGGAGCGCCTATCCGATACGGGTTCGAAGCCGGTGTCGACTTGGAGACCAGGCAGGGATGAGTCGCTTGCCAGCTCGGAACCCAGGTTCGTCGAGCTGGTCTCGACCACTTCGTCGGCAGGCGTCGCGATCGCTTCCAAAGCAAGTTCCGCCGGCATGACTGCCGTGATCAGGTGGGCAGCTGCGATGTGCAATGCAGTGTCCTCGTCGTTGAGCAAAGAGGCGTGCTGCAATCGACCCTGGATCTGCGCGCCGGCCGTCACGACGATGGAGCTATAGCAAACGTCGCCGGCAACGCGGGCCGTCGCGGCCAGCTCGAGTCGTTCCATGGCGTACACATTGCCGCGTACATCGCCGTGAATGATCGCCGCCGGCACGCGTAGGTCTCCCTGCACCAGGCCTTGTTCGCCGATCGTCAGCAATGCGCCTGGCTCGATCGCCACGACCTTTCCATCGACCTGGCCTTCGAGAAACAAGCTGCCTTCGAAGTGGACGTCACCGATGACGCGAGTCCCGTGGGCAATCAGGCTGGTGGCGATGGTGCGGGTGACTTCGGCGGTACGTTTGCGACTGAACATGCGGGAACGTGGTGTCATGTCGGGTGGGTGGCGCTGTGCGGGAGATTGAATCGCAATGGCGGGAAATACGTGTCCTGCAGCGGCGGTGGCGTGAGCGGCGGTGCTGGCGGCTTGAACCAGGCTTGCTGCAGCAGGCCGCTCACACGCGCCACGTAATGCGGCAACGGCCAGCGTGCCGGCCAGTCGCCGACAAAACGCTCCAAGGCATCGGTCCAGCTGAGCGCTGAATCAGCGTTATCGGCGGCCAGGGCGCGTTCAATTTCGCAGGCCGCCGTGACAATCGCACGACGCAGTACCACGCGGGAGCGCAGCTTGTTGAAGATTGGGTCGGACAGGCCAAGATCTGCGATGACTTCCCTCGTCCCCTCGCAGCGGTCGCCCTCGAGCCGTTGTTGCGCAAGCTCGCGCAGGCCTTGTTCGGGGCTGTAGATCGCCACATGCAGGATCAGCGCCCGATCGGTCTGCACGTGCACCAGGCGCTGGCGCGTGGCGAGCGATGGCGCTTGCTCATGGGTACCCGCCATCAGGGAGAAATAGAGGGCGCGGGCATGCGTCCGATTCTCCGGATCGGTTTCGGTGTATGAAGCTTCCTGGGCTACGGCAAGATCAGCGCAGCGCGACAGTGCGGCTCGGCGCACGGAGGGATCCGGATCGGAAAGGGCCAGTCGAGGAAGCGCAGCAAGCAATTTTTCGTCGCGCCCAAATTCGGCGGCGACGCGTCGAAACAGCGACGTCTTGTGTTGCCAAATGGAGCGCTGTCTGGTCTTGGCCATCGCAGGGAGTGGTGGGTGGCATGGTGCCCACGTTCCCGCGGTACGTGGCGTCTGCACAGGCAAGGACCTGTGGCGTTCGACCTCGCGCCGCGGGTCGAGGCGCGCCACGCCCGGTGCTTGCGTGAGGCCATGCATGTTCCACGACTTCGCCCGGACAAATACATCAGACTGCTCTGAAAGGGCGCCGACTCTCTCGCGGCGCGGGATCAGCTGACGGAGCGGGAGGTGCGCGCCGGCGGAAACAGCACTTCCACGCGCAGGCCGCCGGTGGCGCCGTTGAGAAAGCGCACGGTGGCGCGATGGCGCTCGGCAATGCGCTGCACGATGGCCAGGCCCAGGCCTGTGCCTTCCTCCGTCATGCCTGGTACGCGGAAGAAGCGTTCGCCCAGACGTTCGAGAAAGGCTGGCGGCACGCCAGGCCCATTGTCTTCCACGCTCACGCACGGACCTTCGTCGAGTACCGACACGCCTATCGTGAGGATGCTGCCGCGGCCCGCGTAGCGCAGGCTGTTGTCGATCAGGTTGTCGAGCATTTCCTGCAGCGAAAGGCGGTCGGCATCGATCCACACCGGGCCGGCCGGCCCTTCGTAGCCGAGGTCCACGCCTGCGGCGATGGCGTCGTGCACGCGCACGCCCAGCAGTTCGGGAATCAACTGCGCGAGATCCAGCAGCACGCAGGGCGCGGTTTCGTTGAGGTCCGGCGATTGCGCGCGGGTCAGTGCGAGCAGCTGGCTGGATGTGCGGCTGGCGCGCTGGGTGAGCCGCAGGATGTGCTGCAAGGCATCGGTGACCGTTTCCTTGCTCGGATCGACCTGGGCGCGTTCGACATGCACGCGCAGGCCCGCGAGCGGCGTCTTCAGCTGGTGCGCGGCATCGGCGATGAAGCGTTCCTGCAGAGCCAGCATGCCGCGCTGGCGCGCGAACAGGCCATCGATGGTGCGCGTGAGCGGCAGGATCTCCACCGGCACGTCGGCATCGCCGATCGGCGCGAGATCGTGTTCGCGCGCAGCCAGTCGCGCCGTGAGCGGATCGAGCAGGCGCAGGCCCACGCGCACGCCGTACAGCACGAGGAAGAACACGCTGGCGATCAGCAGCGCCTGGGCCGGAATGCTCAGCAGCAGGATTTCCCGCGCACGCTGGTGACGATCGTGGAAGGTCTCGGCCATGGTGACCGTGAGCTGATCGGTTGGATCCTGCAGGTTGGGGATGCGCACCGTCGCCGCGCGCAGCTCGCGGAACTTCTGCGTGGTCGTGACCAGCGAGGTGGTGTAAAGCGCCGGCTCCCCGTCGGAGCTTGCGCCGCTCAACGGCGCCGGCTGCAACTCCGGCGAGCCGGCCAGCAAGCCGTGCTTCTGGCTACTGACGTTGAAATAGTTGTGGCCTTCGGGCGCGTACTCGAGCAGAAAGCGCGCCTGCGGCGAGATCTGCCCGCCCAGGTCTTCCTGGCTGAGCATCTGCGCCAGCGTCATCGCATCGTCGCCCAGATCGCGATCGTGCACATGATTGGAGTAGATCAGCGCGCCGCCGTAGGTGATCAGGCTCTCGACCACCAGCAACATCATCAGCGGCACCAGCAGCGACGACAGCAGGCGATGGCGCAGGCTGGGCCGGCCATCCGGTTCGATGATCCGATAGAGCCAGGAGTCGTCCTGCTTGGCCGCCGGCCGGTTCATGCCTTGGCGTCCTTGCCTTCCTTCACTTCTTCCAGCAGATAACCCAGGCCGCGGATCGTGCGCACTTGCGTGCCCGAGTCGGCCAGCTTGCGGCGCAGGCGATAGATGGCGATGTCCAGTCCGTTATCGGTGAGTTCCTCGTCCCAGCTGCACAGCGCTTCCACCAGCTGCGCGCGGCTGGTCACGCGGTCGGGCCGGGCGGCCAGTGCTTCGAGCAGGCCGAATTCACGCGCCGTAAGTTCCAGCGCCTTGTCGTCGATCCAGGCGCGATGGCCGGGAAGATCCAGCCGCAGCCGCCCGATGGTCAGCTCGGGGGCGCCTTGTGAGGTATAGCGTCGCAGCAGGGCGCGCACGCGCGCCTCGAACTCGGCCAGCGCAAAGGGCTTCACCAGGTAGTCGTCAGCGCCCAGGTCGAGCACGCGCACGCGTTCGCGCAGGCCTTCGCGGGCCGTGATCACCAGCACGGGCAGGCCGGTGCCGCGCTTGCGCAGGCGCTGCAGCACGTCGGCGCCGTCCAGGTGGGGCAGGCCCAGGTCGAGGATGAGCAGGTCATACGGCGTGTCGCGCAGCGCCGCATCGGCCTTGGCGCCGTCGGTGACGCTGTCCACCGCATGGCCGCCCTGGCGCAGCGCGGCGCTGACACCGGCGGCAATGGAGGGGTCATCCTCGGCGATCAATATGCGCATGGGGTCATCCGGCAGAGGCGATGGATCGTTGGTTGGGGAGGCGTGCGACCCATCATCGTTGAATTGCGAGTGATTCTCATTTGTGGCAACATTCCAGCCCTATGGTCAGGAGCAGGCGGCCCGAATGGTGGGAAGCTTAGCGCCCTGGTGGATGTTGAGACAGCGGGCGCGCGACTCGGTTGCATGGCCTGTCATGCGGTATGGCGCTGATTCAAGAGAGACCATCAACAGGCTCTGAAAGGCAGGCATGGAATCAGCGACGCGGTCGCACAACAACCGGATGGGATCGAGCCGCGCATTCTGGCTCAAGCAGCTCCATCAATGGCACTGGATCAGCTCCGCGCTATGTCTGGTCGGCATGCTGCTGTTTGCGATCACCGGTTTCACGCTTAATCACGCCGGACAGATCGAGGCACAGGCCAACACCGTGCATCACAGCGCTGTCCTGCCATCCGCTTTGCTGAAGGCCGTGAGCGGCGACGACGAACGCAAAGGCGTCCCGCTGCCCGCCGCCGTGGCGGACTGGGTGACGTCCACGCTCGATGTCGACGTCACCGGGCGCACCGGCGACTGGTCGTCCGATGAAATCTATCTCTCCATGCCGCGCCCCGGTGGCGATGCGTGGGTCAGCATCGACCGCGAAACCGGCAAGGTGGAGAGCGAGCGCAGCTCGCGCGGCGTGATCGCCTATCTCAACGACCTGCACAAAGGCCGTCATGCCGGACCCGCCTGGGGCTGGTTTATCGACGTGTTTGCGCTGGCCTGCGTGATTTTCGCGAGCACCGGGCTGCTGCTGCTGAAAATGCATGCGGCGCAGCGCGGCGCCACCTGGCCGCTGGTGATCTTTGGCCTGGTGCTGCCGTTGTTGCTCGCGCTGATCTTTATCCATTGAATGCAGAAGTGAGTGAAGAGAAGTAAGGATTCAGAGAATGCGTGCCCTGCTCACTGCTCACTCCCCTTGACTATTTCCCGCTCTTACGAGGAAACCATGCGTCGTCTCTCCCTGACTCTCCCCGCGATGCTGCTGGCCGCCCCGGTCGCTGCGGCCGATCTCAATGTCACCGTGCAGATCCCACAGCTCAACGTGGCGGAATATCACCGTCCCTATACCGCCGTGTGGGTGGAGCGCGAAGACCACTCCGTCGCCGCACAGCTGGCGGTGTGGTATGCGCAAAAGGAATCGAAGGAAGGCGCCGGCACCAAGTGGCTGCCGGAGTTGCGTCAGTGGTGGCGTCGCGGCGGCCGCGACCTGCAGATGCCGGTGGATGGCGTATCGGGCGCGACGCGTCCGGCCGGCGACCAGAAGCTGAGCTTCCACGAAGGCAAGGCGCCGCTGACGACGCTGGCGCCGGGCAAGTACGAACTCGTGGTTGAAGCCGCCCGTGAAACCGGCGGCCGCGAAGTGGTGCGCGTGCCGTTCACCTGGCCGGCCGCCGCGCCGCAGCAGCTCGCCGCGCAAGGCAGCACTGAGCTGGGTGCCGTCAAAGTCGATCTCGCCCCGTAATCGAAGGAGAACAACATCATGATCAAGCATTCGTTGAAGTGGGGCGCACTGGCCATGGCTCTGGCGCTGCCGTTCACCGCGCAGGCGCACAAGATGTGGATGGTGCCGTCGGCCACCAATGTGTCCGGCAACGATCCGTGGGTGACGGTGGATGCCGCCGTCTCCAATGACCTGTTCTATCCCGACCACATGCCGGTGCAGCTCGATCGCGTCGTCGTCACCACGCCGGACGGCCAGACGGCCAAACCGGATAACGCGCTCACCGGCCAGTACCGCAGCGTGTTCGACGTGCATCTGACCCAGCCGGGCACGTACAAGATCGCCGCGGTGAATGGCGGCCTGTTCGCCAACTACGAAGTGGATGGCCAGAAGAAGCGCTGGCGCGGCGACGCGGCCGAGCTGGCCAAGGCGATACCCGCGAACGCGAAGAACGTCGAGGTTTCCGAATCGATCAACCGCGTGGAAACGTTCGTCACCAATGGCAAGCCCAGCGATGGCGCGCTCAAGCCCAGCGGCAAGGGACTCGAGCTGGTGCCGGTGACGCGCTTCACCGACCTGGCCTCGGGTGAGGCGGCCACGTTCCAGCTGTTGCTGGACGGCAAGCCCGCGTCGAACCTCAAGGTGATGGCGATTGCCGGCGAGACGCGCTATCGCAACGCGCCGGAAGAAATCGATGTCACCACCGACAAGGACGGCAAGTTCAGCCTCACCTGGCCGCACGCCGGCATGTATTGGGTGAACGCCAGCACGCAGGACAACAAGTCCAGCATCAAGCAGGCCAAGCAGCGTCGCCTCTCGTACGCCGCCACGCTGGAAGTGCTGCCGCAGTAATGCAAGGCGTGAGTGCTGAATCGAAGCGGTGGGTGCGTCGGTGAGCGAGCTGGTCGTGCAATCCGTGCAGGGCGAGACCATGGGCACCTACTGGTCGGTGCGCGCGGTGATGCCGGCAGCGTTGTCGCTGGCGTCGCGCAGCAAGAGCATCCAGGACGCGCTCGATCTGGTCGATGGCCAGATGAGCACGTACAAGCCCGGCTCGTCGTTGTCGCGCTTCAATGCGGCACCGGCGGGCACCTGGCATGTGCTGCCGGCCGAATGCTACGAGGTGGTGCGGCACGCGCTTAAATTGGCGCGTGCCAGCGATGGCGCCTACGACCCCACGGTAGGGCCGCTGGTGAATCTGTGGGGATTCGGCCCCGACGCTGCGCGAGGAGAGCCGCCATCGCGCGAGGCGATCGATGCGGCGCGCGAACGCATCGGCTGGTGGCGAATCAAACTGGACGCCGTCACCCATAGCATCTACCAACCCGGCGGTGTCTACCTTGATCTCTCGTCGGTGGCCAAAGGCTATAGCGTCGACCTGGTCGGCCGCTGCCTCGACGCGGCCGGCATCGACGCGTGGCTGGTCGAAGTTGGCGGCGAACTGAAGGGTAAGGGCAGGAAGCCGGATGGATTGCCGTGGCGCATCGGCATCGAACGTCCCGGCGCCGCCGTCGGCGCCGTGCAGCATGCTGACCAGCTCAGCCAGGTGGTTAGCCTCACCGGTCGGGCCATCGCCACCTCGGGTGACTATCGCCGCCAGTTCACGACCGACGGCGTGACGTACTCGCATCACGTGGATCCACGCACCGGTTGGCCGGTGCCGCACACGGTGGCCTCGGTCAGCGTGCTGGCCAATGACGCGATGCAGGCCGATCCGCTGGGTACATTGATGACGGTGCTGGGGCCGGAACAAGGCCTGGCCTATGCCGCCGAGCGCGGCCTCGCCGTGATGTACATCGTGCATGGGGCGAACGGGTTGGAAGAATGCCTGTCGCCTGCCTTCGAGGCTGCGCTGGCGTCATGAGCGTGCCTTCAGCCATGTCGACGCGACCAAGCTGGGGTAATGTGCTGCTTTGCACCTTGCTGGCGGTCTTGGTCGTCGGGCTGATGGGCCTGCATCGGCGCGAATGGGAATGGCACGACCCGGGTATGACACGTTGGCTGGGTGCGCTCGTCGTGTTGTTGGCATGGGCAGGATTCACCGCCTGGCTGATGGGCCATCGCCGTCGTACCGCACAACAGCAGGCGCAACGCATGGCGCCTGCCAGCGCCACCGGGAACAACGCCATCCTTATCGCGTTCGCCAGCCAGACCGGCACGGCGGAGCAGTGGGCGCTGCAGACCGCGCAAAGTCTGCAGCAGGCAGGCACTTCCGTGCGACTGACCGAACTGGGGCAATTGGATCTGGACACGCTGATGCGCGAAGAGCGCGTCCTGTTCGTGGTGAGCACGACCGGCGAAGGCGATGCTCCGGATAGTGCGGCTCGCTTTGTCACCCAGTGCATGCGTACTGCGCAAGCGCTGTCGACACTGCAATACGGTCTGCTCGCATTGGGCGACAGCGACTACGACGATTTCTGCGGCTTTGGCCGCGCGCTGCGGCACTGGCTGCAGCAGAGCGGCGCCATGCCGCTGTTCGATCCGGTGGAAGTGGACAATGGCGACGCGTCGGCATTGCGCCATTGGCAGCACCATCTCGCGCTGCTCTCAGGCGCCGCCGAGTTGCCCGACTGGCAGCAGCCTGACTATCAGCGCTGGCAACTGGTCGAGCGCGTCCTGCTCAATCCGGCGAGCCAGGGCGATCCGTGCTTCCATCTGGCGCTGCGTCCCCAAGCGGGGCAGGCGACGTGGCAGGCAGGCGATCTGGTCGAGATCGGTCCGCGACATGCGGCGACCGACGTGGAACAGTGGCTGGCGACGCGCGGCCTCGACGGTGACGCTTCGGTTGAACACCAGGGACGCCAGGCATCGTTGCGGGATTGGCTGGCGGCCAGTCACTGGCCGGAGGGCGAGGAAACACCGCACGCCCATCCGGCCCAGCTGGTGGCGACCCTGCAGGCGTTGCCGCACCGCGAGTACTCCATTGCATCGGTGCCGTCGGACGGCAGCGTGCATCTGCTCGTACGCTGCATGCGTCGCGAGGATGGCTCGCTCGGCATCGGCTCGGGCTGGCTTACGCAACACGCGCCGCTGGGCGGCGATATCGCCCTGCGCATTCGTTCCAATCCCGGTTTCCACGCGCCGGCCGACGACCGTCCGCTGGTGCTTGTCGGCAACGGCACCGGCCTGGCGGGTTTGCGCGCCCTGCTGAAGACGCGCATCGAGACAGGGCGGCACCGCAACTGGTTGCTGTTCGGCGAGCGCGAGAGCGCGCACGACTTCTACCACCGCGGCGAGATCTTGCGATGGCAGGAGCAAGGCCTGCTCGAACGACTCGATCTTGCGTGGTCCCGTGAGGGTGTCGCGCGTACGTATGTGCAGGATCGCCTGCGCGAATCCGCTGATCTCTTGCGTCAGTGGGTGGAGCAGGGCGCGGCCATTTATGTGTGCGGTAGCCTCGCCGGCATGGCGCCCGGCGTAGACGCTGTATTGCGCGAAGCCCTGGGCGAGGCCAGGGTCGAACAACTGCGCGAGGCCGGGCGTTACCGACGCGACGTCTACTGAGTAGCCGTGACCTTTGGCCTATAGGAGCGCCATGCGCGAATGCCGCAGGCTGGGCGTTCCTTCGGGGGAGGGTTACATGGGAACACGGATGCAACACGCGCTGCGTCATGGCCTGGCGCTGGTCTGCCTGGGCTTGTCGTCGATGGCCGCTGCGCAGGACGCACTGGTGCCGGCGCCCAGCACAACCCTCGTGCCGACAGTGATCCCGCTGGCCAAGCCGCATGCCGATGCACCGCATGAGGCCAGCTCACCCGATGCATGGGGTGGCGTGCGCACGGGCAAGGAGGCCACCTTGTCCGATCGCGTGGTCGCCTATCGCATCGATGCCGAGCTGGATGCGGCCCATCACAGCATCACCGGCAGCGAACAACTGAGCTGGCGCAACCGCAGCAGCCAGCCGGTCAATCGCATTTATCTGCATCTTTACCTCAATGCCTTCCAGAACGAAGGCAGCACCTTCTTCACCGAACGCAGCGTGCTCACCGCGCACGGCCATTCGCGTGGCGAGGCGGCGCCGAAGAAGGGCGAATGGGGTTGGATCGACCTCAAGACCGTGCAGCAGGGCAATGCCGCGCTGAAGTGGCGTTTCGTGCATCCCGACGACGGCCCGGCCACCGACCAGACCGTGGCCGCGATCGATCTTGCCGAGCCCGTGCCGGCGGGCGGCACGCTGACGCTGGATATCGATTTCGTCAGCCAGTTGCCGCGCGTAATCGAACGCACCGGCTGGTGGGGCAACTTCAACCTGGTGGCGCAGTGGTTTCCCAAGATCGGCGTGCTTGAGCTGCCGGGCGAGCGTGGCGCCACGCAAGTGCAGTGGAACGTACACGAGTTCCACTTCAACAGCGAGTTCTACGCCGATTTCGGCAGCTACGACGTGCGCCTCACCGTGCCCTCCGACTACACCGTTGGAGCGGTGGGCGCGCAGCACGATGAACCTTCCCAACAAAACGGCAAGACGACTTATCACTTCGTGCAGGGCGACGTGCACGACTTCGCCTGGGTGGCTGCCAAGGGTTTCCGCACCCTCGATGGCAGCTGGCAGGGGCCGGGCAGCCCGAACGTGGCGGTGCGCGTGATCTATCCGCCCGAGTACGTGGCCAGCGCGCAACCGGTGCTCAAGGCCACGCTGGATTCCTTGAGCTATTTCTCCGACACGCTGGGACCGTATCCGTATCGCACGGTCACGGCCGTGGTGCCGCCGTTCAATGCGGAAGAAGCCGGTGGCATGGAGTACCCGACCTTCTTCACCGCCGAAGGCGACAAGACGATCGACAAGGACACCATGGACCAGTGGAACATCGATTTCGTGACCATCCACGAATTCGGCCACGGTTACTTCTACGGTCTGCTTGCCTCCAACGAATTCGAAGAGCCGATGCTGGACGAAGGCATCAACGAGTATTGGGACGAACGCATGCTGCGCGAACGCAACCAGCGCGTGCTGACGCCAAGCTCATGGTTGCGGCGCGCCGGCATCACCCCATCGATGGACGTGTTTACGTTCGAGCGTCTCGACGCCGGCCTGCAACATCCCTTCGACCCGCTGGGACAGAACAGCTGGGACCGCTACTCCAGCTCAAGCTACGGCACGGTGTACTCACGAACCGCTACCGCCATGCACGATCTGGAACAGCGCCTGGGCAAGGACGTGATGGCCCGCGCCATGCGCGAATACTATCGCCGCTGGCATTTCCGCCATCCTTCCGCGGCAGACCTGCGCGCCACCTTGATCGATGTCTCCGGCAATGCGCGTGCGGTCAACGAGATCTTCGATCAGTACGTCTATGGCACGGCGCGCATCGACGATCGCGTGACGTCGATCGACATCGTGAAAGTGCTGCCCGAAGCGGGCAGCTGGCTGAAGGATGGCCAGCGCAGCGAGCTCAGCGCCGACGATCGCGATGATGAGGTCGAGAAGAAGCGCGATGCCTGGAAGAAGTCACACCCCAACGCCGGCAAGCACGAGGATGGCCCATACCAGGTGCGCAGCACGGTGACGGTGGTGCGCGAAGGCGCTGTCGTTCCGCAGCTGTTGCGCGTGACCTATGCGGACGGCACGCATGTCGACGTTCCATGGGACGATGACCGGCGCTGGCGACGTTTCGTACACACTGGCGACTCGCCGGTGGTCTCCGCCGAGCTGGATCCCGAGCACACGATCCTGCTCGACGAAAACAAACTCAACGACAGTCGCACGGTGAAGGCCGACCCCTCGGCCTCGCGCCGCTGGACAGCCGATCTGGCGGCACTGTTGCAGTCGCTGTATGCATGCCTGGTGACGCTGTGATGGCCTACAAGAGTGCTCGTCGTGTCGATATGGGCGCCGTGGCGCTGGCGCCGTTCGCAGCGCTGCAGTGGCGACTGTTGCTGCTGTGGCTGTTGGCAACGCTGATCGCAACCATGGTGGCGGCGCTGCCGTTGCTGCAGTCACTTGGCGCCTTGCTCGACCGCTCCACCCACACGCATGAGTGGGCGCGCCATTTCGATGGCTTGATGTTCAGCGATGTGGCCGTGGCCTTGTCGCGCGAGCACGCCACGCTGCATGGCGCCGGACTGGCCAGCGCCTTGCTCATGCTGCTGTGGCTGCCGTGGCTCAACGGCATGGTGGTCGCCAGCGGTCGGGCAGGGCGCACGCTGGGCTTTGCCCAACTATTGCAGGGCGGACTGATCGAATACGGCCGCATGTTCCGCCTGATGCTTTGTTCCGTGCTGCCGTATGCGCTAGCCGGCCTGCTGGTGCAGATGGGCCTGGACCGTGCCGACGATCGCGGCGATCTCGCCACGCTGCAATCGCAGGCCGATAACGCGCAACAGGTGGCCTGGTGGGCGGCGGGTATCGTGATTGTGCTGGCCCAGGCCTGGGTGGAATCCGCTCGCGCCTCGTTCATTGCCGACGTCGGATTGCGCTCAGCGTCCATCGCCATGCTACGCGGCCTGCTTCAGCTGCTGCGTCGCCCGGTGTCGACGTTGTTCGTCTACCTGCTGTTGACCGCCGTCGGTTTCGCCATCGCGCTGGCCCTGGGGCTGGCACGCGTGCACACCGTGTCGGTCGGCACCTCGGGCTTGCTCTGGGGATTCACGCTCACCCAGCTCATCGTGGTGGCCTTGGGCTGGATGCGCATCGCGCGATTGTTCGCGCTGGCCGACGTGGGGCGCTCGCTCGGCATGGGCCGGCGGTCGGGCCTGTAAGTGCAGCGGGTGGCTGGCGGCCAAACGAGCTGGGATCTCGCGCCGCCTTTGATGCACAGGAACCAACGCCAACTCTGAGGTGTCAACACCACCATCGCATCGTTCTGCAAACGAGCGAAGGGAGTGCACGCCTGATGCCGCATTGGAAGCATGCGATAAGGAAAGGCACGACATTTGCGGTCGTGACTTTGCTTCATCTACTGATCTTCGTGTACCTGACGATGCCTCCGGCACCCGAGTATTCGAGAAACTCAGCGAAGACGTTGAGCCGGACTGGCGCGCTACAGCTTGTGTTTCTGAGGGAGCCATCCCTCGCGGCCATTGCTGCATCATCGCCTGTAAACGCGCCTCCGGTGCACACCGAGCCTCGATCATCTCGAGCCGAAAGGACGACGCGAACGTCTGTACCCAAGGCGTTGGAGACTCAATCGCGCGGGGAAATTCTGCACGCGAGGGACGGGGACAATCAGGGAAGCGTTAGCGCGCCTCAGGGATTGACTTCCGTTGATGCACCCTACGGAAATCCGATGTTTAGAGAATCTCAGCGAAGTTCTCACGCTCAAGAGTTCCAGCGTATTCCGGGCGACACTGATCGAACGTTGGTAAAGACTATTTCCGTCGGTGAGGAGCTGAGTCCAAGACAAATACTTCAAGAAGGTGGGAAATTCTTGAACTGCAGTCAGGTCCGGATGGCCCGCTTCCTATCCGCCAGCGAAATGGACAAACGCCACATCACGACGCACGAGCTTGATCAGGCATTCACTGAATTTGGCTGCACCTGATTTCAGGTTTGGAAGCCCTGCGTGCTTTGGAGAAATGCTTCGCCGGAAATATGGCGACGATGAAGCACATCAGCCGCGATCAGATGACTGGGCAAATGGCAGATATCTAATCTCGCTTTCGAGTCCGCAAGCGACGAAGGCGAAGAATCACGCGGCAGGCAAACGCGCCAGCACGATCTCGCCGCCACCTTCGATGCGCACCGGATGGCCGGGGATCGGGTCGATCCACATCATGTCGTTCGCTTCCAGCGACTGCGTGCGGTGATCGGCGATCACCTTGGCGCGGCCGGACAGCAACAGCAGGAACCAGCGCCAGCCGTTGGGGGCCAGCAGCACCATGGCGCCATTCAGCGGACGGGCCATCAGCTCGCCCTGGGCCTCGCCGCGCAGCTTGAGATTGAACGTGCGGGTGGGCGCGGTGGGCAGGCAGGCCTGCGGATCGTTGCCCTGGTCGAACTGGGCGATCTGGAAACGGGTGACGTGTTGCGTGCGGCCGTCGGGGAAGGCGATGTCCACCGGGGCGTCCAGCGGCACGAAGTGCCGGCGGAGGTCAGCATGTGCTGGAAAGTCGACTTCCTGCTCCATGCCGATCAGGGTCATTTGCCACTGCCACGCATCGTCGTCCGGGCCGCAGGCAATCGGGGTGATGACTGCCGTGCCCTTGGCGCAGGGCGCGCCATGGAGACTTTCCAGCGGCAGTCGCTGCAGCTGGCTCATGCCCAGGCGCGACGCTTTTCGGTGCAGGGCGGGTAATAGGCGAACACGTGGTTGTGGGCGCCAAAGAAATCCATGTCGTCGATGTGTTCGCCGCCAAGTCGCTCGGCCACGCGATCGGACGCCTCGTTGCCGATCTTCACCAGGCTGATCACCCGCGGCGAGCCCAGGGCGTGCCAGGCAAACTCCAGAATGGCGCTGCCGGCTTCGGTGGCGTAGCCGTGATGACGGAACTCGGGCTTGAGCATCCAGCCCAGTTCCAGGTCCGGCCAACCCTCGGGGCGCATCAGGCCGGCGCGGCCGATGAACTCGCCGGTGTCCTTCAGCTCCAGCGCCCACATGCCGTAGCCGCGCAGCTGCCAGTGGCCGATCAGCATGGCGAGCGAGCGCCAGGCATTGGTGCGGTCCAGCGGCTGGCCATCGCCGATCCAGCGGGTGCTGGCGGGGTCGGCGAGCATGGCGGCGTAATCGTCGAAATGCCGTTCGGCGAGGGCGGTAAGGCGCAGGCGCGCCGTTTCAATCACAGGTATGTCGATCATGATCTTCAGCAAGCAAGTCGGGTGCCATCGAGCAGGGCCGCCAAAGCGTGAGTGCTCGTTCGCAGGCTTTCGGTCCATGACAGGCCCACGATCGGCTGGCCAGTGGCCGCGTCCGTGAAAGCCTCTTCCTCACCCGGCGGCAACAGGTGCCGGTAGTCCACGGTGATCTCCGTGCCAGCAGGCAAATCGCGTGCCGCGAACACGAAGCCCAGATGCCACAGCCCGGTGGGCTCAAAGCTGTGATTGAGATAGCACTCGTCCGGCCAGTCCGGGGACACGGTATAGCGGTCCTCGAACCAGCGGGCGCTTGCATACAGCTGTGCCGACAACTCGGGCGAGCCAGTCAGTTCGTCATAGCGATACGTGCGGTCAATCGCGTCCGGTGCCGTGAGCACCTGACCGGCCGACACATCCTCCAATAGGAACAACCCCTGGCCCGCGCCGGCGATGTTCGACGCGGCTATGCGGTAACGCGGAACAATCATGACAGCCCAATGCCGATGGCAAGGCGGGCGAGTGTAGGCGCATCCGGCCGGGGTTTCCATACCGGCCGAATGCGATTCGTGTACTTAAGTACTTGACGCAGTTTGCTTATTACCCGCCGCCCTTGGCCGCCTTGGGTGCTGGCTTGGCCGCCGCCTTGGCTGGCGCGGCTGCTGCGGCGGGCTTTGCGGCTGCATTTGCGGCCGGCGCCGGCGTCGGGCCGGCGCCGCTCAGGAGGATGGCGCCACGGTTGCGCTCCAGCGTGGCCGGCCCGACGCCCTTGACGTTGGACAGGTCGGCGACGGTCTTGAAGGGGCCGTGCTCTTCGCGGTACGCCACGATGGCCTTGGCTTTCGACGGACCGATGCCGTCCAGCGAGTTCGACAGGGTCGCGGCATCGGCCGTGTTGATGTTGACGGGCGTGGCCGCGAAGGCGGGCCAGGCCAGCGCAAAAGCCAATAGTGCTACTGCGATCTGCTTGATCATGATCACTTCTCCCTTGGTGGATGCAGCCTTCAAGTGGCCGCCAGAGGACTGTGCCCAGCCGCCGCGCCGGTGGCTGTCGGCAGCGGAGGCAGCCGTGGGCTGGCATCGCCCGTCACGGCGCGTGGGCGCTCGTCGATACGCCGAGCCCCTCTCGAACGTGCTGATACAATGGCGGTCTTTTCCCACGCTGTAGGAGTCGTCCATGGATACCGCTCGCCTCAACCGTTACATCAGCGGACTGTGGGATGACGAGATCGTGCCGCAGCTGGTCGAGTACATCCGCATTCCGAACAAGTCGCCCATGTTCGATCCCAAGTGGGTGGAACACGGCTACATGGATGCGGCCGTGAAGCTGATGGAGACCTGGGCACGCAGCAAGCTTTCGTCACTGCCGGGCGCCACGCTCGAAGTAGTGCGTCTGGAAGGCCGCACGCCGCTCATCTACATCGAAGTGCCGGGCAGCGGCGACGACACCGTGGTGCTCTACGGCCATCTGGACAAGCAGCCGGAAATGACCGGCTGGGCCGAGGGGCTGGGTCCGTGGACGCCGGTGCTGAAGGGCGACAAGCTCTATGGCCGCGGCGGCGCCGATGACGGCTACGCCATCTTCGGTTCGCTCGCTGCGCTGTTGGCGCTGCACGAGCAAGGCGTGCCGCATGCGCGCTGCGTGGTGCTGATCGAAGCCTGCGAAGAATCGGGCAGCTACGACCTGCCGTACTACGTCGACCATCTCGCCGATCGCATCGGCAACCCCTCGCTGGTGGTGTGCCTGGATTCGGGTTGCGGCAACTACGACCAGTTGTGGCTGACCACCTCGCTGCGCGGCATGACCGGTGGCGAGCTGACCGTGCAGGTGCTGGAAGAAGGCGTGCACTCGGGCGATGCGTCCGGCGTCGTGCCTTCGAGCTTCCGCATCCTGCGCGAGCTGCTGAGCCGCCTGGAAGACCCGCAAACCGGCACGATCAAGCCCAAGGAGCTGTACGTCGACATTCCGCAGCAGCGCATCGACCAGGCCAAGAAATCGGCGGAAGTGCTGGGCACGGCCATCTACGACAAGTTCCCGTTCGTAGCGGGCATGCACCCGGTCACCGAAGACCTCACCGAGCTGGTGCTCAACCGCACCTGGCGTCCGCAGCTGGCGGTCACCGGCGTGGACGGCATGCCGCCACTGGAGAGCGCCGGCAATGTGCTGCGTCCCAAGACCTCGGTGAAGCTCAGCCTGCGCGTGCCGCCGACGCTGTCCGGCGCCAAGGCCGGCCAGTTGGTCAAGCAGCTGCTGGAAAAGGATCCGCCGTACGGCGCCAAGGTCAGCTTCAAGCTGGAGAAGGACGGCAGCGGCTGGAATGCCCCGCAGCTGTCGCCGTGGCTGGAAGAGGCCGTGGCCAAGGCATCGGAAACGTATTTCGGCGCGCCGGCGGCCTACATGGGCGAGGGCGGCAGCATTCCCTTCATGGGCATGCTGGGCGAGAAATTCCCCAAGGCGCAGTTCCTGATCACCGGCGTGCTGGGTCCGCATTCCAATGCCCATGGCCCGAACGAATTCCTGCACATCCCCACCGGCAAGAAGGTGTCGATGGTGGTGGCCGATGTGGTGGCCCATCACTACGCGCAGGGCGCCAAGGCCTGAACGTGATCGTCGCCCCGGCGTGCTGCCGGGGCGGTGCAACCGACTGCGCGGGATACCGGCAGCCGCCGGACTGAAGCCGTGCGGTCACTGGCAGGGTTTCCAGCGATGTCCGATTCCAGCAACGAGCTTTCCTATCTCGCCGAGAACTGGGTGTCTGTGCGCGAGCGCGTCGACGCGGCGTGCGTGGCCGCAGGGCGCGATCCCGGCGAGGTGTCGATCCTGCCGGTGAGCAAGACGTTTGGCCCGGAGGTGGTGCGTGCCGCGCTGGCGCTGGGCCTGCATCGCTTCGGCGAGAACAAGGTGCAGGAGATCCGCAGCAAGTCCGCAGCGCTGGCGGGCGAGCGCATCGACTGGGTGGTGATTGGGCATCTGCAGACCAACAAGGCCAAAGACGTAGCCCGGCTGGCCAGCGAAGTGCAGTCGCTGGATCGGCTGGAGCTGGCCGACGCGCTGCAGCGACGCCTGGACATCGAGGACCGCGTCATCGACGTGCTGATCGAGGTGAAGACCTCGCCGGAAGACAGCAAGCACGGCCTGCCGCCCGATCAGCTGCCCGGCTTGCTGGACGCCTTGCGTGCCTACGACCGCCTGAAGGTGCGGGGGCTGATGACGTTGGCCGTCCAGTCGGACGATGCCCAGGCTGTTCGCGCCTGTTTCCGGCACCTACGCCAGCTGCGCGCAGCGGGCCTAGAGCAGGGCCATGATTTGGCTCGACTTTCGATGGGAATGAGCGGTGATTTCGCGCTCGCCATTGCCGAGGGCGCCACCGAAATCCGGCTCGGAACGGCGATTTTCGGTGTGAGACAGCTCACAAAACATACGGTACCGAACTGAACATTTAGTTCACTAATTGGTCAATATGTAACCAATTTGACACAGCTTTCACCGGTAAATCAGTCACTTATCACGTGACACCCCTCAAGCATAGGCCGTGCCAGGTTTCGAAACGACAGGGTACAGTTAACCCCATCCGAACAAACGATCTAGAACCCTTTGCTAAGTTCACGCCTCGATCACGGCCCGTTGACCTGAAAACGGCGATTCCACGAACTGCAAAGGGATTTGTCCCACATGCGAACAAAGCGAATTTTCGCCGCTGCTGCGCTTGCTGGTGCACTGCTTACGTCCCTTCCGCTTCTTGCTGAACCGCTGACCGCCACGCCGGCTCCCGCGCCGACGTCGGCAACCGTGACACCGAATCTGATGGGCCAGCTGTCTTTGTTCTCGCCGGCAGCCATGCTCGCCCAGTCCGCCGCTCCCGCGCAGACCGCCTCCAAGGTCTCGGCCGGCAACGGCGCCGCCCTGGGTGATGACGAAGACGCCGATGGCGACGGCATGCCGGACAGCGGCGTCAGCGCCGTCGCCGCGCTCGCCAACGACACCTCCGACCTGCGCAAGACCCTGATCGGCATGGCCATGCAGCTGCGTGACATCCGTTACGTGCGCGGCGGCCATGATCCGTCCACCGGCTTCGATTGCAGCGGCTTTGTCCGCTACGTGTTCGCCCATGCCGTCGGCCTCGAGCTGCCGACCAACTCCGCTTCGCAGTTCGTGGCTGGCCTCAACGTCAACCGCGGCGACATGAAGCCGGGCGACCTGGTGTTCTTCCGCACCGCCGGCAAGCGTGGCCAGGGCCGCGTGTCGCATGTGGGCATCTATATCGCCAATGGCCAGTTCATCCATTCGCCCTCGCGCGGCAAGACCGTGCGCGTGGACAGCCTGGACCAGTCGTACTGGGCACAGCGCTTCGCTGGTGCCAAGCGTCCGGGCGCGCTCGCCCGCAGCTGATTTGGACGTCACCGTCAGTCGAAGGCCGCCTCATGGGCGGCCTTTTTTTATGCGGCGATTCTGACCACTGGCCCCGACGTTTCAGCTGCCCAGTTGCTGCAGTTCATCGGATGCCACGATGCGCAGGCCGCTACCCGGCGCCTTGGACAGCCGCCACATCGCGGTGGCTACCGTGCCGGCTTCGATGCCGCGCCAGCGTCCCGGCAGCACGCGTGAGAAGGGCGCGGCGAATACTTCGCCCATGCGTGGCTTATGACGTGAGCCCAGCAGCAGCGAGGGCCGCACGATGGTCAGTCGCGGCCATTCCTGTTTCTGCAGCGCCAGTTCCAGCTCACCCTTGGTGCGGTTGTAGAACAGGCGCGAGGTCGGATCCGCGCCCAGCGCACTGATCACCAGGTAGTGGCTGGCGCCCAGCGCATGTGCATGCTTGCCCAGCGACAGCGGCAGGTCGTAGTCGACCATGCGGAACGCTTCGCGGGACCCGGCCTGGCGAATCGTGGTGCCCAGGCAACAGAACACCGTGTCGGCTTGTCCGTGCAGCTGCGCGATCAGGTGGCTGACCATGCCCACCGGATTCTCGAGTTTCGGATGCGGCGGCAGCGGATGGCGGGTAGGGGCGTAGACGTGCGCCACCGAGTCATCAGCGAGCAACAGCTCGAGCAGCTTGTGCCCGGTCAGGCCGGTGGCACCGGCAAGCAGTACATGGCGCGGCATCGTGCTCATGGCGACATTGTATGGCGAGGATTGTTATGGCGAGCGAAGGCTTGCCTGGCGGCGCTTGAGCCCCATCTTGGACATTCGCTTTCCCCCAGAAGAAACCCGATGTCGCTTTCCCCCTTGCTTGCCATGCCGGGCGTCCACGCGCCCGACGCCGCCACCCACGGCTATGTGTTCAACCACACCATGATCCGCGTGAAGGACCTGGGTCGCTCGCTGGACTTCTACACGCGGGTACTGGGCTTCACGCCGGTGCACCGCCAGGACTTTGCCGAGGCGGCCTTCACCATCGTGTACCTGGTGCTGGCGCCGGATCGCTCGGTCATTCCCGAGGACGATGCCGCCCGCCTGCGCTGGGTGCTGGGCCAACCGGGCGTGCTGGAGCTGACGCACAACCACGGCACCGAGCACGACGAGGCCTTCCACTACCACCACGGCAACGCCGAGCCGCGCGGCTTTGGCCACCTGTGCGTCTCCGTGCCGAACGTGGAGGAAGCCTGCGCCCGCTTCGAGGCCCTGGGCGTGACGTTCCAGAAGCGCCTGAGCGATGGGCGCATGAAGCACATCGCGTTTATTCGCGATCCCGACGATTACTGGATCGAGATCCTGCAGCCGGCGGCGTTCATTGGCTGAGCGTGGCCGTGCTGCTGTTGTTGGGAGTGCTCCTCATCACGTTGGGCTCCCTAATGGCACCTCTACTTGCCGGTGATTCCCGCAAATGCGGGAATCCAGTGACTCTCAAGCCTTAAAGCGAAGGCGCTGGATCCCTGCCTTCGCAGGGATGACGGGCACATAAGCAGCTTTTCGCGCTGCTCTTTAGGTCGACTGGCCGTGGCGGTACCTGGCCGCTACCGGTACGCTTGGAAATATTGCCCCGCGGATTTGCCCCGATATGCCGTTTGACCTTCCTCCCGTCACTCGCAACCTGCTGATCGCCAATGTGGCGGTGTATCTCCTGCAGCAGATCATGGGCGAAACGCTGCTGACCTATTTCGCGCTGTGGCCGTGGGGGGCCGACCAGGTCGCCCAGGGTGCGCAAGGCCTGGTCTCGGTGGGCTTCCGTCCGTGGCAGCTGGTCACCTATGCCTTCATGCATGGCAGCCTGACCCACCTGTTCTCCAACATGCTGGCGCTCTTCATGTTTGGCGGGCAGATCGAGCGCGTGTTCGGTGCGCGCAACTTCGTCATCTATTACTTCGTCTGCCTGCTGGTGGCCGCGCTGGCGCAGCTGGTGGTGGTGAACTGGTTCACCGGCGGCTTCTATCCGACGCTGGGCGCGTCGGGTGCGATCTTCGGCATCCTGCTGGCGTTCGGCATGCTGTTCCCGCACGAGAAGATGATCCTGATCTTCCTGCCGATCCCCATCTCTGCCTGGCTGTTTGTCACGCTCTACGGTCTGGCCGAGCTGTACATGGGCGTGACCGGCACGCAGGCAGGCATCGCGCACTTCGCTCACCTGGGCGGCATGCTCGGCGGCTTCGTGTTGATCCAGTACTGGCGGGGCAAGCTCCCCATCAAGCCGCAGCGTCGTCTCTACCGTTGATCGCTGCAATCCCCGTCTTCCGGCAGTTTCCATGACCCAGCATCTCCAGCGTCGGCTGACGCCGCGCCATATCACCTTCATGGCGCTCGGCATGGCCATCGGCGCCGGCCTGTTCCTCGGCTCCGCCGATGCGATCAAGTTGGCCGGCCCGTCGGTGCTGTTTGCCTATCTGTTCGGCGGCGTGATGATCTACATCATCATGCGCGCGCTGGGCGAAATGACCGTGCGCGATCCGGTCGCCGGTTCCTTCAGCGTGTATGCGCAGCGCTATCTTGGGCCCTTCGCCGGCTTCGTCACCGGCTGGAATTACTGGCTGTTGATGGTGGGCGTGGGCATGGCCGAGGCCACCGCCGTCGGCGCTTACATGCACGAATGGTTTCCCGACTGGCCACGCTGGATCTGGGTGCTGGGCAGCGTGGTGATGATCGGTGGACTGAACCTGCTCACCGTGAAGATCTACGGCGAGATGGAGTTCTGGTTCACCCTGGTGAAGGTGATCACCGTGCTGGCGATGATCGTGGGCGGATTGAGCATCATCTTCCTTGGCTGGGGCAATGGCGGACGGCCCACGGGTTTGTCGAACCTGTGGTCGAACGGCGGGTGGTTTCCGCATGGCCTGCTTGGCATGGTGCTGGCGCTGCCGGTGGTGGTGTTCTCGTTTGGCGGCGTTGAAACCGTGGGCATCGCCGCCGGTGAAGCGGCCCAGCCCGAACGCACGATTCCGCGCGCGGTCAATTCGGTGCTGTGGCGCATCCTGATTTTCTATGTGGGTGCGCTGTTCGTGATCATGGCCATCTATCCGTGGACGGGTCTGGGCGAACACGGCAGTCCGTTTGTCACCACCTTCGCGAAGCTGGGCATTCCTCAGGCCGCCGGCCTGATCAATTTCGTCGTGATCACCGCGGCGCTGTCCGGCTTCAACTGCACCACCTTCAGCGGCAGCCGCATGCTGTACAGCCTGGCCTGCAAGGGGCAGGCGCCTGCGGCGCTGAGCGAAGTGAACGGGCAGGGCGTGCCGGTGCGCGCGATCCTGGTGACGCTGGCGGTGTTGCTGCTCGCGGTGCTGCTGAACTATCTGCTGCCGGCCAAGGTGTTCGGCATGATGATGTCGATCCTTTCGTTCAACACGGTGTGGACCTGGACGATGGTGCTGCTGGCGCACTACAGCTTCCGTCGCCAACTGCGCGAACGTGGCGAGGCGCCGGCGGCGTTCCGGCTGCGCTGGTGGCCGTTCAGCGGCATCGTCTGCGTGGCCTTCCTGGGCTTCGTGGTGGTGATGCTGGGCGTCAGCCCGGATACCCGCATCGCGCTCTATATCGGCGCAAGCTGGGTCGCGCTGTTGGCGATCGCCTACCGCGTGTTCCAGGTGCAGGGACGCATGCAGCTGGCGACGCAAAGCTAGACTGATGCACTGCGGGTGAGCGCCCGCGACGCAGGAGTCTTCACGTGCGCACTATCGGCTTGATCGGCGGCATGAGCTGGGAGTCCAGCCTGCTTTACTACCAGTGGATCAATCGCGGCATCCGCGATCGATGCGGGCCGCTGTATTCCGCCAGGCTGCTGCTCGACAGCCTGAATTTCCAAGAGATCGCCGCCTGGCAACGCGAAGGTGACTGGGACGCCGCCGGTGAGGCGCTGGCAGCATCGGCACGGCGACTGGAGGCGGGCGGCGCCGAATGCATCGTGCTGGCGACCAACACCATGCATAAGATGGCCGATGCCATCACGGCTGCGACGCGCCTGCCGTTCATCCATATCGCCGATCCCACAGGCGCGGCCATCGCTGCGCAAGGCCTGCATACGGTCCTGCTGCTGGGCACCGAATTCACCATGGCGGAAAATTTCTACCGCGACCGCCTGCAGCAAGAATTCAACGTGCATTGCCTGGTGCCATCGCGTGCACAGCGCACGGACGTCCATCGCATCATCTATGACGAACTATGCGCCGGCGTGATCAACGAGGCGTCGCGGGAGATCTATCGAGCCATCGTCGAGGAGGCGGCTGCGAACGGTGCGCAAGGCGTCATCCTGGGATGCACCGAGATCGGCTTGCTGCTGCGGCAGGACGATGTGTCCCTGCCGTTGTTCAATACGGCAGCGCTGCATGCTGAAGCGGCCGTGGCTTTTGCGTTGGGCGAAAGCTGTCTGTAGTTGATGCCGCCCGCAGCATGCGCTGCAGGGCGGCAGAGACTCTTCGATGACGTGCTTGGCGCTCCGCCTCAGCGCAGAGCGAGGAAGTCCGGACTCACCACAAAGCGCACGGCGTCTAGTCGAAGACGCGCACCCGGCAGTGCCTGCAGCAACGCAGTGCGCTCGTCCGCGACGGCGGCGATTTCCGCCTCGCTGATGGCTGGATTCACTGCACGCAGCGCGAGCAGTCGCGAGAGTTCGGCATCGAGCGTATCCGTCGCCATCGCCACGGCTTCATCCACATTCGCCTTGGCGCGCTCGGCCGCGATGGCATCCGCCTTCTCCAGCATGGGCGGTACCAGCTTGGCGAGGAATTTGCGGTAGCGCGCAACTTCGATGCTGCGGTCAGCGGCCTTGCGCAGCCCGATATCGCTGGGGCGGAAATCGGCGCGCTCGGTGAGGCGCGTATCGATGGTCACCACGATAGGCTGCGGCGGCAGGAAGCGTTCGGCATCCAGCTTGCGGTCGGCAACGCATTCGATCAGGAACACCGCCTGCAGCAGCGCGCTGCGTACCGGCAAGGCATCGTCCACCAGGAAGGCCGCGTTGCCTTGCTCGTTGGATAGCGTGAGATCGAGTGCGCCCAGCACCATCGGGTGATCCAGGCGCAGCAGCGGCAGTTCTTCCCGCGCCAGCGCCACTTCGCGGGCAAAGGTGACCGCCTGCGGACCTTCGGCGAAGCCGGGCAGGGCGTCGGTGGACAGGTATTGCGGATCGAGCAGCAGCACCTTGCCGCCCAGTTCCTCGGCGTGGATGCCGAAGCGTTCGAGCAGACCCTGGATGAAGGCGTCACGGCTCGGATCGTTGTCTTCGCGCGTGAACGCCTGCGCCAGTTCATCCGCATGCAGGTCGCGGCTGGCAGCCAGTTCCAGCAGGTGATCGCGGCCGTCGCGGATCAGCTCCGCCATTTCCTCGTGGGCGCCGCGTGTTTCCGCCAGCAGCACTTCCAGTTCCTGGTCGCGGTTGTCGTCGCCGCGTGCGTGCTCGCTGGCGAGGCGGGCGAGCGCATCGCCGAAACGGCGCAGCAGCTCGCGGCCATCGGCCGGGCTGGTGCGGAACGCGTCCACACCCTCGTCGTACCAGCGGGCCAGCACATGCTGTGCACTGTCGGCGACGGCGAGCACGTGGATGCTGATGTCGTGCTTCTGACCGATGCGATCGAGGCGGCCGATGCGCTGCTCCAGCAGGTCCGGATCCAACGGCAGATCCCACAGCACCAGGCGATGGGCGAACTGGAAGTTGCGGCCCTCCGAACCAATCTCGGAACACAGCAGCAGGCGCGCACCGTCGGGTTGCGCGAAATAGGCCGCATTGCGGTCGCGCTGCACGATGCCCAGGCCTTCGTGGAAGCGGGCCAGGCCCACGCCACTGCGGGTGCGCAGTGCTTCCTCCAGCGCGAGCACCTTGGCCTGGCTGCGGCAGATCAGCAGGAACTTGTCCTGCGGATGCGCTTCGAGCAGGGTGACCAGGGCGTCGATGCGCGGATCGTTGCTGTAGTCGATCTCGATCGACGGCGAGGGCTGCTGGATATCGGCGTGGAACTCGCCCAGCAAGGCCTGGCGTGCGTCTTCGCTCAGCGTGTCCTTATCGATCAGGTGCCACACCGGCGCACGCTTGGGAAAGCCGCCGATGCTGGCGCGACGATTGCGGAACATCGCGCGGCCGGTGCCGTGGCGGTCGATCAGTGCAGCAAGAATCTCGCGTGCATGCTCGGGCTTGGTGGTGTCGGCCAAGCGTGCCTGCAGGGCTTCGTCGCCGGCAAACGTTTCGCGCAGCGCGGTGAGCTGCGCGTCATCAAGCGCCTTGCCGTCAAGCAGGCGATCGGCCACTTTCGACAGGCTGTGAAATTTGTCCGACTCGGACAGATAGACGTCCAAATCGTGATAGCGCTGCGGATCGAGCAGGCGCAAGCGGGCAAAGTGACCGCTGCGGCCCAGCTGTTCGGGCGTGGCGGTGAGCAGGATCACGCCAGGCGTGGCTGCGGCGAGCTGGTCCACCAAGGTGTAGCGAGGGCTGGCCGCTTCCGGCGACCAGGCCAGGTGATGGGCCTCGTCCACCACCAGCAGATCCCAGCGGGCCTCCAGCAGCTGCTGGGCGCGCTTGGGCGATTGCTCCAGGAAACTGAAGTCGGCGATGACGAGCTGTTCGTCCTCGAACGGATTGGAGGTGTCGCCGCCCTGTTCCAGCGATTCGCAACGCTCTTCGTCGTAAATGGCGAAGCTCAGGTTGAAGCGGCGCAGCAGTTCCACGAACCACTGGTAGACCAGCGTGTCGGGCAGCAGGATCAGCACGCGGCCGGCGCGGCCGGTGGCCAGCTGACGGGCAATAATCATGCCCGCCTCGATGGTCTTGCCCAGGCCGACCTCGTCCGCGAGCAGGACGCGGGGAGGGCGGCGCGAGGAGGCGATGCCCGCCACGCGCAACTGATGCGGCACCAGCCCGATGCGCGAGGCACCCAGGCCCCATGCCGGCGAGCGGCGCGCCTCGGCACGGCGCTTGAGACCTTCCAGGCGCAGCTCAAAGTGGGAGACGGGGTCGGTACGGCCACCGATCAGGCGGTCATCGGCCTGGCTGACGCTTTGTTCGTCGTCGAGCTGGCCTTCTTCCAGCTCACGGCCTTCGCCGCGATAGACCAGCAGGTCTTCACGTACTTCCACCCGTTCGACCAGAAACGCCAGGCCCTTGCCGGCCACGCGCTGGCCGGGGCGAAACTCCGCGCGCACCAGGGGCGCCGAGTCGACCGCGTAAGGGCGCAGCACCCCCGCCTTGGCGAACAATACCTGCACCCCACGCCCTTCGACGCGCAGCACAGTGCCGAGGCCGAGCTCGGGCTCGGCGGTGGAAATCCATCGTTGACCGGGAACAAACATCAGGGGGAGGGGCCTGCCAGTTGCAAGGACCGCCAATTATCCGCTCAGTGGTTGTGGATGCCTAGCGAAACCGTCGCCGGCTGCTCAATGCCTCAGTGATGGCCGTCACCAATGCGCGGCGGGTGCTGACCGCTTATCGGAAAGATGCCCCCAATCGTCGGCTGACGGCTGGTTACCACTAAGCACGTGAGTACAGTTCGCCTACACGGGTCGGGCATGCGCGCCGGCCTCTCGTCGACGGAGTGCTCCGTTGATGGATCCAGGGGTAGGGGGCAACGTGAATCGAATGGACTTTGGCAAGCTTGCCAAGCGACGGCCTGTGCCACGCGGTAAGCAGGCATCCGTACAACGCGAGCAGGGCTTCACCATGGTGGAGCTGGTGATCACGATGGTCGTGGCGGCCATCCTGTTTGCCGTTGCGATTCCTAACTTCAGCAACCTGATCAACAGCAACCGGCTGACGACGGGAGCCAACGCCTTGATCGGCGCGCTCAACACTGCGCGGATGGAAGCGATCAAGCGCAACGGCTCGGTGCAGTTCTGCAGCAACCTGGCGAGCACCAATACCACCGATACCCTGGGCAGCGCCTGCGCCACCAATGCCGGTGCGGTGTTCGTGCTTACGGGTACGACCACTACCTCCACCTTGCTTGCAGCGCCGGCGGCGCTGTCGATCCCTTCCATCCAGGTGCGCAGCGTCGCAGCGATCCGCTTCAACGGCACCGGCGTCGGCTATGCCCCGGGATCCACCACGCCCTTCGGCAGTGGCACCGGCAACACGGTGGTGGAGCTTTGCTCGACGGCGCTGAAAACCAACAACGATATCCAGGTCACCATGGCCACCGGCAGCATCATCACCTCTCTCCCTCCCACCACCGTGGCGAGTTGCCCATGACGCAGCGCATCCCATTGGTCCGGTTCGGACGTCGCCCGGGGTCACGCCCGATGGCCGCCCGTCAATCCGGCGTAGGTCTGATCGAAGTACTGGTGGCCGTGCTGGTGCTGTCCATCGGTTTCATTGGCATCGCGGCACTACAGGCGCGCTCGCTGTCCACCAACAATAGTGCGATGGCGCGCAGCATGGCCACGGTGGCGAGCTATTCGATTCTTGATGCGATGCGCGCCGATCTCAATAGTGCCGTGGGCAAGGCCTATAACGGCCCTGTTAAAGCCAATGCCTGCCCTGCGGCAGCGGGAAGCCTGGCGAGCGTCCAGCTCAATCAATGGTGCAACGTCAGCCTCGCTCCGCTCGGCGTCAGCGCCAGCACGATCGGCACGATCGACTGTGAGCCTGCGCCCGGCACACCCTCCGCCTTCTGCACCGTCACCATCCAGTTCGACGACAGTCGTGCGGGCTTGAACAGCAGCCCGACGCAGCAAGTCGTCACGCAGGCCATGCTATGAGCGAGCAGCGTATGACCCGTAGGCAACAGCGCCGTTATCCGCGACTTGCGCGCGGCTTCACCATGGTCGAACTGATGGTGGCGATGCTGCTCGGTGCGATCGTGATCGGTGGCGTCACCAGCGTGTTCCTCGCCGGCCAGCAGACGTATCGGACCAACGAAGCACTGGGCGACGTGGAAAACGGCTCGCGCACCGCCTTCGAAATGTTGACGCGCGACCTGCGCGACGTGGGCTTTACCGGCTGCGACAACACCAGCGGTCGTGTTGCCAACGTGATCAACAACAGCGCGAATCTCTGGTACGCCAACTGGGCCGTGCCGTTGCAGGGATTCGACGATGCCACCCAAGACCCTGCGCTGGCCGGCATCACGGGTAACGGTGCTCCGGTCGCCAAGACCAGTTCGGTGCGTGTGCTTGGTACGGCCAATACGGATGTGTCGGTGGGCAGCGCGTCCGGCAACCCTGCAGCCTTCAACATCAATGCGGCGACCACGCAATTGGCCGCTGGCGACATCATCATGGTGTGCGATTTTGACCATGCCACGCTGGTGCAGGTCACGTCGTACGGCGGAACATCGGTCGGAGTCGCCACGACGACCACGCCGGCGCCCGGCAATTGCACCTCGGGCCTGGGCTACCCGACGCAATGTGGCAGCTCGGGCAATGCGTACACCTTTCTGCCCAATGCGCGCATCAACCTGATGACTGCCGTCGACTGGTACATCGGCAGCAACGGCGTTGGCGGAACGTCGTTGTACCGCCTGCCGGTGACGTACACCGCCGCTGGCGTGTCGGTGGCCACGCCGCAGGAAATGGTGCGCAACGTCACCAACATGCAAATCACCTACCTGGAGTCGGCAGGGGTGGCCTTCACCAATGCCGCCGGCGTGGGTGGCAATTGGCCAACGGTCAATGCCGCGCAGGCCACGCTGACCTTGCAGAGCGCGAATGGTCGGGCGGACGTCAAAAACGCTGCCCCGCTTGTGCGGCAATTCACTTCCACCACCACCATGCGCAACCGGGTGCTATGAGATGAGCGCGCCTAATATTTTTCCTTCGTATCGCACCTGTCCGCCGTCGGCCGGCGCCCGCGCGCAGCGCGGCGTCGCATTGGTCGTGGCGCTGATCCTTTTGTTGCTGATTACCATGGTGGGTCTGGCTGCGGTGCACGGCACCATCATGCAGCAGAGAATGACCGCCAATCAGTACGACCGTGAGCAGGCGTTCCAGAGCGCCGAAGCGGCGGTGCGCGCAGCGAGTGCGCTGATCCCGACCCAGCCTTCGATCATCTGGCACAACTGCCAGGCGGGCGGCATCACCTGCTTGCCCAACCCATTCAACGACCCGACGTTGCCCTCGGGCAACATCAATACGGTGGCCAAAGGCACGGCGGCGGGCAACTACACCGCCACCGTGACGGCCGCCAGCCAGCCGCAGTTCGTGGTCGAGAACATGGGCAACTGGGTGGACCAGACCACCAATACCGGCTTCGGCCAGACCGGCAACTCGCGCAACTACGGCGTGCAGGGCACCTCCGGTACGGCGGTGTTCTACCGCATCACCGCACGCAGCGGCGACCCCGCTGTGGTGGGTGACCGCGCCGTGGTCACCATCCAGGCCATCGTCAAGCAGGGCTGATCCTTTACCGCGCTCGCCGCCCTCTTCGGCAGGCGAGAACCCGATTGAATTCAGGAAAAATCGCGATGAACACGAAGCCGCACGCACCACGTCGCAGGAGCTCCGCCATCAGGGCGCTGGGCGCCATGCTGGTCGTAGGGATGCTGGGTTCCTTCTACATGCCGGCATGGGCAGTAACAGTGGATCAGCAACCGTTGACGGTGCAGCCCACGATTCCGCCGAACATTGTATTGATGTTCGACGACTCGGGATCGATGGCAGCTGACTACATGCCTGATTTCACCTATTTGAAGAGCAACACCAACAATGCCGCGTTAATCGACGCCAACAACAACGGTGTTTACTACAACCCGTTGGTGATCTACACGCCACCGCCTCAAGCGAGCGGCACGGCTTACACTAATCAAACCGACATGAGTAGCGTGCCGCAGAATGGCATTGCCACGTCGCCGAACCTGGTCAATTTGTTTACGTATAACGGTTCGTACGAGTGCAACGATTCGGGTTCTTGCTCTGGCAATGGCGGTATCGCTTTCAACACGTCTACCACGCACAGCGTTCCTGCGACGGGCACCTATAGCCAGACCGTGAGATCCACAGGTTCTGGCAGCAATGTCGTTTATGCGGACGCGGTTTGTCAGAGCACGGCTAGTGGGTACCCGGGCTACACCAACTATCAGTTCACCGGAACAACCGGAAGCACCGGAAAGTGGACAAAGGGTACCTGCTCTTTCAACTACCCAACCACGACCCAGGTAACGGTCAACTTCTTCCAGTATTCGACGGGTGCTGCCGCCGGGCCCTACACCGTCCATTACGTGGCGCAGAATTCCGGCGACTGCGCTTATGCACCAACGCCAGCCAACTGTGTGCTGGCTAGCGATACCACCGGTGTCTCGGCGCCGACCAAGGATGCATCTGGCAACACCATCACCTTGGCGGCGGGTACCAACATCGCCAACTGGTTTGCGTACTACCACACGCGCATCCTGATGGCCAAGAGCGGCCTGATGACGGCGTTCTCCTCCGTAGACCAGTCGTTCCGTGTGGGTTTTGGTTCGATCAATGGCAGCGCTGCGAGCTGGATCAGCTCGAACATCACGAGCAACTATCCGTTTTCCACGCCGACGCAAAACAGTAACTATCTTGCGCAGGTGCAACCTTTCGGCGACGCAACGACGGGCGTCCAGCGAGCGAATTTCTGGACTTGGGTGACGAAGCTGAGTCCGAACAACTCAACGCCCTTGCGCGCGGCCTTGGCGGCCGTTGGCAACTACTACACGACGAGCCAGCCCTGGTCGACGCTGTCGACGGATCCTGGCTATGGCACGCTTAACCCACCCACCAATATTGCCTGTCGCCAGTCCTATACCATCTTGACCACCGACGGTTTCTGGAACGAGAGTTACACGTCGTCGAGCATCGCGGGTGCAAGTAACGCGAAATGGCCTCAGATTTCCGGACCCAACAATCAGTCGTGGCCAACCACGGCGGGAAGCAAGCCGGGCGTGCCGTTTGCAGGTGGCAATATCGGAGGTAATAGCCCGTCGTCCAGTAATCCATCGCTGGCCGATGTGGCTCTGTATTACTGGGAGCACGATCTTACCGACGGCAACAACAGCACCCCCAGCATCAACAACGAAGTGCCCATCAGCAATGATGACCCGGCGTTCTGGCAGCACATGGTTACCTTCACCATGGGCCTCGGCTTCACTCCGACGGGTATTGCCGGCACGTCCTCGTCGGGGAACTCGCCTCCCACCCCGGACGACATTTTTGGTGCCATCAGCGGCAATACGACGCTCACCGGTTTCAGTTGGCCGACTCCCGCGTCCAACACGATCAACAACATTGCCGATCTTGAACACGCGGGTGTAAACGGTCACGGTGGTTTCTATTCCGCCACCAATCCGCAGACCTTCGCCAGTGGTCTGACCAATGCGCTCAATCGAGCCGCTGCGCGAACGGGCAGCGGCGCCAGCCTTGCGGCCAATTCCACCCAGCTCACCACGGGCACGGTGGCCTATCAGGCGCAGTACCGCACGGTGCAGTGGACGGGTGACCTGCAGGCGCTGGCGGTCGACTCGAGCACCGGAGCCATCAGCACGACGCCTTCGTGGTCTGCATCGGCCAAGCTGATGGGGAGCGCCACCGTCAACGGTACGATCAGCACCTATCCCAACCGGAAAGTAGTGACCTTTGTGCCATCGTCGTCGTCGTCCGGTACTTTCGTGAACTTTTCTGCCAGCGGCAGCTCGCCGCCGGCCTTGTCCTCCGCGCAATTGTCTGCGTTGGGGAGCACTGCGGCCGATCAGGTGGCGATGGTGAATTACCTTCGCGGCGACAACACGCTGGAACAGGCGAAGGGCGGCACTTATCGCACTCGCAACACGCCGATGGGAGACATCGTGGATTCGCAGCCGGTTTATGCCGGCGCACCCAACCCCAACGAATTCGAAAACCAATCGTTCAAGGGCATCATCAATACGGCGACAACTGGTGATAACTCCTTCCAGGCTTTCGCGGTCGGCACCACCAATGGCACCACCACGACCCAGAGTGCAGCGTCCAAGCGTACGCCTCTGGTCTTCGTTGCCGCAAACGACGGCATGCTGCATGCGTTCAATGCCAGCACGGGCGTGGAGGTCTACGCCTACCTGCCGGGTGCGGTCATCACGGCGGGCGGCGCGAACACCATCAAGTCGCTGTCGAGTCAAAAATACGGTTCGACGACGGACAGTTCCGCACCTCATCAGTATTTCAACGATGGTGAGCTGACCATTGCGGATGCGTTCTACAGTTCGGCCTGGCATACCGTTCTGGTCGGCACCACGGGTCGAGGCCAGGCGATGGCGGTGTATGCGCTGGATATCACCGATCCGAGCAACATCACGCCGCTGTGGGAACGTTCGGCTGGCGACGGCAACACCAACAGCAACTACATCGGCCAGATGGTGGGCAAGCCGGTCATCGCCAAGGTGCAGGATGCCGGCACCACGGACGACTGGCAGGTGCTCATAGGCAATGGCTACAACAGCAGCAGTGGCACCGCGGCCCTGCTGGAGTTCAATCTGTATAACGGCACCCTCAGCGTGCACACGACGGATGGCGGCGGCCTTGGTCTTGCTGCACCGGTGACCTGGATGGACAACCCGGCCAACGGCATCAGTACCGAAGCTTATGCCGGGGATCTGGGCGGCAACGTATGGATGCTCCCCTTGTCCACTGCGAGCACCACCGGCACGGGCTCCAGCGCGACGACTACCTGGGCAGCTGATTTGACGACGAAGGGCACCTTGGAATTTACGGCCGTCGATCCGACCGATCCCAATCTTGCCCCCCAGCCCATCACGTCGGGCATGCTGGCTGGCCGCGACCCGGTGACGGGCTACGTGTGGGTATTTTTTGGCACTGGCAAGTACCTGACCAGTTCCGACACCACCAATAAACAGGTGCAGACCTGGTATGGCGTGATCGTGCAACCAACGGCTGCGACGAAGGTCGGGACCGGGACATCGGCGCCTGTCATGCCCAAGCTGCCTGTGTCGACGACCGATGCCAGCATGGTGCAGCGCAGTATCACTTCGGAAGTGGACGGCAATGCCGATGCCACGCCACCCACTCTGGGGACGCGCACCGTGACCACATACGTTGTACCCAGCGATATGGCTGGCAAGCGCGGTTGGTACATGAACCTGGAGCAGCCCGTTCTCGACAGCAATGGCAATGTGTCCAAGTACAACGCGCAGGGCGAACGCATGGTCACGCCCAACCAATTCCAGGGCAACCTGTTGCTGGGTACCACGCGCATTCCCACGGCGGCAAGCAGCTCCGATATCTGCAATGCGTCGGGCAGCGGTTGGGTGATGGCGGTCGATCCGTTCACCGGTACTAACCCGAGCGGCAGCTTCTTCCTGCCCAATGGTGGCAATGGCACCGTCACGGTTGGCGGCAAAACCTTGCCGGTGGCGGGTGTGGGCTTCAGCGCGTTGCCCAACAATCCCATCTTCGTGGGGGGCGACATGCTGATGAGCTTTGATAACGGTACAACGTCCAGCTTGAACACCTCCGGCGCCGCAGGTGTTCCGCAGCGCGTCTCCTGGAAGGAACTGGTGAACCCATGAGCAACGTGAGCTTGAATCGACGCAACCCGACGGGTGGGTATTTGCAGGCGGGTTTTACCTTGATCGAGTTGATGGTCGTGGTGGCGATCATCGCGATATTGGCAGCCATCGCATGGCCCTCTTACATCAAACAGGTCACCAAGACCAACCGCGTGGCCGCCGAGGGTTGCCTGTCGGAGTACTCCAATTACATGGAGCGCTACTACACCACCAACCTGCGTTATGACCAGGTTCCGGCCAGTTCGGGAACGGCGGCCGGGACGCCGAATCCGATCACTACGTCGCCGGCAACGTTGGTGCTGGGCTGCGCGGCGGCATCGCAAACCGGAACCAACTACGCGTATACCGTGCCGGCCTCCTCGGCAACGTCTTACACGATTCAGGCCACGCCCATCGGGGCGCAGCTCAAGCGCGATACCCAATGTGGCGCGCTGACGCTGGATCAAGCCGGCACCCGCTCGCCGACTACGGCGGGTTGCTGGCAGTAAGTTCGGGTGGCATGGAATGAAGAGCCCCGCTTCGGCGGGGCTTTTTTTGGCTACGACTTCAGGTCTCGGACCACTGCCTCAACAGGTTGTGATAAACGCCAGTCAGCTGCAGCAGCGCCTGTGGATCGGCGTTGCTGCGTGTCAGTGCCTGGATCGACGCATCCAGTTCGAACAGCAGGCGGCGTTTACCGTCGTCGCGGATCAGGCTCTGCACCCAGAAGAATGCGGCGATGCGCGCGCCGCGCGTGACGGGCGCCACGCGGTGCAGGCTGCTTGAGGGATAGATGATGATGTCGCCGGCGGGCAGCTTCACCTCGTGCTCGCCGTAGGTGTCGCTGATGATCAGTTCGCCGCCGTCGTATTCCTCCGGTTCGGCCAGGAACAGCGTGCAGGAGATATCGCTGCGCAGCTGTTCGCCGTTGGCGAGGGACATCACCGCGCCATCGACATGGAAACCGTATTGCCCGCCGCCTTCGTAGCGATTGAAGCGTGGCGGCAGGGTGCGCAGCGGCAGCGTGGCGGCGTGATAGAGCGGATGCCGTGCGAGCGCATCGAGCACGATGCGGGCCAGTTCGGCGCGGACCGGCGAGGCATCCGGCAGTTGCAGGTTGCGCTTCACCTGGGCGCCCTGGGCACCGACGGTCTCGCGCCCGTCGGTCCAGGTGGCCTGGTCGAGTGCCTGCCGGATGGCGCGTACCTGCGCCTGGTCCAGGATCTGCGGGATATGCAAGAGCATGGCGTGCCTCGACGTGAAAGAGTGACGTGGCCGTCCCGACTGCCATCGGGACGGCCATGTTGCGCTCGATCAGCAGTGCCTGATCAGAACCGGATATTGGCCGTCAGCATCGCCGAGCGCGGGGTGCCTGGGGTGTAACGGTAGCCGCTCTTGTTGACCGCCGCGACATAGTCCTTGTCGAACAGGTTGTACAGGTTGAGGCGCAGGTCGAAGTGCTTGTTGATCGGATACGAGGCCATGGCGTCGAACACCCAATAGGCCTCCGTGTACGCCGGCGTGCCGATCGCACCATCCGTGCCGCGCAGCATCTCGCCGTTGTAGCGCGCGCCGCCGCCGATGGTGAGGCCGAACGGCAGCAGGTAGCTGGTCCAGCTGGTGAAGGCCTTCTTCGGCGTATAAGCCAGGTCGGACGAACCATCCTGTGCCACGGCGCTGCCGCTGAGCACGCTCGCATTCATGGTGGTAAAGCCGGCGGTCACCGCCCAGTTCTCGGTGATCTTGCCCACGGCGCTCAACTCCACGCCTTGCACCCGCTTCTTGCCGATCTGGTAGTAGAGCAGGGTGACCGGATCCTGCACGAGGTCGTTGCTGACCGTGGTCTGGTACAGCGCGCCGGTGAGCAGGATCCGTTGGTCGAGCAGTTCCCACTTCGTGCCCAATTCGTAGGTACGGGCACGCTCGGGCTGCAGGTTCGGATTGTCCAGGCTGTTGGTGGAGCTGCTGAAGGTCAGCGTATTGCCGCCGGGCGGCTCGGCCGACACGGCATAGTTGGCGTAGAACGAGCCGTTGGGCATCGGCTTGTAGAGCACGCCGAGCTTCCAGTTCCACAGGTTGTCGCCCACGCTGGTGGTCAGGCCCGGCACGGGCGCGCCGGTGGGCAGCGTGCCGCAGGTCGGACCGTTCTTCGCGCCGCACGCCACCACGCTGGAGTAATCGGTGTTGTAGTGGTCCATGCGCACGCCGCTGTTCACCTGCCAGTGCTCGTTGAACTTCAGCGTGTCGAACACATAGGCGGAGGCGGTATCGGTCTGGCCATCCGTGTAGGCACCGTTCTGGCCGTAGATCAGACCCTTCACGTCCCAGTTCGGGTCATACAGATTGGCCGCCGGCCAGGTCGTGCCGTTGAGCGGGACGATGCCGATGGTGGTGGCTTTTTCCTGCGTCAGCTCGATGCCGGTGCTGAGGTTGTGCGTGATGGCGCCGGTCTGGAAATTCCAGGTGAGGTTGGCCTGGTCGGTGATGATGCGGTTGGACTGATGCTTGAACGTCGGATTGCTGCGCGCGATGGTCCAGGTGGACGGATCGTTCGGGTTGGGCGTGAGCAGGTTCGCTGCGGTACCCATGAACGAAGTCAGCAGATAATCCTCGGTGGTGCGTCCCCAGCGGAAGGTGTTGTGGAACACCATCTGGTCGTTGATGTCGTGCTCGATGCGCGCGGTGAACATGTCGGCCTTCACGTGGTCGTGGTCGGCCGTGGTGCCGTAGAAGTTGGACGAATCCACTTCCGGCGCGTCGGTGAGGAACGGGCGCTTCGGGTCCGGGCTGGAATAGCCGGGCAGGCCAATGGTCGGCACACCGCCATCAGGCACGTTGTTCTGCTTGATGTGCATGTAGTCGAGATACACGCGCGTGGCTGTGCCCAGGCCGAACGCGAAGCTCGGTGCGACGCCCCAGCGGTTGTTCTCCACCTTGTCGCGACCCGGCACGCCGAAGTCCTGGCCCATCACGTTGAGGCGGAAGGCCGACGTGCTGCTGACCACCTGGTTCCAGTCGACGGTGGCGCGACGCTGGTCGGCGCTGCCATAGGCCACGGTCGCGCTCACGCCGTTGCCGAGCTCCGGCTGCTTGCTGACCATGTTGATCGCGCCGGTGGGCGCGGTGCGGCCGTTGTCGGTGCTGGCCGGGCCCTTGATCACTTCCACCGATTCGGTGTTGAAGATGTCGCGCGAGATGGTGCCCAGGTCGCGCACGCCGTCGACGAAAATGCTGCCCGAGGTATCGAAGCCACGCATGTAGATCGCATCACCGGTGGAGGTGGTGCCGTTCTCGCCGACGTAGAAGGTACCCACGCCCGGCGTGTTGCGCAGCGCCTCGGTCAGCGTGGTGGCGCCCTGCTGCAGGAACAGGTCCTTGCTGATCACGGTCACCGTCTGGGTGGTATCGAGGATCGGCTGCGTGTACTTGGACGAGGAGAGGTTGTCGATCTTGTAGTCGCTGACCGCCGAAGCCTCCACCGATACGCCGGCCAGGTTCTTGGGTGAGTTTGCCGAACCGGTGGGCGAGGTGGTGGTGTTGGTGGTGGCGACATCCGCCGGCGTGTCCGCCGCCAGGGCAGGGTGGGTCATCGCCAGGCCGGTCATCAGGGTGGCGGTCGCAACACTCAGTGCATTGCGCGTTACGGGGTGCTTGCGGCTCTTAATGTGGGCCATGGGTAGCTCGTCGGGGAAGTGGGGCGATCAGCCGAGGCTGACCGGGGCATATCGACGAGTAGCGGCGGCGGGCGTCGATGGCGGCATAAGTCGGGGGAACAGGGGTTGGGAAGCCTTGTTGCCTGATCGGGTGGTCCATCACCTGCAAGAACCCGCCGGCCAACATTCGGTAAATGTTATTGGCAATGAGAATGAGTTGCAATTAGTTGCGAAGAATTTTGCTGTCCTGGCCCTCAGACCAAGGTGGGGAGGGGCGGGAGCGCCGGTATGGCGTACCCTCTTCCCCCTTGTTGGCGAGGAGTCGAACGATGCGGACCCTGGTAATTGGCGCGGGCGCCACTGGCGGCTATTTCGGCGGGCGCCTACTGGAGAGCGGGCAGGATGTGACGTTCCTGGTGCGCGACAAGCGCGCGGCGCAGCTGGCCGAGCACGGCCTGGTGATACGCAGCAGCTTTGGCGACGCCAGCCTGCCGAATCCGGCGACGGTGCAGGCCGGTCAACTGCGCGAGCCCTACGACCTGATCCTGCTGAGCTGCAAGGCCTATCACTTGCCGCAGGTGATCGACGACATGGACCCCGCGGTGGGACCGCAGACGGTGATCCTGCCCATCCTCAACGGCATGCGGCATCTGGACCTGCTCGATGCGCGCTTTGGCGCGCAGCGTGTGCTCGGCGGCCAGTGCGTGATCGCGGCAACGCTCGATGCCGAAGGCAAGGTGCGTCATCTCAACCAGTCGCACAGCCTGACCTTCGGCGAACGCGACGGCTCGCGTTCGGAGCGCGTCGAACGCATCCTCGCCGCGATGTCCAACGCCAAGTTCGAGCCGCGCCTGAGCACCACCATCCTGCAGGACATGTGGGACAAATGGGTATTCCTCGCCTCACTCGCCGGCATCACCTGCCTGATGCGCGCGCCGGTGGGCGACATCATGGCGGCGTCCGGCGGTGAGCAGGCGACGCTGCAATTGCTGGAGGATTGCCGCAGCGTGGCCGAGCACAACGGGCGTGCACCGAGCGACGCGGTGATGGCGCGTGCGCGTGGCGTGCTCACCGAGAAGGGCTCGGCCCTCAGTGCCTCGATGATGCGCGACCTGGAGCAGGGCGGGGCGATCGAGGCCGACCATATCGTGGGTGATTTGTTGGCGCGTTCGGATGCGGCGATGGATGCGTTGCCGATGCTGCGGACGGCGTATGCGCATTTGAAGGCGTACGAAGTGCGTCGGATGCGCGGAAGGTAGAGCTGCCACGCCGCTTCCCTGTGGGAGCGCACCCTGTGCGCGACGGCCTCATGCAACGGTATTGCCTGGAGGGTGCGGTCGCGCACAAGTGCGCTCCTACAGAACGCGAGTCGCCGGAGTTATGCGCGACAACCGCATGCATCGATATCGCCGTTGCGCTGCGTCGCGCACAGGGTGCGCTCCCACAGGTGTCTTCGCGAATTTGAAGAGACGTCCAAAAGAAAAGGGCGCTGCATGATGCAGCGCCCTTTCTTGTTGCAGACGTCCAAACGTCAGCGGTGAAGACTTACCAGATCTTCACCTGCTTATCGCCCGAACGCACCATGGTGTCACCCGGCTTGCACTGGTAGGCCGTAGCAAAGGCTTCCATGTTGGACGGTGCGCCGATCGCACGCAGCGAGGCCGGTGCATGCGGGTCGGTGTTGAGACGGAGCAGGGCTTCCTTCTCGCGCACGCTGCCGCGCCACACGCGGGCCCAGTTCAGGAAGAAGCGCTGGTCTTCGGTGTAGCCGTCGATCTTCTCGGCGGCTTCCTGCGGGTTCTTCTTCAGCGCTTCCTGCAGGGCGTCGTACGCCACGTTCAGGCCGCCCAGGTCGGCGATGTTCTCGCCCAGGGTCAGCTGGCCGTTGACGTGCGCATCCGGCTTGTCCTTGATCGGCGTGTAGTCGTTGAACTGCGCGACGAGCTTGGCGGTGCGGGCCTCGAACTTCGCCTTGTCTTCCTTGGTCCACCAGTTGACGTTGTTGCCTTCGCCGTCGAACTGGCTGCCTTCGTCGTCGAAGCCGTGGCTGGCTTCGTGACCGATCACGGCGCCGATGCCGCCGTAGTTGATCGCGTCGTCACCGTTGGCATAGAAGAACGGCGGCTGCAGGATCGCGGCCGGGAAGTTGATCGTGTTGTCAGTCGGGTTGTAGTACGCGTTGACCGTCTGCGGGGTCATGCCCCATTCCTTGCGGTCGGTCGGCTTGCCGATCTTGTTGAGGTCGTACTGGTAGTTGAACTTGGCGGCGGCCATCACGTTGCCGTAGTAGTCGCCCTGCTTCATGTCCAGGCCGGACCAGTCACGCCACTTGTCCGGGTAACCGATCTTGGGCAGGAAGGTATTCCACTTGGCGACGGCCTTTTCCTTGGTCTCGGCGCTCATCCAGTCGAGATTCTCGATGCGGGCCTTCAGCGCGTTGCGCACGTTGGTCACCAGCTCTTCGGCGCGCTGCTTGGCTTCGGGCGTGAACACCTTGGCCACGTACAGCTGGCCGAGCGCTTCACCCATCGACTCGTTGACGCCGCCGAGCACGCGCTTCCAGCGCGGCTTCTGTTCCGGCTGACCGGAAAGGGTCTTGCCGTAGAAGTCGAAGCGGGCGTCCTGGAAGGCCTTGCTGAGCAGCGGCGAGGCGTCGTCGATGGTGTGGAAGCGCAGGTAGGCCTGCCACTGGTCGGCCGGCGTGCTGGCCAGCATCTTGTCGAACTGGGCGAAGAACTTCGGCTGCGACAGCGAGAAGCCCTTGTCGACCGTCACGCCCTGGGCCTTGAAGAAATCTTCCCAGTTGAAGTGCGGGGTGATCTTGTCCGCTTCCTTCAGGGTGACGAAGTGGTACTGGTTTTCCGGGGTACGCAGTTCCACCGGCGCCAGCGAGGCGGCCGCCAGCTGCGTTTCGAACGCGAGCACCTGGGCGGCCTGCTTCTTGGCGTCCGCTTCCGACACGCCGGTCAGTTCCAGCACCTTCACGATGTGCTCGACGTAGGCGTCGCGGATGTCCTTGTACTTCGCGTCGGTGTAGTAGTCCTTGGTCGGCAGACCCAGGCCGGCCTGCTGGGTGAAGCCGATCTGCATCTTGGCGTCCTTGAAGTCCGCGCCGGAGCCGAACTGGAACACCTGCATGTCACCCGTGGTGAAGTTCTGGGTGAGGTAGCCGGCCACGTCCTTGCCGGACTTCAGCGCGGCAATCGCGTCGAGCTTGGGCTTGATCGGATCGAAGCCGGCCTTTTCGATGGCGGCGTCGTCCATGCCCGAGGCGTACAGGTAGCCGATCTTCTGCTCGATCGAGCCAGCCTGCGCGTTGGCGGCGCCCTTGGCGGCGTCGTCGACGATCTGGTGCTGGGTGTTGAGGCTGTCCTCGGCCAGCTTGTCGAACGCACCCCAACGGCTGCGGTCGTTCGGGATCGGGTTGGCGGCGACCCACTTGCTGTTGACGAAACCGTTGAAGTCCTGGCAGGCCTGGGTATTGGTGTCCAGGTCGGCGATGTCGAACACGCTCTTGGGCGCGGCAGCCGCCATGGCGGCGGTGCTGGCGGCGGCAGGCGCGGTGCTGCTGGCGGCCGGGGCCTTTTCGGCATCGTCGTGCTTGCCGCAGGCGCTGAGCGACAGCGCCAGGCTCACGGCGAGCGCAATGGGCTTCATATACGGTTTGGTCATGGAATTCCCTCTGTGGGTCGTGGGCCGCGTTCGGCAGCCGATGGTGGTAACCAATGCGTGCAGCCTTTGGCACCCGTCTTTGCGTGAGACAGGCTCCAAGGGCTACCCGGACGGTATCTCGGACTTTTGAGGCTAGGCCGCAAGTCACGGGGGAGACAGTGTCAAAGGTCAGGGGGTTGGGG
>NZ_JPLA01000197.1 GCF_001010355.1 Dyella japonica DSM 16301 | reverse complement strand
CTGAATAACACTCAAGGTGTTATTTCTGTCTATAACAAACTGGAATACGGAATTCCTGCTAAGGGTTCTGTAAATGTCACAGAGCCTACCAATAAGGAAAAGCTGGAAGCTGCATCAACTAAGCTGAAAGCTGTGGGTGCTATCGCTACTGATGCTTATGAGTTTCATACTGACTTGAATGAGAATGAAGAGACTATTGTAGCTGTAGTGAATGATAAGGTGGTTCCTGATGTTCAGAACCTACACCGTCACATCCGTCAATCTGCAAACCTGAAAGACTATAAAGGCTTTACTAAGTTCCTTGAACGTCTGTCTACTGTAATTGATAAACGTCGTCACTCTGTTGAAGACCTGATGAAGTTTATGGAAAAAGGTGACCTGCCCATTGCAGATGATGGCTCCATTGTTATC
>NZ_JPLA01000196.1 GCF_001010355.1 Dyella japonica DSM 16301 | reverse complement strand
GTACCCTAGCTGCTCCTTCATTGAAATTTTACCATCTTTCAACTTGGTGTAGTCTATGTATAAATCCGCGCTGATTGCCTGGCCTGTGAATTTTTGAATCACAGCATACATATCGATCATGTCGTTAGTATCAACGTCCCAAGCCGAAGTGTCATACTCTTTCAGGTCATCGTATTCAGGACGGATAAACAGCACCTGCCCTTGTGGCGATTTTTTAAATATAATGTGCTCACGGACAGGATAAACCCCGTTAGTGGTGTTTGTTGCCAGCGAAGAGCTTTCATTAGGCATATATGCTTCAAGATCGCTATTACGTAGCCCACCATTTTCAATGATTTCTTTACGTAACCCTTCCCAATCCTGTTTAAGAGAAGGATCTTTCACCACGCTATCGACCTCTTTGTTATAGGTGTCGATTGGTAACCAACCTTCTGGATATTTTGTTTTATGCATCCACTCGCAGAC
>NZ_JPLA01000195.1 GCF_001010355.1 Dyella japonica DSM 16301 | reverse complement strand
AGATTAGGATTGCCTTCAGCAGCACGTAATTCTGCTTCTGCATCAATCTGACGTAAGCGAGATTTAATGTCCTGATTAATCTCTGACGTCTTACGAGGAATATTCACAGCAATATCCTTAACAGGAACGCCACGTCCAATCATCTGGTAGATGTTAGCAAGGAAGTTAACTGCCGGTACTACAACAGATTTAACAACAATTACTGTCTTAGCATCCTTCACCAAGTTCTGAATGGTATTTTCAGCATTCATTACTACATGATATGCCTTATTACCAAATGCACCGAGGAACATCTTCTTAACAGTATCAAGGGTGCTGGGTTACCAACGAGAGTTACCAGTCCATACATCACCAATAGATGCAGCACGATAGCCAAGTGCATCATTCAGCATATCCCTACGAACCCATAACTCATCTTTACCAAAGAGTTCTTCGGCCTTATGACGAGTCTCAATGTTCATCAGGTTAATTGCATCAGCCAGTACTGGGTCATCAATTTTACCTAACAGGTTTACATATTGAGAT
>NZ_JPLA01000194.1 GCF_001010355.1 Dyella japonica DSM 16301 | reverse complement strand
GGCTGACTACTGCAAACTTCGTGGTTGGGATGTACCTGCTAATGAAGACCCGTTAGAAGAGGGTTACTTAGTAGAGTACCCCGATTCTAACCCTAACCATGAGTAATTTCGTGGTTATATTAGCTGGTCACCTAAAGCTGCATTTGAAGGGGCATACTGTGATGTAGACAAAGGCTGCACGTTTGGCCACGCAGTAGAGCTTATGAAATCAGGTTTTAGAATGTCCCGTAAAGGCTGGAATGGAAAAGGAATGTATATCACATTGGTATCCGGTGAAAACTGGGCTATGGATAAGCATGAAAATACCGTATGCATGAAACAGGATTGGCTGGGTATTAAAAC
>NZ_JPLA01000193.1 GCF_001010355.1 Dyella japonica DSM 16301 | reverse complement strand
CAATAACCGATGACATGGCCTCTGATATGGCTGTGTTTGTATTACAATCAACGGCTGAAAAGCGTAGTAGTTAATTAATAATTTACTGGAGAAAATTCGATGCAAGTAGCTGACTCTACTGAACTGACCACATCAGCAACGTTGGGTGCTCAAGATGCTATGGCCTTCGGTATTTCTGAAGACCCAGCATTCTTCCAAATACTCAGTGCTAACCTCTATTCTAATCAGAAACTGGCAATGGTACGTGAGACATTGTGCAATAGCTGGGATGCTCATATTGAGGGGAATAAAACAGATATTCCTATCCATGTAACCATTGATAAAGATGGTTTCCTTATCTTCCGTGACTATGGTTCTGGTATTCCTAAAGATAAGATTCAAGAGGTCTATGGGGTATATGGTGCATCTACCAAGAAAGCTAATACTGCTTCCACTGGTGGCTTTGGCTTAGGATGTAAATCCCCTATGGCCTATACAGACAGTTTTACTGTCACATCTATGTGTGACGGAGCCAAGACTGTCTATCACATTGCTAAATCTTCTGTTGAGACTAACGGTAAACCAGGGATTATTCCTATCGTTAGCGTACCTACTGAAGAATCTGGGCTTGAAGTTAAAATTCAGCTTCAGTCAGAAGATATTTTAGAAATTGATTCATATACTCGAGCCATTGTATTA
>NZ_JPLA01000192.1 GCF_001010355.1 Dyella japonica DSM 16301 | reverse complement strand
TATAGACGTGTCGGCTCCATATCTAGCATTCATTATTACCGTCATTATCTTGTATAAGTGCTGTGGTAGTGGTGGTGACACTAAGCTGCCAGATGTTTAACTAATAAGAGGCGACTGGATTACACTCCCCAGTCGCTTCGTTAGTTTATTCTCCGCTTAGTAAATATCCAAATAAAGAAAGAAGTCGTTTCTTGAAATTAGTTTCTGCTTGTAAGAGCAGATAAGTTTGTAGTATAACTACGCTCAACCAAGATGGTGTAGCTCAGTGGTGGATCAGTTGGCTGTTAACCAACTGGTCGATGTGTGGAATCTGTCCACCATCGGCAAATTTGGAAGGATGTCGGAGAGGCCGCGGGCACCGGACGTGCAATCAGGGGGCGCACAGGTGCACCCGAAGGGTCGAATC
>NZ_JPLA01000191.1 GCF_001010355.1 Dyella japonica DSM 16301 | reverse complement strand
ACTTACAACATGGGTATCGGTGGTCTGCACTCGTGCGAAGAGTTAATGGAGATTGTACCATCTGAAGATTAATAGATGTGGGATGCTGACGTAACATCATACTACCCAATCTGTATTATTAACCAGCAACTGTATCCTGAGCACCTGGGCCCGCGCTTTATCGATATCTTCGTTAAGATCGTAGAAAGACGTATTGCCGCTAAGATGGCTCATGACGATAAGACCGCACAAACTCTTAAGATCGTTATCAACGGTTCTTATGGTAAGTTCGGTTCACCGTTCTCTATCCTGTATGCACCGC
>NZ_JPLA01000190.1 GCF_001010355.1 Dyella japonica DSM 16301 | reverse complement strand
AGGACGGACCTCGTTCTTACTTATGGCTAAAGCATAGGCGAACAGTTGTTCCGAGTCAACACGATTGGACTTGATTCTTTTAATTGCCTGCTCAATGCCTGGGAACTCCTCATCCTGGTATAGAGCACCGTACACAATTTTAATAGCTGCTAGATTGTAACTGGACATTTGACCCTCGGACGTAAAATAATTCTTGATACCTATTGCATTCCTAAGGAAATGCTCTATAGTATGTATTATACAGTTTATAAGCGGAGGAACACAAAATGACTCACCAAGATCTTGTAAAAAGAAACATCAGAAATGCAATGAACAAGTCAGAGGAATTCTCACACAACTGCATAGACGGAACTCACAAGATTAAGTACACATACATGAACTCTTCAACTCAGGT
>NZ_JPLA01000189.1 GCF_001010355.1 Dyella japonica DSM 16301 | reverse complement strand
TAACTGCCATTGCAATGGTAGGGGGTTCCCTTGGCTACGCTGCAAGAACCCATGATGCTAAAGAAAGGTTCAGACTCAGCGCCTTCATTCAAGAGGGTGCTTTTTCTGCATTCTTTGGTTTCTTGATAGGTGTAATTAACGTGGAACATGGTGTCCCACTGGGACTCAGTGGGGCGTTCATAGGCGTGTTATCTTGGTCAGGTTCAAGAACCATGCTAAAGTTTCTACGGAGAAAAACGCAAGCATGTGACCGAGAAAAGGAAAGAGGTTAATTATGCGTCACTTCATCAATGATCTTCTTATATTGTGTAAGAAACCACGATTGC
>NZ_JPLA01000188.1 GCF_001010355.1 Dyella japonica DSM 16301 | reverse complement strand
CAGCAGCAGGGCTATCAGGAGTTATAGCCAGAGTAGTTGTCTGAGTTTTATTTTTAACTGTGATAGTTGCAGTAGTTTCTGCTGTTTCAGCTTCAGCTTCTGGAACTGTATTTGTTGCAACTACTTTAATAGTCTTTTGACCGGCAGGTCCTTTTAGTATATAACTAAAAGTTGCTTCCGTTTCTTCTTGCGGTGCATCATCCACAGTCCAAGCATATGTAATAGTTCCACCTTCAGCCTGACCACTAGGTGTGGCAGTAAACTGCTGGGTCTGTCCTATAAC
>NZ_JPLA01000019.1 GCF_001010355.1 Dyella japonica DSM 16301 | reverse complement strand
CCCCGGTATCGGACGGGGGAGGGGGAGGGAGTACCGATACCGGGGTGGCAGGCATGGCTCAATGCAGAACCAGCGAGTACAGATAATACGCCTGCGCCGGACCAAGTCAATACCCGTCAGTTCAAAAATTACCCGCAAGGGCCATAAGGCATGGCCGCCCCGTCTTTAGAAACGTCGGTACATCAAGGCTTCGGCGAGATGGCTGCGGTCAAGCAGGCCGGCGCCGCCGTCCAGGTCGGCGATGGTGCGGGCCACCCGCAATGTGCGGTGATAGGCGCGGGCGGACAGCCCGAGCCGCTCCAGCGCGCTGTCGTACCAGCGGCGCTCGGCTGGCCCCAGCGCGCAGTCGCGCTCCAGTTCCCGTGCGCTGATCTCGGCATTGGCGCGCCCCGCCCGCATCAGGCCGTGGTGGCGCGCCTTGATCACACGCGCCCGGACCGTCGCCGAATCCTCGTCCTGCGGCCCGGGCGGCGCCCCCAGTTCACCCAGCGGAACGCGCGGCACCTCGATGCCCAGGTCGATGCGATCCAGCAGCGGTCCGGAAATGCGGCCGCGGTAGCGCTGCACCTGATCGGGCGTGCACTGGCAACGCTGGCGCGGGTCGCCCGCATAACCGCAGGGACAGGGATTCATCGCTAGGGTAGTCAAGTCATATTGATCGAATATTGTTCCCGGCAGAGAAAGCGCGGCCTGGGTGAATAGCAAGACGCGCTCGCGTACAGACTAGATCTGTGGGTCGGAAATCAGCGGTCTCGCCCGCTCACGATGTTGCCTGCACCTCGAGCCAATTCAAGGAGCCTACGGGCCGCAAGGAACTCTGAGCAACGCCAGTCCTCGATCACTTGCCTTTCTTGGACGAGGTAGGAGCAGGTGCTGGGGCGGGGGAAGGTGCAGCTACGGGCGAACCTACACGTGGCATTTGTGCACTGGGTGCGCCGCGTGAGTTGTCGGTGGACCCGACTTTGTTCATCAGAGCTGACGGCATGCCATCGTGAGTCAATACATTGCGGCTATTTTTCTCGGTCATAGCGGTGCTCTTGATAGATAACTGAGGACGGCGAGTCATCACTTGCTTGACCGCGGCGGCGCTGCAGGAGCCGGGGTGGGGGCCGGCGCCGGCGCGGCGGCCGCGGGCATTGCGGCGCTGGGTGTGCCCTTGTGCACGACCTGCATCGTTGCGGATACATGAGCCTCGTTCAAGGCTTGGGTCGACGTAGTCGGCGGTGCTTTTTGGTTTGTCATGTCAGTTTTCTCCTTATCGTGAACATTGGTCCACACGAACGCGACGGTGAAGCCAACGGCAGCAAAGAAGACAAAACCAGCCAATGGGTTCAGCCAGTTCAGAGTCTTCCCGGCACGACTCTGCTTGTTGAAATACTCGTCCTTGCAGTTGATGAAATACTCTTGCGCCGCATCAATACTCGCGCGATTGGCTTGTGCCCCCATGGGAAAGGTCGCCAACATGAGAAGTAGCGACGTTGCGAAAAGCACCCAAGATGTCTTGAGGGTCCAGAGTGCTTGCGCGGTGGCCAGTGGCACGACGTCCTTGATGAAAGTGACCGATAGCGCCAGTGCGCCCGTGGAATAGGCCAGAATCGTGTTGTCGTACTTATCGCGGTTCGCACGTTCTCGCGTCTGCTGTTCGGTCCAGTACGTGTCGAACAGCGCCCGACGACGCTGTGTCTCGTCGTCAGGCGTTGCGGTCTGGTCGGTTGGCTCGCCGGTATCGTCGATCATCTACGCATCCTTGTCGCGGTCAGTGCGCGCACATGCCGACTTGGCTCCGGTAGCCCTCCGAAGCTTGCTCGGCAACATCCTGTCCAATTCCGCTTCGCCGAAGAAAAGCTCCTCTGATTGCTTAAGGGCTTTTTGGGCGGCGCGATAGGCCGCTGTATCGGTGCGCGGCGCTGAGCGGTAGATGCCTTCGAGTGTAACATTCAGCTCGTCGCGCCGCGTTCGAATGTGAGCCGGATCGACCCCGTCACTCATGTCCACGAGCAACGACAGCAGCGCCTCACGAACGGCCCAGAGTTTTGCGGCGACTTCGGTGTGGACTTGCGCTCGGCGCGTCGTCCCTGCTTCCTTGAAGTACAAAGTCACGCCGAGCAATGCCGTGGACACCGCCGCGCCCACGATGGTGGCGGCATGGGAGTCCCCGAGCAACGCCAGCAAAAAGCTGCCGGATGCGATCGCGGACAAGACGATCTCCGTGACTTTGACCACCCTGTATCGGACGGTGCATCGGTCAGCCATCTTTTCGTGCGCCTTGTGGGTGTAGGCGGCTCGTCCGTACATCTCGCGGAGCTGACTTTCCAATGTCGGCTGCGCCGCCTGACCAGGCACGTCACTCGGGGAAGGAAGTTCCATAGATCTCGCGGTACTTTTGTCGGGCAGACCAGTTGTGATTGGCCAGTTGGTATTGGATGGCTTCGAGCGCGCGCAGCTCCGCCGAGCGCGCCTTGTATTGAAAGGCGTCGCCCCGGTAAACATAGGAGCCGCTCCCTGGCGCCTGCCAGTACGTCTTGTTGGGATCCAGGCCAGCAAGGTACTTGAAGAAGTCTCTCGTCAAATAGTCGTAGTACGCATACGAGTTTTGGCGATGCTCCCATGTCGCGATGAATTGGTAAGCAAGCGTGTCAATCAGCATGCCGCTCATGCCGACTTTGTTGTGATCCCGCCACGCGCGCACCATTCGGCACAGCGACACCAGATTGTTGTTGCATTGTGCATTGCGAGCTGAGAAGGCGGCCATTTCCTGCTTCGGTTTGCATTCACGCCAGGTGCCCCCGCCATTGGAGTCGGCGAACGTGTACGTGTCGGCGACGTTCGAAAAGGCCGGCAAGATTTCGAACCGGATGCCATCCGTGAAATGGATTACTACGACTTGTCCGTCTCCGGCCACCACGGAGGTTGGGTAGGTGTTCTGGATGGAATTTCTCACGTAGGCCAGGAGGGCGGACTGTCCATTACCCGCGTGGCGATGGAAGCGCTCATACAGCGCCACCGGCAACTCGTAGACGACGTCGACGTCACTGACGGAAGGAATCGAGGTATTGCGGCCATAGGATCCGACGTAAAAGCGATTGGCGCTCTTGGAGTCGAGATTCCTGAGATCGTGGTTGAGCTGGCCGACAATGCGTCCCGTCCGAGCAGCGACGGAATCGCGCTTGTCTCGGCCGATCGTCAACGCGCTACAAAAATCCGTGAACCACTGCCCCTCGCCCATTCGCCTTCCTTTCCTTAAAGCGTCAGTTCCACAGCCTGTATCACCAGCGGAAATCTTCTCCCCTCTAGAGGCCGTCGATCATGGGTTCCAGGGCCGCGACCGTGAGGACAAGTCCCTGCTCCAGAAACGTGTCGAGCATCTGTCGCGCTGTACGCGGCGGGTTCTTCAGCGATTCCCGTTGCGCGCGCACCGCGGCGAGCACCGCGCCCGGATGCAGATCAACCAGGTGGCGCACGAAGGTGTCCGGGTGCTGCGCTTCGATGCCCTTCGGACGGAGCACGTCGACGGGGAAGTCCTTCAAATTGAAGGTCACAATGACGTCGGCACGACCGCAGATGGCGGCCGCGAGCACGTGGCGATCGTTGGGATCCGGCAGCGTTAGGCCCGCTTCCAGATCCTCGTAGCCGGTGACTAGGCAGTCCAGCACCGCCGCGTTCATCGCTCGGCGCGTGTGGGCCAGCTGCTCGGGTCGCAAATCCGGCCGCTTGGCCTGCAGGGAGCGGATCCACTCGTCGTGGATCCGCTCCGTCCAGCGCGCGCGGAACGTATCGGTGCGCGCCAACTGCATGAGCAGGTCGCGCAGCGGCGCCGGGTACAGCACGCAGGCGTCGTACAGCGCGACAAAGGCCATCAGTAGCCCAACCCCAGGTCCTGTGCCTGGGCGGCCAAGGCTTCCATGGCGACCTTGCCCTCGGCGTCCCGCTTGGCCTTGTAGGCCATCACGTCGCGGGCGTAGATGCGTCGATGCGTGCCCACCATGTGGCACGCGATGTCGCCGGCGTCGATCAGCGCGACCAGGAACGGGCGCGACACATTTAATAGATCCGCAGCTTGTTGCGTGGTGAGCTCGGCGTGGAGCGGCATGATGCCCACGGCGCGACCTTCGGCCATGTTGGCCAAGATATCCACCAGCATGCGCAAGGCCACGATCGGCACTTCGATGACGTCGTTGCCGTCATGAACGCGCAGGCGCGCGCTGTCGCCCTGGCCGAGGCAGGCGGCCAGCAAGCGGCTGCTGGAGAGGGCGAGTTCCGCCTCATGGGCCGTCGGCGGGGCCGGCGGGCTGGGCGGAAGGGTGTTACGTAGTGCGGCCATGAGGCGCCTCCTACTTCAGGTCCTGGCTCGACGGAGCGCGGGCTCCGGTTTTCCGTAGCGGCCATGTTCGGCTTTACGGAATAAGGCCATCTTGCAGCATAACTGCAATAAACGCAACAATCGAAATACACGAAAGGCAACTAGCGGACGGGGCCGCGCGCGTACCACAGGCGCCCGCTTCCGTTTGTGGCTTCGAGGGCAGGTGCGTGGCATCAGCATCGGTAGCCGTGCAATAACGTAGGTGCCCCCTTTGCGCGGCTTCCATTTCCGTTGACAACGCCAAGACGAAGCAGGCGCGGCGAGAGGTACTTCATGGCTCAGTTGGCCAAGGGCACGCCGTGATCCGCACCCCCTTGACATGGACGCCGCCCTTTTGGCGTGGCATGCGATGAGCTGGACGAATACCGGCAAATCGCCAGGACTTGGCTTCGACCGTCACTTTGAATGCGTCATGCCCCAACTCGCCCTCTAGTTATAGGGAGTGCAGGAAGTGAACCTGACCTGACCCTCTTTCCGGACGCTCTGGTGTATACACCGCAGTACTTCCGTCCAGGACGTCGTTAGGACCGCATCCCGCGAGATGAGGCCATGCCGATGCGATTCCCACATCGCTACTCTCTGATAGGAGCCGATGGGTCCATGGGCGATGTCGCTTTTATCGCGGTCGGCATCCATGCCTCTTGCCGCATGACATGAGCATCAATGGCACGAATGACCCTGGCGGGATTGCCGGCCACGAGTGTGTGTGGCGGCACATCGCGCGTGACTACAGAACCGGCGGCGACGACCGCGCCATCGCCAATGGTCACCCCTTTCAGGATGAGGCTGCGTAACCCGATCCAGACATGGTTGCCAATGGTGATGGGCGCGGTTTTGCCAGGCTTCGCATGGTCTACGACGTCGTGGGAATCGGTATCCATGATGCGCACGTCGTCAGCGATCAGGACGTGATCGCCGATCGTGATGCGATGGGTGGCATAGACCGAGGCGCCATAATTCATGAACACGCGATTGCCGATGCGTAGCTCGGCGCCATGTCCGCTGACCAAGGAGACGCCATCCTTGGCACAGAAATAATCGCCAAGGGTGAACACGCCGTCGTTGACGACAGTACATCGACCATAGAGCCGACAATGACCACCTCGGTGGTTGAGCTTGGTCGCTGCGATCGCGGCTTGCACGATCGCGCGGCCCTTCCTGAAAAATTTCACCGCAACTTCCTTATTCACACGTCCGTAGAGCGTCAACTGTCGTTGCTCAGTCGCCAGATGGAGACGGCGGGACGCAGTATTCCAACTCCAATGCCTCGGCTGTAGAACAGTTGTTCTGCTCGTTGAGGATCACCAAACAGCCATCTACGAAGCAACCTCAACGTCAAAGTCATCCATAAACTTTATCGCATCAACGACGCGACTAATGACGAGCTCTCTCTCTGAATCGGTAATTTCAGCACCCGCAACACCGTTCTTCATCATTTTTAGAGGAAAGAGATACTCACACCCCTTGTTTATCGATGGATTCCAACCAAGCTCCCGTTCTATTTCGTAATAGCCATAAACATCTTTGTATCCGATATGGAAGCGATCGATGGACATGACTTCATATCCACTCGAATGCCGAACATGCTGGGCAGTTAGCTTGTAATAGCTCGACATTTAGTTTCCACCCGTAATTACGTTTGTCACGTTCGGATTCTTCTGCAAAATAGGAAATTCAACGGTGTTAAAGATTGATGTCGGACGTGGATTGTTCAAAATGCCGATGCAAACACCAGACGCACAGTTGGCATACCTGCTCGAAGTGTTTACCCAAAGATTCAGAGCCTGCTCCTGCGTTATGCCGGGAACCCCTCCACTAAATAGCTGAAGATTGTCTAGCCATGCGCCACCAGGTGTCATTTCAAGAGTGGTCTTTCCACTGGAGAGCGCGAAAGTTTCAGCTACGGTCCGAGCCCCAGGTCCTGAATAGAAAACCGCAGCATTAGGGGAGGAGGCCACATTTAGCTGATCGGAAGAAGTCAGCAAGTACTTATAAGCCATGTCGGGCGACATTGCCGACAACGCATCTTTGCTCAGGGGGACGGCACCATCTAGCATGACACCGTCTGTAGATGTTACCCATCTAGATATTCCACCCGCCTCGGCGTCTGCCGTTGCCGATGCCGCCGGTGCATAGACCTTCACCGTCGACAGCGACGGGACGTTAACCGAACCCAACGACATGCCGCCCGCCACGCCCACGGCACCGTAGAGCAGTTCCGCCGCTTGCGGCGAAATACCAAATGCCTGCTGCAACACATAGCCGCCGATGGTTTGCGTCGGTGCGCCATTCCACGCCGTGCGCACGCCGGCTTGCGTTTGATCGACGCCCCATACCGCCAGTGCGGTGCCACCCACAGCTACGCCACAACCCGCACCCAGCGACTCGGGGCATGCAGCCGCGCCACCGGCCGCCAACACCGTCCCTGTGGCGGCGGATGCTGCACCACCTACGGCTTGCAGAGCACCACCGGCACGCGTGAAGGGGTGCCCGTAGCTGTTGTTGACGTAGGTAAGGTTATCGAGCACTTTGTCGCCCGCGCTGTAATCGAACAGCGGGTCGGCCACCGGCACGCTCATCCCACTCGGAATGACAACGGTTCGGGTATATGTCTGCTGACTAAGCAGTGCCCGGTCATCGGCATACTGCGGCTGATTACCCAGCGCTTCGAGCTGGCTGTAGTACGCATACTCCGGACTATCTTTGGCGTACTCCGTAGAGCAATGGACGAGCGCGCAAGACGCAGCACTGAGATCGGCTTCTCTCTGAGGATCACCACCCGCCAATTGTTTGATGCGTTGCTTTTCTGTTTCGTGCAACTGCCTGTTGAACTGCTCGCCCTGCAACGCCGTCGCCGCACCTGCACCACCGCCGGCCGCACCGCCGATGGCGGCACTCGCCAAGTTCATCAAAGTGTTCCGTTGTGCCGGATCGGTGATGTGCTGGCTGTCCAGATACTCTTGCATCTTGGCGCTAGCCGCTTCACTCGCCGCCGCACCCACCGCACCGCCGACGACATCGCCATTGCCCAGCGCCGCCGTGCCCGCGCCTACCAGGCCATGCAGAAGAACTTTGTTGGCACCGCCATCCTGCCATGACTTCTGTTCCGCGTCGGTGGTAGCGTGGTTGGCCATGTAGTCGGCGATGCTGCCCGCCGTGCGCATGCCCACATATCCAGCGACCTGTCCCATCTCCTGCTGCTCTTGTACCTTCTGCAGGTCGAAGATCGGCTTAAGACCTTGCTGGTCGAGCGTGGCGGTGCGATCCAGCGCACTGAGATCGGCGTTGCCACTGCGCACGGTGATCGTGCCTTGGGCGATGCCCGCCTTGGTAGTGCTGCGGCTGCTGTCACTTTGCGGCACACCGATGCCTGGCGCGATCCCCGGCGGTCCACCGATCGATCCTCCACCGGTGCCGGCACCGATACCAACGCTGCTCGCGCTGTAGTCGGCCTTGTTCTCGATGTTGCTAAAGGTCAGGCTGCCGGTGTCAAGGAGGTTTTTATTGGCGTCGGCCGTGCTGGCGATCACGCCACCATGAAGGTCGGTGTTGCCCTTGACGTGGATATCGAAGCCGCCATCGCCGGCACCAATGCCACTGACGGTAGTGACGCTGGCGTAGTGGCTATCGATGTTGCTTTGGTTGTAACTGCCGCTGGCACTGGCCCCCATACCCACCACGACTTTGCCGCTGGCTTGTTGCTGTTTGCTGGCGTAGTCGTCGGTGTCTTGTTCGCTGCGGATGTTGAGGTTGCCGCCAATGTCGGCGAGCACGGTGTTGCCCTTGGCTTGCGCGCCCTGGATGGTGGTGTCGCCGCCGCTGATCAGGGTGAGCGTGTCCGTGGCATCCACACTGGTGGTGGCATGCGTGGTGCCATTGCCGTGCGCACTGCCTTTGCCCACCGAGGCTTGAGCGTAGAAGCCAATACCGTCCGAGCCGATCTGCACGCCGACACCGCCGCTAGCATTCTTGTTGGTGTTCTTGAGGGTGTGATCTTCCGCCTGGCTTAGTAGGTTGATGTTGTTGGCGGCCATGAGGCCGACGTTGTCACCGCTGATCTGGCTGCCAATGACGTTGAGGTCGCCGCCGGTGGCGGCAATGACGACATTACCGTTGCTTTGGATGGTGCTGCCGTAGGCGGTTTCGTCATGAGTCACGGTCTTGCTACTGGCACTGCTGCCACCGATGCCCAACTGCAGGTTGATGGCGCTGTTACCGTTGCTGCCATTGGCAATGGCGTTGGCACTTTGGACCGTGTCGTAGGCGGCATAGCCGGCTTGCGCGGCATACAGGGCTTTGAGTCGGTCGTCCTTCACCTCGCTGCCTCGCTTGGCGCTGGCGACAACGCCTTGCGCCGCCGTCACGGCGGCCCCACCCAAGCTCAACGTGAGGCCGCTGCTGCTTTGCTTCTGGGTCTGCGTGGTGTCGGTGGCGCCCAGCGCCGCATCGATGGTGACGTTCTTGCCCACGATGGCGGTGCCGGTGTCGCTGAGCACCGTCGCATTGGTCAGATGCACGTTGTTGCCGGCGCTCATGGTCACGCTGCCGCCGAGGCTGCCCACGGTAGTCCCGGTGGGCGTGGTCTGCGTCAGCGTGGCGTCCTGGCTCTGCTTGGCTTGGCCCACCATCACGCCGACACCGGCACCCATCAGGCCGCTCTTGGTCTTGGAGGTGCTGTGGTCTTCCGTGTGGACGTCGTTGGCGGTGTTGAGCGTGAGATTGTTACCGGCCACCATGACGATGTCATGATCGGCAACGACCTGTGCGGCGGTGGCGGCCAGGTCGTGACCGGCGGCCATGGATACGCCGCTGCCGCTGATCGTGGTGCCGATGGCGAGGCTGTCGCTCACGCTGTCGTGGGTGCGCTTGGTGCTGCTGGAAAGCAGGCCGCTGCTGGTGGTCTTGGTGTCGGTGACGGTGCTGTGGTTTTCTTGAGCGGTGTTGAGAGTGAGGTCGTGGCCGGCCATCAGGCCCACGTTGCCGTTGGCGCTGGTGATGGTGGCGGACGTCGCAGTGAGGTCGTGGTTGGCGGTGAGGGCCACGCCGTTGGTACCGCTGAGGCTGCTGCCGCGCACGGTGTCGTCATCGGCACGTGTGGTGGTCACGGTATGCCCCGACACAGTCTTGCTGTAGGTCGCCTGGTGGTCAGTGACCGCGTTGAGCGTGAGGTCGTGACCCGCGGCCAGGCCCAACTGGTTGCCCGCACTGAGCTGGGCGCCGGTGCTGGTGAGGTCATTGCCGGCAACCAGGGCGAGGTTGCCACCGGCCTGGATGGCGGTCACCGCATGGGTAGTGGATTCCTGGCCGTTGGAGGCACCTCCCGTGCGCGTGGTGTGGCCGGTGGCGTTGAGTGTGAGGTTGTTACCGGCGACCAGTTGCGCGTCACCCACGGCCGATATCTTCGATGCCGTGGCGGTGAGGTTACGACCGGCGACCATGGCGAGGTTGCCGCCCGCCTGGATCGGTGCCACGCCGGTGGTCAGGTCGCGACCCGCCGTGAGCGCCATGTTGCCGTTACTGGTGATGCTGCCGGTGTTGCGCAGATCACGCCCGGCCGCCACGCTCACCGTACCGCCGCTGAGCGTGCCGGTATTGATCGTGTCGTTGCGGGTGGCGATGGCGAGGGTGCCGTTACTCTTCAGCGCACCGGTATTGATCAGCGTGTCGGCACTAAGCCAGGTGCCCTGAGTGCCGCTGATGGTGCCGTCGTTGCGCAACGTGCCGCTGGACGCCACGTTGACGGTGTCGCCGGCGATCAGCGCACCGTCGCTCTTCATGCGATCGGCGGTGGCCTTGGACAGGTACACCACCGGCACCAACACGTGCTGGCCATCGACGACCTGATCGACCAGCCACACGATGTCGGTATCCAACGCCGCGATTTGCGCGGTGGTGAGTGGCGCGCCGAGGCTCAGGCCCAACCGCGCGGCTTCCGCCGCGGCACCGTCCATCAGGGCGCCGTACTGCGCCATCGGGTCGCCACCGTTCACGCTGCGACGCCCGGTGAGCTGCAGGATCTGGTCCATGACCAGGTTCTGTTCGTAGTAGCCGTCGCCCAGGCGCTTGTGGACGTTCGCCGAATCGTCGCCGAGCGCGCGCAGCAGGTAGTCCGAGCTCGTCGAGGCGCCCTTGGCAAAACGCGGCGCCGTGGTGATCAGGAACGGTGCATCGGCATCGGGATGCTGTTGCACCATCGCATTGTTCGGCGGGATATAGCCCGGGAGCGGGCTGTGGGTATCGCCGATGGTTTGTCCGGTGGCCCCGCTCTGATGACCGGGGCCAGACACACTCTGGCCCTGCGCCGCCCCTGCCGCACCGGCACCGTGAACCGCCGTTCCGCTCGCGCTCGCCACGCCGGCCGCGGCGCCGGCCTGGGCGCCGTTGGCGTTCTGGAACGTGGTGCTGCCCGGGTCGGCCAAGCCGCCGGCCGTGATACCACTGGCACCACCACTGCCACCCACGGCGGGCGTGGAGGCACTCCCCGACACACCAGGTGCCGTGCCCCCGTAACGGTTCGTGACATCGGCGCCGTTGATATAAATGGCACCGCCGGCCGTGAGCGTGGCCTTCACACCCGGACCCGCATTGAGCGTGATCCAACCGGGTACCTGGCCGGGTGCCAGCAGTACGGAGGACGTCGCCGTTTGGGTGTCGTACGTCCACCAGTCGCCATCCAGCCAAGTGCGCGAGGGGCTGGTCACCAAGTACTGCGACTGGGTCTGAAGGTCGGTGGTGGTCTGCAGTTGGGCGGTGGGCGCCCATGCGATGTTTTCCACCGTTTCGGTACCCGTGACATCGGTGCCCGGGGCGTTGATGATGAGGTCGTGCCCGGCAGCAACGGTGGACTTGTCGTTGCGGAGCGAACCGCTGAGGTGCATGTCGCCACCCGACACCATCAGACTGGCGGCGCTCTCGGCGGTCACCACTTCATACGCGATGACCGTGGTGGTCGTGTCCGACTGGAAGACTGCGGGCGAGCCTTTACCCTGCGGGTAACCAATGCAACGCAACGATGCCCAGTTGTGGCTGTCGCAATACGCCTGGGCCTTGGCCAGTTCACTGGCATCGACCACCTGGCTGGGATCGATGTTCGGTGGCTGATGCGCTGGATCGGTGTCGGTGTAGCGGTATTGCGGGTCGACCGTGGTCGTGCTGTTCTGCGCCTGCTCGGCCGGTGTAAGGGTGACCCAGCCAGTCTCGAACAGCCGGCGTTCGTTGGTGATCTGTTGGGCGGCGAGGTTGAGATCGCCCTCGGCCTGAATTAGGCCGGAGCGGTTGAGCACGGACTGCGCCCGGTTGCCGGCTGCATCGGCCGCAATGCTGAGGTTGCCGCCGCTGTAGAGCTGGGCATCGAGGTTGGCGAGCGTGCCGACATGCAGGTTGAGCGCTTGTGACGCGCCAATGAAGCCTTCGCCGTAATCCACCGCCGCCGTCGCACTGCCCAGGTCGCGGCCGTTGGTCAGCGTGCTCGCATCGACATTCACCACGTCGCCGACAATGTTGCCGGTGTTGGTGAGTGTGCCGACGGACACGTTCAGCGTGTCGCCTTCCAGGGTGGCACCCTGCTGATTGTCCAGGTTGCCGCTGACATGAATATTGGCGACGCCGCTGCCATCGTTGGCGCTGGCGTTGATCATGGCGCCGTTGGTGTTGATGAGGTTGGCGGCAGAGAGGTCCAGCTCGCCCTGGGTTTGCAGCGTGCCCTGGTTGGTCAGCGTGCCGTCGACGGTCAGGCTGAGCACGCCATCGCTTTCCAGGCGCTGGCCGGCGAGGTGGGCGTAGTCGCCGGTGACATGAGCGTCCAGCAGCTGGCTGCCGTAGAGGCGGCCGATGCCGTTCAAGCTGGCGAAGATGGCGTGCACCACGGCGCCATCCACTTCGCCGCCATCATTGGTGAGCGTCGGCGTGGTGAGCCATAGCGTGCTGGCCTGCAGGTGGCCGCCCGTATTGTTGGTGATCTGGGCGAGATTGAGCCACGCCGTGTCGCCAGCGCCTAGTTGGCCGCCGGTGTTGTCGAGCGTGGCACTGCCGTTCCGGAAGCTGAGGTTGCGTGTGGCGTAGGTCGTGCCGCCGGTGTTGTTTAGCGCATCCACGCTATCGAGCGTGAGATCGCGCTGGGCGACCAGTGTGCCGTTGCTGCTGTTATCCACGCTCGCCGTGCTGAGCGTGACATCGCCACCGCGATTGCCGATCGTGCCGCCGCGGTTGTCGAGAGTGCTGCCAGAGATAATCTGCAGTGCGGCATCGGGACTCGATGCATCACCTGCGAGCAACTGGCCACCGACGTTGTTGACCGAGGCCGCCGTGATCGCCGCCGCGCCGGCGGCATCGAGCTGGCCCGCACTGTTATCGAACGTGCCGTTGGCGTTCAACGTCAGCGCGCCGTGGGTTTGCAGTACGCCGCCGTTGCGGTTGAACAGGTCGCCATCACTGGCGAGGGACAGGTCACCCTGGGCAGAGGTGGTACCGCCGCTGTTGTCGAATGCGCCTGCGTGGATGCTAGCCGTACCCTCCGCCCCGATCAGGCCACCGCCGGTGTTGGTGATGGCCTGGGTGGCGTTGAGGCTGAGCGATCCATCACTGCCGCGCTGGATCAGCTGGCCGCCCGTGTTGTCGAGCGTGGTGGCGATGACCGTAACCGCATCGGTGCCATCCATGGCGCCGCCTGCATTGGTGACGGCGCTAGCCGATGCCGATTGCCCCTGTACGGTGAGGGTGTCGTTGGCGTGGATCTGCCCCTGGGTGTTGTCGAGCGTGTCCGCCTGCAGGTGGACGTGATCGCCATAGAGCCCCTGGGGGACACTCGTGCTCAACGTGTTGCGGTTAAGCAGTGAAGCCGCCTGGACAGTAAGGTCGCCGCCGGCGGTCACGGTGCCGCCGTTGCTGTTGTCGAACGTGCCGCCGATGGTCGCATCGATGGCCTGCTGCGTCTGGATCGTGCCGCCGTGATTGCTGAGGGAGCCCGCGCTGAGTGCGAGCGCGCCGTTGCCGACCAGAGTGCCGCCGTCGTTGATCAGCGCCCCGTCGCTGCTGACGGTCAGCACATCGTCACTGGCCGCTTGCAAGGTGCCGGCCGTGTTGTCGAGTGAGCCGGCATGCACCCTCGTCGCACCTGCCGTGGCGAGGGTGCCGAGGGTGTTGTCGAACGCCTGGGTGACGGTGAGGACCGTAGCATCGGTGCCCGCAGCCTGCAGGGTGCCGTTCGCGTTGGTCAGCGCCTGCGCGGTGAGTTGCAGCGCCCCGTTGGTGGCGATCTGTCCGCCGGTGTTGTCGAGCAGGCCACGCACCGTCAGGTTGAGTGGGCTGCCACCTAGGGCCTGCAGGGTGCTGCCCGCCGTGGTGAGCGCATCGGCGTTGACGGTGACACTCTGCGCGTAAATGGTGCCGTCACGCAGGTTGAGGGCGCCGCCGTGCAGGGTGAGGTCGCCGTTGCTGGCGATCGTGCCACCTTGACCGTTGAGCGTGGTGGCGGTGATCGTGGCCCCGCCTTGGCCGGCGTGCTGGATCACGCCTTGCGTGTTGTCGAGTGTCGACGCACTGACGGTCAGGTCACCATCACTGGCGAGGGTGCCGTGCTGGCTGTTGTCGAGCAGACCATGGGTGGTCACGGTCAGGAGTGACCCGGCGGCCTGGATCGTGCCACCCTGATTCACGAGGTCGCCACCGGTCACGGTGGTTGCACCCATGGCGGCCAGCGTGCCCCCGGTGTTGTCGAAACGACCGGCGACGGTAAGGCTCGTCGCCGCGTGGCCGGCGGCGGAGAGCGTGCCTTGCGTGTTGGTGAGGGTTTGCGCCGTGAGTTGCAGCGCGCCGTTGGTGGCGACGGTGCCTGCCGTGTTGTCGAACAGGCCGCGCACCGTCAGGTTGAGCGGGCTATCGCCCAGGGCCTGCAGGGTGCCGCCCGCGGTCGTGAGCGCGTCGGCATTGACGGTGACACGCTGCGCATAGGTCGTGCCGTCGCTCAGGTTGAGTGCGCCGCCGTGCAGGGTGAGGTCGCCGTTGCTGGCGATCGTGCCACCTTGGCCGTTGAGCATGGTGGCGGTGATCGTGGCCGCGCCTTGGCCGGTGTGCTGGATGGTACCAGCCGTGTTGTCCAGGGTCGCTGCGCCGAGGGTCAGGTCGCCGTCGCTGGTGAGGAAACCCTTGGCGCTGTTGTCGAGCAACCCGTCGGCGGTGACGGTCAGCGCGGCACCCGCGGCCTGCAGCGTGCCGCCCTGGTTGATCAGGTCGTGCGCCTGGACGGTGGTGGCGCCCGCCGCCGCGAGGGTGCCGCCGGTGTTGTCGAGGCGGTTTGTTACGGTGAGATGCGTGGCACCTGTTCCCGCTGCCACCAGTGAGCCGCCTGCATTGGTGAGCGAGGCCGCACTGAGTTGCAACGCGCCGTTGGTGCTGACCTGGCCGCCGGTGTTGTCGTAGGCCTCCTGCACGGTGAGCTGCAAGAGGCTACTGCCTGCCGCGACCAGCGTGCCGTGGGCGGTGCTGAGCGACCCGGTGGTGATCGATACCGCTTGCGCCGAAGTGGTGCCACCGCTGAGATCGGTGGTGGCGCCCGTGAGGAGCAACTGACCGTTGCTGCCGATGGTGCCGCCAGCGCCGTTGAGCGTGGCGGCGTCGATGCGCAGCGTGCCGGTGCCGGCGTGCTGGACGGTGCCATTGGCATTGCCCAGCGTGCCCGCGTGCAGCGACAGGTCCGCGTTGCTTGCGAGGGTGCCACCGTCGCTGTTGTCGAGCATGCCCGTGACCTGCAGCGTATTGGCCGCGTCGCCGGAGGCCGTGATTGTGCCGCCCCGATTGTCGAAGCTCGCGGCGTTGACGGTGACCTGCGTCGCCGCGAGCGTGGCCTGCTGGTGATCGATGGCGCCTGCCGTCAACTGCACGGCACCGGCCGTGGCGATCTTGCCGCCGGCGCCGTACAGCGCGTTCGTCGTCACAGTGAGGCCATCGAGCCCGGTGTGACTGATCGCGCCGCCTTCGTTGATCAGCGTGCCGCTGGTGATCGCCAGCGACGATGCATTACTGGTCAACGTACCGCCGGTATTATCCAGCGTGCCGGCAACCGACAGTGCGGTGGCATCGGTACCGCTGTGCGTAAACGTGCCACCTCGGTTGGACAGGTTCTGGACGTTGAACGCGAGCGAGTTGGCAAAGCTTAACTGACCCGCATCGTTGAGGACGTTGCCGCCTTGAATGCTGGCCGCACCGTTGATGGCTAACGTGCCTCCGCGGTTGCTCAGGTCACCACCGGTCAGCGTGAGCTGACGCAAGCCCAGCTGACCACCGTCATTCGACAAGCCGTTCGCGGAAGTGAGATCAAAACCCGCCGCCGCGCTGATGCGACCACCGTCGTTGTCGAGTAACCCGGTGATATGCAGCACGCCATCGGCGAGCGATGCGACCGGTGGTGTGCCAGAGGAGCCGGCATCCGAGGACCCGGTGCTACCACCGGTGCTTGCACTAGGATCGGTGGCCGGCGGGGTGGGCGAACCGCCGGACGACGATGGGCCACCCGCGCCCGCACCGGTATCCGCCACCGGCATGCCGATGCTGCCGCCGTTACGATTGGAGATCGCACCGGCTTGCAGCGACATGCCTCGCAGGCCGGTTTGCGCGATGGTGCCGGCGGCATTGCGCAACGATGCCGCATCGACCGCGATGCGTCCGGCGTTCAAAGTGCCGTTGCTGTTGTCGACGTCTTGCGGCGTGCTGATCGCCAGCGTGTTCGTGGCGGCGATGACACCGGCGTTGCTGACGCCACCACCGGCGATGATCGTCGTGTCTCCCGAACCCGATTGCAGGTGGCCGGTGTTCTCCAGTCGGCCATCGACCGTTACGATCACATCACCCACCGACGCGGCGATGGTGCCGGCGTTCTTCACGCCCACGCCTTGCTCGTTGGCGAGCAGAACGATCTTGTTGGCGTACATACCGCCCAGTGCACTCGTGTCGAGTGCCAAGGCGGGTTTGGTGCTCACACCGGTGATCGACGTGATCTGGCTCTGATCCGCGCTAACCTGATTGGCACCGAGCGTCGCCTGGAGCTGTTGTGCGTAGATCGCACCCTCCAGTACGGCCGCACGGGCGATGATGTCGGTATAGTCCGCGCGCGACGCATCCAGACCGTTGCCGGTGACCTGAACGACACCGTTGCCGCTGACGCGATACCCCTCGAGCGCACCGCCGTTCAGCACCGGCGTGCCGGTCGTCAACGTCACGCGGGATGCGTTCAGGAAGCCGCCCCCATCCACGGCAATACCCGCGGGGGACGCGATGACGACCTGGGCTTTATCACCCGCGACTTCGATATAGCCACCCAAGGCGGCCGGCGAGCTGCCATTGACCTGGTTGACGATGACCCGGGCCGTGCCCGTCGCCAAATACGGATTGCCGCCGATAGTGCCGGCCAGGGTGGTTTGCGTATTCGTGCGCGAGTTGTTGAGCACCGCGCCATGCGAGTCCACTTGGAAGGCGCTGTATTGATTCGTCGAAACGCCTTTCGCCGACGGGGTGGTGATGTTGACGAGCGCGGCGTTGCCGGGAGAACCCAGCACGGTCGGGCGCTGGTTACCGGGGGCATTCGGATCGGAGGTGATGAGTCCGGCGACCTGGCCCGCGCTCGCCGGTGCGATCACGCTCACCAAGCCCAGCGCAACCCAAGCGGCGAAGCTCAGCCCTTTGAGTGCCAGTGCACAGCTTGTCTGCGTGACGGTCGCCCCAGCCGCGCTCGCGACACCACCATCAGGCCGATGGGCCAGTTCACTCGCAACCTGCACCACGCGAAGGCTCTTGTTCCACACCAGACGATACTGCGTGTTCATCCGAAGCTTCCTTGTTCTTAATTGCGTTCAAGCGGCAAACAGCAAAGCCGCGCACTCGCATGCGCTCATGTTCGATTTAGTAGGACCACGACAGACTGAAACCTGCGGTAGGGCTATCGGTGGGGAAGCCGCGGGGCTTGCTGATGGGGGCGCCGGCAAACACATCCCAGGCCAAGCCCCGCCACCCGCCGCGTATGCCAAGCACACCGCCGGCCAGTGTCTGTCCCAATTCCCATTGCGTAGGCGGCCCGCCGACATGGCCGACGTCGAGACCGAGATACAGTTCCTGGCCGCCGAATACGGTCCAGCCGAGGTCGTTGCGCACCAACCAACCGTGGTCACCGGTGAGCTGGAGCTCTCCGTCGTATCCTCTGACCGTATAGCGCCCGCCGATGGCGAGGCGATCCTGCGGGACTAACGACGTCTGACTCCACTGGGCACGCCAGCTGCCGATGTAGCGGAAGCGCTGATCACCGAGCTGGAACGGCAGCGTGAGCGTGGCGTCGGCGGTGATGATCTTGGGGCGCGCCGTACCCTCATCGAAGGCTTCTTCGGGGGCATGAAGCGCATTGAACGCCCCGGTGCCGCGGTGATAGGCGGCGTCCGCATCGAGCGTGGCGGCACCGATGAATTGCTTATAGGTGAAGCCTGCTTCCCAACCGCCCTGGCGACGGCGCTGCACGAGCACTTCGGCGTCGTCGATGAAGTTATTGGAGTCGCGCTCCCACGCACGGACGTAGCCACCGAACTTGATGGTGGCGTTGCGGTACAGCAGGCGGCTCAGTTTGAGGTCGGCGTTGTGGCTTGTGCCGCTGTAGACGTAGTTCTGGGCGTAGCCGGCGACCGTCTGGTGATACGTGTAGCCGCTCGCGGTGGCGCCCAGCAGCCAATAGCCGTAGGGCACGTCGTAGTGCAGCGTGTAGCTGCGCGTGCCTTTGTCGTTGCCATCGAACACCGACTGGCCGAGATTGGCGTAGAACAGGTCGTTCCCCGTCAGCAGGTTGTCCAGCGACAGCGTGGCGCCACCCTGGAACTTCCCCGTGGCCTGGCTGCCGGAGTCGTCGAGGCTGACGGCGATGCGTGCGGGCGCGGACTGTTTCCACACGATGAGCAGGTCACTGTCGCCGGGCTGGGCATCGGCACCCTCAGCCGGTGCAATCTTGATATCAGCCTCAATGGTCGGCACCCGTTTGAAGTTTTCCAGCGCCTGTTCGATGTCACGCAGATTGAGCAGGTCACCGGGGCGCGCCGGTAACGCATCGCGCCACGAGGTAGCCCGTGCGTCCACACCCGGCGCAAAGCGAATGGCGTGGATGCGGCCGGGAATAACGGTGAGCGTGAGTACGCCGGCGTGCAGGTCCTGCGGTTTGGCCAACACGCGCGTGGTGACATAACCGCGCGCGATAATCGCGTTCTGGAGGCGTTTCATCACCACGTTGATGCCGGCGCTGCCCAGGCAGCGACCGGTGGCGGGATCACCCTTGATATCGGCGGCTTTCAGCGCCCACTGGAAACGCGCGGCGTCGTCACCGTCCAGACGAATCGCCTGGATAGGAAAGCAAGGCGCTTCGTTGGCAGGGATGCGGTCGGCCGAAGCTTGAGCTTCGCGCGGCAGGCGCACATCGGGCGTGGTTTCCTGCTGTTCACGCAGCGCGCGCTCGCGCTCCTGTTGACGCAGCAGCTCCTGCGCGGCCGGATCGACCGCCTGCGCAAACGCCGGCGTGAGATAGACCGTCGTCCCCAACGCGAGCAGCGTACCAGGGATCAGCCAACGTAATCGCCACCACCGTGGCACACCATGATCCATCACCACACAGACATCCATATCCCCAACCGCTCCCGCCGCTGATAAAGAGGTGCCCGGAACCGCCCACCGCCTTCGGGGGGGGGGGCAAGAGTCAAGCGGTTCCGGGCACAACAAGTCAGGATGGAACGTTAGTGGGTCGCGCGTCTGTTATGAATCGGACAAATCTGAAAATGGATAGGAAACTTCGTCGAGCGCTGTTCGCTAGCTGTCGAGCCCGGACGAGTGCATTTTCAACGGAGATCGAGCCCCGCGAACCGAGCCAAGGGCAACCTGCCACGTGTGACAGGTGAATGGACGGGGATCCTTCACCGGATGATCTTCACGTTGGACGACACACGCATTCGCACCATCGAGCAGGAGCGCGCTGGCTGATGTGTCGCGACCGTCACTTTTCCTTAGGTCTACCTCACGATCACCTTTGGGCAATTCATCAGAGGCACGAGTTTTGTCTGAGATAGTTCTCTTGAATAACCGTCTCAATAGCATGCGGCCTCGCTTCGCGGATACGCCACATCAACTCCATTGCCGAACATTGTGGCTCCTGGTCCGTCAGAATCAACGCCGCCACCGTACCCGCACGACCTAATCCTCCCTTGCAGTGCACGACAACACCTTCACCTCGCTGTAGCGCCAGACGTAGTTGAGGAAGAATGCTCGGCCACACGCCATCGAACCAGACGGAAGGATCCGCGCCTTCCGGCAGAAGACCAGGAATATGGCCATCGAGAATCGGTGCGTAATGCCAATGAATGCCATGCGCCCGGGCTCGCTGTGGTAACTCAGTGACGCCCAGCTCTTCAAACTCCCAAGGAGCGATGAGCGTCACCAGATGGGTGGCGCCCCACGCCTTGATGGCGGCAAGGTCCGTGTCCAGATCGCGATCCCACCGCCCACTCATCGCCATCGATTGCTTCTTACCCGGGCAGAAGGTAATACCGATCTTTCCACCACTCTCCAGCTCAACGGTGCCGATGCGGAGCTTGTGTGTCGCGCTTGTACGAATCGCATCGCCACTGTGACTCTCACGTCCCGCGGCGTGGGCTAGGAGCGATCGCTGCAGATCCGCGACGATGTTCTGGCCGCGCAGCTGTTCTCGCCACGATGGTGGAATACCGTGCAAACCATAGCGGATGCCCGCGATGCCACCGGCGACAGCCGCCGTGGTGTCGGTGTCGTTGCCAAAGGTGATGGCGCGACGCACCGCCTCGGCGTAGTCCCCGGCATGTTCCAATGCCACTCGGGCTGACCATAACGTGTCGACAACGTATCCGGATCCGGCCACGCGATAGCGGTTAGCGGGATCCAGTACCAACGCCACCTCTTCTTCAGGTAGGCCAAGAGCGGGCCCAAGTTTCCGTAACCTCGCCTCCGCATGACTCCACGGCGCCGGTGTCGTCTGAAGTTCCGCACGTGCCCACAGGCAGAGCATGGCGCATGCAACGGCCGAGCGCGGATGCCCATGCGTCGGTAAGGACTGCTCGGCAGCGAGAGTAATCAGCGACTCGTCACTTCCCATGTGCCACAGCGCCAAGGGCAGCACGCGCATGAGTGCTCCATTGCCGTTATCAGACTCCCCGGCTGGCCCGGCCTGCTCAGGCGAGATGCCTGCGCGAAGCCGGTGAAATGCATGCTGCGTCTGAAGCCCGATGTCAAAGACATGGCCATCCACGGCCAGATAGCCCCACTCCGCCCAGTTCAGTAGCTGACCGGCGAAACTTTGAAGATCCAGGCCATCGCGCGCGAGCAGCGAGGAGAGGAGACACAGGGCTTGGGCGCCATCGTCCGACCAGGTACCCGGTGGCACACCCTGGTGTGCCCGGTCAAACGATGCCGGCGGCTCCATCTCGATAGCCGCCAGGGGCGGCAAGTCGGCAGCATCGTGAAACTCGTAGGGGACACCGAGTGCATCCCCAATCAGCAAACCCTGAAGGCCACCTGCCAACCGATCCCGTCGCACGTACAGACTCTCATGGTTCTCCATAGGCCTACCTTACTCCTATGCGCTTCTCAGGCAGTGCATCATGGCTCCATCTCGCGGGCTGAGACGCCACCGTTACCGGTCACGCTGAGCGTTTCGTCAGTGAGCGGGTCCAGCTTATTGCGGTGGGCAGACCACTGCCTGATGCCCGAGACGGCTGAGTTTTTGTTTCCCAAACCTTCCTTACTAGTTACACGACAAGTTTCCCCTCGCGTTCCGCTACGCCAATGGTTGCCGTCATACCTGAATTGAATTCCAGAAAGTCTGCTTCGATCCCATCGCTAAAAATCACTCCGTAGCCGGGCATCTGTGATACCAGCCGCAATGGCTGATTGGCAGTGATGGCACCAAATACCATATTGGTCTGAGTGGTCTTGCTCGGAAAAGGCTCACGCACGGTGTAACGAAGTTGCGGGGCATCCCACGCAAACCCATGCCCCTGCATCGCCTGGACCGCTTTGGGCAACCCATGTCCTGCAATCGCAGTTGCACCGGCTAACAAGCTCTGAAACCAGCCGGTTGAACCCAAACCCGTGGAGACAATGATGCCACTGGACGAGTGATGCTCGATCAGCTCACCTTGCTGGATCTGGTAGCGCGCGGAGATGTGCGTGCGCGGACCAATGAAAAGGTCATTGACTGCGTGAAGCTCCTGGCCATCGCTCAAGGCCGCCCGCGCCATGGTGACGCGACGGCTTGAGCGCTTGCCAGCGAAGACTTCTTTGGCCACGACCTCGACGTCGTCCACACCGAATGGCAGTAAGACACCATCCCAACGCGCCGCATCCGGATTCACGCCCATCACCGGCTGCGTGTTCTTGAGATATTTGAGCGTATTGGCCACAAGCCCATCCTGCCCTAGCACCACCACCAACGCGTCTGGCGCGAACATATAATTGGCCAGGAGCGTGCGATCGAGTCGGTGCACACGGCCGAGACGGGACAACGCCGCCTCGGTCGTCACTACGGCTTGCCCGTACACACGGTGCTCCGACTCGTAGTCGGCAAAGTCGGCACCCAGATGCTCCACGTAAAAGCGCGCCTGCTCAATCGTGTTGAAACGCACGATGAGCTCTTCCAGCCGCGTCTTGCGGGTCACAAGCACGATGCGTCGGTCCGGTGCGCTCATCGGCATTACGCCTTGGCCGGGCGAGGGCGACTCTGCGTCAGCTGCTGCAGCAGATCTGGGGAGATGTTGAGCTCGCCGATACGCTCCGCGTTCTCTGCCAACCCTTGGAAAGCCTGTGCGATAAGCGCACTGGGATCCGCCTGCCCCACCAGAAGCGCTTGCAGCACCTTGGCATCAATGCCGTGGACTGCCTTCATGATGGCCGACACGCCATAGGCCTTGGCATCGGCCTCGGTCTGCGCATTGGTCGCACGCAGCGATGTAAGGCCTTTGTTCTTCTCCTCCAGCGCGATCTTGCCCGCCATCTCCTCGTCCTGGATAGCTTGACGCTTGGCCAACACTGAGCGCTCCGCCTCCAACTGGGCCTCACGGATCTGACGCTTCTTCGCTTCGACGGCGATCTCGGTGTTGAGCTCATTCTCCTTGATGGAGCGCTCCTGCTCGATGGCCGCGTTGCGGCGGACGTAGGTCGCGTCGTCCGCCTGCTTCAAAATCTGCTCCCGCACATGGGCTTCAAGGGCTCGCGCCGTTTCCGGCGTAGGCTTGACCGCCAGAATGGACAGATTGACGAGCTCCAGACCCAGGCTAGGCAGGCCATCCGGTCGTTGCAGCCCCTGTCGGACAACCTGGACAAGGTGATCCGACCCTTGTAACAACTGCTGCAGTGTTTGCCCCTGAAGCACGGAGCGGAGCTGGACCTGCACGGCGTTAACTACGCGCTGGGGAAGCTTCACGTGATCGTCAGACATGTAGGCACCGTCAGGCTTGAGTGTAAAGTTCATCAGACTGACCAGTGTGGCCGGCGCCGCGACCCGATACGTCACCTGGCCCTGGACCGTCACGACCTGAAAGTCGCTGCTCACCTCCTGAAACATGAAAGGCGCGTCCACGCTCTCCATGGGAACGGACACCAGCGAGGCGTGCGGAGCGAAGTACCAGAACGCAAGACCGGACCCTTCCCGGATGGCTTTGCCGTTCTTGTACTGAATCAGATACGTACTGGGGCTGGCCTTGATATAGCGAAAACCAAGCATCGTCATCTCCCTGAGTTAAATCATCAAGCTGCGCGCACGAACCTCATCGAAGGTCCAGCTACGAAGAAGCACCCCGTTCTCCCACACGGTTTCGAGAGCGTGTTCCCAGCCGATGGGAAGCGGCATATCCTCGATGCTCTCGCAATCGGCAGGAACAGGTACCGTCTTATAGGTACCGTACTCACGATGCCGAAGAAGCGTCAGGCGACCGCGCTGCGACACCTTGCCTGCATCCGTGACAGGGGCTTTGAAGACATCCACCCAATGGCCACCGATCCGGGCCGCCGAGCACTTGAGCGCAAACTTCTGCGTATCGCGATTCATGTGTTGTAGGAGCGCACCACCCATGCCAAAGGCGATGTTGTCCGTCGCATAACCTGCGTCGGTGATGCGCTCAAGGATCGCGCGAATACTGTCAGGGTTTACGCCATCGCCCTGAATCACACGCACATGGTTGAGCACCTTGTAACCCTTGCTGTTGATCGTGCTGCCGAAGGCCTCGTCCAGCAGACGCAGACACTCGTGCACGACGTGCACGGGGTCGCCCGAATCGGGACGGATCACCACGGTGGCGCCCGAGGCGATCACTGCTTCACGTAGCGTGGTACCCCAGTGCTCGCGAATGGCCTGGAAGATGTCATAACTGTCAGATACCACGGCAACCAGGCTGCCCGGCTTGGCGAACTGGCTCAGCATATTGCGATAGGCATCGACCTCATGGTCGCGCCCCCAGCTGGTGATCGTGCTGTGCTCGGCGGCCGGGATCGAGTAGCCTGCCATCAGAGCCCCGTAGTACCGGCGGGCAGCAAGCACGCCCGATACCGTGTCCGTGCCCTGGAAGTTGACTAGGTGCGACATACCGCCGATGGCCGCCGACTCTAAGCTCGACACGCCACGTGCGCCGAAGTCATGCAGCTTGAAGGGCAGCTGCGCCTCGGGCGCGTCGCTGGTCCGGTCCAGGAACGCCTTGATGGTCTGCTTCACCTGCCAGCTGGTAGTGGCCACCGTTACCGGGTACCACAGGCGCAACAGCAACGTTTCCAGATAGCTGGGCAACCAGTAAGCGGCGGGATCGGTCGATTCGACCGTTACCAAAGCCTGGTGGGTAGGCACCACGCTGCCTTCGGGCACCGCGCGAATGCGGAGAGGCAATCGCCCGCCGTGAGCACCGACGATGTGGCGCCACCCGATCTCGTTGAAGGGCTCGCCGTGGGCAGCAAAGAAGTCACGCGCCTCATCCACATCGGCATGGGTCACGGGGTGGGCGAGGTATTCCTTGAGAATGGCCTGCAGGCCGAAGAACACCGTACTGTCGTAGCGCCCACCGCGCGACTCCACGTAAAAAAACGTCTTATCCGTGCCAGGCGGGTACTGCAACCAATGGCTGGCCTTATAGCTATCGGTATTGAGGAGGAGATTATTGAGGTACTGCATGACGGAAGCTCCTTCGCGTCGTGAATGACCGGCGGTCTATCCGCCGGCGGATGGACGGGTATCAACCCCGACCGAGGAAAAACTCCAGGATATAAAGGTGGTCCTCAAACAGTTGCGGCCCCATCTCCAGCGCCTGGCTGATCGGAAACCAGTGCGCCTTCTCAGCATCGTCACTGCCTTTCACGGCGGGTAATTCGCCGGCAGGGAAATCGAAGTGATAGGCATGGGTGATGGTGCGGCCACGCAAGGACCGGTCCGGGTGATCAAACACATGCTGGCCCTTGATCGAACCCTTGAGCACGGGCAGCGGGATCTTCAAACGGGTCTCTTCCCGCAGTTCACGCAGGCAGGCGGTTAGGATCGCCTCGTCCTGCTGCACGAACCCGCCGGGAAGTGCCCACAACCCCTTGCCCGGTTCCGAACGGCGACGGACAAGCAACACATGACCCGAATGCACCACCACGGCGTCAGTCGTTACGAAGGTCGGCGGGTAGGGCGCTGCGTGCCAAGCACTGCGGTAGGACTGGATGAAGTGGTACTCCGCCAGCAGTTGGTCGTAAGTGGCGCCGTTCTTCCGAAATGCGTCCAGCATGTCGTACACGGGAGCCGGCACGTTGGCCCGAAGCATCAGCATGCCGCCATGGACGTTGGACTGGCCCGCTTCAAACAGGTAGCGACGGAGCTCCGTGGCCGACAGTGTTTCGGTATGGCGCACATCCACCAGCGGCCACTGCGGGAACTCCTGCAGGTAATAGCTGCTGGCGTCCTTCTCCTGCCCGATAAGCCCGACCCGGGCGTGGGTCTCGCCACCGTCCTTCGTAATGGCCTCGGCTACCGACCGCTGCACGGTGGTGACCCACTGCGCTTCGTTGTAAAGGTGATCTCGCAGCGGCAGGATCATCAGGCGATCCGCCACATCGTCCAATGCGGCACGCATCATCACCGTACGCTCGGCGACGGTCCAAGGATTGCGCGTGGTACGGGGAGTGTCGGCCGAGCCGATGAGAAGAATGAGCTTGCGGGCGAGGCCCAGCGCGTGGCGGGCGACGGCAGCATGGCCGTTGTGAAACGGCTCGAAGCGGCCAATGAAGACCAGGTAATCAAATTCCATGAGGCTCCCTCACGGTGAGTGGATGTCCCAGGTCTGTCCCAGAACGTGAGACGGATGGTACGCCGATACGCGGACCCGTCAATAGGATACGAGGCAAAGCTGCCGATGCAGGGTTTATCCCGACGATGGGGCGCGGCATGAGGCAGACGTATCCGTTCCCAACTGGCTTAATCGTCGCTGCGCGCGCCGCAACGGCTCTAATTGGCCCGCCAGACAAACCTCAAGCGGCTTGGCGCCTCCAAACGATGGGAGCGCACCGTGTCGAAACCACTCGACCGTTTGCGCCATCGTGCCCATGCGGTCGTAGACCACTTCAAGTAGGTCGAGCAAGGCCACGACGTCGTTCTGACTTGGCGTGATCAGCGCCTCCGCCAGTTGTTGTCGCTGGAGTGGCGACAGGCCTAAACCCTGCATAAGGCGCTCGAGACGAGGCTCCCCTGTTCCGGGATCGTAGATGTCTGCAAGGAAATGAAGAAATTCGTCGCGAGGGTAGTTGCCTTCGTCATTCATGGGTACGTCCTTGTGGGTGGCGTCCTAAGGGATTCTCGTCTTGTCAGTGATCTTGTTCATCAACGTGGCGACCTGTGCCCGCAATCGAGCATTCTCATCAGCCAGACGCGCATGTTCTTCCTTGTCACGAAAGGTAATGCTTCCACGCAGTCGCCGCTGCGCGTCACGGATGTAGGCCGCTTGGCTCGCCAGGCTTTGCTGCCCCAACGCATGCGCCACCGACATGGCGATCGCCTCGCCGCCCGTATCCAGTCCGAGCTCGAGTCGCGCATCGATTTCACGTTCCACGTACGCGTTCGTAAAGCCGCGACGCCACGCGTGAAGGCCCGCGCCCTTGGGCCACCTCAAGGCGACACGCGCTCGACTGAAGAGCATGGACACGGCACGCGCCGTGAGCGGTTGCCCCGTACGTTCGTTGAGAAAAATGGCCTGCGAATGGCTACCTGTCCGTGCGATGAGTGCAGCACGCTCGGTTGCCAGATACGTACGAACGTCGTGCACGATGGCCTCTGGCACCGAAAAGATGTTGCTGTAACCGAATTTCTGTACCGATGGCTGTACGTCAAGCGAACCTTCGCCCTGCCACTGCTCGAGCGAGAAGTCATCGACTGTCAGGCTGAGAATCGATCCGCGACGCCATCCGATATGCCATGCCAGTGCAAACAGCAAGCAATTGCGTCGTGCCAACTCCGGCGAGAAGCGATCATAGAAGTACTCGGTGAGTTCAGCCCGATGCGTCTCACCGGGCACAAAGTTCAGCCGATGCTTACTGCGCTCGCCCGCCTGTCGGAAGGTCAGAGGATAGCGTCGCCGCCCGCCCACGGCTGTTGAATGATTTTCCAGCAATGCACTGGTGATCTGGCAACCTTGTGCCCCAAGCAGTCGTCGCCGTCCGTAGACGGGATCTCGCTGGAGCCAGGCGTAGTACAGATAGATATTCCTCAGGTCGAGGTTGATGGTCCGACGACGAGCCTGGGCGTTGCCGCTTCGATTTGCAGACTCTCTTTCCAGCATCGCATCTCGAAACATGCAAAGAACTCTATCGTCGGCGTCCAAGACATCGATGCGCTCCTGGGCCAGATAGCGATACCACTTGGCCAAGGCATAGGCGCGACCTTCTACCGTCTTGACGTTGAGCTGCTGCCCATCGACCAAAGCAATCATGTAGTTCAGAAAGGGCCAGACGGTCCCTCCTTTCGCATCCGTGAGATGCCAGAAGACGGTGTGCTCATCCACCGCATCACGGCGTAAGACCCACGCATCAGTCCCCACGTCCTATCCCTCCTTCTGGTCGTACTCGGCGCAGCACGTCGCGAGCACCCTCAAGGGACAGCGCAGGGGCGGCGCCTCCGACTGCACCATCCCCTTCAAACGCCGGCCCCACCCAAACAACACGGTCACGCGCCTTGGTCATGGCAACCACCCACCAAGGCATGGCCGGCACGGGCGACGGCACAGGAATGACCACGGTGGCGACGTCCCCTGGCGCCAAGTCCGCCATCCCTACGACTCGCAGCGTTGGGCCGGGGGGCGCCACGGACATCTCCTGCAAAGCCGCCGTCCACTGCTCGGCCATCGTCCGCCGTTCCTGCGGATCGTCGATCAATAGGGCAACGGAGCCCTGGCGAAGTTGCTGGTAGCACACGCCAATGGTTGCCTGCCGCAGGTTCGCGGACGTGGCGTGCAACCACCGAACCCCCATCCACGCGCTGTCGCGTGCGTCATAGGGGGCCGCTTGGTTGATCTGAGCCAAGCACTGTTCGTCCGGCGACGAGACGAACGGACTATCGTCCATTCGATCATCGACAGCGAGCGCCAGCGTGGGAACCTCTTCGTAGCGAGCTAAGAGTGCGCGCGTCATATCGACTGGATCATCGAAACGGCCGGTGTTCACAACGACCAACTGCTGCAGCGCCGGTTGGGACACAAGGAGCTTTGCCCAGCAGCCTACGCGGCGACTTGAGGCCAGCCAGAGAACCGCATCGCTGGCCACCCGAAGCCCCAACGGGTCGTCGCCAAGCGTGCTCACCGGCATACCAAGAACATGCTCGAAGTATTCCGCCTGCTGGACGCTTTCAGTGACAACGACCAGCGATTGCCCGCGGCTTACCACGCCTTCACACCATGCTGCAGCAAACATCGCTTGCGTCGTACGCGTTGGCGCGCTGATGCACGCCAACGGCATCGTCGTGATCGAGGTCACGGCGGCGGTGATAGTGTGGGCGCGCTCCTTAAGTTGACGTACTGGCTGTTCTGAAGGCGTAGCACCCGAACCTACTAACGCGTCGAGTCTGTCTAGAATGTACGCACAGCACCGCCATGCGGCATCCCCCATCCAAGTCGCACCGCCCACTGAATGAAGCACGCCCGCCTGACGCGCCATATCAATGGCGCGGCGTACCTGTTGGACATCGTCGCCCATGCAGCCAGCAAGGTCGGAGAGGAGTACCTCCTCGCTCAGCACCCACGCACCATGCTCCCACCACGCCTGCACCACCGACACGGCTGCACCTATCCCCCGTCGATCGTCGTCAGCGGCTACGCCCGCGCGTCGGGCGATGGGGTCCACAACGGCAAAGGGTGCAAAGGCGAGTAACCGATACGGGTCCGTCTGCAACGCATCCGATGCGGTCGGACCGTAGTGGTCGCGTGTGGCCGCGACCAAGGCATCATCGCCACCCCATGCGTAAAGAAGCTGCGCGATCTCCACCTCCCACTGGTGGGCCTCCCAGTACGTCACGGCCCCCAAGGCAAGCTCGTGCGCTGCAGAACCGCCAAGCGTCGTCGCGAGCAAATGTATGTCGCCGTGCGTCAGCCGTTCGGGAAGGTCGCTACCCCAACGGGCCGACCAGCGGCCAGCCCGTCCGCGCGTCAATCCCGGGATGTGGTGGGCCAGGAACGGCGCAACGAGCTCATCGGCAGGCATCGCGCGATGGCCCCGGCCCACCACCCATTTCTCGCCCCATTCCGGATGAGTGGCACTTTCACCGATACAGACCCAGACCTGACCGGGTTGTGGTCGTACAGGCAGCGCCCCGTGCGGAATCCAAACCCGCCAGGCACTGCCATTGACCCACCATTGCCCTGCCCAGGCATCCGCGCTGGCGTCAAAGCAACTGAGCACCAAGCCTTGGCGTACCATCGGCACCCCACCTGCACGTCCCTGCATACCTGCCTTCATCGCAAGCACCGACCGTGATTGAGCAACAACCTGACTTCACGTAGCTGCCTTCGAAGTACGTCATTTTCAGCGCGAAGCCTTACTAGCTCACGCACTAGCGATGAGGCGTGATCAGCTGTTGGCTGTGAGGGTGCCCTCATCACCGAACCTTCCTGCGCATCCAGCGACGCGATCAGCGCACGAAGCGCGGAGTTGGACCCCAAGGTAGACCGAACGATCCCCAGCATCCGACATAAGGCGGCCCGATGCACCTTGCCTTGGCGTCGCGGCACGGGATGGCCCGCGGCCAGCCATGCCTCGAGGCGCGCGACGCTTTGGTGTCCCTTTGTCTGGGAGCTAGGCCTCATGAGTTGCCTTCCGGAGCGGTCGAACCTTCGCCCATTGCGCCGCCAACTGCGCGTTACGGCATCGCTCCTTTTCCAATGCGTCGGTCAATTCTCCATGAAGGCGGCGAAACTCGGCTGCATCGCCCTCGCACTGCGCCTGCAGTCGTTCATGATCCCGCTGCAAGCGGCGCAACGCCCGCTGCTGTTCGCGCACTTCCGCCACCCGGAGGGCAATCACCGTCCGCGCGACGCGCAGCTCCTCTTCCAGCTGCCTCACGCGGCTGTGGCGAGTTGCGTCCCGCTGCAGGCGTGCCCGTTGGCGCAAGGCGGCGATCACTTGCTTGACTTGCGTCTCCAGCGCCGGTCGCTTGGCCAGCGTGTCGTTACCGGTTGCGGTAATAACGGGCAAACGAGCCTGAAGCGCAGGAGCATGCTGCGATCCATCCCATGCCTTGAATTGACGCACGCTCGTCGGAAAGAACTCAAGCACGGCTTGCTCTTTTCCATCCAGCAGCCGATGGCCCTGCTCATCTACGCGACACGGAATGCCGTTCGTCACCCAGTCGCGCAATATGGTTAGTTTGCGCTCGATATTCGCCTGAGCAGCCAACTTGCTGACCGCGGATTGATGCAGCGGCCTGTTCATGGTGTCACCGACGGACGCTCAACCAGTCCCCGCATGGCCTCTGCGTTCACCGCCATGGTGGCCTCCGTGGCGGCAATGAGCCGCTTGAGATTATCGTAGTCATACACAGCCCGCGCCTGCTGCAGCGGCGGAAGCATCACATCGTGCCGATCCTGGTCCAGTTGCACCAGGTCGTCCTGAAGATTGGCAAGGTAGTCGGTGTTGTTGAAGTGATAAGGGCAGGCGTGGCACAACGACGCCCCGGCATGCTCTCGCGCCAACCCATCCGGCTGTTCACAGCGCGCCTTCAGATGACGTCGTAGCGCGGGCGCATGGCACTGTCCGTGGGACATCGGGCGGGCCCCGTAGCCACGGCCTTGGAGCCGCTCGGCAATACGGTGCGAGGCATCCTTCCGTGCCTCAAAACTGACCTGTGGGAGCATCTGCCGATATAGCTTACGCACAATACGACTGAAGCCACCGGCTGTTGATTCGCCGGCCAGCACCTGGGCCACGGCCTGATGCAACTTATCCCGCTCAACTTCCGCGCACGCCGCCTCGATATCAGCATAGCTGTCGTCTAGCACGTCTCGCAGCCGTTCGTCAGCCATCGCGAACGCATGCTTACCCAGCGTCTGACGGATCTGTTCGGCGAGTGGACGCGTCACCGGATCGGTCACATACACCCGCGTCATGGCCACATCCAAGTGACGCAGCTGCTGCTTCAGAGCCCGCAATTCCGCATGCTCGTATTGGTGGTAATAGAGCAGGGCATAGAATCGGCGAAACATGTGCGCCGACACGTTCCAGGTCTCCGGCTGTTGCGGAAACGCCACCCGCATAAAGCTAATCAAGGAACGTGTACGCCCCGTATCCAGGCTGAAAGACAGGTGCGCTTCATCGTCTAGCCGCCGCGAGGTTCGCCGCCCACAGGCGAATAAGCTACCTCCAGGCTGCGCCCCCTCGACCGACGGTGAGCACGACTGCTTAATCGCCTCCAGACATCGAAGCGCATCCGCAGAAGTGCGATTGACATAAAACAAGTGGCGGTCGAAATACGTTTTCTCGATGTAAAACCAAGTCTGATAAAGCCCGGCGACCTCATCGAGCACCACCAAATCTCCCACGCGCACACCACGTTCACGGTCGCAGATCTCCCGCTGCCGGCGAGCGTTCATGGCGGCCAACACAATGGCACAACCGCTCTGTACCGCGGCCAATACCTCATCCACCGTGAAGCTGTCATCGGATTTGGCGTAGGTGCCGCTGGCTAACCAGCGCCGAATGGGTTTTCCCACGCACTCACTCAATTGGTGAGTGAGCGGCTCGTTGACCAACCAAGCTGTCGTCGTTGCGCGCAACGCTAGAGGAGGCGAGGTCTGATCGACGTGCTGTCGTTTCTCAAGCAACGCTATCAGTATGGGGGCGACGTCATAGAGCAGATGCAAGGACGCCTTAATCAAGTCCACCGCCTCGCGCAACGTAAGGTTGGCGGTTCGGCTCGACGGCTTCTCAGCCATCACCTTCGATGCGTGAACTGGCTGCCCCACCACGCGGTGAGCGAATCGATCGACCTCCGCGGGCAACATGTGCCAATCATTGAGCCACCCCATGGTGTTGCGTAATACGAAGGCGCTAGGCGGCTCGTCATCCGTGGTCGAGCGTGCGTGCCACCCTTCAGTGAAGCTCTTATGAGGAAGCATGGCTTCCAGGCGAGCCTTGATAGACGAGGGCAACGGCACGACACCACCCCAGCCGATCCGCGCTCGCCAAAAGGGCTGGTACAACGTCTCGATCAACCGCTGCTTTCCGCGCCTGATCCAGTAGTGAAAGGCGTCCTCTAGCCCGTCAGCCGTTAGCTCATCCAGCACGCGATGCCAACGTTCGGTCACCCCAAGCACGCCAGACCACCCGCCCTTCGCAAAAGTAGCCAATAGCGCATCCGTATCGGCCCGTGACGCGTCCCGGAGGCGGTAAACGCCACGTGCCCGGAGCCAATCCAACACGTGCCGAAGAATGTAGAGCTGACGCGTCAGAACGCGGGGTAGCGGTCTGCCGGTCTTGCTGTTCAACAGACGCTGGTCAACCACCGCCAACGCCATATCCACATAGCCCGAGTCGTCGCACAGACGAAGAAACGACGGATGGCCCGCGGTGGGCGGAAGGATCAAGTCGGCTAGATCAAAGGCTACGGGCGCCGAGCCCGCATCGTAATAGAGCGTTGAGCCGGCGTAGCGGAGTCGTGGGGAGCGAAGGATGTAACGTTTCGAGGTGGATGCCGGCGGCGCTTGCTCGAATGCGTCACCGACAAGCGGTCGCGATGAGGACTGGCTCATGCCATAGCCTCCTCAGCGCAACGCAGTAAGTCAGGGCGCTGTGTATGCACAATCCTAAGGAGCACATGGATGTACAGCAGCCGGGGAACATGCAGGCGCAAAAATGCTTCGGGTTGCGCTGAGGCTAGGACGGACCAACGCGAACGGTAATAGCGCCGCGTCCGGAGGGCCATCTCTAGCGTTTGCGCAGTCACCACGAGGCGATACTGGGGACATCCACCTCCTTGCTGGCAGAGTAGACCCGCACACGGCTCGCCACTGGCCAACGGCTTCCGTGAAGGGCCGGCGAATATGTCTGCGCACGCACCACCGTCCCCGGTCGGCATGAGCAACGAGGCATCGACATCGCGGTGGTCGAGCCCACGCGCGCTGATCAATGGGCTGCCGCCTTCCGCATAGACCAAGGAGGTTTCGATGCGACGCTGGAACTGCAGCATGTTGGCTTCGTTGAGCCGGAAGAACAACGTGTCCTGCAGATAGCCATCGGTCACGCACAAATCGTTGTGCCCCAACAACACACGGACGGCTTCCAGGTCTCGCTGGGGCAAGTAGGTCAGTGCTGCCTTTAGTGGTCGCAAGGCGGAGGGTGAAAAGCTGTCAATGCCATGACGCTGGCACCATGACACCACGCGCTTTTCGTCAATGACATTGATGGTGTTGGCGAAGCCGTCTTTTTGCCATCCGAACCACAGGCGACGTTCGGTAGATGCCAGCAACCCCATGGCTTTCAGTTGCTGGTGATTCCAGAGTAAAAGCTCAATAGCGCGATAGACCACACGTTGTGAAGGGCTCACGTCGACAACGGGCGTATGGTCATCGGTCTTCCCCTTGTAACCCTGCAACCGAAAGCCGCCCTGGGGTTGAAGAACCAAGTCGTCCATCGTCAGGGCGCCCACACTTCCTTGATTCCAACCCGTATGAATCAGCAATGCTAGAAAGATCGACGTCAAGAGGATGTTGGGCAGCCGGTACCTCGCCCATAGCCACGGCGTCAGGTCGTAGCGGAAGCGATACACTTCGACACCTTCGTTCTCCTGCAGGCGGTAAGGGGTAACCTTCCAATCCGATTGCGGCCAGCCAGTAGCATTCCACGCCACGGGGAATGCTTCCTGATGCTGCAACATGATGGCGGCCAGTTCCGCTGCCGTGACAGAAGGGAACGATCGATATTTGCGCTCGGTGAGCGACAGGCAAAGCCAGGCATCCATCTCAGCACGCATCGGTGCAGGAATAGGCATAACCAGCAAGTCCGCTTGTTGTTGCGCTACCCGATCGTAAAGTTCGAGTTCGGCCCCAATCGCTTGCTCGATGGCCTGATACCGCAGCTCCAACTGCCGTTGCGCCTGACGTCGCAGGTCCTCCCAATCAACATGCGGCAGATGGCCGACCACTGGGGGGATATCATTGCGCCGCAGGGCTGGTCTCCGGCGCAGTGCGGGCAATTGCATGGCCACCACATCCCGAAAATGTTGTCCACTTTTGAGAACATCGGGCGCCCAGCATAAGAACTGACGTATAGCGATCGCGAACGCAACAGCCCGTTCACGCGTGATGTCTTCACGAGTCGTCAGGTCCTTCTCGATCATCTGCAACATCGGCAGGACCTCGCTTGCGTCGATCTCGCTAAGCGGCCGACTGAGCAGATTGACGGCGTCGGGCCCGAGACTCCGCAATCCCCGTCGAAATTGGCTCAACTTGTAATCCGTAAAGGGCTCGATCTCCGATGACTGACGAAGTGCTTCTGCGGCTTGTCTCACCATGGACGCAGGTGGCCATAAGGACAGATCAATCACTGAATGGCCCACGCTTTGGCGACCCGAATCCATGCGATTGACCACGATGCGGACCAATCCGCCGTTCACGGATTCGCCATCCCTGTTCCTGATAGATCGACTCCAACCTTGAACTGAATAGCTATATAGCAAGCCATCTTCAAACACTCGGTCAGTAGGTACGATTTGCCAAAACTACCCTAGGTGATCGCCACCAGCTGGAACTGCGCGGGAAAGGTGGACTGCCGCGCGGCCCGGGATATCACGATATGCCCCGATTCCATCGGTTCGCGCAGCACGTCCAGCACATGCCTACCGAACTCGGGCAGCTCATCGAGAAACAACACGCCGTTGTGCGCCAGCGAGATCTCGCCCGGCCGCGGCAGCGCGCCGCCGCCCACCAGGGCCACCGCCGAACTGGTGTGGTGGGGCGCGCGAAACGGGCGGCGACGCCAGAATTTCGGATCGACCGCCTGCCCGGCGACGGATCGTACTGCGCAGGTTTCCAGCGCCTCCGACTCGCTCAGCGGCGGTAGGATGCCGGGCAGACGCTCGGCCAGCATGGTCTTGCCGGTACCCGGCGGGCCCAGCAGCAGCAGGTGATGACCGCCGGCCGCGGCGATTTCCAGCGCGCGGCGCGCCTGCAGCTGGCCGCGCACGTCGGCCAGGTCGGGCCCGGTGACTTCGTCGATGATGCCGCTCGCCGAGCCCGGCGTGGCCAATTCCTGCGCACCACGCAGCCAGCTGCACACGTCGGCCAGCGTGTCGGCCACCAGCACCTCGGCATCGGACACCAGGGCGGCCTCTGCCGCATTGGCCCGTGGCACGACCACGCGGCGCCCGCGCGCACGCGCGCGCAACAAGGCCGGCAGGACGCCGGACACGGCACGCAACGAACCGGACAAGGCCAGCTCGCCGAGGAATTCGCAGTCGTCCAGCTTGTCGCGCGGCACCTGTCCGCCGGCGGCGAGGATGCCGAGCGCGATGGCCAGGTCGAAGCGTCCGCCATCCTTGGGCAGCTCGGCCGGCGCCAGGTTCACGGTGACCCGGCGGTTGGGGTATTCGAACGCGGTGTTCTGGATGGCGACGCGGACGCGGTCGCGCGCCTCGCGCACGGCGGCTTCGGGTAGACCCACGATATTGGTGCTGGGCAAGCCGCCGGACAGATGGACTTCCACCATGACCTGGGGAGCCGCCACGCCTTCCTGGGCTCGGCTGAGGGTGACGGCAAGACTCATGTCGCCCGCACGCCTGCTACGACGCGGGAGCGGCTGCCAGGCTGAAACACGGAGCAACTCCCACAGCGGCCTGCAGAGAAAAATAGCCGCCCCCGATCGTTCTCGGGGTGAGGGTGACGGATCGGGGACGGCTCCCGGGACTTGGGCCCGTGCCGCACCCCATCAGTCAGGTGCCGGCACCAGCCTCGAGATCTGCGATTCGTTTTTCCAGGGCCTCGACCTTGGCGCGGGTGCGCGCCAACAGCTGGCTCTGGACCTCAAACTCCTCGCGCGTGACCAGATCAAGGCGGCGCAATCCCTGCGCCAGAACATCGCCGAAGTTGGTGCGCAAATCCTGTTGCGCCTGAGCCAGTCCAGATGGAACCAACGAAACAAGACGCTGGGCAAGTTGATCGATATCCTGCCTATCCATCATGGATAGCACCTCGAGCTCGTCAGGGTGGAGTGTAGGTTCATGTCTTTAAATGCCACTATCAGGGTGCTCCGCTGCTGCTTGTAGGCATTTTCCTACAGAGAGCCCGGGCGCGACAGCGATATCCCTGCACAGGCAAAATGCAGCACTGCGGCCCGGACCATGGGCCACCTGACGATCAAGAGGAAAACCCATGAAGCTGGTGGTTGCGGTCATCAAGCCGTTCAAGCTGGACGATGTACGCGAGGCCCTGGCCGAAGTGGGCGTGCAGGGCATCACGGTGACCGAGGTGAAGGGCTTCGGCCGCCAGAAGGGCCATACCGAGCTCTACCGCGGCGCCGAATACGTGGTGGACTTCCTGCCGAAGATCAAACTGGAAGTGGCGGTGAGCGACGAGCAGGTCGATCGCGTGGTCGAAGCCATCCAGGCCTCGGCCAAGACTGGCAAGATCGGCGACGGCAAGATCTTCGTCAGCTCGCTCGAGCAGGTCATCCGCATCCGCACCGGCGAGATGGACGGCGACGCGCTCTAAGAGCCGCTCAGGTCGCCAGCTGCGCCCGCTCGAAGCGGCGGTGGTGCACCAGCAGGCCGGCGAAGTAGCAGATGTAATAGCCGATCGTGAGGCCGAAGATCGCCAGGGTCAGCGGGCTGTTGCCAATCGCGGGCCCGCTGTGCGCCATGGCGGGGTCCTGCAGTTGCGGCATCACCACTACGAAGCGCCACGCCAGGCGCCCGATCAGCAGCAGCGTGAGCAGGCCGCCGACCCAGGGGTTGGGAATAAAGAGGTCGTTGCCCTCGGCATCGCGCTCGAAGCGGGTCAGCTTGATGCCCACCGTACCCAGCGCCGCGCCGGCCAGTGCGCCGCCCAGCAGTCCTTCCAACAAACGGGGATTGTGCAGGCCACCCAGGCCGATCAGGGCACCAATGGCGGTGAAGACGGCGATGCGGGCAATCATCCGCTTGCGGCGGATCGGCTGGCGCCCGAAGGTGCCGCGCACACGGCGCCAGATCGCGAACGCCATCAGCGGGATCATCAGCGCGTAGATCATGTTCGGGGTCATCGCGGTCGCCTGGTCATGGGATGCGCGCAGCTTATCGGGCCGGGCGCACCCGCACGACTGACGGGACGCAACCATCGCGGATGACGCCTGTCACCCGCGACGGCGCAAGTTTTTACTTGGCCTTGCCCTGATTCGCCACGGCGGCCATCTTCGCCGCGATCGCTTCGGCGTCACCCAGGTAGTAGTGACGGATCGGCTTGAGGTCCTTGTCGAACTCGTACACCAGCGGCACGCCGTTGGGGATGTTGAGCTCGACGATCTCCTCCTCGGAGATGTTGTCCAGGTACTTCACCAGCGCGCGAAGCGAGTTGCCGTGCGCCGCCACCACCACGTTCTGGCCCGATGCGATGGCCGGCGCCAGCACGTCGTGCCAGTACGGCACCACGCGGTCGACGGTGTCCTTGAGGCACTCGGTATCGGGGATCATCGAGGGATCGAGATTGGCGTAGCGCGGGTCGTTCACCGACTCGTTGCTGGCGCGGTCCAGCGGCGGCGGCGGGATGTCGTAGCTGCGGCGCCACACCTTGACCTGGTCCTCGCCGTACTTGGCGGCGGTCTCGGCCTTGTTGAGGCCGGTGAGGCCGCCGTAGTGGCGCTCGTTGAGGCGCCAGTCGGTGATGACCGGCAGGTACATCTGCTCCATCGCATCGAGCACGCCCCAAAGCGTGCGCACGGCGCGCTTGAGCACCGAGGTGTGCGCGACATCAAAGCGGTAGCCGCCGGCCTTGAGCAGGCGGCCGGCTTCGGCCGCTTCGGCCATGCCCTGTTCGGTGAGGTCCACATCGGCCCAGCCGCTGAAGCGGTTGTCCAGGTTCCACTGGGACTGGCCGTGACGAATGAGTACGAGCTTGTACATGGCGGGAATTCGTGGCGGGAAACTCACGATGGTGAGGCCCCGCCCCGGCCCCGTCAAATCGTGCGGCCCCTGTCGAAGGTCATGCTAAACCCTGCCCGTGCCGGGTGCATCCTAGGGTGGTCAGCCTATTCACGGAGTTCATCATGCGTCGTCATCTGCTAGCTCTCGCCCTCGCCCTGGCCCTGCCTGTCGTCGCCCAGGCCAGCGACAACGATATCGACAAGGTCAACGGCACCGCGCAGGTGGATGCCGGCCAGCACGCCGGCAACGTCAGCACGGTCAACGGCGCGGTGCGCGTCGGCGACAACGCGGTGGTGCAGAAGGCCAGCACGGTCAATGGTTCGGTCAACCTTGGCGATCATGCACAGGCCACCGCGGTCGATACGGTAAACGGCGGCGTGAGCCTGGGTTCGGCCGCCCGCGTCACCGGCACCGTCAGCACCACCAACGGCGGCATTCATCTGGAGAAGGGCGCCGATGTCGCCGGCAAGGTCGGCAACGTCAACGGCAGCATCAACCTCGACGCCGCCCACGTCGGCGGCGGCCTGCAGACCACCAATGGCGACGTCACCGTGGGCGCCAATTCGCGCGTCGAAGGCGGCATCCTGGTGGACAAGCCGGGCGGCTGGAGCTGGAGCAGCAATAACCGCCTGCCGCATGTGGTGATCGGTCCGCACGCGGTGGTGCAGGGCACGCTGGAGTTCCGCCGCGAGGTCGTGCTGCAGGTGAGCGACAGCGCGCAGATCGGCCCCGTGAAGGGCGCCACGCCGGTGAAGTTCAGCGGCGCCATGCCGACGGAGTAAGGGCTAGAAGTGAGGGGAGAGGAGTGAGAAGTGAGAGAGAGTTGGGGTGAGGGGCGCTGTGGCTCTCTCTCACTCCTCACTCCTCTCCACTCGCTCCTGCCTCTCTCACACCCAGTCGCGCGGCTTGAGGTAATCGGCCAGCCGCGCTTCGGGCGATTCTGCCTCGGGCTGGAAGTTGTATTCGAAGCGCACGCGCGGCGGCAGGCTCATCAGGATCGATTCGGTGCGGCCGCCCGACTGCAGGCCGAACAGCGTGCCGCGGTCGTAGACCAGGTTGAATTCCACGTAGCGTCCGCGGCGATAGAGCTGGAATTCGCGCTCGCGCTCGCCATAAGCCTCGTCCTTGCGGCGTTCGACGATCGGCAGATAGGCATCGAGGAAACCCTGCCCCACGTCGCGCGTGAAGGCGAAGCAGCGCTCGAAGCCGCCTTCGTTGAGATCGTCGTAGAACAGGCCGCCGACGCCGCGCGTCTCGCCGCGGTGTTTGAGATAGAAGTACTCGTCGCACCACTTCTTGTAGCGCGCATACACATCGTCGCCGTAGGGTGCGCACAGGTCGCGCGCCACCGTGTGCCAGTGCGTCACGTCTTCATCGTGCGGATAAAACGGCGTGAGATCGAAGCCGCCGCCGAACCACCACACGGGATCCACACCTTCCTTGCTCGCTTCGAAATAGCGCACGTTGGCATGCGTGGTCGGCACGTGCGGATTGCGCGGATGCAGCACCAGCGATACGCCGGTGGCGACGAAACCGCCACCGGCCAGATCGGGACGATGGGCGGTGGCGCTGGGCGGCAACTGGTTGCCGTACACACGCGAGAAATTCACTCCCGCCTGTTCGAAGATCGCGCCATCGCGCAGTACGCGCGTGCGGCCACCGCCGCCAGCGGGACGCGTCCAGGCGTCTTCTTCGAAGCGCGCCTTGCCGTCGATCTGTTCGATCGCCGCGCAAATACGGTCCTGCAGTTCACGCAGGAACAGTTCGGCTTGGTCGGCTTGCTGGCTCATCGGGCGGTCCGTCGTCGTGCAAAGGCCGCCAGCTTAGCAAGCGTCGCGCGTGCGCCGCTGCGGCGGCGCGTCGCGCTTGAGGTCAGCTGAGGCGTGCGCTGATGCGGCGATGACCGATCAAACGCGCCCAGCGCATGCCGATGTCGATCCACATCAGATAACCCGATTCGGCCAGCAGGCGCACGACGTAGCGCCGGTTGAGCACGAGTCGGGCCTCGGCAGCGACCGGCACGCTATGGAAGCCCAAGCGCTGCGCCAGCAGCTGGCAGCGCGCGAGATGGTAGCGGCTGGTCACCAGCGCCACCGGCGGCAGCACCCGTGCCACCGGCCCGTCTTCCTGCAACAGGCTGCGTGCGTGGCGCAGGTTTTCCAGCGAGTCGACCGAGGCCTGCTCCAGCTGCATCACCACACCGGGCGGCAACTCGTGTTGTTCCAGCCAGCTGCGGCCGGCAGCCGCCTCGCTGATGGCGCCGCCGCTGCGGCCGCCCAGCAACAGGACGTGCTCGGTCTCATGCGAACGCATTAGGGCCAGGGCGCGCAGCAGGCGTGCCTGATAGTCCTTTTCGGGCGCGTCGCGCACCAGCCGGCGACCGAATACCAGCACGGTCATGGGCTCCCCGGGGGTGACCGGGCTGCGTGCCGCCACCCGCCATACATGAACGAGATAGCCCACCCAGACCAGGCCCAGGCTCAGGGTGACCGCGGCCACCATCACCACGAAGGCGTGGAGCACGTCCCGGTCGCTGAGATAGCGCCAGGGGCCACGCTTCAATGGGGCAGTGATCGGCGGCACGGGGCAGGGCACGGAAGGTCGACGGCGCAGTGTCCCACGCGTCGCGCGCAGCCGTCACGCCAGGCACAGGGGGCAGTCAAAACGGCGCTGACAAACATGAACGCGATCAAGCCTGGCGGCTGTCCAGACTAGGAAATGTTGCAGTCGCTCGTTAGGCTCGCGCGATGTCAGTACCGATCCAACCCCTTGCCGTAAGTGCCTATACGGTCACTTCAGCGCTCGGCCAAGGTCTCGATAGCCATCTCGCCGCCCTGTCTTCGGGCCATGGCGGCCTCCGTGAAAACGACTTCAGCAGCGCTCCCCTGGCGTGCTGGATCGGCCGTGTCGATGGCGTCGAAGAAGCCGAGCTGCCCGCGGCTCACGCGTCGTGGGAATGCCGCAACAATCGCCTGGCCTGGCTGGGACTGCAGCAGGACCGCTTTCTGGAGCAGGCGCTGGACGCCCGCCTGCGCTACGGCGCCGCGCGCGTGGCGCTGGTGCTGGGCACCTCCACGGCCAGCATCGGCGCCACCGAGGAAGGCTATCGCCACCTCGATGCCGACGGCCGCATGCCGGCGGAGTTGCGCCGTCCGCTGATCCACGCTCCCCATTCCCTGGCCGGTTTCGTGGCCGAGGCGCTCGGGCTCGAGGGCCCTTGCCTGACTGTTTCCACGGCGTGCTCATCCAGCGCCAAGGTGTTCGCCACGGCCGAGCGCCTGATTCGCCTTGGGTTGGCCGATGCAGCCATCGTGGGCGGCGTGGATACGCTGTGCGACAGCGTGCTGTTCGGTTTCAACGCGCTGGAGCTGGTATCGCCCGAACCGTGTCGTCCGTTCGACCAGGCGCGCCATGGCATCTCCATCGGCGAAGCGGCGGGCTTTGCCTTGCTCGAGCGCGTGGACCACGCGCCGCACGCGCCGCGCCTGCTCGGTTACGGTGAATCCAGCGATGCGCACCACATGTCGACGCCGCACCCCGAAGGCGTCGGCGCCGAACTCGCGCTGCGCGACGCACTCGCGCGCGCCGGCCTGCGCGCCGAACAGGTGGACTACATCAACCTGCACGGCACGGCGAGCCTGAAGAACGACGAAGTGGAAGCCGCCTTGATCGCGCGCGCCTTCCCTTCGACCACTCGCGCCAGTTCCACGAAAGGTTTCACCGGCCACACGCTGGGCGCCGCGGGCATCCTCGAAGCGGTGTTCGCCTTGCTGGCGATCCGCCACAACGTGGTTCCCGGCAACCTCGGATGCACCGATCCGGACGCCGCCTGCGGTCCGCAGCTGGCCTTGCAGAGCGAGCAGCGCAGCGTCAACGTGGCCTTGAGCAACTCGTTTGGATTTGGAGGCAATAATGCCTGCCTTGCCTTCGGGAGGGCGCCGGCATGAGTGCACTGCAGGTCCATATTGAAGGCATTGGCCTGTGGTCGCCGGCGCTGAGCGATTTCGCGGCGCTGAAGGCACAACAGCATGGCTTGCCGGTCGACGCCCCGACGGCCCGCCCACAGGCCTCCACCCTGCCCGCCAACGAGCGACGCCGCGCACCCGACAGCGTGTTGCTGGCGGTTGAAGTGGCGGGGCAAGCGGTGGCCATGAGCGGCCGCGCCGCCAGCGAACTGCCCTGCGTGTTCACCTCCGCCTATGGCGATCAGCTGATTTCCGACTACATGTGCGCCACCTTGGCCAGTGCTCCGGCCGAGCTGTCGCCCACGCGCTTCCATAATTCCGTGCACAACGCGCCGGCGGGCTACTGGACCATAGCCACCGGCTGCCAGGCCTCGTCCAGCGCCATTTCCGCCGGTCGCGCCAGCTTCGGCGCCGGCCTGCTGGAAGCGGCCACGCTCAGCCTCGCCGAGCAGCGCGCGGTGCTGCTGGTATGCAGCGACATCGCAGGCACCGGCCCGGTCGGCGAAATGAGCGGCACGCGCAGCTCCTTCGGCTTTGCGCTGGTGCTGTCACCCGCGGTCACGGCGGGTACGCTGGCGAGCCTGGCGATCGAGCTTCAGCCTCACGCCGACCATCCGCTGCGGCCTGCGCCCGCAACGGGCGAGTGGCACGAAACCAATCCGATTGCCGCATCCGCCTGGCCGCTGATGCAGAATCTCGCTGCAGGCCACGGTGACTGCACCCTGGCCGCCGCCGAAACCCTGGCGTTGAGGGTTGTGCTGGAGACACTTGCTTGAATACGTCCGCTGCCCGTTGGTGCGTGCTGATCCCCTGCCTCAATGAAGAGGCGGCGATCGGCGAGGTGGTCCAATCCGTGCTGGCGCTGGGCGTCCCGGTCATCGTGGTCGACGACGGTTCGGACGATCGCACGCCCGAGATCGTGCGCGAGCTGCCGGTGACCTTGCTGCGCCATCCGCAACGCAGCGGCAAGGGCGAAGCGCTGCGCACGGGTTTTCGCGAGGCGCTGCGGCAGGGCTTCGACGCCGTGCTCACCATGGACGGCGACGGCCAGCACCTGGCCGACGACATTCCGCGCATCGCCGCGGCGGCGCAGCGTTATCCCAATCACATCGTCATCGGTGCGCGTCTGCTCCAGCGCGAACAGCAGCCCAAGGGCCGCCGTCGCGCCAACGGCGTGGCCGACTGGGGCATCTCCTGGGCCTGCGCGCAGCCGGTGGCTGATACGCAGAGCGGGCAGCGCTGGTACCCGCGCGGCGCGCTCGACCTGGTCGATCTGCCGGCGGAAAACTTCGTGTTCGAAGCCGCGATTCTGATCGCCGCTACCCGCGAGAAGGGCATCAGCGTGGTGTCGGTGCCGATCGCTTCGCGTTACCAGGGCGAGTTCCGCATCAGCCACTTCAGCCCGATCCGCGATGTCAGCCGCATCACCTTCTACACGGTGGGGCAGATCCTGCGCCACGGCGATGTGCTGGCCAGCTATCGACGCTCGCGCGCCTCGCGTCCGGTGGTGTTCGACGTTGCCGTGACTTGAAAGCAGGAGTGAGGGGAGAGGAGTGAGGAGTGAGGAGTGAGAGAGAGCACACACTCGCCACTCTCACTTCTCACTCCTCTCCACTCTCTCCCGCCTTAAGCCATCCCGCCGTTGACGCCGATCACCTGGCCGTTGATATAGCTGGCGGCATCCGAGCATAGAAACGCCACCAGCGCGGCGACTTCTTCCGGTTTGCCGGCGCGTTGCGCAGGCACCATCTCGCGAATGCGCTCCGGCGGGAATTGCTCGCCGATCATGCGTCCTTCGATTACGCCGGGCGCCACCACATTCGCGGTGATGCCGCGTGACGCCATTTCACGCGCCAGCGAGCGCGTGGCGCCGTGAAGCGCGGACTTGGCCGCCGCGTAATTCGCCTGGCCGCGATTGCCCAGCTGCGCCGCCACCGAACTGACCGACACGATGCGACCGAAGCGCGCACGCGCCATCGGCAGCAGCAGGGGCTGGGTGACGTGGAAGAAGCCGTGCAGCGATACGTCGATCACGCGTCGCCATGCGTCCTCTGACATGCCGGCCAGCGGGCTGTCCTCATGGATGCCGGCGTTGTTCACCACCGCATGCACCGGCCCATCGGTCAGCAAGGTCTCCAATGCGTGCCGCGTGGCAGCCGCGTCAGTGACATCGAAAGCCACCGACTGCGCCGCACCGCCGGCGTCGCGGATCACGGCGGCGACATCATCGGCGCGGGCCAAACCCGTATTGGCGTGCACGATCACGTGGTAGCCACTCGCGGCGAGTGCCTGCGATATCGCCGCGCCAAGATCGCCGCTGCCACCAGTCACCAGCGCGCGACGGGGAGTGTGGTGTTGGGTCATGGCCGCCTCGGCATCAGGGGAGAGGATGAATCACGGCAGCGCGGCCGCTCACCAGCAGGCGCCCGCCCTGTTCGACACGAAAGGCATATTGTGCGCCGGCGTCGTCAGCGTAGAGGCTTTCGGCATGGACGTCCAAACGTCCCTGCGCAGGATCCACCCACTCGATGGCCAGCGATACTTCGCGCAGGCTGACGAGCCGGCCTGGGCGCGCCTCACTCGCACCCCGCTCGCGCGCCAGCAGGGCGCCGTGCACCGCCATCGCCTGCGCGCCATATTCGGCCAGATGCACCGCATGCAGGCCAGCGCTGCCGCGCAACGGATGATCGGCCAAGGCGTGACTCTCGCTGATGGCGTGGATGCTCGTTTCATTCCACGACACCACGGCGTCGAGCAGACTCATCGCGCCCTGGTGGGGAATGAGGTGGGCCCAGTCAGTCTTGGCGAGCATGGGGCGCCATCAGGATCGAGAGACAAAAGTGAAAGGCCACGCCCAGGGCGACCGTAAGACCGATCGCGCGCAGCACGGGAATGGTGCTCCAGGCCAGCATGCCAAACACCAGCAAGGCCGACAGCACGCACACCAGGGTGGCGTGCAGCGTGCGCCGCTGCTCGGCTGCATCGCCTGTATCGCGCTCGAAAAACAGCGCGTAATGCAGGCCGAGGCCCGCCGCCAGGATCAGCGCGACCAGGTGGAACAGCGAAATCTCCACGCCCGCCACACGCTCCACGGCGAGCACCAGAAACGTGGCCAGCGTCATCGGCGCGAGGACGTGCCAGGCGCGCCGCACACTGCGCAGCGCCACCACGATGGCAATCACCAGCAGCACGGTGGCGCCGAGCAAGGCGTGGAGGATGCGCGCGCGGTAATCGACCACCAGCGATTCGGCGGCACCCTTGAGATCCAGCAGGCGCACATCACCGCCGCTGTCGCGGGCGAGCGCCTGCAAGGCAGCCACGTCGTGCACGCCGCTCAGCGTGCCCAGGCCCAGCCAGTGACCATCGCGCTGCATCAACATCGCAGAGACACGCTGGCCCAGCGGCGACGATGCGAATTGTTCCGGCGTCAGCAGCGGCAGGCTGCGGGCCTTCTCCACGTCGTTGACGAAGGGGTCGAACAGGCCGGACTGGAACGGCATGCCTTGTTCGGCCTCGGCTAACGCACTGGTGAGCGCCTCGCGGTCGGGCAAGGCCTGTTGGCGTGCGCGCTGCACGGTGGAGCTGGGCAGGTAGCGCGAGGGCAATTCCACCGCATCGACGGCGTGGCGCGCGACCAGCGCGTCGATCGTGGGTTCGAGTTTTTCCGACAGCGCGAGCACGCCTTGCTCGTCCGGCGCCTGCAGCACCAGCAGATAGCGCACGTCCGGCGCACCCAGCGCCTCGCGCAGTCGCGCGTCGCGCAGCAACAGATCGCGCGGCAGCGGCGTCAATGCCGACAGATCGTTCTGCCAGAACGGGCCTTGCGCGAACACCAGCATCAGCACGGTGGCCGCAGCCACTACCAAGGGAATCCAGCGTGGGCGCGGCAAACGGTCGACGAATCGCCGCGCACTTATCAGCCAACCCATATCGGCGACATCGCGCACGCGCTCGGGCAACAGATAGGGCAGCAGGTAGCGCGTGCTGAAGCCAGCCACCAGCAGGCCGGTCACGGTGAAGACGGCTAATTGCTGCAGGCCGCTCACGCCGGAGGCGAAGAAGGCCGCGTAGGCAATGCATGCCGAAGCGATCGCCGTGAGCAGCAGCGGCCACAGATCGCGCACGCTTTGCACGGCGTTTTCGCCGGCACGACGATGGCTCAACACGCGTATCGGATATTCCTGCGCCACGCCAAGCAGGGTGAAGCCAAACGCCAGCGTGATGCCATGCACCTGCGGAAACAGCAGCACGAGCGCGGCAATGCCGGCCAGCGCCGCACTGGCGATCGGCAACGCCGATAACAGCAGCGAGCCGATGCTGCGATACGCCAGCAACAGCAGCACGATGAAGCCCACCGTCGAAATGCGTCCGATCCACTCCGCCTGCCCGCGCGTCTGCTCGCTCGCCACCACGCTGAAGTAGCCCGGCCCACTAACCGCCACCGATCCACCCGCGTGATCGGGCAAGGCGTCGAAGGCGCGATGGATACCGTCGATGGCCTGCGACTGCGCATCCGGATCAAAGCCCGCCGACCGCGTCAGCACCAGCAGCAAGGCCTCGTGCTGCGGCGAGAACCACACGCCCTGCACGAGCTCGGGCGACTTCGGCGGCGACCAGCGCTCGGCCAGCTTGAGCACTTCCAGCGTGGGATCGCGCGGCAGCAAGCCTTTCAGCAGCGATGCCGCGGGTGATGACAAATCATCCAGACGCTGTTCCAGCTCATCGCGCAGATACGCGGCATCCATGCGCTGATGATCCAGCGTGGGCGAGAGCAGATAGCGATACGGCAGCAGGGCATCGTCGAGTGCGCCGATATCGAAGCTGCCGTTGAGCACCTGGGTGTAGCGCTGATCCTTGCGCAGCGCCACGGCGAGCTGCTGACTGAGCCCGGCGAGTTGCTCATCGGATTTGCCGCTGATGGCGAGCAAGAGCAGGCGCGAGCCCGGGCCCTCGCCGACCTGCTCCATCAACAGGCGCTGATCGGGCGTGGTGGGCGCCGGCATGAAGCTGCGCAGGTCGGTGCTCACCGTCAGGTGTCGCGTAACGAACAGACCAAGCGCCGCCAGCGCGGCCAGCCAGAGCACCAGCAGCGTCACCCGGCTGCGGCGCACGCTCAGCTGCCCCGGCAGAGCGTGATGAGCGCGTCGCGCGTGGGCGCGGTCGGCATCCTGGCAGCGTAGTCGCCCAGCAGATCGATGGCGATGTCGCCATCGGCCTCCTGCATGCGCATGCAGTGCGGCTCGTTGCCGCTGCCGTCGATGTCGATGCGGCTCACCGTTTGCGCGAGTTTCGCGTCGCGCGGGGTCAGGGTGAGCGTCCAGTGATCGGCGCCATCGGCGCTGTGCTGCACGGTGAACGCTTGCTCGAGGCGCGACGAATCGCCGCCCAGCAGGGCCACGAAACTGTCGAGCAACAGCTGCAGCTGCGGCGCACGCTTCAGCGAAAAGCTACGCGGCGATCGACCTTCGCGCTGCTGCGTCACTTCACCGTCGCCGATGGTCGACACTTCGCGCGTGGGATGTTCGACCGTACGCTCGAGCTTGTCGCCACCCAGCCAGGCCAGCTGGCCGGAAACGACCAGCGGCTTGTCCAGCATCTTCATGAAGCGTGCTTCGGCGAAGGGCGTGCGTGCTGGCGCCGGACGGCCCAGCGAGGCGACCAGCGCGCGTGCCGTGGCGGCGTCTTCAGGCGCCGACGCGTTCGTGCTCGTGGTCGCGCACAGCGACAGCGTCAGGGCGCACAGCAGTGTCCACGTCTTGCTGCCAGAAGTCATAGAAATTGAACCAGTTGTAGGGGGCGACCCGGATGTAGTGTTCCACGCGACGGGCAAAGCGCGCGATCACGGCGTCCAGCGCCTGGGCGCGATCCTGTCGTGGAATCTCGATGCGATCGGCAAACGGCTCGAAAATGAGGCGATAGCGATTGCCGCCTTCATACAGCCCGAAACACAGCACCACTGGCACGCGCAGACTGTGCGCAAGCAGCCAGGGGCCGACCGGGAACGGCGCGGGCTCGCCCAACAAGGGCGTGCGCCGCAGCACTTCGTGTTCGCGTCCGCGATCGGCCAGCAGGGCGACCATCGCCCCTTGTTGGCAGGCTTCGGCCATCGCCAGCGTGATCGACGTGCCGCCCGCGGAGGCATCGATGACGCTGGCGCCTACATCGGGTGCAAGCGCTTCGAGCAGCTGGGTCAAGGCCGGTGTCTTCTGCTTGTCCAGCACCACGCGCAGGTGGGTGTCGGGGCGACGCGCACTGAGCGCGCGCAAGGCCTCAAAACTGCCCTGGTGGGTGCCCAGCAGCAGCACGCCGCGCCCTTCGGCGAAGCTCGCCTCAAGCTGTTCGAGGCCTTCCACCGTCACGTCGAAGCCCTGCTCGCCACGGGCGAGCAGGAAGACGCGATCGAGCATGGTCGATGCGAAGCAGTGGATATGCTTCATCACATGCCAGGGCGTGACCGGCTTGTGCAGCACGCGCTCCAGGAAACGGCGCGACGCTTCGCGCTCGGGTCCGCGGCGCCAGTAGAAGTAGAGCGTGATCGGATACAGGATCACCCGTGCCAGCGGGCGGCCGCCGTACAACGCGATGCTGCGGATCAGCCATAGCGCAAAGCGTCCGCCGCCTTCGGGCCGGCTCTGCCAGTGTTCGCTCATATCGTTCCCTCGATGGAGCCGCGCGCGAGCAGATCGTCGCCGCGATGAATCTCAAAACGCACGCGGCCCTGGCCTTCGGTAAGCGCGATCTGCGCCTCCTGTGCCGGTAGGAGTGGCGCCACAAACTTCGCTTCCAGCACGCGCGCCAATCGCTGGCCGCGCCAATCGCGCAAGGCCAGTGCGACCTGTTCCAGCAGTACGACGCCAGGCACCAGCGGCGAGCCGGGGAAATGACCCGGCAGGCAGGGATGATCCGCGCCCACCAGAAATGCGCGCTGAAAGCCCGGCTGACTCATGGCGAGGCCGAATGGTCGCCGCGCACCAGCGCCGGCCAGCGCGCCGCAATGCCCATGGCCAGTTCGTGGAAACGCGGGTGGTCCACATGCCGCAGATGCCAGCGACGGAACACGTTCTCCAACAGGAAGGCGCTGGCGATCAACACATAGCCGCCCACATGCACATAGGACTGGGCGATACCCGCCGGTACCGGCCAGGGCGAAGCCACGCCCAACGAACTGAGCAGCCCGCCCGGCTCCGCGCACAGCAGCAACACCGCCAACACCGCGGCCTGCCCCGCCGTGAGCAGCGTCCAGAACCAGGTGAGGTGGCGTGCATAGGGCGCAATGCCGGGCACGGCGAGTCGCTCGGGACCTTCCAGTGCCTCGATGAAGCGTGCGATCAGCGGCGTCTGGCCTGCCCGCAGCGTGCGACCGAACAGGGAGGCCAGCAGGATATTGATCGCGATCGGCACGCATTCCAGCAACAGGCCCACCATGCCGTGCAGCCACAACCAGGCCATCACCGCCAGCGTGCCCAGCCATACCAGCCACGGCAGGGCGCGGCGGGTGGCCAGCGCGGGGATCATCAACACAGTGAGCAGCAAGGCGCAGGCCGCCAGCGAGAAGCCCTGGCGATGGGTCAGCACGCCGGCCATCGCCAGCACCGGATAGCCGAACATCAGCGGCATCCAGCGCCGCGACGTCGATTTCGGTGTAGCTGCGTTTGATGACGACATGGGTTGCTCAGCCTGCATGACTAACCAGACGGCGTGGACCTTGGTCTGCCGCGTGCGCGATACATCATGCCCGATCGTTCTTAAACGGCGCGCTGCCGTTCAATGTGCTCGGAGAGCGTGCGCAGGCTGGTGAAGATCTTGCGATTCTCGGGGTTGTCCGAACGAAGCTGGAACCCGTAACGCTTGGACACGGCCAAGGCGATTTCCAGGGCATCGATGGAGTCCAGGCCCAGATCGCCGCCGAAAAGCGGTGCATCGGGATCAATCTGGTCGGCCGTGACGGTTTCCAGATTGAGGCTGTCCACGATCAGCGTGGCCAGTTCGTGTTGTGCGGTGCTCTGCTCGGCCATGCCTTTCCGTACCCGAATTCTTGCGCCTCTCCCCCAGAGCCGCAGGCCGGCCAGTGTACCATAGCGTCCTAGAGTCTCCGGTTGGATGCCCATGGTTCAGGGTTGTGAAAACGTCAGGCCTGCGCTGCGTCGCGCGCCGCAGGTGTCCTACCGGTGGGTCGATCCGGATGCGGTCTTGAACGATGCCGGCACGCTGGCCGTGTTCGGTTTCGGCACGGGCGCCGAGCGCAGTACCGATCCGCGCTGGCTGCCGGTGGACCTGGAAGTCTTTGACGCTCCCACGCCGCTGGAAATCTGGCAGGTCGACGGCCCGGTGACCCACGGGCGGGTGGGCGAGTTGCAATGGTCGAGCGGCGACGGCTGGCTGTTCGCTGCCATTACCCTGGATGAAAACCTACATGGCGGACCGCTCGCCACGGCGGCAAGCGCTTACGCGCAGTTATGCGATTTCGTCGCCTCGCGTCGCGAGCGTCACGTCCAGCGCATCTGGAACTACCTGGCCGACATCAACGAAGGCGCAGGCGACACCGAGCGCTACAAGCAGTTCTGCGAAGGCCGCGCCGAAGGCATGGCCAGCTTCTTCGCGGATGGTTTTCCCGCCGCCACCGCCATCGGCCACCACGCCTCGGCGCCGCGCCTGCAGGTGTACCTGCTGGCCTGCGACGAGCCGGGCGAACGGGTGGAGAATCCGCGCCAGGTCAGTGCCTGGCGCTACCCGCGCCAATACGGTCGCACGCCGCCCAGTTTCGCCCGGGCCATGGCCCTGCCGGCGCAGGATGCACTGGCCATCTCCGGCACGGCCGCCGTGGTGGGCCATGCCTCGGCGCACGAGGACGATCTGCTCGCGCAGCTGGACGAAACCCTGGTGAACCTCGAAGCCCTGCTGTCGAGTGCCAACATGCCGGCCGGCTTCGACACGCAGTCGCCGCTCAAGGCCTATGTGCGCCACCCGACAGATGCGCCGCTAGTGCGTGAATTCCTGCAGCAACGGCTGGCCGGCGTGCCGGTACTGGTGCTGCACGGCGATATCTGCCGCAGCGAACTGCTGGTGGAAATCGACGGCTGGCGTTACGCCTGAGCGGCGTCAGTCCTTCCATCCGTCCGGCGAGCGGCAGGCGGCAAACGTCTGGCTGAATTGGTTCACCATGAAGTCCGCCAATGCGGATTTGGCGCCCGGCAGCGCCACGTAGGCCTCAGCCAGCGCAAGCGCGCCCTTGCCTGTTGCCAAGGCGGCAACCGGCACGCTGCTGAGCACGGCGGCGTGCACGGTCAGGCCACCGGTGCGGTAGCGGAACAGCGCGGTGCAATCGTCCGGACGCGATTGCCAGCTCATCACCGGATTGGTCTGCCCGAGCAGGATGGGCGGCACATCGTGGCGCGAGCCCAGCTGCTCGCCAGCGCCGGGCAGCAAGCCTTCGGCCTCCTGCAACAGGCACTCCTCGCACGCCGGAATCACGGTGTAACTGACCCAGCCCGAGCTCGCGCCTTCGGGCGCGGCGAAGGTGTAGTGCGCGTTGGCGTCCACACCGATGGTCGCGTACTGCACGCGCCAGCCCTGGGGTACCGCCATCCAACCGGCCACACCGCCGTAGAACCATTGCACGGCATCCTTCGAGGGTGATGACGCGCTTGGCAGCGCTGGCAGTTTCGCCGGATCCGGACGCGTCCAGTCACCCGCGCCCGAGTGCACATCGATCAAGCTGACGGTGAGGCCGCCAATCGGCACCGTGTGCAAGGCGTAGTCGGTTCCCGCCGCCGAGCGCATCTCAGGCGTGCCGGGCAGCTCGCGCACGCCCGCGGCCGCATGAACCTGCGACCCCGTAGTCGACAGCAGACACATGGCGACGATCGCCATCACATGTCGGAACCGAAAGCGCATAGCCACCCCCTGTTGCGTCAGCGGGTAGCAGCTTATACGCGGGTGCCCGCAGCGCGCGAGTCGGACAAAAGGCCGGGGTGAGGCTGCCTTCGCTTCCAGGTGGAGCGTACGAACTGCGCCTGCCCGTGCAGGCCGGCAAGCAGCAAATCAGGAAGCCGAGGCTTTTGCGTAGGCGGGATCGAGCTGCTTGAGGAACGCGCGTACCTGGGCGTTGATATACGGATTGGCCTGGCCGCTGTCCTGGTCGATGATCGCCTTGTCCTTGAACGACATCGTCTTCAACAAGCGCCCGGTACTTGCATCGAACACATGCACGGTGGCGTTGTAGCTGATCATCGGGCGCATGCTGCCGCCGCCCATCGGGTTGGCTGGCGCGGAAAGGTCAGGCACGTAGCGCATGGTGATGCGATAAGGCTGCGCCTGCTCCGCCGCGGGCGATGGCGTGCCCGTCATGAAGACCCGGTTGTCGGACGCCACGGTTTCCAGCATGACGTGGCGGTCGTCCGCCCAGCGGTCGAAAGCGCGCTCCACGATGGCGCAATCGACCGTGTTGCTGGTACACGCCAGGTAGGCATGAAACCGCGGAGCATCCTGCGCGCCAAACAGCTGCACCGGTGCATCGCCACTGGGCGAGCTGGCGCAGGCATTCAACAGCAGCAGACCGAGCAAACTACCGAACGACCTTCCGATGCGCATGACGACTCCGTGTTTGGCCTACGACGCCGCATCACCGCGGCGATCCATCATGGCTGCTTGGTCGGTCGCTTCCAACCATGCAGCGTCACCTGCTTGGCGCGCGCGATGGTCAGCTCGCCGGCCGGCGCTTCCTTGCCGATCACCGAACCGGCGCCGATGGTCGCATCCGCACCCACGGTGACCGGCGCGACCAGCGCGCTGTTGGAACCGATGAAGGCGCGGTCACCGATCACGGTGAGATGCTTGTTGGCGCCATCGTAATTGCAGGTGATGGTGCCGGCACCGACGTTCACGCCGCGCCCGATGATGGTGTCGCCCAGATAGCTCAGGTGATTGGCCTTGCTGCCTTCGCCGAGCGAGGCCTTCTTGGTCTCGACGAAATTGCCGATGTGCACGCCCGCCGCCAGCTCCGTGCCCGGACGCAGGCGCGCAAACGGGCCGATCGTGCACGGGCCAAGCGTCACCACGCCTTCGAGATCGCAATGCGCCTGCACGACGGTGCCGCTGGCGAGCTTCACGTCTTTCAGCCGCGTGAACGGACCGACCTGCACGTCATCGCCGAACTGCACGTCGCCTTCGAGTACGACATTCACGTCGATCTCGACATCCATGCCGGCGCTGACCTTGCCGCGCACATCGATGCGCAACGGATCGGCGATGCGCACGCCTTCCAGCGCCAGCGCCTTGGCTGCACGCGCACGGTATTGCGCTTCAAGTTCGGCAAGCTGCCAGGGATTGTTGGCGCCGGCCGTTTCGAATTCGTCTTCGCATTCCACGCAGGCTGCCGCGCGATTTTCGCCGGCCGCCATGGCGAAGATGTCGGTGAGGTAGTACTCGCCCTGCACATTGTTGCGATCGAGTTTGGACGTCCATCGCTTGAGGGCCACGGCATCGGCCGCCAGGATGCCGGTATTGATCAGGTTCATCGCGCGCTGCGCATCGTCGGCGTCCTTTTCTTCCACCACGGCGCGCACGTAGCCGTTGCCATCGCGAAGCACACGGCCGTAGCCGTGCGGATGGGTGACGCGCGTGGCGAGCAGGCTCACCGTGCCTTCGGCCCGCACCAGGGCCTCCAGCGTCTGCGTGCGCGTGAGCGGCACGTCGCCGTACAGCACGAGCACAGTGACGTCATCGGGCACCTCCAGCAGCGCCTCACGCACGGCGTGGCCGGTGCCGAGCCGCTGCGATTGCAGCACCCAGTGCAGGTCGTCCTGGCCCTCGAACGCCGCCCGCACCTGGTCGCCGCAATGCCCGTAGACCACATGGATCGCCTTCGGCTGCAGCGCGCGCGCCGCCTCCAGCACATGCGCAAGCAGCGGCCGACCCGCCAGGGGCATCAGCACCTTGGCCTTCTTCGACTTCATGCGCTTGCCTTCGCCGGCGGCGAGGACGATGACGTGCAACGGCGTGGTCTTGTGCATAGGATCCAACCTGTCCTTGACTAGCGGCGGAGGATAGCAGCCGAGGCCCGACGCCCTACGGCCCTGATGATGTAGAACCTATGGCTATGGCAGGGCATGCGCGACGGCGCTGGCGTCGGCCACCGGCTTGCCGTCTTTCCAGGCGAAGCGGAACACGTAGTCCAGACTGAAGGGGCGCGCCTCAGTGCTCACTTCGTGACTGTTGCCGTTGGCGTCCGCGGCCCATTGGCTGAAACGCAGCGGCTCGAACGTCCATTGCATGGCGGTCTCGCGCACGGCCTGATCGAACTGGCGGACTTGTGCATCGGCCTGTGCCTCATCGGCGATGCGTACCTCAACGACCTTGCCTGCTTCGTTGACGACGAGCGTGGCCTGTACCTCTTGCGGCGGCAGGCGCTGATCGAGCAGAGCGGCCGGGTACGGCGGCGAGGGGTGATGCCAGGGAATCGCCCCGGTGGAGATCTCCCCCATGGCGAGCTGGTAGTGCTGCATATCGTCCTTGGCCACGGCCCGATACGAGGTGTCGCCCTCGGTGGATGGTTTGGACGAGGTGGTGTGGGGTGCGTCTGCGCAGCCCGCCAATGACACGATCAACGCGGCCGGCAGGAACCATGCGGCCCTGGGCCCATCGGCTTGCTGCCTCGCATCCATGTCGTAGCCCCCGCTGTCGAGTAGCCGCAGCATAAACAAAAACGCCGGCCCAGGGCCGGCGTTCTGCGGGGTGCTACCCGGGCAAGTCCGCTCAGTGCTTGAGCGTCTTGCGCATGCGCTCCAGCGCCTGCAGCTGGGTGATGGCCTGCGCCAGCTTGGCCTGCGCCTCGGCAATCTCGAGCGCGTCGCTACGGTTGGCCAGGGCGTCTTCCGCTTCCTGCTTGGCGCGCTGGGCGGCCGCTTCATCCAGGTCGGAGGCGCGTGCGGCAGTATCGGCCAGCACGGTGACGACCTGCGGCTGCACTTCCAGGATGCCGCCCGACACCCAGAACTGCTGACGCTCGCCATTGGCCAGCACCACGTCCACGTGGCCGGGCTTGAGGCGGGTGATCAGCGGCGCATGGCGGGGCGCGATGCCCAGTTCGCCCATCTCGCCGGTGGCGACCACGAGCTGCGCGTCGCCGGAGAAGATCTCGGCTTCGGCGCTGACGATGTCGACACGGAGGGTATGACTCATGAGGGTATTCCGGTGCGTTCGGTGAAAAGCAGACGATGCTATGTGGAGCCGATGAGGCGCGGCCTGCGCGCCTCATCGTGGTGCCTCACAGGGATCAGGCCGCCTTCTTGGCGCCCATGTCCTCGGCCTTCTTGGCGGCCTCGTCGATGCTGCCAACCATGTAGAACGCCTGCTCCGGCAGGTGGTCCACGTCGCCGTCCACGATCATCTTGAAGCCGCGGATGGTTTCCTTCAGCGGCACGTACTTGCCCGGCGAGCCGGTGAACACTTCGGCCACGTGGAACGGCTGCGAGAAGAAGCGCTCGATCTTGCGGGCGCGCGACACGGCCAGCTTGTCGTCTTCGGACAGTTCGTCCATGCCCAGGATCGCGATGATGTCCTTCAGCTCCTTGTAGCGCTGCAACGTACCCTGCACGCGGCGGGCGACGTCGTAGTGCTCGGCGCCGACCACATCCGGATCGAGCTGGCGGCTGGTCGAATCCAGCGGATCCACGGCCGGGTAGATACCCAGCGAGGCGATGTTGCGGCTCAGCACCACGGTCGCATCAAGGTGAGCGAAGGTGGTGGCCGGCGACGGATCGGTAAGGTCATCGGCGGGCACGTAGACGGCCTGGATCGAGGTGATCGAACCGGTCTTGGTCGAGGTGATGCGCTCCTGCAGCACGCCCATTTCCTCGGCCAGCGTCGGCTGGTAACCCACGGCAGACGGCATGCGGCCGAGCAGCGCGGACACTTCGGTACCGGCCAGCGTGTAGCGGTAGATGTTGTCCACGAACAGCAGCACGTCCTTACCCTTGCCCGACTCGTCCTTCTCGTCGCGGAAGTACTCGGCCATGGTCAGGCCGGTCAGCGCCACGCGCAGACGGTTGCCCGGCGGCTCGTTCATCTGGCCGTACACCATGGCCACCTTGTCGAGCACGTTGGAGTCCTTCATCTCGTGGTAGAAGTCGTTGCCCTCGCGGGTACGCTCGCCCACGCCGGCGAACACGGACAGACCCGCGTGCGCCTTGGCGATGTTGTTGATCAGCTCCATCATGTTCACGGTCTTGCCCACGCCGGCGCCGCCGAACAGGCCGACCTTGCCGCCCTTGGCGAACGGGCACATCAGGTCGATGACCTTGATGCCGGTTTCCAGCAGGTCGTTGGCGGCGGCCTGGTCGTCGTAGCTCGGCGCTTCGCGGTGAATGACCCAGCGGTCCTGCTCGCCGATCGGACCGGCTTCGTCGATGGGGTTGCCCAGCACGTCCATGATGCGGCCCAGCGTGGCCTTGCCGACCGGCACCTTGATGCCTTCGCCGGTGTTGCGCGCCACGAGGCCGCGCTTGAGGCCATCGGTGGAACCGAGGGCAATCGTACGGACGATGCCGTCACCCAGCACCTGCTGGACTTCCAGCGTGATGTCGGTGCCGTCGACCTTCAGCGCGTCGTAAACCTGCGGCACCTGATCGCGTGCGAACTCCACGTCGATGACCGCGCCGATGATCTGTACAACTTTGCCCTGACTCATGGATGTGCTCCGGATGGATCTTTTAGGTTCGTTACAAGCGCCGCTATCGCGTCGCTCTTAGTTTAAAAGTGCTGCCATGGATGGCAGCTTTTTGATCTTGGCGATCACGGATGATCGCTTTAACTACTCGCGGCCATGGATGGCCGCTTTTTGATCTGCTCTTGCAGGCAGGGATGCCTGCACTTATACAGCCGCTGCGCCGCCGACGATTTCCGAGATTTCCTGGGTAATCGCAGCCTGACGCGCCTTGTTGTAAATCAGCGTCAGTTCACCGATCACCTTGCTTGCGTTGTCCGACGCGCTCTTCATCGCCACCATGCGCGCGGCATGTTCGCTGGCGAGGTTTTCCAGCACGCCCTGGTACACCACCGACTCGATGTAACGGCCCAGCACGTGCTCGAGCACCGTGGCTGCATCGGGTTCGTAGATGTAATCCCAGTCGTGCTTCTGATCGAGCTTGAGCCCGGCCACCGGGAAATCCGGAGACTGGGTGGAAGGCTCGGCACCGACCATTTCCTTGGCCACCACCGGCAGCGGCAACAGCGCGTGCACGGTCGGCTTCTGCGTCATGGTGTTGATGAAGTCGTTGTGGGCCAGGAACACGCGATCCAGCTTGCCCTCGACATACGCATCGAGCATCACCTTGATCACGCCGACCAGGCTTTCGACCTTCGGCTTCTCACCCAGGTGGCTGACGCTGCCGATCAGGTTCACGCCCTTGATGCGGCGGAAGAACTGCGTGGCCTTCTGGCCGACGGCGACGACGTCGATTTCCGCGCCCTTGTCCTGCCACTCGCGAATGATCGGCAGCAGGCGACGGAACAGGTTCGAGTTCAGGCCGCCGCACAGGCCGCGATCCGTGCTGACCACCAGGAAACCGACGCGCGCAACCTTCTCGCGCTCCACCAGGAACGGATGGCTGAAATCGGTGCTGGCCTGGGCCACGTGCGCGATCACCTTGCGCATGGCACGCGCATAGGGACGCGAGGCCTTCATCAGATCCTGCGCCTTGCGGATCTTCGAGGCCGAGACCATCTCGAGCGCGCGCGTCACCTTGCGCATGTTCTGCGTGCTCTTGATCTTGGTTTTGATTTCGCGTCCGCTTGCCACGTTTGCCTCAACCTATTGGGTTAGTGCGATCCCGGTCAGCCGACCGGAGTTCGGTACGGCCGTCTGGACGGCCGTACACCCTTGACTGCTTACCAGCTGCCGGTCTTCTTGTACTCGTCGAGCGAGGACTTGAAGGTGGCTTCGATGTCGTTGTTCCAGTCACCGGTGGCGACGATCTTCTTCATCAGCTCGCCGTGGTTCTGGTGCATGAAGGCGTGCAGGCCCTTCTCGAACGGCAGCACCTTGTTGACCGGCAGGTCATCGAGGTAGCCCTTCTCGGCGGCGTACACCGACAGTGCGAGCTCGGCGATGGACAGCGGCGAGTACTGCGCCTGCTTCATCAGCTCGGTCACGCGCTGGCCGCGGTCCAGCTGGGCGCGGGTGGCCGGGTCCAGGTCCGAGGCGAACTGCGCGAACGCAGCCAGCTCGCGGAACTGCGCCAGGGCCAGCTTCACGCCGCCGGACAGCTTCTTGACGATCTTGGTCTGGGCGGCACCACCGACGCGCGACACCGAGATACCGGCGTTCACGGCCGGACGGATGCCGGCGTTGAACAGGTCGGTTTCCAGGAAGATCTGGCCGTCGGTGATCGAGATCACGTTGGTCGGCACGAACGCGGACACGTCACCGGCCTGCGTTTCGATGATCGGCAGCGCGGTCAGCGAACCGGTCTTGCCCTTCACTTCGCCGTTGGTGAACTTCTCGACGTACTCCTCGGAGACGCGAGCCGCACGCTCGAGCAGACGCGAGTGCAAATAGAACACGTCGCCCGGGTAGGCTTCGCGGCCCGGCGGGCGCTTGAGCAGCAGCGAGATCTGGCGGTAGGCCACGGCCTGCTTGGACAGATCGTCATAGATGATCAGCGCGTCTTCGCCGCGGTCGCGGAAGTACTCGCCCATGGCGCAACCCGAATACGGCGCGATGTACTGCAGCGCGGCCGACTCGGAAGCGGAAGCCACCACCACGATGGTGTTGGCCAGCGCGCCGTTCTCTTCGAGCTTGCGCACCACGTTGGCGATCGACGAACGCTTCTGGCCGATGGCAACGTAGATGCACTTAATGCCGGAATCTTTCTGGTTGATGATCGCGTCGATGGCCAGCGCGGTCTTGCCGGTCTGGCGGTCGCCGATGATCAGCTCGCGCTGGCCACGGCCGATCGGGATCATCGAGTCGACGGACTTGTAGCCGGTCTGCACCGGCTGGTCGACCGACTTACGCCAGATCACGCCCGGCGCGACCTTTTCGATGGCCGAGCTGGTCTTGGCGTTCAGCGGGCCCTTGCCGTCGATCGGGTTGCCGAGCGAGTCGACCACGCGACCCAGCAGCTCCGGACCGGTCGGCACTTCGAGGATGCGGCCGGTGGTCTTGGCGGTGTCGCCTTCGCGCAGGTGCTGGTATTCGCCCAGCACCACGGCGCCCACCGAGTCACGCTCGAGGTTCAGCGCCAGCGCATAGGAGTTGCCCGGCAGTTCGATCATTTCGCCCTGCATCACGTCGGCCAGGCCGTGGATGCGCACGATGCCGTCGGACACGCTGATGATGGTGCCTTCGTTACGTGCTTCCGCGCCGAGCTTGAACTGCTCGATGCGGGTCTTGATCAGTTCGCTGATCTCGGACGGGTTCAAGGTGGAGCTGGACATGGGTCGATATCCTGAGATTTGAGTCTTTTTTGAAGAGCCAGCCACTGCTGGCGTGGCGCTTCGCGAAACGGACTTCGCTTAAATTCTTTAAACCGTCAGCGCGCGGGTCATGCGCGCCAGACGACCGCGGGCCGAACCGTCGATCACTTCGCTGCCGGTATCGATCACCACGCCACCGAGCAGCGAGGCATCGACCTGGGTTTCCAGTTCGATCTCGCGCTTGAAGCGACGCTTGAGCGACACCTTCAGCTGTTCAGCCTGGGCGGCGTCCAGTGCGAACGCACTGGTCACCTTCACCAGCAGCTGCGATTCGGATTCGCGCTTGTACGCTTCGTACAGCGCAGCGATTTCCGGCAACAGCGCCATGCGACGGTGCTCGGCCAGCTCACCCAGGAAGCGGGCGAACGGCGCGTCGGCAGCCATGCCCTGCGGCAGGTGCAACGCGACCAGCTGGTCCGCCGTCACGCGCGGATCATTGCCGAAACCGGCCACGCGCGAGTCCTTCGCCACTTCCGCGGCGAAGGCCAGCGCCTGCGACCAGGCGCCCAGCGAGCCGGCCGCGTGGGCCACCTCGAAGGCGGCACGCGCATACGGACGGGCGAGGGTGATTGCCTGTGCCATGACTTAGATCTCGGCCGCGAGCTGGTCGAGCATCGCCTTGTGGGCGTTGACGTCCACTTCGCGCTGCACGATTTTTTCCGCGCCCTGGACAGCCAGACGGCCGACCCAGCCACGCAGTTCTTCGCGCGCACGCTGCTGCATGCTGACGATTTCCTCGGCAGCGGCCGCCTTCAGACGACCCGCCTCGGTCACGGCTTCGGCGCGAGCCTTGTCCACGATCTGGTTGGCCTGCTGCTGCGCACGCTCGATGATCTCGTTGGCCTGCTGACGGGCCTGCTTGATCTCGACGGCCACCTTGGCGTCGGCGTCCTTGAGTTCGGCGCGCGCCTTTTCAGCGGCGGCCAGACCTTCGGCAACCTTCTTCTGGCGCTCTTCAATCGCGTGATTGAGCTGCGGCCAGATGAACTTGGTGGTGAACCAGACCAGGATGGCAAAAGAAACCATCTGGCCCAGGAAAGTCAGATTGATATCCATGAGCTTTCCAAATACTCCCGAACACGTTGAAGTTGACGTGAAGTCGCGGCTCTAGAAGCGCCGCGACACCACATAACCCGCTCCGATCGGCCTTGCGGCCAAGCGAAGGCTTAGTGCAGGGCGCTGATCAGCGGGTTCGAGAAGGCGAACAGCAGCGCCACGGCCAGGCCGATGATGAACGCAGCGTCGATCAGGCCGGCGAGCAGGAACATGCGGCCCTGCAGCAGCGGCACCAGCTCCGGCTGACGGGCGGCGGACTCAAGGAACTTGGAACCCATGATGGCGATACCCAAGCAAGCGCCCAGAGCGCCGAGGCCGATGATGATGCCGATGGCAATGGCGGTCAGGCCCTGCACGTGTGCGATGAGTTCCATGGTGTTCTCCTGTGAATCGATAACGGGTTGTTGGTTAGAACAAGAAAGATGAAGCGAAACTTGGAGTAAAGCGAAACTTAGTGATGCTCACGCGCCGTCGCGATGTACACGATGGTCAGCATCATGAAGATGAACGCCTGCAGCAGGATGATCAGGATGTGGAAGATCGCCCACACCGAGTTGAACAGCACGCCCGGCAGGAAGCTGATCCAGCCCGCGAACAGACCCGCGATCAGCATGAAGACCAGCTCACCACCGTACATGTTGCCGAACAGTCGCATCGCCAGCGAGACCGGCTTGGACAGGTATTCGATGACGTTGAGCGCGAGGTTGAATGGCATCAGGATGATCTTGACGATCATGTTGTCCGCATGGAACGGCGCCGTGATCAGCTCCCAGCCAAAGCCGCCCACACCCTTGGCCTTCATGCCGTGCGCCAGCACGATGAAGAACACGGCCAGGGCCAGGCCCATGGTGGTGTTGATGTCGGCGGTGGGAACCCAGCGGAAGAAGGTGTGATGCGCGGCTTCGGCACCGGCGAGGCTCTTGACGGCAAAGCCAGGCGCATCCAGCGGCAGCAGGTCCATGGTGTTCAGGAACACCACCCACATGAAGATCGACAGCGCCAGCGGGGTCACCGTACGGCGGTCGCCGTGGAAGGTGTCCTTCACCTGGGTGTCGACGAATTCCACGATGATTTCGACGAAAGCCTGGCCCTTGGACGGCACGCCCGAGGTCGCCTTGCGGGCCTTCAGCCAGAACCACAGGCAGAACAGGGCACCCAGCACGAAGGACACGACGAGCGAGTCGACGTGGATCTTCATGAACGCACCATCACCCAGGCTCACCACGTTGTGGTGAAGGTGATGCTGGATGTACTCAGTTAGTCCGCCCTGCGGCTCGCTTGCCATGTGTTAGCCCTTGAATCTGAACGCCAGCAGATTTATTGCGTAAGCAGCCACCAGCCCCGTGATGGCAGCTAGTGGCGGTAATTTCCATTGACCCAGGATCGCGATCAGCCCTCCGAAGATCACGATCCACTTCAGGACCAAACCTGACATCACGTGCCACATGGCCGTGCCTCCCCCACCCAACCCCTTGAAGGAACGCCACGCCAGCAGCGCGGAACCCAGCGCCACCAGGGTGGCGCCTGCAGCGGCCGCCACGGCTTCGCGGGGCCCCTGCATCAGGAAGGTGAGACCGACGGCCACCGCCACGGCCAGCTGCAGCAAAATCATGCGCAGTGCCAGACGACGACCGGAAGCAAGACTGTTGATCACGTGATGTTCCCGCGCGGCTTCGCTCAAGGCGGCACCGAACCAGCTGCGGGCCACGGTCCAATCCCAAAAAGTATATCAGCGAGGCATTTACAGCGACAAGCCGCGGCTTGCGCGACATCTTGTCCACGGGCCGATCTGTTCACAAAACCGGCAGCCGTCGTGAGAACTCACGAAAGAAAAAGGGCCGGACAACCGTCCGGCCCTTAGACGCAACTGGGGGGAAGAAGCGCTGCGTCGCTAAGCGGTCTTACTTGGCGCCAGCGGCGGCAGCGGCCTTCTTGACGGCGGCGACCGGCGCGGCCACGGCGTCGTTGGCAGCCTGCTGCTGCTCCTGCGCGAGCGCGCTGAGCGACTCGGCGGTCTTCTGCGTCACGGCGATGATTTCCTGGGTGACGGCCACGGCGCGCTCGGCGTTTTCACGGCCGGCGGCAGCTGCCTTTTCCCACAGAACGCGGAAACCGTCGATATCGCGGGTCTCGAGGGCGCCACTGAAGAAGTCAGCCGCAGCTTCCGACTGCTTTTCCAGCGCACGGAGCTGCAGATCGGCGACCTGCTCCAGGCCCTTGAAGGCCACCGACTGGGCCTTGAAGGCATTGTCGGCAAACTGCTTGGCGTAGGCGAAAACCTGAGAGTTCAGTTGCTGCGTCATGACTTGGGTCCCTCGACGGGATTAGGGGTAGTGGCGACTAAGCTACCAAGTCATTTTGTGCATTGCAATATATTTTTCCTGGACACGCTCACGTGTCACGAAAAATTCAAGATTACCAATCTATTACATTCAAACGCCGATCTATTGCGACGCGTCAAAAGCTGTCACGGCTACAACTGGCGCCCGAGGTGCAGGTCTCGTGCACCACCACCTTGTCCAAGCCCGGCAGGGACGGCTGCAAGCGCTTGAAAATCCAGCGACACAGCACTTCGCTGGTCGGATTCTCCAAGCCCTCGATGTCATTGAGGTAATGATGGTCGAGCTGGTCGAACAGAGGGGCGAACGCCGCTTTGACGTCGGCGAAGTCCATCACCCAGCCGAGGGTGGGATCCGGCTCGCCCTCGACGTGGATCTGGATACGGAACGAATGCCCGTGCAGGCGCGCGCACTTGTGGCCCGGCGGCACGTTCGGCAGGCGGTGAGCCGCCTCGATATGGAATTCTTTGAAAATATGCATGCGGCCATTCTAGCGCCTAGCTGTTTACAGCCACTCAGGCAGGAGCCAGCCGGCGAGTTGGCCGGCCCTCAAGCAGAGAGCCGGCCCACCTCGGGTCACTTCACGCTGATGACCACCTTGTCGATGTCACCCGTGTACTTGAAAGGCGGCTGGTAGGCAGGCGTCACCGGCTGGCCAGTGTCTTCGCCCACACCGAAGGTATCGATGCCGAAGCGGCCGGCCACGGTCTGGTCCAGTTTCCCGGTGGCAACCACCGCGCCATCCACCTTGAGGGTGACGTTGGCGCCTTTGCCCACTTCGCCCTTCTTGCCGAGATAGTCGAAATCAACTTCCACCGTGGATGCCCCGGACTTCAGGGGTGACTTGCCGCGGATGGCCGTCTGCTTCTCGAAGTAGTTGTAGTCAAACACGGGCACGCCTTTGTCGAGATAGAGCGTCAAGCCCGCTGCCGTGCCACCGAAGCCCACAATCACGCCACTGGTCTGCGCGCCATCGGCTTTGACGTTGGCTACCAGTTTCCACGAGCGATTCTTCATCGGCGGCGCTGCGGTTTCCGGAATGCGCGTCGCACCTGCGGCGAAGGTGAACTCCTTGGCATTGGGATCGGAGCCGGTGACCGCTGGCTTGGGCACCGCAAGACGCGCCGAGCCGCGGTCATCCAGCGGATAGACATGGAACTGTGCCGCCGCCTTGTCGAACGCCGCTTTCATCTGCGCCAGCTTCTCCGGCATCTTGGCCGCCAGATCATTGGCCTCCGAATAGTCGTCCTGCAGGTTGTAGAGCTCCCAGCGATCCTTGTCCCAGTTGCCTGGCGCCAGGTCCTGCCGCCACGGCATGGTGTGCTGCGCGTCGGCTTTCCAGCCGTCCAGGTAGATCGAGCGATTGCTCAGAATCTCGAAGTACTGCTCGTTGCGGCCCCGGTAGTCATTGCTGCTGAAGGCAGCGAGGAACGATTTGCCAGCCAGCGGGTACTGCTTGATGCCGTTGACCGTGTCGGGCATGGGAATGTGCGCCGCATCGAGCACGGTCGGCAACACGTCGACCAGATGCACGAACGCATCGCGCGGCTTGTCGTCGTGTTTGATCTTGGCCGGCCACCACGCCACCATCGGATTGCGCGTGGCGCCCAGGTGCGAAGCCACCTGCTTGACCCACTGGAATGGCGTATCGCCTGCCCAGGCCCAGCCGATCGGGTAGTGCGGCTCGGTGCCGGGCTCGCCGATACGGTCGATGTTTTTCAGTACGTCCTGCAGGTCGGTCTGCAGGCCATTGAGGTTCTTGATCTCGTTGAGCGTGCCGTCAGGGCCACCCTCCGCCGAGGCACCGTTGTCGCCCACGATGTAGATCACCAGCGTGTTGTTGGCGTCCGGCAGCTGCCGCACCGCATCCAGCAGCCGGCCGATCTCGTGATCGGTGAAGGACAGGTAGCCGGCGAAGTTTTCCATCAGCGCGGAATACACCTTCTTCTGATCGGCGTTCAGCGAATCCCACGGCTTCACCCAGTCCGGGCGCTTGGTGAGCTGCGTGTTGGCGGGAATGATGCCTTCCTTGAGCTGCTGCTGATAAACGATCTCGCGATACTTGTCCCAGCCCATGTCGAACTTGCCCTTGAACTTGTCGCGCCACTCCCTGGGCGGCTCGTGCGGCGCGTGCGCAGCGCCCGGCGCGAAGTACATGAAGAAGGGTTTCTGCGGCGCCATCGACTTGAAGAACTTCATGCGCGCAATGGCGCGATCGGTCATGTCCGTCATGAAGTGATAGCCCTGGGCGGGCGTCTTGTCCGGCTCGACGGGCGTGGTGTTCTCGAACAGCACCGGATACCACTGGTCCGTTTCGCCGGCGTTGAAGCCATAGAAGTATTCAAAGCCCAGCCCCGTCGGCCAGCGGTCGAAGGGACCGGCGACCGAGGTTTCCCAGTCGGGCGTGTTGTGGTTCTTGCCGAACCACCAGGTGGAGTAGCCGTTGTCCTTGAGGATCTCGCCAATCGTGGCGGTGTCCCTGGGGATCATCGTGGAGTATTCGGGAAAGCCCGTGGCCCACTCCATCAGAAAGCCGTTGCCGGCGTCGTGGTGGTTGCGTCCAGTCAGCAAAGCCGAGCGCGATGGGCCGCAGATGCCGGTGGTGTGGAAGTCGTTAAAGCGCAGGCCTTCGGAGGCAAGCTTCTCGAGGTTGGGCATCGGCACCAGCCCGCCAAAGGCGGATGACTGGCCGAAGCCCACGTCATCCAGCAGGACGATGATGACGTTGGGCGCGCCCGCGGGCGCCTTCGGCGGACTCTGCCAGGCGGACGTGGATTCCTTATACGTCTTGCCGATCTTGCCGGTGAACGGCGATAGCGGCATGGGCAGCTTGTTGCGGTCCTGGACGTTGCCAGCCGCGGGCGGGGGAGCCACATCTTGAGCGAGGACACCTGCACAAAGCACAAGCAACAAGGGCACTACGAGCGCCATGAGGCGTAGCCGGTTTCCCATGATGACTCCCGGAGATCACGTCCACGAAGACCACAAGCAGCCTGGACGCGGGGCGCCCGTCGGGCATTGGATCATCGGAGTGTTGGGCCGGACAGCGAGCTTCTACGTAGAAGGACTGCGTGAATTTACCTAGGCGGGTGCGCCCCATCGAGGCCCGGCCAGGGCAAAGCACACCAAAGGAGGCGGCTGCGCTCCTCGTGTGATCGAGCCACCTAGATCAACGTGGGCCCTGAACGCAAAAAGCCCGCTGCAAGCGGGCTTTGGACGATCTTCAGACACATGGTGGCTATGGGTGGACTCGAACCACCGACCCCAGCATTATGAGTGCTGTGCTCTAACCGGCTGAGCTACATAGCCTTGGGTGCCGCCCGCCAGGGACGTCGACGTGAGGTCGACCAGGCAGGGCCCGGCAGTTTAGTTGGCCCCGCCTTCCGGTTCAAGGGGGCCGGTTGCTCCCGCTTCCTGCGCTGTGCTTGAATCGACGTCGAGCCGCGGTGGTTTCCTGTAGTCCGCCGTACCCGCCCGGCTCCAGGAGGCAACATGATCGACGTCGATGGCTATCGTCCGAATGTGGGCATCGTTCTGCTGAATGCGGACGGCCGGCTGTTCTGGGCGCGCCGCGTCAATCGTGATGGCTGGCAGTTCCCCCAGGGCGGCATGCGCAGCGACGAGACGCCGCTGGAAGCCATGTACCGCGAGCTGGAAGAGGAAACCGGCCTGGCCGCGCACCACGTGGAAGTGATCGGCGTGACCCGCGGCTGGCTGCGCTACCGCCTGCCCAGCCGCTACGTGCGCCACCACCAGCACCCGACCTGCATCGGGCAGAAGCAGGTGTGGTTCCTCTTGCGCCTGGTGGGCAGCGAGGATGCGCTGAAGCTGGATGCCTGCGAGAAGCCGGAGTTCGACCACTGGCGCTGGGTGGATTTCTGGTACCCGGCGGCCCACGTGGTCAACTTCAAGCGCCAGGTCTACGAACGCGCCTTGCGCCACTTCGCGCCCCTGGTGGAGACCTTGCTGAGTGTCCAGCTGGGCGATCTGCCGCACCGAGACGGTCCTGACGCAGGCGACACTCCGCGCAAGGGCAAGGCCGCGGCCTGACAGGCCGCCAGCCAGCTCGCTCAGGTCCAAAGCCCAGGCTGGCCTACGGCAGGGTGGGATTTCGCCCGCCTGCCTCCTTCACCAACCCTGACGGCAGCTGAACCACCCCGCTGACGACGGCCTGCTCACTGAGTTGACAATCATTCGCATTTGCGTTCCCATATGTGCCATGTATATCTGCATGTGCAACGCCGTCACCGACGGCGACATCCGCCGGGCCGCCAGCGAAGGCGTCCATCAGTTCGCCGAGCTGCAGGCTCGCACGGGCTGTTCGGACTGCTGCGGTTGTTGCGAACAGGAAGCGCGCGCCACCCTCGACAAGGCTGTGCAGCAGGTGCGTCTGACACTGCCGATTGCTGCCATCGCCTGATCCGGCGTCCCACAGCTCTCCCCCCGAAACGCGCGGCCTTGGCTGCGCGTTTTTGCATGCGCAACTCTTAGTCATTCTCGTTCCGACATGCCTGAAAAACTCGCCGTATAGTCGCCCTCTGCGCTGAAGGAGACTTCCCATGAAGGGCGACGCGAAAGTCATCGAATTCCTCAACAAGGTCCTCTACAACGAGCTGACCGCGATCAACCAGTACTGGCTGCATTACCGCATGTACAAGGACTGGGGCTACGACGAGCTGGCGGAGCACGAGAGGAAGGAATCGATCGAGGAAATGAAGCACGCCGACAATCTGGTCGAGCGCATCCTGTTCCTCGACGGCCTGCCGAACCTGCAGCACCTGGGCAAGCTACGCATCGGCGAAAATCCGGTGGAATGCCTGCAGGGCGACCTGGATCTGGAAATGGCGGCGGTGAAGGATCTGCGCGAAGCCATCGTCCATAGCGAAAGCATTGCCGACTTCGTCAGCCGCGACCTGTTCAAGAACATCCTGCATGACGAGGAAGAGCACATCGACTGGCTGGAAACCCAGTTCAGCCTGATCAAGGACCTCAGCGCCGAGCGCTACCTGCAGTCCAAGATCGAAAGCTGATCGGCCATCTGGCACCCCAGGACGACGGCCCAAAGCGTGCCGTCGTTCCTTGACGCTTTCTACACGTCAGGGCTATACCTTGGTTTTTCCTGGGAAGGCCGGGCATGGCTTCACGTCCACCGCCGCGCTTCGTGGTACGTCCGCACGACGCGTCCGTCGGGCGGCGTCGCGCCTTGTGGCTGGGCGCCGCGTGGCTGGCCAGCCTGGTCATCGTCGCCCTGGTGGTCGGGGGGCTCACCCGGCGCACCACGCCCGCTGCGCATGAAGAACGCCAGCTCAAGACGCTGACCCAGCAGAACGACGACCTCCAGCAGCAGGTGGCCAACCTGCAACGCGCGGGCCAGGTGGCGGACATCGCCAACCGCTCGCTGCGCAAGACGCTGGGCGAGCGCGAAGAGGAAATCAGCGGCCTGCGCGCGGACCTGGGTTTCTACTCGCGCCTGACCGGCGGCGACGCCCAGCGCGAAGGCCTCAAGGTGCAGGAAGTGCGCCTGCAGCCGGTGGACAACTCGCATGCGTGGAACCTCACGCTCAGCCTCACCCAGAACGCCAAGCGCGGCGACGACGTGACCGGCAATGCCAGCGTGAGCATCGAAGGCCTGCGCGGCGAGAAAGTGGTCCAGCTCGACTGGGCGGCGCTGGGCGACAACGCGCAGCGCGACGGCATGCCGTTCCGCTTCAAATATTTCCAGCAGCTCCAGGGCACCATCGTGCTGCCCGCCGATTTTCGGCCTACCCGTCTGATCATCAAGGCCCAGCCGGCCGGGGACGACCCGGTCACGCGCACGGTCGCCTGGGGTGAGGCGCTGTCCGGCCATCTCACACCGACCCAAGGGGAACAAGATGCTCAACCGTAAGCGCAGCGAGCGCGCACCCAACAGCCACGACACCAGCCTGATCGCCCGCGGCACGGTGATCCACGGCGATGTGCGCTTCAGCGGCGCGCTGCACCTCGACGGCCAGATCGTCGGCTCGGTGCTGGCCGATGAGGCAGGCGCCGTGTTCACCCTGAGCGAGAACGGCCACGTGCAGGGCGAGATCCATGTTCCCCACGCGATCATCAACGGGCAGGTGCGCGGCGATATTCATGCCAGCGACCGCCTGGAACTGGCCCCCGAAGCACGCGTGATCGGCGACGTTCACTACAAAACTCTGGAAATGGCCGCTGGCGCCCAGGTCAACGGCCGCATGAGCCACCACGCCGCCGAGCTGACCCGCGAGCTGCCGGCACCGTCGATGCGGGACGCGGAAGCCGTACCGGCCTGATCGCGGTATCCTTGCGTACGCTTTGCCGCATCCCCACTTGAGCATCATGGATACCGTCGTCCCTCTCCCCATCGTTCCCGATTACCGCAGCGCCGGCTCTGCCCTGGTCTTTACCGAGGCGGCAGCCCGCAAGGTGCACGAACTCATCCAGGAAGAGGGCAACCCGGAGCTGAAGCTGCGCGTGTACATCACCGGCGGCGGCTGCTCGGGCTTCCAGTACGGCTTCACCTTTGACGAGGCCCAGGCCGAAGACGACTTTGCGATCGACCGCGAAGGCGTCACCCTGCTGGTCGACCCGCTGTCGCTGCAATACCTCACCGGCGCCGAGATCGACTACTCGGAAAGCCTGAGCGGCTCGCAGTTCGTCATCCGCAATCCCAATGCCAAGACCACCTGCGGCTGCGGTTCCTCCTTCTCCACCTGAGAGTCGTCACGGCATGGATCGCATCACCTTGCCGCGGCCCAATACCTTCGCGGGACTCAGCCTGATCCTTGATCGCGTCGCCGAACGGCGCGACGAAGGCATGTGGGTGAACGAGCAGGGCGCGTCCGAACACGCGCGCTACCTGCTGATCGATCCGCTGGGACAGACCTATTTGTCGCCCGATAGCGACACGCTGCGCTGGCTCGACAGCGCCGAGCGCGAGCGCCTGCTGGGCGACCTCAAGGCCAGCTTCATGGGCTTGGCAGATGAGCAGCCACGTTTCCTGCTGGCGATCGACGACGCTCAGCGCGCGGCCGACCTGGAGCAAGCGCTCGGTGCGCGCCGCGGCGGCCTGCGCGATATCGGCTTGCTGCTGCCTGCCGATGAGGCCGGCCTGTTCGCCTACGCCAAGGGCCTGGTGCACTGGCAGCGCGAAACCCGGCACTGCCCGTACTGCGGTTCACCGCTGGTGCTGGTGGCCTCGGGCCATCGTGCACAGTGCACCAACGCCGAATGCGGGCGCATGCATTTTCCGCGCACCGATGCGGCCGTCATCGTCATCGTGGAACACCAGGGCGCCTGCCTGCTCGGCCGCCAGGCCGGCTGGCCGAAGGGCCGCTATTCCACGCTCGCCGGATTCGTCGAGCCCGGCGAATCGCTGGAAGATGCAGTGCGCCGCGAAGTGGCGGAAGAATCAGGCGTGCTCGTGGGCGAGGTGCATTACCACTCGTCACAGCCGTGGCCGTTGCCGCAATCGCTGATGGTGGGCTTCACGGCGAAGGCGCTGTCGCGCACCATCCGCCTGCGCGATCAGGAGCTGGAAGAGGCTCGCTGGTTCACGCCGCAGGACATCGTCGAGGGCATTGCCGACGGCAGCTTCCTGCCTTCGTTGCCGTTGTCGGTGTCCTATCGGTTGCTCGAGCACTGGCTGCGCCAACAGGCCGGCCTGGAGCTTGACGAGCTCGTCGCGCAGCGCAAGAGCTGAAGTTCTCCGGACAGTCATTCCGGCCTGCGCCGGAATGACGAGCGGTACGCCCGGCTACGCGCCCACTGACCCGTCACCGCCTTGCCCTACAATGCGCTCGTCGATAGGGAGAAACGTGTTCATGGCTGTCTGTCTGCTCGCTGCACTCATCGCACTTGGCCTGGTCCATGTCATGCCGCAGCTCGTGCATTGGCGCGGCGACGGCGGCTTCCGGCGCTGGGTGGCGCAGCTGGGTGATACCAGCGGTCCGGCGCGCGTTGCGGTGACCCTGGGCGTGCCGGTGGTGCTGTGCCTGATCGCCATCTGGCTGATCGACCTGTTGCCGGGCAGCGATCTTTTTCGCCTGATCTTTTCCCTGGTGGTGCTGCTGTATTGCTTCGGCCCGCATGCGTACGAAGCGGATCTGGAAGCCATCATCAAGGCACCCGACCAGCCGTCGCGTGAAGCCGCCGCCCAGGCGCTGTCGGACGACGGCGAGCCGGTGGCCTGGAGCGCGCTGGCACTGGGCGAAGCAACCGCCTATGCCGCGCTGCGCCGACGCTTTGGCGTGCTGCTGTGGTTCTTCCTGCTGGGTCCTGCCGGTGCGCTGCTCTATCGGCTTGCGCAAACCCTGGGCCGCGACCAGACCCTGCGGCTGGATACGGCAGCGCGCAACGCCGCCCGCTCCTTTGCCAACATGGCTGACTGGCTGCCTGCGCAGTTGATGGTGTTTACGCTCGCCCTGGTGGGCCATTGGGATGCGGTGATTGGCGCGTGGAAGCGCTGGCACCAGCAACAGCCGCCCAACAGCTGGTATGTCGAAGGCCCGGGCTTTCTTGGCGCCGCCGCGCGCGCGGATGTGCAGGTGGATATTGAAGCGGGCGACGGCTATGCCGAGGAACGCATCGATACGCTGGCCGAACTGATCCGCCTGCGCGGCGCCTTGCTGCGCGCACTGCTGGCATGGCTCAGCGTAGTGGCCTTGATCGTGCTGGCCGGCTGGATGGGTTGATCAAGCAGGCGATCGCAGGGGACTCGCGCGATCGCCTGGCAAACCGTCAGGCGAAATCGCCGCGCAGCTCGCGCACCCGGGCTTCCAGCGTTTCCAACTGCGCGTCCTGCGGTGAGTAGGGCGCGCCGGCGACCAGTTCCACGCGTGCGCGGAAGCGTCGCGGCAGGCGCGCACGGTGCAACATCGAATCGCGCCGACTCCACACGCTGCCCCACAGGCCGCGCAAGGCCAGTGGCACCACCGGCACCGGGCGTCGTTCCAGAATGCGCGCTACACCCGGGCGGAACGGGGCGATGTCGCCATCCTTGCTCAGACCGCCTTCCGGAAAAATGCACACCAGCTCGCCATCGGCGAGCGCGGCATCCACTTCATCGTAGGCCCGCTGCAGCACGACCGGATCTTCCTTGTACCCGGCAATCGGAATCGCCTTGGCCGTGCGGAACACGAACTTCAGCACCGGGATATTGAAGATCTTGTAGTACATGACGAAACGCGCCGGCCGACGCAGATTCGCCATCAACAGCAGCGGATCCATGAAACTCACGTGGTTGCACACGAGCAGGGCGGGGCCTTCCTGCGGAATGTTTTCCAGCCCATCGACGCGCACGCGGTACAGCGTGTTCACCAGCACCCAGGTGATGAAGCGCATCAGGAATTCGGGAACGATGGTGAAGATGTACGTCGCCACCGCCACGTTGAGCAGCGCGGCAGCGAGGAAAATCTGCACCGCCGTGAAACCCAGCGCACCCAGCGCCAAGCCGAAACCCGAGGCCAGGCAGATAAACAGCGCGTTGATGATGTTGTTGCCAGCGATCACGCGTGAGAGCCGGTCGCGCGGCGTGCGCGCCTGCACGAAGGCGAACAGCGGCACCACGTAGAAGCCGCTGAACACGCCGATCAAGGTGAGATCCATCGCCACGCGCCAGCTGCCTGAGCTGTGCAGGAAGCCTAGCCAGTCCAGGCCATGCGCCGTCGCCAGGTGTGGATGTGCCAGGTAAAGATCCACGCCAAACGCCGTGAGGCCAAAGGCGCCCAGCGGCACCAGGCCCACTTCGACGCGACGCCCCGACATGCGTTCGCACAGCAGGGCGCCGACACCCGTGCCCAGCGAGAACAGCGTGAGCACCAGCGTATTGACCGAACCGTCGCCGCCCAGGTTGAGGCGCGTGTAGTTGGGCAGCTGCGCGATCAAGACGGTGCCGAAGAACCAGAACCAGGAAATGCCGAGCACCGCGTTGAACACGCGGCGATCCTGCTTGGTGATGCCAAGCACGCGCGCGGTTTCGCTGGCCGGATTCCAGTTGAACACGAGGTCCGGCGCCGTCGCCGGTGCCGGCGGAATGCGACGGCTGGCGAGATAACCGAGCACCGCGACAAGGATGGTGGTGGCGGAGGCAGCGATGGGCCCGAAGCCCGCGATCAACATCAGCGAATTGCCCGCAATCATGCCGATCAGCATCGCCAGCTGCGTACCCATTTCCACCAGGCCGTTGCCGCCCACCAGTTCTTCCGGCTTCAAGGCCTGCGGCAGGATCGCGTACTTGATCGGCCCGAACGTGGTCGAGTGCAGGCCCATCAGGAACAGCACCACCAGCAGCAACGTCGTGTGATGCGTGTAGAAGCCAATCGCCGCAATCGCCATGGCGGCGATCTCGAACAGCTTCACGTAGCGGATGATGCGTGACTTCTCGTATTTCTCCGCCAGCTGTCCGGCGGTGGCCGAGAACAGGAAATACGGAAGAATGAACAAGGCCGGCGCCAGGTTGGTGTAGAGCGACACCGTCTTGTCATCCAGCCCCATCTGGAACGCCACCAGCATGACCATCGCGTTGCGGAACGCGTTGTCGTTGAACGCTCCCAGCGCCTGCGTCCAGAAGAATGGCGCGAAACGTCGGCTTCCCAGCAGGTTGAATTGGCTCATGCGCAGCTCGGTGGCGTGGTGTCCTTCACGCGCGGAGCATAGCAGCGGGGCCATAACGCACGGGCGCGGCCTTCGATCTTTCTGGCATGCTGCGTTTCGTCCGGGGCGCCAGCATCCTCTCGTGTCGATCTGGGCGCAGGTGATACGTCGGGTAGGCAACTCCAACAACACGGGCAGCCGTCATGTCGAACGTTCGCGTGCAAAGCTTTGCCGTATCCATGGATGGTTACGCTGCGGGACCCGACCAGGATGTCGAACATCCCCTCGGTGTGAATGGCTTCGGCCTGATGGAGTGGTTTTTCCCCACCCGCATGTTCCAGCGCATGCACGGCGGCGGCAGCGACGGCGAAACCGGCGTCGACAACGATATGGCCGAAAAGGGTTTCGTGGACATCGGCGCGTGGATCCTCGGCCGCAACATGTTCGGCCCGGTTCGTGGCCCGTGGCCCGACGACAGCTGGAAGGGCTGGTGGGGCGATGAGCCGCCGTATCACGTGCCGGTGTTCGTCCTGACCCAGCATGCTCGCGCGCCGCTCACCATGGCGGGCGGCACCACGTTTCACTTTGTCACCGAAGGCATCCACGCCGCGCTCGAACAGGCGCGTGCCGCCGCGAACGGGAAGGACGTAAGGATCGGCGGCGGCGTGTCCACCGTGCGCCAGTACCTGCAGGCGCGCCTGATCGATGAAGTGCATCTGGCGGTGCGGCCGTGGCTGATGGGCGGCGGCGAAGCCTTGTTCCATGGCCTGGATCTGCCTCAACTTGGCTACCAGGCGGTGGAGCACGTCGCAGGCGAACGCGCCACTCACGTCTTCCTGCGTCGACAGGACGGATAGCGAACGTCGAAATAAGCAAGGCATGTTCGTCGTATCGATGACGACGCCACCACGGCACAGTCGTCACCGCACAGGAGTTCCAGGCATGACCACCGGTACCGTTACCCTCCACCGCGTGCTTCGCACCACGCCGGAGAAGATCTACCGCGCCTTTCTCGATGCCGACGCCATGGCGCGCTGGCTGCCGCCCAATGGCTACACCGGCAAGGTGCAGCATCTTGATGGCAAGGTCGGTGGCAGCTACCAGATGTCCTTCACGAATTTCTCCACCGGCCACAGCCATTCCTTTGGCGGCACCTATCGTGAGCTGGTGCCCGGCGAACGCATTCGCTACACCGCGCACTTCGACGATGCGAACCTGCCCGGCGAGATGCAGACCACGGTCACCCTGAAGCAGGTCTCCTGCGGCACGGAATTGCATGTGGTGCAGGAGGGCATTCCGGCGATGATCCCCACCGAGGCGTGTTATCTCGGCTGGCAGGAATCACTGCTGCATCTGGCCAACCTGGTCGAGCCGGAGATTCCCGGCTGAGCCATTCCGCTGGAACGTCCGCGTTCCACGACTCGCAAGGAGCTGTCATGTGGACGCATGAAGAGAGCATCGAGATCGACGCCACACCTGCGCAGGTCTGGGCGGTGTTTGCCGATGTGCCGGGTTGGCAGCGCTGGAATGCCGGCATCGAACGCATCCAGTTGCATGGGCCGTTTGCCACCGGCACGACCTTCACCATGCAGCCACCGGGCACGGATGCGTTCGTCAGCACCTTGATCGCGGTCGACGAGCAGCAGGCGTTCACCGACGAAACGCTGATCGATGAAACGCGCGTGGTGGTGGACCATCGCATCGAAGCGCTCTCGCCACGTCGGGTGAGAGTGACTTATGCCACTCAGATCACGGGTCCCGAGGCCGCATCCATCGGACCGCAGGTGACGGGCGATTTTGGCGATGTGCTGCGTGCGCTGAAGAGGATCGCGGAAGAGGCGGGCTGACTGCGCCGCCACGGAAGACGCAAAACAAAAGCCCCGGAGGTCCGGGGCTTTTCGCGGGCTGATTGGAGCAGCTCAGAGGCGATGCAGCGCGCGATGCGCGATATCGCGACGGCAGAAGCCGCCCTCGTAGTGAATCTTCGCTACCGCCGCGTAGGCATGCTCGCGGGCCGCCGCAATGTCCTTGCCCAGCGCACACACCGTCAGCACGCGGCCGCCGGCGGTCACGACTTTGCCCTGCGCGTCGAGCTGCGTGCCGGCATGGAACACTTTCACGTCAGAGCCGAAATCGCTGTCCAGACCGGTGATGATGTCGCCACTGCGCACCTTGCCCGGGTAGCCGCCCGCCGCCATCACCACGCCGAGCGAAGGACGCGGGTCCCACTGCACGTGCGTGTGATGCAGCTCGCCGTCGAGCGCGGCTTCGATCAGGTCCACCAGGTCGGACTTCAGGCGCAGCATGATCGGCTGAGTTTCCGGATCGCCGAAGCGCACGTTGAATTCGATGACCTTGGGCGCGCCGCTCTTGTCGATCATCAGGCCTGCGTAGAGGAAGCCGATGAAGGGCGCGCCTTCCATCGCCATGCCACGCAAGGTGGGCTCGATCACTTCCTTGAGGATGCGCTTCTCGACCTCGGACGTGACGACCGGCGCGGGCGAATACGCGCCCATGCCGCCGGTATTGGGACCCAGATCGCCTTCATCACGGCGCTTGTGGTCCTGGCTGCTGGCCATCGGCAAGGAATGCTGGCCATCGCTCATCACGATGTAGCTGGCTTCCTCGCCGTCGAGGAATTCCTCGATCACCACGCGCGCAGATGCATCGCCAAACTGATGCGCACCCAGCATGTCATGCAGCGCCTGCTCGGCATCGGCCAGCGTCAACGCCACCACCACGCCCTTGCCCGCCGCCAGGCCATCGGCCTTGATCACGATGGGCGCGCCGTGCTGGCGCACATAGGCGAGTGCGGGATTGAGTTCGGTGAACACCGCGTAGCGTGCGGTGGGAATGTTGTGGCGGAGCAGGAAGTCCTTGGCGAACGCCTTGGAGCCTTCGAGCTGGGCAGCCACGGCACGCGGTCCAAAGCAGCGCAGGCCGGCCGCGCGGAATTTGTCGACCACGCCAGCGACCAGCGGCACTTCGGGGCCGACCACGGTCAGCTCGATCTTTTCGTCCTTGGCCAGCTTGAACAAGCCCTCCAGGTCGGTCACCGCCACGTCGGCGTTGCGCACACCCTTTTCCCGCGCGGTGCCCGCATTGCCCGGGGCGACAATCACTTCGCTCACGCGCGGCGACTGCTTGAGCTTCCACGCCAGCGCGTGTTCACGCCCGCCGCTGCCGATGACCAGGACTTTCATGGGGACTCCAACTGCCGTAGGGGTGCGCCTGGAGCGGCGCAGCACGCCATTGTAAAGGGCGACGGGGGGATTTCGCAGTGCAGCAAGGGGGGAGCTTCAGCGGGAGGCTGGGTTGGGGCATCGAACAAAGCCCGTCCCGATCAGCACTTTCGCGAGCACCCGCCCCTCACCCCGACCCTCTCCCCGGAGGGGAGAGGGAGAAGTGGGGCGCACCCCGAAAACCGAAGCGATCCCGGCTTTAAGTCCTCAGCGATTCGGGCGCGTTGCGCANNAGCACGATGCTGCGGGCGTTTTAGGCCATTCTCTTTGGGTTACTTTTCTCTTGGGCCAGCAAGAGAAAAGTGACTCGAGCGGCGGCAGCCGATCGAAACGCCCGCCGCGTAGGCGGCACGCTGGCCTCATCGCGACAAGCGGAGACCGATGCTCTGGATGACCAGCCATGCGGCCGTTGAAGAGCGCTTCCGGCCGCGCCGGGATGCCGAAGAGCAAACGTTCCCGCGAGCACCCGCCCCTCACCCCAACCCTCTCCCCGGCGGGGAGAGGGAGCAGAGCTAGAGCAACGCCAACAACGCCGCCCGCGGCAACTTCCCCGTCTCATTGCGCGGCAACCCCGCCACCAACTTCAACGGCCGCGGCAGAAACACCGGATCCACCGACTGGCGGAAGGCGTCCAGGATGGTCTGCTCATCCATGTCCGGCGCCACCGCCAGCGCTGCGATGCGATGCACGCCCAGCGCATCGCCGTTCTCCAGCTGGAACACCACGCCATCCTGCACGCCCGGGATCGCCTGCAGGCGGCGGGTGAGGTCGCCGAGCGAGGCGCGCTTGCCGGCGATCTCAAGCAGGTCCGAATGGCGGCCGCACAGGCGGAAACGACGGCCACCGTCATGCAGCGTCACGATGTCGGCCAACGTCATCGGCTCGTCCAGCTGCGGCGCGCGCACCTGCGTGCCATCGGGCTGGGGATGCAGCTGCACGTCGTCGTACAACTGCCAGGGTTCGTCGTTGGCGGAACGGCGGCTGGCGAACACGCAGGTTTCCGTCGACCCGAACACTTCCAGCAGCGGCGCACCGAAACGCGCTTCGGCGGCCTGGGCGAGCTCGACCGGCATCGGCGCGGTGGCGGACACCATGGCGTCGATCGGCGGCAAGGCCACACCCGATTCGATCAGCGCGCGCAGATGCACCGGCGTGGTGACCAGCACGCGCGGCGCGGGCACCTCGGCCAGTGCGGCGGCCACGTCGGCCGGCAGCAGGGGGCGGCCGGCATGCACGGCGATATGGCCGAGCAGGGGCAGCAGCACGGACATCTCCATGCCGTACATGTGCTGCGGCGGCACCGTCGCCACCACGTGGAACTGCTTGGCCACCGAGTCGTGCAGCATGCGCAGGTTGCCCGCATTGCTGGCGTTGAAGCTGCCCCAGGTCTTGGGATTGCCCTTGGGCGTGCCGGTGGAGCCGGAGGTATAGCCGATGGCGACGACCTGGTCGCCCGGCAGCGAAGGGATCGCCAGCTCGCCCTGCGCCTCGGGCACGTCCATCAGATTGGGCAGGTGGCGGTAGTGGCTCGGCGGTGCATCGAGCGCGAGTTCGCCCAGCGCATAGCTGCCCGGGTGGGCGGCCATCACCTCGGCCACGGCCTGCGGCGCGCGCGAGGACGGCAGCAGGTTGGTCTGGCCGCGCAGCGCGATGGCGCAGAACGCCACCAGGAACGCATAGCGGTCCTCGCACAGGTTCACGGCGGCAGGGCCCACCGGCAGCTGCTCGGCGATCGCCAGCACGTGCGCCAGGAAGCGGGCGGCGGTGACCGGCTCGCTATGGCGCCACACCAACGGGCGATCCGTCGCCGTCAGCAACGGCAACTCGATGGCGGTGCGTTCGAGCTGGACGTTTTCAAAAACGATGGCCAAGGTGTTCTCCGGCAACGGCAGTCTGCCCCTCGGTCCGGCCTGGGCCGGTCCGACGTGCGGACGGAATAGAGAGCCCGCGATGATCCCCATCCTCGCGGTAGCCACTGAATCACTCCCTACTGAGAGCGCGTGGCATGTGGAATCCGTTCATCCTCGCTGACCCGGTCAGCAAGTCCTTGCGGCTTCACTCAGGCACGGATGATAGCGCCGGAGAGCGCATCACGGATCACGGTAGGCCGCTGCTGTTCACCGGTCGGTGCATCCAGCAGGCCGTCCAGCGCCGGTCCGAAGTAGTCAGCAGCCACGTCGGCGCTGCGTGCCGGCGGCTGGCCGTGCGGATTGGCGCTGGTGGAGACCAGGGCGGCGCCATAGGCGCGGCACAGCGCAGCAGCAGGTTCGTGCGCCGTCACCCGTAGGGCGATGCCGGCATGCGCGCCAGCCACCCAGGCGGGCACGTCTTGGGAGCGCGGGAAGATCCAGGTGTTCGGGCCGGGCCAGCTTTCACGCACCTGCGCCAGCACGGCGTCTGGCACGGCGGCCAGATCGATATAGCGTTCGACCTGGGCAAAATCCGACGCGATCAACAGCACACCCTGGGTGGGCGGCCGCTGCTTGAGCGCGAACAGCCGCTCGAACGCGACGCGATTGTGCGGGTCGCAACCGAGGCCAAACACCGCCTCGGTTGGATAGGCCAGCACGCCGCCGCTGCGCACCAGCGCGGCGGCGGCATCCAGTTCGGCCAGGCTGAAGCGAGCCGTCACTCAGGCTTCCGTGGCCGCCTTCTTGGCGGCGGCTTTCTTGGTGGCGGTCTTGGCCGGGGCCTTCTTGGCCGCCGTCTTCTTCGTGGCGGTCTTCTTGCTCGCGGCCTTTTTGGCGGTGGTCTTCTTCGCCGGCGCTTTCTTCGCAGCGGTCTTGGTGGCGGCCGCCTTCTTTGTCGCCGGCTTCTTCTCGGCGGCAGCCTTCTTGGCAGTCTTCTTGAACGCGCCGCGCCCCTTCTTGACCGGTGCGGCAGCGAGCAATTCGATGCACTGCGCCTCGGTCAGTTCCTTCGGCTCCTGGTCCTTCGGAATGCGCGCGTTCTTCTCGCCATCGGTGATGTACGCGCCGAAGCGGCCGTTGAGCACCTGCACGCCGTTGCCGAAGTCCTGGATGATGCGGTTGGCGATCATCTCCAGCTTTTCCTGCACGATCTGCAGGGCGCGCGGCAGTTCGATGGTGTACGGATCGTCTTCGGGCTTGAGCGAGGCGTAAGTGCTGCCCTGCTTCACGAACGGACCGAAGCGGCCCACGCCCACCGACACCTCATCGCCGTTCTCGGCCTGGCCGAGCTTGCGCGGCAGCTTGAACAGCTCCAGCGCGTCGGTCAGCGTGATGGTGTGCATGCTCTGGCCCGGGCGCAAGCTGGCGAACTGCAGCTTCTCGTCGGTGTCCTTGTCGCCGATCTGCGCATACGGCCCGTAGCGGCCCAGGCGCACCGACACCGGCTTGCCGCTCTTGGGATCGCTGCCCAGTTCGCGCGCGCCGGTGGCTTCGCTGCGGTCGACGGTTTCGGTCTTTTCGTCCACCTGCTGCTTGAACGGCTGCCAGAAGCGCTCCATCAGCGGCACCCAGGCTTCTTCGCCACGGCTCACGGCGTCCAGCTCGTCCTCGAGCTTGGCGGTGAAGTCGTAGTCGACGTAGCGGGTGAAATGCGCCGTGAGGAACTTGCTCACCGCGCGGCCCACGTCGGTCGGCTTGAAGCGGCGACTGTCGAGGAACACGTACTCGCGGTTGAGCAGCACCTGGATGATGCTGGCATAGGTCGACGGACGGCCGATGCCGTGTTCTTCCAGGGTCTTCACCAGGCTCGCTTCGGAGTAGCGCGGCGGCGGCTCGGTGAAGTGCTGGTCGGCCAGGATGTCCTGCAGCGCCACACGCTCGCCCACGTCGAGCTTGGGCAGGCGGCGGCCTTCGTCGTCGTCTTCGGCGGTCTTCTGGTCGCGGCCTTCCTCGTACACGGCGAGGAAGCCCGGATCGACCACGGTGGTGCCGGTGGAACGGAACGAGGCATCGCCACCGTGCACGTGCGGCACGGCGAATTCCACCGACACGGTGTTAAGCGTGGCGTGGATCATCTGGCAGGCAACGGTGCGCTTCCACACCAGTTCGTAAAGCTTGCGCTGCTCGTCATTGAGGTACGAGGCGACTTCGCGCGGCGTGCGCATGGCCGAGGTCGGGCGGATCGCCTCATGCGCTTCCTGCGCATTCTTGGACTTGGACTTGTAGACCTGCGCGTGGTCCGGCAGCGCCTTGGCGCCGAAGTCGCGCGTGATCAGCTGGCGCAGCTCGCCGACGGCGTCTTCGGACAACGCCACGGAGTCGGTACGCATGTAGGTGATCAGGCCCACGTTGCCTTCGCTGCCGATCGACACGCCTTCGTACAGGCCTTGCGCGATCTTCATCGTGCGGCTGGTGGAGAAACCGAGCTTGCGCGCGGCCTCCTGCTGCAGCGTGGAGGTGGTGAACGGCGGCGCCGGGCGGCGCTTGCGCTCCTTGCTGCCGACGTCGCTGACGGTGAGGTGGCCATGCGCCGCCTGCTTCAGTGCATGGCGCGCGGCCAGCGCATCGTGTTCGTTGGTGAGGTCGAACTGCTCGAACTTCTTGCCGTTGAGCTTGGTCAGGCGGGCGTTGAAGTCGCCTTCCGGGTGGCGCAGTGCCGCCTCGATGGTCCAGTACTCGCGGGCGACAAACGCCTCGATCTCTTCCTCGCGCTCCACGATCATGCGCAGCGCCGGTGATTGCACGCGGCCGGCGGAAAGACCGCGCTGCACCTTGCGCCACAGCACCGGCGAGAGATTGAAGCCCACCAGGTAATCGAGCGCGCGGCGCGCCTGCTGCGCATCGACCATGTCCAGCGAGAGCTGGCGCGGGGCGGCCACGGCGGCCTTGATCGCCTTGGGCGTGATCTCGGAGAACACCACGCGATGCAGCGTCTTGCCCTTGGTCAGGCCGCGCTCCTTGAGGATCTCGCTGATGTGCCAGGAGATCGCTTCGCCTTCGCGATCCAAGTCGGTCGCCAGATAGATGTCGTCGGCCAGCTTGGCGGCCTTGGCGATGGCGTCGACGTGTTTCTCGTTGCGGTCGATGACCTCGTAGGCCATGGCGAAGTTGTTGTCCGGGTCGACCGCCCCTTCCTTCGGGCGCAGGTCGCGGACGTGGCCATAGGAGGCCAGGACCTGGAAGTCCTTGCCGAGGTATTTATTGATCGTCTTCGCCTTGGCCGGCGACTCGACGATAAGCAGGTTTTTTGCCATGAAGCTTGGTTTCCGCCATCTACAGCCGACCTGTCCGGGCCGGCTTCCTATATTTAGTTAAAGGCATGGCGGCATCACGCCGTCAAGCTGAACCATGTGAAAGCGCGCTGCAGTTGGGCTTTCGCTGGCCCGGCAAGCGTTGATAACGATTGCCTGGCAGCGCTTCGACCTGGCCGTCCAGCTCCAGCATCAACAGCACAGATGTAAGGTCTGCGACAGTTTTGCCGGTGAAACCCGCCAGATCGTCGAGCGCGACCGGCCCGTAGCCGAGCGCGTCGAGCACAGCCCGGCGGGATGGATCGGCTACGGACGCCGTCTCTTGAGGGGACGCGACGACTGGGCCTTGCAGCCGGCCAGCCAGCTCACGCCCCAGTGCGACAGCAGCAGGAGCAAGCACTTCCACGATTTCAGCAGCCGTTTCGACCAGCCGCGCACCATCGCGAATCAGCCGATGGCAACCGTGAGCGAGGGGATTATGTATGGAACCGGGCAAAGCGAATACCTCGCGCCCCTGTTCCGCCGCCAGGCGGGCGGTGATCAGCGAGCCCGACTGCAGGCCGGCCTCGATCACCAGGGTGCCCAGCGACAAACCGGCGATCAGGCGATTGCGCCGCGGAAAATGATCGGCGCGACCCGGCGTACCCGGCGCGAACTCACTCACGAGCGCGCCTTCGGCCTCCAGGCGCCGGGCCAGGGCTCGGTGCCTGTGTGGGTAGACCCGGTCCAGTCCGGTGCCCACCACGGCCACCGTAGGCTGCCCGGCCTCGAGCGCGGCCAGGTGGGCGGCGCCATCGATGCCTTCGGCCATGCCGCTGGTGATGGTGAAGCCGGCCTGCCCCAGGTCCTGCGCAAAGGCGTGCGCATCGGCGCAGCCACTCAGTGTCCCGGCGCGGGCCCCCACGATGGCCAGCTGCGCGTGCAGCAGCAGGCTGGCGTCGCCGGCCACGAACAGCGCTACCGGCGGTTGCGCAATGTTTTCCAGCAGCGGCGGGAAATCCTCGTCGGTGAACAACATCAGGCGATGGCCGGGCTGCTCGAGCCAGGCCAGATCGGCGTCGAGGCGACGAGGGTCGGGGCATTGCAGCCAGCGACGGGTATCGGCAGGCAGGTCAGCCTGTCGCTGCCGGAGGGCCGCGAGCACGGCATCGATGTGGCCGTCGTGGGCCGCCAGTTGTTCGCGCAGGGCGCCCGGCCCGAGGCGCGGCGTGCGCAGCAGGATCAGCCAGGTGCGTAGCTGTTGAGAGTCGCTCATCGCCGTCCAGCCTAGGCACGGCGCAAAAAAAAACGGCGCGGTCATGACCGCGCCGTTCTGTCGTCCTGTACCGCCGGAGGTTTAGTTCGGCAGTTCGAGCTTGTCGTGCCTGTGCACCGGGCGTAGGCCATCCATGATCAGGCCGTAGCTCACGCGGTCGAAGGTGCGGAACACCATCACGTGTCCCACGAACTCCTGGGGCAAGGTCACGTCCACGCCGGTGCCGCGATTCCAGCTGTTGTGCGCGACGTCGTCGTTGATGGTTTCGCCCGGCTGGTAGATCGAATAGGTCTGGCCGTTGTCAACGCCGTCCTGCGAACCGATGTTCAACGCCACCACCTGGTGCGGACCCACCGCATCGTAGGCATCGGCGAAGGCGATCACGCGCGCATTGCCCGGCAGCGACTTGGGCGCATGCGGGTAGTAGTAGGCGTCATACGGCTTGTCGTCGATCGGCAGCAGGCGGTCGCCCTTGTTGATCTCCATCGTGCCGTTCAACAGCAGCAGGGTGGTCGGGTCGCCGGTGCGCAGCACTTCGGCGGTGCCGATCACCATCACCTCGGTACCGATGTCCTCGCCATGGCCGTAGTGGCCGTCCGCGCGGAAATCTTCCTTCCAGGGCGTCTGGACCAGCGACACATTGCTGTCCAGCGGGTGGGCCACCAGATCCGAACCACTGTCGCGACCCTTTTTGCTGTCGAAGTCGCGGAAGGTCTGGGTCGGACGCACGATCGCAAAGCGCTGACCCGGCTCGGCCTGCAGGTTGCGGGCATACACGTTCTTGCCCACCGTGCCGCGCAGATCCGCTTCCTCGAAGCCCACCACGTAAGGCAGCGCCTTGACCTGGTTGCTGTTGAGTACGCGCATTTCCTTGAGGAACGTCTGCAGCTGATCCAGCGGAATGGCCGGCACTGCATCGCCTTCGGCACGCACGCGGGGCTGCAAGCCCAGGCGCGGACCGTTGGCGAACGACAGATTCAGCACGTCACCCGGATAGATGAGATGTGGGTTCTGCACTTGCGGGTTGGCTTGCCAGATTTCCGGCCACAGCCAGGGCTTGGAAAGGAAGCGTGCGGAAATCGCCCAAAGGGTGTCGCCCTTTCGAACCGTATAGGTATCGGGGTGATCGGCACGCAATTGCGCGCCCGCAGCGTAAACAGCCACCGTGACCAGCATGCCGGCCAGCAGTCCAATGGACTTTCTGATCATAAACGGGAATCCCCCATCCCCCAACGCTCGGGCGAGTGTAACCGAACAACTTGTTCACGCAACCGTGACCAGTTGGCAAAACAGCATGCCAGACGGGCGCTTGGCGGCGTACAATAAAGGTCATTCTAGATGCGCCCGGGGCTTGGTTTTCACCGATTCGCCCGCAGTTTCGGCGCTTGAGGTAAAGCCATGTCCGTACTGACCATCATCGAATTTCCCGATCCCCGCCTGCGTACCAAGGCCGAACCGGTGACCGTGTTCGACGCCGAACTCAAGCAGTTCGTGGCCGATATGTTCGAGACCATGTATGACGCCAATGGTGTCGGCCTGGCCGCCACCCAGGTCAATGTGCACAAGCAGGTGCTGGTGGCCGACATGAGCGACGAGCGCAACCAGCCGCTGGCGCTGATCAACGCTCGCATCATCGAGAAGGACGGCGCCCAGGTCTACCAGGAAGGCTGCCTGTCGTTTCCGGGCATCTATGCCGATGTCACCCGCGCCCTCAAGGTGAAGGTGAAGGCCAACGACGTGGACGGCAACGAGATCGAGCACGAGTTCGAAGGCCCGCTGGCCGTGTGCGTACAGCACGAGATGGATCACCTGGCCGGCAAGGTGTTCGTGGACTACCTGTCCCCGCTCAAGCGCTCGATGCTGCTCAAGCGCCTGGAAAAGCAGCGCAAGCAGGCGGCCACCGCTTGAAGCTCCGCGTCGTTTTCGCGGGCACCCCCGAATTTTCCGTACCTTGCCTTGAAGCGTGCCGCGCGAGCGGCGCGGAGGTGGTGGCGGTCTATACCCAGCCCGACCGCCCCGCCGGTCGCGGCCGCAAACTGACGCCCAGCCCGGTGAAACAGGCGGCCCTCGCTGCCGACATTGCGGTCGAGCAGCCCGAATCGCTGAAGTCCGACGAGGCGCGCGCCACGCTGGCCGCCTACGCGCCCGACCTGATGGTGGTGGTGGCGTACGGCCTGATTCTTCCGCGCAAGGTGCTGGCCATTCCGCGCCTGGGCTGCTGGAACGTTCACGCCAGCCTGCTGCCGCGCTGGCGCGGCGCAGCGCCGATCCAGCGCGCCATCCTGGCCGGCGACAGCGAAAGCGGCGTCGACCTGATGCAGATGGAAGCCGGCCTGGATACCGGCCCGGTGCTGTTGGAGCGCCGTACGCCGATCAGTGGCGAAGACACCGGCGGCTCGCTGCATGACCGCCTCTCCATGCTGGGCGCTGACGTGCTGGCCGAGGGTTTGGCGCGCGTGATGGCCGGCGAGGCCTTGAATGCCCAGGCCCAGCCGGGCGAAGGCGTCACCTACGCGCACAAGCTGGACAAGGCCGAGGCGCGACTGGACTTCACCAAGCCGGCGATGGAACTGGAGCGCCAGGTGCGCGCGTTCGATCCGTGGCCGGTGGCCGAGGGTGATGTCGCTGGCGAAACACTGCGCATCTGGGCCGCGCGCGCCATCGAAGGCAGCGGTGCGCCGGGCTCGGTGCTCGGGATGAGCCGCGAAGGCATCGATATCGCCTGCGGCGAAGGCGCGCTGCGGGTGACTGCGTTGCAGCGCGCGGGTGGCAAGCGGATTACGGCGGCGGATTACTGCAACGCCATGAAGACGCGCGGCGCTTAAGAAGCTCGTCATTCCGGCGCA
>NZ_JPLA01000187.1 GCF_001010355.1 Dyella japonica DSM 16301 | reverse complement strand
AAAGAAAGCTGTTAATGCATCTTCCCGCGACTTTAACCTGAAACAGAAATTAGAATACGCCCGGCTACTCCCTCACCCGCTTGTTTTTCTAGGACAGGGTGATACAGGTCACTGGTTGAAAATTCGTAACCGCCACAGTGAAGAATTCCGTCAGGCGGATTTAAAAGCACAACGTCAGATTAGTGCGCTTGTCGTTGCTAACGGATCTTTTGAAAAGATTGATAAAGACATGCTCGATGATATTAATATGCGAGCGTTCTGTAAGCTAGTTGCTTCGTGGAGCTTCGAAGAAGAATGCAACGAAGACAACCTCATGGAATTCTTTAATAATAACCCGTTTGCATATGACGACATCAATCGTCTAGCGGCGCAAGATTCCCTTTTTTTCTAAGATCCCGCGAAAAGCTAATTGATCACTTACTGCTCGAATGGCAATTGCACAGTTGCCCAGCGGGCAGTAAGACTCCAACAA
>NZ_JPLA01000186.1 GCF_001010355.1 Dyella japonica DSM 16301 | reverse complement strand
CACATGATTCATTCCCTGGATGCGTGTTTGCAGCATGTAACTATCGTCCGATTTGGATTGGCCAAACTGATACTGGTATGTATTTTGCCAGCCAGGAAGATATGTTACCGACCCGCGCTATTAAGAAGATGCTGAAGCCTTACTCATGTAGTGTGGTTACAGCTACAGATGTACAAAATGAAGTTGATCTTATTCCAAATAAGCAGACTCAACGTGCGTTAGTTGTCGCCAGTGGTGGTATGGACAGCACGGTAGCAGCTCAGATGTGCAAGTCCAATGGTTTAGATGTCACTCTCATTAACTTCCAGTATGGTTGTCGTGCAGAAACTAATGAGTTAAAGGCTATTCGTAAGATTGCGGAAGTGATGGAAGTTCCATTAGTTGAGTTCCCAATTCCAATCTACGATAAGAAAG
>NZ_JPLA01000185.1 GCF_001010355.1 Dyella japonica DSM 16301 | reverse complement strand
TGCATTAGTAGGTATTGCTACTTTCTTCCTTGGTTCAAGAAGAATGGTACTAATGTCTTTACCTTCTAAGAACCAGTTACCTAGTAGAGCATGGGTATCATCCGATTCGGGTAAGTAAAGGGGTTTGGTATTACCACACATAGCATGGAATAGATTAGTGGAACCACAGTGAAATAGAGCAGGTTTGTTTGTAGTGTATTCTAGGTTGATACCATAGACTTCATTAGGACGAATGTTCATATAGAACTCCTTGGTTCATAAAAGAAAAAGGGAGCCAGATGGCTCCCAATTCCTATACCGAGTGTGTTTGTTAAATCAGTTCTCTCTGATACTACTCATCACCCAATA
>NZ_JPLA01000184.1 GCF_001010355.1 Dyella japonica DSM 16301 | reverse complement strand
ATGAAAATAATTTTGAAATGGAACGTATTAAAGGTAAGCCGGCATTTGAATATATTAAATCCAAATCAAGTCTTGCTCGTCCACAAATTGTTGATGCAATTTTAGATGCACTGAAATTCAGCACAGACACTTATTTTGTAAGTCCTGAAACTGTTCGCCGTGATTTCACTAAAGAGTTCTATACGAAAGTTATTGATCGTTGTGAAAGCATTCAGCCATTGATTGATTCATTTGGTAAAATCACACACGTGAACTACACTAAGATTGGACATCTGAAGCCAATGTTGAAACAAGCTTTAGAACATCTTATTCGTTATCATAACCGTTCTCAGGGACAGTACTCTGTTATTCACGGCGACCCAAACTTCAGTAATACTATGATTAC
>NZ_JPLA01000183.1 GCF_001010355.1 Dyella japonica DSM 16301 | reverse complement strand
CTGGGTCACGGTCACCTGGATATGCCAAAGCAGCGGCATCTTGGTCACCTTGCCCCCAAATAATAGCTTTAGGCTTGAGCTTACCTACTTGCTCTACACAATATAGTAATGCAGGACCGGGTTTATCTGCTTCTAAATCCCACCACCAAAGACCACCTGCACCGGATGATTGGGTAGGGTCAAATACTTCAGAATCAGGATTAACTGCACATGCACGGTCTACAGCAGTAGAACCAGTTGTCCCATTAATAGGGCGTACACCTGCATAGTTAATGCCCCAAGTTTCAGTCATGTACTTCTGGAATACATCATAGCCACGGTCAGGGTATGCACCAGACATGAAGTGAATAGCAACCTGAGATTCACCAGCAAATAGAATTGGGTAATCTAATACAGTCTGTTCTGTGATTAACTCACCCGTTTCTTTATCCTGAAATGCAGTAAGACCCTTCCAGTAGTGGGACATACCAATATAAGTAGTCCACCAGTCACGGTATCCTAAGCCATAGGCCATCTTTACCTGACGCTCAGGAGTAAGGTTATAACCATCATCAAAGCCTGAAGTCATGCCCATACCCATCACTACTTGTGGATATTTACGTTGACCCAGTTGCTTACGACCGGAACCAGATACAGTAAGGTTAGTAAACCATTTAACAGAGT
>NZ_JPLA01000182.1 GCF_001010355.1 Dyella japonica DSM 16301 | reverse complement strand
CTGCTCGCCTTTGTTACCAACACTGCGTGACGCTGTGCTGTATGTGCTAACTGGTACGTTCTTTTAACTTGGGGTGTTTAAATGAAGGGTAATGTTATAAGACTTCGTGCTGCAAGTTTAGCAAGTAAGTTCGGTTTCGGTGATGGCGATATTGTTGATTATTTTTGTGAGGATAACAATATCAGTTTAGATGAAAGGGATCCACACCAAATTCTGATAAAACTGGTAAGAACATATTTATTGCCACTTATCCCTCATGTTGAAGTTTATGAAATTGGCACTATGCACAATCCGATTCGTTGCGAAGACAAATTCGTAGAAGAGCTTCAGCGTAGTGATATTTATGTTGATGTAACTATACATCAACTTATCCAATGTATTAACGAAACAGAAAAGGATCCTATATTTATGGG
>NZ_JPLA01000181.1 GCF_001010355.1 Dyella japonica DSM 16301 | reverse complement strand
CGCTAGTATTATACAATATTGGTTCGGTGCTGTGTTCCCTGTTGATTGTGTTGTACCACGTATGGCCATCAAAGAATTATTGCGCATTAAAAAGCCACCAGTAAGAATTCAATGTACAGATACCAGTATGACATTTCACTACGAAGACGGTTGCTGGTTGCGTACCCAATTGCTGGAATTAAAGTGGCCCAACATTGACAAGATAATTGAGCGTACAGAAAAGGGGTCTGACGTCTATACGCTTGATACTGAACTTTTTAACTGCTTAGAGAAAATAAAACCGTTCTGTGAACGTGATGGGCGTATTTATATGGAAAATGGCGTCGTGCGTACCCATTACAACGAGCTGGACGGTGCTAGTGCAATGTTCCGTGAATCCAAGTCAATTGGCGTGTATAATAT
>NZ_JPLA01000180.1 GCF_001010355.1 Dyella japonica DSM 16301 | reverse complement strand
TATTACGAGATACACGTCCGAACCAACGCCATCCATTACTAATTGCACGAGAACCAGTGTGCCATGTTTGCCAATCAAACTGAAGAAGAGTACGATCTGGAGCTTCCCATTTCTCTAGTTCACCTTTTTCAATTTTTTCGAGGACTTCTTTGTGCCACTGGCGATAGATAAGTTCGCCATCAGGAATCTGCCTGAACTCTGCAGTTCCTGTTGCAAAATGAGTAGGACACACATCAGCGTTAACAAGACCAAGAATATGTTCAGACAAATAGCGAGGATTGTCATAGTCAGGTTGTCCTGCAGTAATAAAATGTTGACCAACCGGAATATCCGGGCGTGGTACATCATCATGGTGATAACCTGGGATAGCAGGGTACCAACCAGGCATCAGCATGTGGACTCGTGAATCAAATACAACCTGGTCGGTGTTCCAATCATCCGGCAAGTTCATGA
>NZ_JPLA01000179.1 GCF_001010355.1 Dyella japonica DSM 16301 | reverse complement strand
CACGTCGTCCTCGTTTTAGAAGTTTGATATTTGGTAAACCAGAAGGGAATTTTTCAGCATTAAATTTGAAACTAATACGAAGCCAAGCAATACCTTTACCAATCATATCATCCTTCCAGGAAGGACAATTGTCCCGCATAAACGGGTCTACAGTTTGACGGTCGTTATGAAATTCCCAGCTGACATATTGTTCGAAAGTTTGAATAAGGTCATCCCCAAGCCAAATATCTCCAATTCCTTCCAATGGATGTGACGCAACAACTAACGCCATATGGAGAAGTTCATCTTCATCTTGGTCACCGGGCTGTTCTTCTGCAAAAGTCATGACTCCAGAAGCTACAGTCGTACCA
>NZ_JPLA01000178.1 GCF_001010355.1 Dyella japonica DSM 16301 | reverse complement strand
AAACTTACAACCAGAGTTAACCATATGAGCAGGTTTCCACTGAACGTTAATATTTGAGTTTTGGTATTGTTTCATAGTTGTTCTCCTAATATTGGCACATACTAACTAAACAATACCCAAATCTCACTGAGCCATGTGATACCTCTTAACGAGTTAAGCGATTGGCTGCAATGTAAGCATCAGCCGTAGATTGGTCACGATTTTCTGCAACAGCACGACTACGAGCACGGTCTTCCAGAGCAGTGTTATAGGACTTAATCTGGTTATTCAGATTAGTGTTAGTAACATCTTTAGCAAAAGAGAACTGATTCTTAGCTAACTTGTTAGCCTGTAATGCACCATAGATATTACCCAGTGCATTAAGACCACCTAACCCCAACTGGAAGGTGGGAATAT
>NZ_JPLA01000018.1 GCF_001010355.1 Dyella japonica DSM 16301 | reverse complement strand
GCCGGATTGGCCTTGCCACCCTGGGCTAGCAGGTATTCACGCGCACCGGCCACCACGCGACCGCTCAGCGCAAACGCACCACCGGACTTGCCGCCCACCTGGACCACTTCGATGCCGTCGTTTTTCGTGTACGCACCGGTGTCGGCCACGCCGTTGATCTTGAGGCGCGTATTACCGGAGGTGTCGCCCTCGACCACCAACTTGTCGGTCGGCGAGGCGTCGTCGCCCAGCACGGTGTTGAGCACCAGCGTGCCGTTATTGCCGGCGTAATTGCCATGCACGACCAGCGCCTTGAAGTCATCGGCGGCGGGGGCTGCGAAAGCCGCCGTGCCTGCCAGGGCCAAGTCTTGAAGATCAGACGATGAGGTGATGGTCCAAAGACTGGTGTCATCGATTACAAAGTCATGCGCGCCATGAGCCGCACCCTGCAGGGTCGAGCCGTTACGCAGGTTCACGTCGACGAGGCTGGCGCTGTCCGCCTGCACGTTGCCGAACAGCTTGGACTGACGGTCCGCGTCCAGTTTGACCGACGAATGAGTGGCGCCCTTCACCAGGGCATCGAGCAGGACGCCGTTGCCACCGGTGATTTGGGCACCATTGTCGGCAAGCACGTTGAGCGTGGAGCCCTCCGCACGGATGGCATTGGACTGGGCGCTGTTCATGGCGCCGCCCGACGTGGTGAACGACTCTGTCGACACACCGTCACCTGTGGCGTACAGGGCCGAAGCGCCTGCTCCCGAGGCTAGAACATCGCTATCCACCAGATTGATGACGCCGCCACGAGTCACGCTCGTGCCGTGCGCCTGGGCGCCCGTCGTTTTCACGCTCGAGTCTATTGCCGTGATGAGCGACGCCGATGCATCGGTGCCCTGCCCCACAGAGGAGAGCCCTACCGAGCCCAGCCCCCGGGTCTCGATGACATCGCCGCCCAAGGTGACCTTGCCACCGTTGCTTGCCAGGGCTCCGACAGAGCCATCACCGATGGTGGCGACATGCGTCTGCGCTGTCGCACCCAAATCGACCTTGCTGCCCAGACCGTCGGCGAAGAGGCCATGGCTGGCTTTGCCCCGCGTCGTAAGGTCGCCGCCATCCATGGTGACGAGGCCACCCTTGGACGCGCTAGCGCCATTGCCGTTCGCACCCGTGGTCAGTAGTGTGCTGTCCTTGAGCGCAATGATGCCGGTGGTGGCGTTAGCGCCCACAGCGTTCGCGTTGGTGGTCGTGACGTCGGTGCCAGCTGCATCGATTCTGCCGTTGTTGTACGTGTACAGACCGTGGCTACCGGTACCGCTGGTGGTAATCGAATCGTTGTTGAGGTGAACCGTGCCGGCCAGGGCATAAGCGCCAAATGCGTTCTTGCCCGTCGTGGTGATCGTTGTCCTGCTGGCGTCAGAGAGATCGACTACGCTATCGACGGTATTCGCATACAAGCCGATGTTCACGGCATCGATCGTTCCTCCTTTGACGACGATGTTGGACCCCGAATCGGCATGGGCGCCGTTGCCGGCGGCCTTGATGCGTACGTTATCGGCAATGGTCTGCGTCTTGGCGTGCTGACTGTACAAGCCAGCGCCAGACGCATCGATCGACCCACCCGTCATTTGGATAGAGCCGCCCTGCACGGCGAAGGTGCCATTGGCACTCGGGCCCGTCGTCACGATGGCAACATCGTTGAGAACGATCTGGCTGCCGGCATTGGCGCGTGCACCGGCCGCATTCAGGCCGCCGGTAATCAGAGAGGTGCCTTGCGCTGTGATAATGGAATCCATCGCACTGAGTGCGTGCGCGGTATCACCGGCGGTTTGAATCTGTCCGCCGTTGAACGTCATGCGACTCTTGCCCAGGGCGTAGGCGCCAGAGACCAGACTGCCTGTCGTCGATACCGTGACGTTGTCTGCATTCAAGACGGCATTGGTGCCACTGGCCTGCAAGGCGGAGCTAGTTGCCTGTGTGCCTGTGGTCGTGACAGAGTCACTCGTCAGCGATAGCGTTTGCCCCGCGTTGACGATCTGCGGCGCGCTATAGGTTGTCGCATGGGCGGCAGCTCCCATCATCATGGCGGGCATGGCAAGCGCAGCCGACGCCACCGCGAACATGGTGACGCTCGATCGAGCATCTTTCTTCTGGCCTCGCGCAAGCTCCGAAGCAACTGTCCACTTTCCGGTCGATGAATGGCGAACCAAACGATAAATCTTGTTCACAGCTCAAAACCTCTAGGAATGTCTGAAGGAAAACCTGATCAACCTTGAAGGTGAAGCCCGGTAGAGTCTTTATGTGCGGGCGTCCGCCGTATCCCTCGGCATGAACGACATGATCCGGGTCAGGGGTCGACCGAAACATACGAATAGTCTGAGAACGGGGTGGTTTGAGAAAACTCTCAAACGGGTTTGACGTGAGGATTGGATGCTGATTCGCGCGCTCTGCATCAGACTGCGGAACCTCACGCTTGAACGTGGCCGCCTTCGCACCGCTTAAGTGGTGCATACAAAAAAAAGGCCGCCCCAGTACATCGAGGCGACCCAGATGAATCCGCAAAGTGCGCGGCAGTCAAGATGCCAGAAAGAGCTCCGAGCCTGAGCGCGATTCTGCGCTCTCTTGCGAATTTGAGGAAATATCTTCTACAGGATGCCGATCAACGCGGGATGCGCTTTCACTGGCGAAAATTCGGTCGCTCGATAACTAGCGAGCCCATGCAGCTGGAATGGGTCATGCGCAAGAATGGTGTTGAGATCAGAGCGACTGATCCGACCACTGGCCAAAATGACACCGCCATCGCGGGGAATTTTAGGACCGGACGCGAGGAAGACTCCATTCAAATATTGCGCATCGAGAAAGTGGCGATGCGCCTCTAATTTCGCCTCAATGGCATCAAGGGGCTTCAGATACGTCAATTCAACAATAAACATAGTGAGAAGATCTCCGCATAACTTGCTGTGCTGCAGGTTGCGACGTTAACTAGGGCCACTCTGCATTATTCGCCTTAGTGAAGAAAGGCCATTAACTAATGACAGGAATTGTCTCTGCTCACCTGAAAAAGGCCGCTACGTAACTCGAAGCGGCCCCGCACTTTTGCGACTGCGTTAGGCGGTTTACCAGGTGTGCTTGATGCCAAGGAGCGCCTCGCCGCCCGACTGGTTACCCGGGGCGAACTGCAGACCACCGTGACCCCAGGCGCTCCAGCCATTAACCAGCTCGACTTGCACACCAGCCTTCATCTCGTAGGGGTTCGACGAGCGCTCGGAGCTCCGCACGTTGCCGTTGAATGCAACGGCCTGCGTGCTGTCGTTATGCCACCAGTTGGTCTCTATGAACGGCTGAACGCGGTTCTGGCCCATGCCCAGCTCGCGGGTAAAGAGGCGCGCACCCAGGCGAGTGGTGAGACCGCCGCCCTTCGCCACGGTCACCACAGTACCGTTCACCTCCGTGTGGTTGGGCGCACCGTAGTCGCTCCAGATCCCCTGCGCTTCAGGCTCGATATACCAGGCGCGGTTGCTGCTGTGGCCGATGTCAAACGCGTAACCCGCTTCCACCGAGGCTGACAGATTGGTGGAGTTGTAATGCTCCTCCGTCAGATTCTGGCCCTTCACAGTGTTGTTGTACCGACCGTACTGCAGCCAGCTGTCCACATACAGGCCGGTCGGCTTGGAGGCGTCCTTGTACCAGGTGCCATACATGCCCAGGGCGTAGCCCTTAACCCTGCCGGTGGCCTGATAGTTGGTAATGCTGGAATCGGCCTGCGTGGTGGCCTGACCGGTACCGGCGATGAAACCGTAGTGTGTACGGCTGTCACCGTCCGTCCAGCGGTCAAGCTCGCCGCCGATCTGCAGCAAGCCGGTTTGGGTGCGCGCGCTCAACTGATCGGCACCGGTAACCGTGTCGAACGTCTTGCCTTCCACGCGTGCCCACACCGCCCGGTGCTTGTTGTCGTCACCGTTGGGATGCTGACGCTCGGTGTAGTCCACCTCGCCCAGACGATCGTGCAGTTCGTGACGGAACATGCCAATCGCTGCGAGCTGGTTGCCCATATAGGCGGCAACTTCCGGACGATATACAGGCACCGGCGGCGGTGTCGGCTGGCAGTCGGTGCAGACGGGTTCCGGCTGCGGATCGGGCTGCGGCTGCGGGTCGGGCTGAGGACACGTGCCCGTCGTCTCACACGACGGTGGTGTCGGCGGCAGCTCGGAACGCAAATACCAGTTGCCGTCGCTAGCGTTGCCACCATGAGCGGCATCGCCACCCTGGTGCAGGAAGTATTCGGAGGAACCGGCCACGGCGCGACCAGACAGCGTAAAGACGCCCGATGCCGAGGCCGACTTGTTGAGCACCTCCACCAGTGCAATGCCATCACCCGTCGTCACGGCACCCGCACCACCCACGTTGTTGACCACGATGCCGGTCGGTGCGATGCCAAGCTTGGTGGAGTCAACCACCAGCATGTCCGACTGACTATTGGCGCCACCTTCGTCAAGCACCGTGTTCACGCGCAACGTGCCGCCGTTGGCGACATAAACGCCACCACCGTCGACACCTGCCGTGTGACCGCCAGAAATAACCAGCGCGTTACCCACAACGTGGCTACCACCTGTCAGGTCGATCAGGCCACTGTTGTTGAATGAATTTACACCCAGAATCTGGCCCTGCACGGCACCGCCGTTCACTGGCATGTTGGTGGCATGGCCGAGCGGCAGATAGGCGCCCGTAGTATCGAACGCAGTGACTGCCGCACCATTCTGCGCGGACAGGTTCAGCACGCCGCTGTTGTTGGCCGTATTGGCACCACTGGTGCCGAAATCCGACACGGCGACACCCCAGGTGTCACGCACGCCATCACCATCGGTATCGGCAAAGTTGCGCAGATTCCACGTGCCGGCATTGTCCAGCGATACCGTCGAGCTAGTGGCCTGCATGCTGCCGGTGACATTGCCACGGCTGGAGATATCGAACGTGCCGACCTTTCCGTTCAAGTCACCCCGCAGAGCCACGTCGCTAAGCGCGCCGACCCTGCCATCATTGGTAACGGTCTGCGCCACAGCGCCCGAAGCAATGCCTGTCGCACCGCCCATGATCATGCCACTGGTCGAGTTCTGAACGTTGACCGACGTGTCAGACTCAGCGTGGATGCCATCCGAACTCACGTCCAGCGTGGCGATGCTGCTGTCGTTGAAAATCGCCACGGTACCGTTGCCGGCCGTGGCGTGAATGCCGTGTGCCGTGTTGCCCTTGGTCTCAATGGTGCCAGCGTTGTCGACCTTGATATTGCCGTCGGTAGACCTGGCGAGAATGCCATCGCCCGCATTACCCAGTGTCTCAATGTTACCGGAATTCGTAATGCTCTGATCACCAGGCAAACTGTCCGTCCAAATGCCCCGACCGAACGCGCTGCGCACCGTGAGGTCGCCCGTATTATTGACTGCGACAGAGCTCACGCCGGTGGCAATCGCACCGCCGCCGGCGTAATTACTGCTAGCATAGATGCCGCTGGAATGGGTTCCGTCCACATCCATCGTGGCGCCGTTAGCCACGATAACCGAGCCATTGGCACTCAAAGCTGCAATACCAAAGGCCGTGCTACCCGCACCGTTATTGGCATGCGTGGTCAACTTGCCTTGGGAGGCAACGTTCACCGGGCCGGTGGTGGAAAAAGCAAAGAGGCCATCGGCGTTGTCGCCACAAACCTCAATGGCACCACCGTTATAGGCAATCGTGGCATTGCCGGCGTCAGCTATGGCTCGAATGCCAGATGCGTCCTCACCATGGGTCGTCACATCGCCCGAATAGGTTACGGACGACGAGCCCGTCTGCTTGGCAATGGCGTAGATGCCATGCCCACGGAAATTCACTGCATTGGACATGGCGACAGGCCCGCTGCCCGTGACGACGACATCACCGGTACCGAGGTTTTGCGCGTAAATACCCATTGCGCCACTACCGCCGGACACGTTGATGGGGCCAGTGTTGTTTACATTGACCGACCCGCCACTCGTGGATTCACCCTGGCTTGCATAGATACCGTGCGAAGCAGCCCCTTGGGTTGCAATGCTGCCACGATTATCGATGGCCATCGAGCCGTCACTTGACGTCAAGTCACTGGCCTTAGCCTTTATCGATGCGGAAATGCCCGCTGCATTGCTGGAGTACCCAAAGGCGGAAGAGCCACTATCCCCGGCAGTCGAGATTTTGCCCGTATTCGTGATGGCAATATTGCCAAGATGGGTGATCGCCTGAAGGCCGGCCGCATTCTTGCCGATCGTACTGACCTGACCACTATTGTCGATGATCGCGTTGCCGGTTGCGCCCATGGCAATGGCAAACAGACCTGATGATTCCACGCCCGTTGTGGCAACGTCACCATTGAAAACTATCTTTGCATCGCCCGCCATCACCTTCGTTACGGCCGGCGAAGCGCCGTTTGCGCCAGTATGAACGTAGACGCCCTGTGAGCGATTGAAACCGGTTGTACGCAGCGTACCGCCCGCGGTTACGGTTGCCGAGCCCGTACCCGAGCCTGCCAGGATGGCATTGCTTGCCCCGCCCGAAACCGTGATGTTGCCTGAGGTGAACGACACGTTGTCGGAACCACTACCGATGGAAATCGCGGAGACGCCGTTGGAGCGGAAATCCTTGGCACTTAAGTTGCCGCTGACGCGAGCGGAAATATCTCCATCGACGGTTTGCGCCGCAATGGCATCACTGAAAATGCTCGGAACGGTCTGACTGGTCGCCGAAGAGTAGTTCGCAGCGACATTGCCATCAGAATCAAGATCAACGCTCCCCGCCCCCTGGGCGCGCGCCCAAATGCCATGGGACCCCAGACCCTGCGTGGTGATATTGCTGTGGTTGACGATGCGGATATTGGCATCCGTATCCCCCCATGCGCTACTAAGCTTGCCTACGAAGATGCCTTGAGACGCCTCACCACTCGTGTTGATCGTCGTTCCCGTGACGGTTTCAACGTAAGCCGTCTTTCCAGCGCCATCGTGAAGGTCGTTTTTGCTCGCATCCACATTGTTGGCAATGGATACGGCAACGCCGTTGCTGTTGGTGGCATTCGTCGTGATCGAGCCGCCGTCGAACTTCACGGCGGAATCGTTCGCTGTGCTATCCAGCCAAATGCCATGGCCCCAGTTTTGCGCACCCGTTGCACCGGTCGTCTTGCCTGCAGTGATCGTGCCCGACACCGTGGCATTGATGGCACCAGCCTTGCTGGTGGCGCGAATGCCTACATGCTGAGAATCAATGTTGCCCGTCGACGTGAGCTTGACACCGCCATCGCCGTTGGCAATCGCATAGATTGCCGGCGCTTGAAAGGTATCCCGCGTCACCACCAGATTACCCGTATTGGAAACGGTTACAGCGCCGCCACTGGCATTGATGGCGTAACCGGCCGCCTTAATGTCGTTTTGATTGACAACATTTATAACGCCGTCCGACACAATGGCATCGATGCCATTGGCGCCAGTCGACGTGAGTGCACCGGTATTGCTGATATTCAGCGTATCGCCCGCCGCCGGCGTGATCTTTGGTGTTTGTGTCGCGGGAGACAGCGCCACACTGGCCGACGTAATGTTGTAGCCATTGTTGATTTGATGCGTCGCCGCGAAAGCCATGCAAGGAACTGTGGCAGACAACACCATGGCGCCAACACACGCGATGATGCTGCCGCCGGACGATTTCTTTCGTACTTTGGCAAATTCAGAAGCGACAACCTACGTGCTTGCGTCGCGGCTCCAGACAATGCGGTAAATGGTGTTCATACGGCCGACCTTTCAAAAGAACGCGAGAATACGAGATGCGTAGTCCGGCTTTGAACATTGCTGACGCGCGGCGGTCTACTGCGAAGCCCCATATCATCTCGCTTAAGTCGGTCACAAAAAATAAGTCTGGTCTGAAAAGTCGATTGGGAACACTTCTGCAGCTAACTTCCGAGCGCACCGAAGAAGCTGTTCTTCGTTCAACATCATGCGGCCATGGCCGTTCGCATAGACACCGTCAACCGGTTCGCCCGTCGTTGATACCGAGACGTCGCCTGCATTCAAAACGTCTTTGGAACCATCGGTCTGCAAGGCGGCATCGGTCGCCTGCGTGCCCGTGGTCATGACAGAGTCACCCGACAGCGGCACCGTTTGTCCAATCTTGGCGATCTTCCTTGCGCTATAGGCCGTCGCATGAGCAGGGGCGCCAATCAGCATGGCGGGCATGGCGAGCGCAACCGCAGCTACGGCGGACATGGTGACGCTCGACTGAGCTTTCTTCTGGCCATGCGCAAGCTTCGAAGCCACGGTCCACATATCGATCAATGACTGGCTGACCAAGCGATAGATCTTGTTCATGATAAAAAAACTCTGGGACATGTCTGGATAGCTGGCCTAACCAGCCTTGAAGGTGACGCCACGGCACAGTTTTCAGTGCGGGCGTACGCCATGTACCTCGGCGTGAACGACATGATCCGAGCCAGAGGACGCCCAAAACATGGGAATCGTCTGAATAAGGGCGGATTTGCGAAAATTCTCAACCGCGATCATCGCGAGGCGTGGGGATCGAATCGCGCTTCCCATCAGACTCCGGAAGCCAAAGCGAACACATAGCCACCTGTGCACGCCAGGGGCACATGCCTAAAAGAAAGCCGCCTCACTACATCGAGGCGGCTTTTGGAAAATCAGCACAAATTGTGATAATCACGATGCTGGTGCAGGCCTGTATCCGAACTTTGTGAAACTGCCCACCGATGCTACGGAGATGATTGCCGCTCACCTGAGCGCTCACATGCCCCTGCCCGGCCCTGCTCAGAGCGAGCTCCCATTGCACACCGCCGTCGGGAATGTGATGAAGCTCTACTGCCTTTCAGGCTCGTTTTTTCTGTTCTACCAGCCGTACTTCACGCCCAAAAGCCCACCCACACTGCGGTATCGCCCATCCCCCACCTGGATATCGATATGTCCCCACCCTGTCCACTGGCGGGCAAACTCCCACTGTAGACCGCCTTTGAGCTCATACACATTCGACATACCGGCGTTCAAGGTGATGTCGTCGAAGCTCATGCGATTGCTTCCCTGGTGATGCCACCAGTTAGCTTCAAAGAAGGGTTGTAATCGCGACGCGCGAGCGGTCGCGAGTGGGCGCATATACAAACGGGTGCCAATCCGCGTCAAAAGCCCCCCCGCGTCAATGCTCTTCACCACCGTGCCGGTGGTGTCTGCATGGTCACCGTCGTGATAGTCGATGCCGATGACTTGCGCTTCCGGCTCGAGGTAATAGTCGACGCCGCCCGGCTGCCCCAGGTTGAAGGCGTAACCCGCCTCCACTGAAGCGGTGAACGTGGTGCTGCTGTAGTCCTGTTCGCGTAGCAAGAAGCCTTGCACGCGCTGGTCGTAATGACCGGCCAATACCCATGCATCCACGTAAAGTCCGGTGGGCACGGATGCGTCCGCAAACCAGGTACCATACGCACCTACGCTATCACCGGTGACGCGTCCCCGCGAGAAGATGCCACTGAAGTTGGATGACACGCGCGTATCGGCATTACCCACGCCCAGCATCACGCCTACGTGGTAGCGACTGTCACCTTGATCCCACGCCGTCAATTCGACGCCGGCTTGCAACATACCGGTATTGGTGGAGCTGCCGACCTGCCCCATGCCCGTACTGGTGGTGAACTGTCCGCCCTGCACGCGTGCCCAGGCCGCGCCGTGCGAATTGTTGCCATCGCTGCGCTCTCGCTCGGTGAAGTCCACCTCACCCAGCCGATCGTGCAACGTCATCACGAACATGTTGGCGGCGGCCGCTTGATTGGCGAGATAGGCACCGATCTCCGGACGGAAGATAGGCACGATGATCGCAGGTGTTGGTGACGGCGCGGGTGCGGGTGCGGGTGCGGGTGCGGGTGCGGGTGCGGGTGATGGTGACGGCGCGGGTGCTGGCGGCGGCACCGGGATGGGTAGCGGTGTCGGAATGGGGGCTATCTCGATCACATCACGCAGATACCATTTGCCATCGTTGGGGTTGCCACCTTCCCCAGCGAAGCCGCCCTGAAACAGCAGGAATTCATAAGGTCCTGCGACAACGCGATTGGCGAGTCGAAAGGCGCGGGGGGCCGAGTCGCCCCCAACGTCAACCAGCAAAATGCCGTTGCCGACGGTCAGCTCGGGAGCGGCAGGCGCGTAGTTGACATCGATCGACGTAGCACCGGCACCCACACTACTGGTCTGTGTCCGCAATATGTCCGACGTGGAGTTGGGTCCGCCCTCGTTGACCACCGTATCGAGCCGAAGCGTGCCACCCTGTCCCACGTAACTGCCCGCGACGGACAACGTGTCTGCCGGCCCCGTCGAGCCGTTGGTCAAGTCTATGGTACCCGCATTGTTGACCGTGACCGAGTCCGGCGCCGAAATCACCGGGTGCACACCATTACCGGCAAAAAGCGTACTTCCCGCGTCGATATTGACGGTAGAACCACCCAACATCAGATTGTCGGTGAGGGTGAATTGCGTCCCCTGCGTGAAGTTGATGACGTTCCACACACTGTCGAGATTGACGCCTTTGCTCAGATCATCGGCGGCAAATGAGCCGCCACGATAGGTGATGCCTGAAAACGTCAAGGTATTCTCACCACTACCCCCATCAACGTGATAAGTCGTGGCCAGATCAACGCCACTCAGTGTCAGCGCATCGTCGCCAGCACCCATCTCAATCGAGCCGTTGAGACGTCCCGTCGTCCAATTGACAGTATCGTTTCCGTCACCGGCAGCGACCACGCCGGTGATCGCACCGCCGGCCATGTTGATCGTGTCGCCACTTGCGCTTCCGCGTATGGCCTGCTGCGTGACATCCGCCGCGGTGAGCGTGCCTAGGTTGGTGAAGGTCGTGCCACTACCGTTGGACAGATCAACGACGGGTGCTGCCATACTCACCGAGGTGAGCGTGCCGCGATTGATACTGCTGCTGGCCGTGCCAGCCAGCAGGGCCGGGCCACCGCCGGCATTCGTGACATTGACGGATGCGCTCGTGTCGACTGCGCCGGTCGTTTGCCCGGCGATACCCGTACCACCCACACCATCGACGGTGATGCTGTAACCGTCGCCCAGTGTGAAGTCACCACTGGCCAGCGCACCACTCGCCTGGCGAAACGCAAAGCCGGCGCCACTGCCGTGCACGCCAATGCTGGCGATGGAGGCCGGGTCGATTGATGTCGCGGTGCGAATACCGGCACCGTCGGTCACGTTGATGCTCGTGCCGTTGAGCGTGATCGCGCCGATCTCGGCGGCGTTCTCGATGCCGTTGCCGGTACCCATGTTGGTGACCGTTTGCGAACCGACATTCAGGCCCGCAGCGGTCGGGCTCACAAGAACGACAGGAACGCTACCCGCACTGCTAATGACACCGGTGCCAAGGAGAGTGGGAGCAGCACCATTGGTCACCTCCAATGCGGCGACTCCGCCATCGGCGTGAATCAGCCCATTGTTCGTGATCTGCGAACCGGCATTTTCGACACGAACGCCCGTTCCATTGGCGACAGTAATGGTTTGATTATTGGTCAACGTTGCGCCGGAGATCACCAGCGCGCCGATCGTTTGAGAGCCCGCCAAGTTCACCGTGCCGTCGTTAATCAATGAACCGCTATTGCGCGCGACAAATCCCGTGCCGCGTATGCCTGACGAGGTGATCGTTGCCTGATTGGTCAGCGTAGTGCCGGCCACTGGGCCGGTCGTTACTACGTTATGGAGATCGTAGCGAAGGCCATCGACCACGCCGGCAATGCTGCTCAATCCCGATGGATTGATCGTGGCTGCGGGGGTGATCACTCCCGTTGCTCCGCCATTGACGTAAATGCCCGTGGCGCCTTGACCAGTGAGATTCAGGGTCGCATTGCCCGACTCGAACGTGCTTCGCGTGCCGCTGCCCCCCGCACCATCGTCAGCACCCGTGACGACAAACGCCGTGCTGTTGGAGCCAGAGGCGACAAACACGGACCCGCCAGCGCCGCCGGCAAAACTCGCACCACCCTCGACGCGAAACAGCGTGGAATTGGGTGTCGAGACGTTCTGCGCACCCCTGGCGGCATTGACGATGGCCGAACCTGGACCGTAGACGAAGTAACCGACCTGGTTGTTGCCAGAAAGGAAATTGACATTACCGGTACTCGTGATGTTGATCTTGCCACCACCGCGTGCATGCAAGCCGATGCCGCCCACACCAGAGAGATTCACTTGCCCGCTGAGTGTGGCCACGCTGCTCGAGCCTTGCGCCCAGATCCCATAGTTACGCAGCCCGGTGGCACCAATGGCGCCGGTCACGTTTATCACACCAGATGAGGTCACGGCGACAGCTGCCCCCAAGGGGGACTGAGGATCAAGCTCCGGCTCCGACCCGGCTGGGTCTGAATCAGCGGGAAGCGCCACGTCCGTCAACTTGATGCCAATGCCATTTATGCCATTGACGTTGATCGTGCCGACATTCGTCACCTTGGTTGTATTGACGGCGAGAATGCCTTGGTTTTCCGCAGGAGCCCCTGTTGCCGCGCCATTGATATTGATCACGCCAGCAGCGGCATTGGTCACCGTGCCCGTCGATGCATTGACATAGATTGCTTGGCTTCCTTGCACCTGAGAACCCAAGGTGATGGTGCCCGAATTGGTGGCCGATGCTGGGGAGAGCACCTGTATACCCGTCAACGGCGTCACGCCATTGGCGACATCGTTGACAGCCTCAGGTGCAGCAACGTTGTATTGCGGTTGCCGGCCCAGATAGATCACGCCGGCATTCGTACCGCTGCCCGACGTCAGCACGATACCGGAAGTCCGAACGGCCGAGTTCTGGCTTCCTTCCGGGAGCGGGGCCACCCATACATTGATGACCCCATTGTTGGTGACTTGTGATGATCCATCGAGCGTACGCAAACCGAAAGATCCGGCGGCCGCGATATTGATGATGCCCGCATTGACGGCGGTCGAACTGTTATCGGTCGCGCCCATGACGTAAGTGACATCCGGGCTCGACGGAGACGGTGGATTGATGGCACCGGCCTGCCCCGCGAAGTATCCCGCATTGATCACGTTATTGTTGATCACGTGGCCGCCACCGGTGGCGTAAAGGCCAAAGGCGTAATTGTTGGCTCCCGTACGTCGCAACGAGATCGTGCCGTTGTTGATACCCGTCGCCCCTTGATCTGCCCAGATAACAGCGCCGACCATGCGGGGAACAGCGCGGCCATCCCGAGTGATATTGGTGGCGTCGATGAATGCACCAGCTGCTAGTTGCACGCTTGCCTTGGCCCCTACGGCTTGAATAACCGCGCGATTGCCGATGGGCTGATAGATCTCATCCACCATATTGGCAGGGCCGTTGGTATACGTAATGTTTCGCTTAGTATTTGTATATGCGCGATTGAATTGGGTAACATAGTTGTCTGGGGAAAGTTGCCCCGCCTGGAGTTTGCTGATCAGGAAATCGTTATAGGCTCGCAGTGACGCCGCATCTGTCACTGTTTTGGTGGACCCATCGAAAGCAGTAAATGTTCCCGCGTAGGCAGAGAACAGAAACACACTCGTTGTTGTTGACGTCCCGCTGGGGATGGCTGACGACGTGTCACCCATGTCGATCAAATTATTGGAACGCCAAGTCAGGCTGCTATTGACCGAACCGGTGCCGTCGACATAGAAGAGCGATGTTTGCTTGGCAATCATGGAAATGGCGTTGCCAGCGGCATTGGTCCCGCCGCCGTTGCCGAGATTGACATTCAAGGTTCCGCCGGCTGCGGTCACCGTGCCAAGTCGCGTGTTGATGTACTGTCCACCATTGACGGCAACATTGGTTGAGACCGTATAGACATCATGCGTATCTGTGATGTTTGCATCGTCGTACACGGATACGGTGACAGTGCCACCGGTGATCGGATCAGGCACAAGAAGTGTGGTCGCACGCGCCCCCGTGCTAATGACCAGTGATGCCGGATTGGCAGGGTCAGCATATTGGCTGCCTGAGGTTATCCGACCACTGGTAAAGAGCGTGGAAAGTGAGATGCTTGTCGCGCCACTGGTGCCGGGAGCTATTTGAGTACCCTGCCCAGTCAATGTGATGGTTTGACCACCACTCACCGTAGTCACACCCGAGCTAGTCGCCCCATCGTTGGTCAACGGCGAAAACGCTGGAAGGGTACACTGCGCTCCCACTGGAGTCGTTCCGTTAGCACAGGTCGATTGCGCCAATGCACTGGGAGACGCCATGGCCATCGATGCCAGCGCCGCGCCAATGGAACAGTTCAGTAGCGAGACCAATGGCCCGACCTGCCTGACGTCCTCTATGTTGGGCATGGCGTATCTCCTGACGCGTAGCGTCCGAATGATGCCTGCAAAGCCGATGTCAGTTCTGCCCGGCTGTCGAATGTCAAAGCATGAATGTCTATCAACTGGCGCGCGCAGAACTTCCATTTTCGTGCCGCGACCCGACACGCATGATAAGGCTGCGCTCAGCTAGTGCGTTTACATTCTAAAATTTAACGCGGATGAACCATTGTGGCCGCCTGCCCTCCGAGCCCACACTACTCAGCGTAGTAAGCAGCGTTCATGACTCAAGACTAGGTAGAGAATGCTCATATCGTCTGCGCTTGAACACAGAAGCCGCCTTTTTATCATGCAGCGTCGTCGAATTATCAAGCGTAGAACTACTTAAGTGCCCAGGCTTTCATCTTTCTGCAAGTAATGACACCAAACAAAAAACCGCCCCGGTTTCCCGAGGCGGCGGTGACTTCCCTGTCTCCCTTCAGACTCGCTTGTGCGGCATTACCAGCTGTACTTCACACCCACCTGGGCTTCGCCGCCGCGCTGGTGGCCGGCGCCCATCTGCACGCCCGCATGACCCCAGCCCGTCCAGCCCTTGCCCAGCTCGGCCTGCACGCCAGCCTTCACTTCGAAGATGTCCTTGGCCGTTTGCGCGGCCTGCTGTTCACCGTTGAAGGCCACTGCCTGCGCCTGGCCGTTATGCCACCAGTTGGCCTCAATGAACGGCTGCACGCGGTTCTGGTTCATGTCCAGCTCTCGGGTGTAGAGGCGCGCACCCAGTCGCGTGGTCACGCCACCGCCCTGCGCCACGCTCACTTCGGTGCCGTTGGCTTCCACGTGCTTGGGCGCGTGGTAGCGGTTGAAGATCACCTGTGCTTCGGGCTCGATGTACCAGGCACGGTTGGCGCTGTGGCCGATGTCGAAGGCGTAGCCGCTTTCCAGCGAGGCCGTCCAGTTTTTGGACTTGTAGTTTTCACTCATCAAGCTCTGGCCCTGCACGCTGTTCTTGTACCAGCCGTACTGCACCCAGCTGTCCACATACAGGCCGGTCGGCTTGGCGGCGTTGGCATACCACGTGGCATACGCACCCACGCTGTAACCCTTCACGCCACCCTTGGCCTGGTAGCTGGTGATGGACGAATCCACCTGGGTGTTGGCGTGGCCGATGCCGCCCATCACACCGATGTGCGTGCGGCTGTCACCCTTCGTCCACTGGCCCACTTCACCACCGACCTGCATGGCGGCCGCTTGGGTGGCCGAGTCAATCTGGTCGGCGCCGGTGGTAGCGTCGAAGGTGCGACCGATCACGCGACTCCAAACGGCCTTGTGCTCATTGCCATCTTCACCACGCTGACGCTCGGTGTAGTCGACTTCGCCCAGGCGGTCGTGCAGCGTGTGCTGGAACATGCCGATGGCAGCGATCTGGTTGCCCAGGTATGCACCCGGTTCGGGGCGATAGACCGGGGTGACTGGCGCGGCGGGCGTCGGCTGAACCGGTGCGGCCGGTTGCGGCTGCGGCTGGGCCGGCGCGTCGGGCGTCGGCGTCGGCGTCGGCGCGGGCACCGAATCAGGTGTGGGGCCCGGCTCCGGCTGCGGCTGCGGCTGCG
>NZ_JPLA01000177.1 GCF_001010355.1 Dyella japonica DSM 16301 | reverse complement strand
ATTATAACGACGGTAAATTTAAATCTGAAGCACAAAGCAAGTTCTTTAATGACGGTGCTTATGACAACGAGATTACCGTGGTCGGAGGTCATATTTTCAAATCTTGCTGGAATTGGATTGTTATCATCGATTCAGTTGGAATTGTGGAAGTCTACAAAAACACTAACAAAAAACGTACATTATTCTGGTTTCGTGAAACTAACGAGCAGTACAAAAAGGATAAAGCGTCTCGTTTATCCAAAGTAACCCAGGAAGATATCGAGTTTATCAAGAAAGATATCGAGATGTATGAAAATTTAATCGCTGAAGACCAGGCAGTACTCGACAAGTTTGATGAAATTAAAGCTTCTCGTGAAATCCCTGACTTCATGAAAGAAACAGTAAACGAACGATACGCTCTCACTTCAGAACGTATTGCAAAC
>NZ_JPLA01000176.1 GCF_001010355.1 Dyella japonica DSM 16301 | reverse complement strand
GGATTGTTAATCAGGATTTGTTTCAGGAAGCATTGAACCATCAGGCATGGCTCATGAAGAATGCTACCAGTGAGAAGGTACAGTGTGGTGCTGCCAACTCTATCCTTACTCACCTCCAGAAACCGAAGGATGCTGTTACTAATATCAATCTAGGATTTGAGAGAAAACTCTGGATTGACTGAACTCAAGAACACACTAACCCAGTTGGCTGAAGCTCAGAAAGCAGCTATTGAAGCTGGTACACCTACTAAAGTAATTGCAGGTTCCACACTGGTTCGAGAAGACGAGGATATTATTGATGTCTGAACTAATTAAACAGGAGTTGGATGGATGGCTAGACCAAGTGGACTATTCCGTTCTGAATACCCCTACGTATATACCAACCGAGTTTGCACTGACCTTTGCTAACTTTATTAAGCTGGTTAATGGTAAGGAG
>NZ_JPLA01000175.1 GCF_001010355.1 Dyella japonica DSM 16301 | reverse complement strand
CGCACAGGCCTGCCAATTGATACTGGTATCTCAAGTATCGGTATGGGTGTTATTCTTCTGTTCCTAACAGAGAACCCTGATGAAAGCACTTTAACACTGCAAAGCGGTGATGTCAATATCACACTCACCCCGTCAGTGTTTAAAGAGGTAGATGCCGCTTTCAAAGTTTCAGTGGCAGAGGGCCATCTGTGGGACCCTGAAGGGATGCCCAAAAAAGTGACCATAAACGATGAGCAATGCGATGTTGCTTATGCAGAAGATACCCAGACTTTCACCATTGAGTGGCCTAAGAAACGTTCTCAGGTTGTAAATCTTGGGCTGACTTCTACAGTAGCCCCAGAACCTGAACCAGAGCCGGAGCCACCTGTAGGCCCTACTGAACCTGGTGGTGGCAGTGAGGAATCACCAGGCCCGACCGCACAGGAGGGTACGGAAGGTACTGAACAGGATCCTGAGC
>NZ_JPLA01000174.1 GCF_001010355.1 Dyella japonica DSM 16301 | reverse complement strand
ATCGTTCTGCATGGATAGTGAACACTTCCAATAACGAACTCTGTTGGTGGCAGCAGGGCTGATAAACCAACATTGATTTCTGGATTGTATTGTGCTAAAAATTGATAAAAACTTAACTGATTGTTGAAAACTCTTAATAGAGGATCATACTCGACTGGATATTCAGCTCTATTCACGGGACTGTCCTGTTAAACCCTAATAAATAAAAAGGGGAGGGGGGCGACCCCCCTCCCCATATGGGATGAATCGCCTTAGTGATTAGTCACCACCTTTCAGAGTTGCTTTAACAACCAGCTCTGGACGGGTGTTAACTGCCAGCATAGAGGTTTCAGATTCGATTTTGTGTTCTCTCAGGTAGGCAGAGTGTTTATACCACATATACAGCTCTTGAGCTGGGGTA
>NZ_JPLA01000173.1 GCF_001010355.1 Dyella japonica DSM 16301 | reverse complement strand
GTGCCAAACATTTCCTCGTACTTTTCCTGAATGGTTTTCATCTGGTCACGGTACTCTGCCATAAGTTTCTCTGTCTTTTTGACAGTTTCCATAGCAGAAGCATTGATGTAATCACTTATGCCATTTCCTACAGATGAAGTGAGTTTAATGATGTTGTCTGCTTTCATCATTTCACCAAGCATCGTAGACATAGATGAACCAGTGGATAAAGCTGTGCCGACATTCATGGCTACCATAGAGGCAATAGTAGCAACAATGATTCCAATCTTATCCCCAAGCAGACTAACAGAGACTGTTTGAATAATGGACATCAGAATCATAGCTGCAATGGCATTAGCCACAGCCCCAACGATAATAGCAGCTAACCCTGCAAAACCTAATGCAGCACCAATAGAAGCAGCAGTACCCATTACCCCAGCACCAGCAGCAGGAGTAAAGAACACAGACACTACTACTGCA
>NZ_JPLA01000172.1 GCF_001010355.1 Dyella japonica DSM 16301 | reverse complement strand
GTATTCTTTGGTGCACCTTTCATAGTGGAAAGAGTTTGCATCATCATGCCATCACCAGTACCAATAGTCATAAATGGAATACCTGCTACACCAGCCTGTGCTGGGGCATAGATACTCATTGGTACACGCATACGGTCATCAAGGTTAGTAGCTAATACCTGATTTGCTACTTCTGCATTTTCTGAGCCAGCAATGTAGAAAGTCTGAGAACCAGTCTCAATCATAGGAGCTAAGTTATTCAGAGAAGCCTGAATATCATTCAGTTCTTTCTGAGTAAGGAAATCGCCTTTCTTCCATGTCGGGTCTTTAGCCTTCTCTGTCAGTTTTTCCTGTACTCGCTGTTTGAACATATCTTCCAGCACTACAGATTGAATCTGAGTAGCTTTCTGTAATTGTTCAGTGGAGTACACCAGACTTTCACCTACAGTCTGAGTAATACCATTACGTAGTGGTTCTACAAAGAAGTGCAGCATATTTTCCTGAAGTGCCTTCAGTTGCTCACCCTTAATGGTATAGGTCTTAGGATTGATTTTCCCTTTGGCTCCTGCACCTGTGGATTGTAGTTCCAGTACACCTTTACGTTTAACAGGAACAGTAG
>NZ_JPLA01000171.1 GCF_001010355.1 Dyella japonica DSM 16301 | reverse complement strand
GAATCTAATGCTGTTCTTGGACATGTGAGTAAAATCTTTAGTGTACCAAGACAGCTCCAGGCACCGGACGGCTGCATGTTAAGACTAACAAGAAAGACGTTTTCTCAAGGTGGACAAACGTCAATTGCAGACTTCACTCGCGGTGGTGTTGAAGGTGTTTGGGACGCTCAATATGTAACAATCTACTGGCTCGCACGTGAGCCTAAACAGAGGATATAACGATGGCTGAAGGTTCACGTTATAGTAGCTATTACATCAAAGAACAGGCCTCCGGTGTCGCTCCGTCTAGCGGAACTCTGAAGGTCTTTCGTGCTACTAAATCGGGTCTTGATATTAAAATCGCTACTCTGCAATCTGAAGAAATTCGAGATGATGCAGAAGTGGCGGATTTCCGTCTTGGCGCTCGTCACGTAGAAGGTACAGCAACGGGTGAACTGTCTTATGAGACATTTGATGACCTGTTGGGTGGTGCATTACGTGGTACGTTTGCGGGTGAAGTGTTGACCGCAGGCATCGAGCGCCAATCTTTTACCTTTATTGGCTATAACGCGGACCTTTCGGACTTCCCGTATACCATTTATCGTGGTTGTGAAGTTAACAGTCTTGCAATTACTGTAAGTGCTGAAGCTATCACCGGCGTGGAATTTGGTATCGTTGGTCGTACGATGGAACAGGCAGCTACTCTTCCGTCCGGTTTGACTAAAGGTACTCGTACAACTACTTCCCCTATGGATGGCTTCTCTGGTAAGCTGACTATGGGTGATGTGTCTGTTGATGTTATTACTGAGATGGCAATTAACCTTGAGAACGGTATTGAGCCTCGCTTCGTTGTTGGTTCCAATTTCTCTATCAAGCCAAGCTCTAAACGTCGTCAGTTCAGTGGTACACTGACCGCCTAC
>NZ_JPLA01000170.1 GCF_001010355.1 Dyella japonica DSM 16301 | reverse complement strand
TGACAGCTACTCAATGGAATAACTTCTTTGGTTTACGCATTCATCCCGATGCTCAACCAGAGATTTGTGAATTGGCTACTAAGATGAAGGAACAGTATGACCAATCAAAACCCCGTACCCTGTTGGCTGGGGAATGGCATTTGCCGTACATTACTAATAGTGATTACCTCGATGCTTACGATTATTGCAAACATCAACGAATTACTCGTGATGAACCAAGTAGTGATGAGATTAATTGCCTGTTAGTAAAAATCTCTGCTGCTCGTTGTGCCCGTGCTTCCTATAACAACTTTAAAGGTACTCCTTCTACTATCGAAGAAGACCTGCGTTTGTTCTCTAAATTGGTTGAAAGTAAGCCTGTTCACGCAAGCCCTACTGAACATCAAGCAACTCCTCAGCATGTAATGAGTAAAGGCTTAAATGAGCCTACTGACCCATCTACATGGGAAAATGGCATTAGCCACATGGACAGAAATTTACGTTTATACTCAGGTAATCTGTGTGGCTGGATTCAATTCCGTAAGCTGCTTGCAGATGAATGCATCCACTAAGTAGGTCTTTTGTGGTTGTAGACCACTCATAATAAACTCCGCTATTTGCCTCCTACACGGAGGCAATTTTTTTGATTACATGCACATAGGAGGCCATATGGCTAAGCCACGTAAATTCCGTATTAAGGATAAGCCTGTAATGGGTAGTGCTGCTGGTCAGTCACACGAGAAAGGAGACATTGTTTATGAATGCCTTCAGTATGATTACGGCGTTGCTCATGATGACACTCGTGCTACTGG
>NZ_JPLA01000169.1 GCF_001010355.1 Dyella japonica DSM 16301 | reverse complement strand
GCCTACTAACAAAGATGCTCTGGATTTTGTAAGTAAAGCCCAATGTCAGATTTTGAAAGAATGCCAGAACTTGGGAATGGAGCTGTACTTCCAGATTGGTGAGCCTTGGTGGTGGGATGGTTCATATAATACAGGTGAGGGTAAGAATGCTCCTTGTATTTATGACCCTAAAACTATGGCTTTATACAAAGAAGAGACAGGTAATGATGTACCTACTCCATGGATTAAAGACATCTTTGCTCCAGTAGAAGAACATCAGTGGCCTTATGTAGATTGGCTATGCACCAAACTGGGTCAATCCACTAACTACATACGTGACTATGTAAAAGGTAAGTTCCCTGATGCACAGGCAACCCTTCTGTTTTTTACACCACAGATTATGTCCCCTGCATTTGAACTAACAGGTCGTTTAAACTTCCCTGAGTCAGAGTGGATATTCCCTACCTATGCCTTTGTTCAGATTGAAGACTGTGGCTGGATTATTGGTGGAAGACCCGCCCTGGTGCCACCGACATTTGATGCTGCCGCGAAGAG
>NZ_JPLA01000168.1 GCF_001010355.1 Dyella japonica DSM 16301 | reverse complement strand
CCATACGAACAGAATGCAGTAAGCCAACATGCCATAGTTCATGCATAAGTACTGTTACACGAGATTCAGGTAATAGACTTTCAAACCAATCAGGATTCCATTCGAGATGCTCACCATCGGTTTGTGCTGTATCACAGCCATCTTTTACCCAACGGAACTTCAGGGAACATAACAGTGAACCAAAGAATGCAGCAGTTTTGCCCATAAAGGCTTTAGCCTGACATCTGTCATCTTCACGGGTTAATTGAGCATCTGTCATGGACATATCAGTTTTCCTCTGCGAGATGAACCCCCATAGTTTGGGCTACACGTTTCTTTGGCCGAAAGTATTCAACTGCCTTTTGTTTAGCAGCAGCC
>NZ_JPLA01000017.1 GCF_001010355.1 Dyella japonica DSM 16301 | reverse complement strand
ATCCACTCCCGCTTGCCGGTGAACACGATGGTCAGCCATTCGGCGCGAATATCGGTACCCAGCCGCGTGGCGATCTCGCTACGCACCGCATCCACATCCCGCATATCACCTAGCGGCCGCGACGCATCCACCAGGATGTGGATATCGATAAACCGCATGCGCCCGATCTTGGCGACATAGCTGGTGAAGTGCAGATAGCCACGCTCCTGCACCAAGCGTGTCATCACATCACGCACGCGCTGGTCGAGCGAATCGGGTGCCAGTTGCAGCACTTCGCGCAACGCATGCCATAGGCTGCCCAGGGGCAGCGGCAACAGCGCGATGGTCAGCAGCAGGAGCACAGTGGAATCGATATAGCGCGTGGCGTGATCGAACGGACCGCCCTCGATCGCCGCCGCCAACGCAAAGCCCACCAGCACCGCAACGCTGATCGCGCCGCCGATAAACCAACCCTTCGCGTCCAGTTGCAGCAGCACCGATCCCAAGGCATTGGCCTGGCGTCGCACATAAAGCGCCATGGCCAGGCTGACCACGCCCATCACCGCCGCCCACACCGCGCCAAAACCGAACGCGAGTTCGTGACCGCCAGTCAGCAGGCCATGCAGGGCGGTGAAGCCGCCGTAGCTGCAGATCGCGGAGAGCACCGCCGCGTTGAACACCAGCACCAACGGCTCCAGGTGCCAGTAGCCGAACTGGAAGCGCCGGCTGCCTTCGCTGGTGACCAGATGGGACACCAGCAGCGAGCCCGCGGTAAGCACCACGTCGACCAGCGAGTAGAAGCCATCGAAGGCGATGGCCTGCGAGTGCATCAGCAAGCCTACCGTGACGCAGGCCACGCCGACCAGGAAGGTTGCGCCGATCGACACGCGCAGCAGGCGTTGTTCGCGGGAGGTGTCCATGCCGATCCCCAAGGGTGGTCCCGCACATTATGGCGTACTCGCGTCGGCGGCACGATGAGGCCTGTACGCCCCCCCACAATGCGCAGACCCTTGTAGGAGCGCACNNTGCGCTCCTACAAGGGAGGGGTTGCGCGGTCGACATGGCGTGAATGATGGGCGTCCAAACGCTTCGATGAAAATGCGCACCGGGCGTCCGCTCGCTGTGTTTTCTCTGTCAACAAACCTTCACGTTTTGCATTCAGCTGTCGCGTCAGGATCGGCGAACGCAACGCACGTTTGGTAAGGGATTGTCATGACCAGCAAGCCCAGATCGCCTTCCCGTCGCGACTTTTTGCGACAGTCGCTGGTGGCGGTACCTGCCGTCAGTCTCCTGGGAACCTCCGCCATCGCGCAGACGCAAAGCAGCACGGCCGCGACGCCTGCGGCAGCTGCCACGGCAACGAAGTACACGCCACGTTATTTCACGGCGCCCGAGTGGGATTTCCTGCAGGCGGCGGTGGAGCGATTGATCCCACCCAATGAGGACGGACCCAGCGCCGTTGAAGCGGGCGTACCGGAGTTTCTAGATCGCCAGATGGAAGCGGCCTACGGCCATGGCGGTCTCTGGTATATGCAGGGCCCGTTCGTGCCCGATGCACCGGCCACGCTGGGTTATCAGCTGCGTTACACGCCGCGCGAGTTCTATCGCAAGGGCATCGCCTCGGTCGACAGCTGGTGCCAGAAGCAGCACAACCAGAAGTTCTCCGCGCTGCCCGCCGAGCAACGCGACGCCATCCTCCATCAGATGGAGAAGGGTGAGATCCAGCTCGACGATATCCCGGCGGTGGCCTTCTTCACCCAGTTGCTGGCCAACACCAAGGAAGGCTACTTCGCCGACCCGATGTACGGCGGCAACAGGCAGATGGGCGGCTGGAAGATGATCGGCTTTCCTGGCGCGCGCGCCGACTATGCCGACTGGATCGAACAGCCCGGCAAGGTCTATCCGTTCGGGCCGGTGTCGATCGAAGGGGCGAAATCATGACGCGCATGAAACCGGTCGACGTGGTGCTGGTCGGCTTTGGCTGGACCGGCGCGATCATCGGCATGGAACTGGTCGATACGGGTTTGAAGATCCTGGCGCTGGAACGCGGCGCCTATCGCGATACCTCGCCCGACTTCACCTATCCGCACAATGCCGATGAACTGGCCTATGGCATCCGTGGCGAACTGTTCCAGCCGCTGGCGCGCGAGACGGTGACGATACGCCACAATCTCAACGAGACCGCCGTGCCGTATCGCCAGTACGGCTCGTTCCTGCTCGGCAACAACGTGGGCGGCGCGGGCATCCACTGGAACGGGCAGCACTATCGGCCCTCGCCGGAGGATCTGGAATTCCACAGTCATATCAGCAAGCGCTACGGGCAGAAGTTCATGCCCGAGGACATGCAGATCCAGGACTATGGCGTCACCTACGACGAGCTGGAGCCCTTCCTCGATCAGTTTGAGTACCTGTGCGGCACCTCAGGGCGCGCCGGCAATCTCAATGGCGAGATCAAGGACGGCGGCAATCCGTTCGAAGGGGTGCGCAAGCGCGAGTATCCCAATCCGCCGGTGGCCGACAACTACGGCGCCAAACTGTTTGCCGATGCCGCTCGCTCGAAGGGCTACAAGCCGTTCCCGCAGCCCTCGTCGAATGCATCGCGGCCTTATACCAATCCGCATGGTGTGCGGCTGGGTCCGTGCAATCTGTGCGGCTATTGCGAGCGCTTCGGCTGCTTCATGTATTCCAAGGCGTCGCCGCAGACCACCATCCTGCCCGTGCTGATGCGCAAGCCGAATTTCGAGCTGCGCACCAACAGCCATGTGATCAAGATCAACCTCGATTCCAGCGGCAAGCGCGCCACCGGCGTGACCTATATCGACGCGCAAGGACAGCAGGTCGAGCAGCCCGCCGATCTGGTGATCGTGTCGGCCTTCCAGATGCACAACGTGCGCCTGATGCTGATGTCCGGCATCGGTGCGCCCTACGATCCGAAAACCGGCAAGGGCGTGATCGGCAAGAACTACGCGTACCAGATGATGAGCAACGTCAACGTTTTCTTCGACAAGGACGTGGCGATCAATCCGTTCATCGGCGCGGGTTCGGGCGGCAACCAGATCATCGACGAGTTCAACTCCGACCACTTCGACCACGGGCCGCATGGTTTCGTCGGCGGTGGTTACATCCTCGGCGGGCAGACCGGCGGCCGACCGATCCAGCAGCTGCTGGTGCCACCGGGTACACCGGCGTGGGGCGAAAAGTGGAAGCGCGCGGCGAAGGATAGTTACCTGCACACCACCGGCGTGCAGTCGCATGGTTCGGTGATGGCCTATCGCGATCGCTATCTCGATCTCGACCCGACCTACAAGGATGCGTTTGGCCTGCCGCTGTTGCGCATCACCTTCGACTGGCACGACAACGAATACAAGATGACGCAATTCCTGACCGATCGTGCGCAGGAGATTGCCGATGCGATGAAGCCCAGGCAGACCTCGCAGACGATACGCAAACCGGGCGGCCACTACGACGTGCGCCAGTACCAGACGACGCACACCACCGGCGGCGTGATCCAGGGCACTTCACCCGAGACCAGCGCCCTGAATCGCTTCCAGCAGAACTGGGACGTGCACAACGTGTTTGTCACGGGTGCGTCGGCGTTCCCGCAGAACCTCGGCTACAACCCGACCGGTCTGATCGGCGGCCTCACGTACATGTCCGTCAAGGCCATCCGCGAGACCTACCTCAAGAATCCCGGGCCTCTGGTGCAGGCATGAACACCTATGCGAAGCCTCGTCGTGGCAACACCCTGTGGCGCGTGATCGTCGTCCTCGTCGTGTTGCTGGTGATCGTGTGGCTGCTGGCCATGCTGTTTCCCGGCGGCGGCGGTGATCCGACCGCAAAAGCAGCAGAGGCCACGCCCGATCAGATCAAGCAGGGCGAATACCTTGCGCGCCTGGGCGATTGCGCGGCCTGCCATACCGCGCCCGGCGGCAAGGCCTATGCCGGCGGCCTGCCGATCGCCTCGCCGATCGGCACCATCTACAGCACCAATATCACGCCCGATCCGGACACCGGCATCGGCAAGTACAGCTATGGCCAGTTCGAGCGCGCGGTGCGCCGTGGGATCAATGCGGACGGCCATACGCTCTACCCCGCCATGCCGTATCCGTCGTACGCGAAGGTGAACGATGAGGATATCCAGGCCTTGTACGCGTACTTCATGCACAGCGTGCAACCGGTGAAACAGGACAACCACGCCGAGGACATCCACTGGCCGCTGTCCATGCGCTGGCCGCTCACCTATTGGCGCTGGCTGTTCGCGCCGAAGGTGTCGCCGATCGAGACCGCCGCCACCGGCGATGCAACCATGGCGCGCGGGCAATATCTGGTGGAAGGTCTGGGACATTGCGGTGCCTGCCACACGCCGCGCGCATTCACCCTGCAGGAAAAGGCGCTGGGGCCGAAGGATGGCACGGTTTATCTCAGCGGCAGCGTCAACGACAACTGGGTCACGCCCAGCTTGCGCGGCGAACTGGCCAGCGGTCTGGGCAGCGTGCCGGACGATGAGCTGATCGCCCTGCTGAAGACCGGACGCACCGAACGCAGTGCCGTGTTTGGCGGCATGAGCGACGTGATCGAACACAGCACGCAGTACATGAGCGATGCGGATCTCGCCGCCATGGTCCACTTCCTGAAGTCCTTGCCGGCGGCGCGGCAGGAACAGGCGGTGACCTACGACGCGGCCAGGCACACGGCGCTCTACAGCGGCAACGTGAGCACACCGGGGGCGCAGCTGTACATCGACAATTGCGCCACCTGCCATCGCACCGACGGACACGGTTACGGACAGGTCTATCCCGCATTGGCCGGCAATCCCGTGCTCAATGGCGAGAATCCCGGCTCGGCCGTGCGTCTTGTGCTGCACGGCGCCACCATGCCGGCCGGGCGCGATGCGCCCACGCAGTTCAGCATGCCGGCCTTCCGCGAACGCCTGAACAATCAGCAGATCGCGGACATCCTCACCTTCGTGCGCTCCAGCTGGGGCAATCGCGGTGGCGCGGTGACGGCGGGACAGGTGGCGGATCTGCGCGACAAGCCACCGGTCGGCCAGCCCTTGATGACGAGTTACGATCCGCGGGTACGCGACCCCAACGAGCTCAAGGCGGACGCGGAAGACCAGGTGCCGCCAACGCCTCCGCCGTCTAAGTAACGCCGTGCATGGCAGCGCTCAACGCGCTGCCACTGCCTTCGCCTCGCTGCCGGACCAGCCGCCACCCAATGCCCGAAACGTGGCCACTGCGGCGCGCGCGTCATCCGCATGGACGCGAGCGAGTTCGTCGCGCGAGGTCAGCAGCTGGCGATCTTCATCCAGCACTTCGATCAGGCTGACCGCGCCACCCTTGTACGCATCCTGCGCGGCATCGCGGGCCTGCACGTGGGCCTGCACTTCCAGGGTCAGATCGCGGTGTTGGGTTTCCAGCTCGGCGAGGGAAACGATGGCGTTCTCCACGTCCTCCGTGGCACGCAGCATCGACTGGCGATACTGCGCCAGCGCTTCGGCATTGGCGCCCTTGGCCTGCGCCACTTCCGCATCCACACGACCGAAGTCGAACAGGCGCCAGTGCAGGCCGAGCACGGCTTGCGGCTGGAACGCCTGGGAGGAGAACAGCGAGCCGCTCTGCAGGCTTTCAAAACCGAGCAGGCCGCCCAGCGAGACCTTCGGGTAGTACTCGGCCACGGCAACGCCGATGCGTGCGTTCGATGCGGCGAGCTTGCGCTCGGCGGCGATCACGTCCGGGCGGCGGCGCAGCAGCATGTCCGGGCCGCCGTCGGTGCCGATCACCGGCACGGTGAAGCTCGGCGCGTGATCCTGCAGTTCCGCCGCGTAGGTGCCGGGCGCGGCGCCCATCAGCACATCAAGACGGTTGAGCTGTTGCGCCAGCGTGATGCGCAGCGGCGGCAAGGTGGTCTTGGCCTGCAGCACCAGCGCCTGGGCCTGCGCCACTTCTCGCGTGGTCGCCAGGCCACCGGCCAGCCTCAGCTTGACCAACTCCAGCAGCTTGTTTTCCGTATCGATCTGCTGCTGCGCGAGGCGGATGCGTTCCTGCGCACCGCGCACCTGGAAATAGCTGTCGGCAGCCTCTGCCGCGACGGAGACCCGCACGCCGTCCTGGCTGGCTTCCGCCGCCTGCGCTTCGGCATCTGCGGCCTCGGCGCCACGGTGCAAGCCGCCGGCAAGATCGAGCTCCCAGCTTGCGCCGACGCCCAATGTTTCCAGCGTCTGCGATCGCTTGTAACCAGGAGTCTGGCTGGCGATCTCGCCCAGCGGGCCCTTGGTGGATTGATGTTGCTGCACCAGCTGGCCGTCGAGACTGCCCTGCGGTGCGAGCTGCGCGCCGGCTTCGCGCGCTGCCGCACGAGCCTGGTCCACGCGCGCCATCGCCGCAGCGAGATCGAGGTTCTGCGCCATCACGCGGCTGATGATGCGGGTGAGCTCGGGATCATCGAACCCCTGCCACCACGCATCGAGCTCCGGCGCGGCGCGCGTGGCATCGCGCTGCTGCAGCAGTGACTGGCTCGCATAGTCGGTGTTGGTCTTTACCTCAGGACGCACGTAGTTGGGACCGACCGTGCAGCCGGCCAGACCGATCAATGCCGACGCGAGTGCGCCCAAAACCAGTGAATGGCGACGCGATGATGAGCGTGACGCGCCGGCAGATGACGAAAGCGAAGTGTTCATCGTGATATCTCAAAAGTAGAAAGAATTCGATCAGTGCGCATCGGCGGACGGCGCGGCAGGCGGCGCCACCTTGCGCATCAGCGGCACCATCGCCGTTGCGACGACAAAGCACAGGCCGATGGCGAGGAAGGCGTCTGCGTACGAGAGCGTCTGGGCTTCGCGATATGCCAGCTGCCACAACTGATGCAGCGAGCCATTGGTGGCGTCGTCGACGTTCTGGCCGAGTTCGGCGATATGGCCGGTGGTCTGTGCCAGCCAGCCGTTCATCGCTTCATTGCTCGCGTTGAGATGTTCGGACAGGCGATAGAAATGCAGGTTGGTGCGGTCGTTGAGGATGGTCGCGCACACCGCGATACCGATCGCGCCGCCAAGGTTGCGCATCAGGTTGAACAGGCCCGAGGCGAGCTTCAGACGGTTCGGCGCCAGGCCGCCTAGGGTGAGCGTCACCGCCGGCGGTACCGCAAGCTGCTGGGCCATGCCGCGCAGGGCCTGCGGCAGCAGCAATTCGTGCGCGCCCCAGTCATGCGTGATCGGGGTGAAGTCCCACATCGAGATGGCGAACACACCCAGCCCCACCATCATGATCCAGCGCAAGTCGTAGCGCTTGGCCAGGAAGGTGTAGAGCGGAATGCTCAAGATCTGGAACACGCCGGTGGAGAACACCGCCTCGCCAATCTGCAACGCGCTGTAGCCACGCACACGACCCAGGAACAGCGGCGTGAGATAGATGGTGGCGAACAGGCCGATGCCGGTGACGAAGGAGAAGAAGCAGCCAAGCGCGAAGTTGCGGTCGCGCAGTGCGCGCAAATCGACAACGGGATGATCGTAGGTCAGGCTGCGCGCGATGAAACCCACGCCCGCCAGCCCCGACAGCCACGCTGTGGTAAGGATCGTCTGGTCGCTGAACCAGTTCCAGCGCGGACCTTCTTCCAGCGTGTATTCCAGACAGCCGAGGAAGATCGCCAGCAGCACCATGCCCAGATAGTCGGCGTGGCGCAGCAGCGAGTAATCCGAGCGGTCGATATTGACCAGCATCGGCACCGCCACCGCGACGAAAATGCCCGGCACCAGGTTGATGAAGAACAGCCAGTGCCACGAGGAGTGATCGGTAATCCAACCACCCAGCGTGGGCCCAAGCGTCGGCGCCAGCGAGGCGATCGCACCGATGGTGGCCGCCGCAATCACGCGCTGCTTGTTCTGGAAGAACACGAAGGCGGTGGTGAATACCATCGGGATCATCGAGCCGCCGAGGAAGCCCTGCAGCGCGCGGAACACGATCATGCTCTTGATGTCCCAGGCCATGCCGCACAGCATGCTGGTCACGGTGAAACCCGCCGCCGACGCGGCAAACAGCCAGCGCGTGGACATCACGCGCGACAGCCAGCCCGACAGCGGAATCACCACGATTTCCGCGATGAGATAGCTGGTCTGCACCCAGGCCGTTTCATCCGTACCTGCCGACAGTCCGCCGCCGATGTCGCGCAGCGACGCGGACACGATCTGGATATCGAGCAAGGCGATGAACATGCCCACGCACATGCTGGCGAAGGCGAACACTTTCTGCGCGATGCTGAGCGCGGCCGGATCGATGGGCCCGCTCAGCGGCGCGCTGGCGGCATGGGCGTTCATGGCGTGGCGGTCCGGCTGCGCGTATCCACATCAGCCACCACGGAGAGGCCGGGGCGCAGCACACCCAGCGCGTCGTCCTTGCTGTCCAACACCACGCGTACCGGCACGCGCTGCACGACCTTGGTGAAGTTGCCGGTGGCGTTCTCCGGCGGCAGCACGCTGAACTGTGCACCGGTGGCCGGGGCGAGGCTCGCGAGATGGCCGTGGAAGACGCGGCCAGGCACGACGTCGGCGCGGATTTCCACCGACTGCCCGGCGGTCATGCGGGCAAGCTGGTCTTCCTTGAAGTTGGCGTCGACCCACAGGCCACGCGCCGGCACCACCGACAGCAGCTGCGTTCCCGCCGCGGCATAGGCGCCCGTGCGAGCGCGACGATTGCCGACCACGCCGTCCACCGGTGCGCGCAGCTCGGTATAACCCTCGTTGAGTCGCGCGATGTCCTGTTCCGCCTTCGCCTGTTGCAGAGCGGCGCGTGCCTGCTGCTTCTGCGATTCGATCACATCGATCTGCCGCTGCGCGGCGACCAGTGAAGCATCGGCCTTATCCGAACCGGCACGTGCCGTCTTGTACGTGGCATCGGCGCGCTGCGCGCTTTCGATCGACACTGCCGAGCGGCTGGAGAGGTCGCGGTAACGCTCTTGGTCGTCACGCGAGCGCTGTGTTTCGGCATCGGCCGCGGCCACGCTGGCCTGCGCCTGGCGGATCACCGCCAGCTGCAGTTTTTCGGTGGCGTCCAGATTGGCGAGCAAGGCTTCCTGCGCGGCCACGGCGCCGTCGGCCTTGGCCAGCGCGGCGCGGTAGTCGCGATCGTCGATCTTCACCAGCAGGTCGCCGGCTTGCACCACCTGGTTGTCGGTCACCGCGACCTGCGTGATATAGCCGGGCACCTTGGGACCGATCACGGTGACATCGCCGCCGACATAGGCATCGTCGGTGTCTTCGATAAAGCGGCCCACGCTCCACCAGTGGCCGCCGTAGAGCACACCGGCGATCACGGCCGCGCCGATGGCGAGCCTGAGCAGCTGCTTCTTCCTGCTTCGGGGAACGGATTCCGTAACGGCGGGTGCGTCCGCGCGTTCGGCAACGGTGACGGCATTCATGGGAGTGACTCCGGAGGCTTGGGATGGGAAAGGGTTTGCAGGGCTTGCGCCCGTGAATTCCTGAATTCGATGCGCGCACGCATGCGCTCGCTGGCGGCGGGGCCGGCGCGCATTTCATGGCGTTCGCGGGTGATGGGTTCGCCCGTCTGGCGATCGACCAGCACCGGTTCGACGACGTGGCCCAGCTGGCGATCGACCAGCTCGATGGCCTGGCCTTCCTCGGCGAAGTGCCGGTTGCCCCAGGCCATCATCGCCAGCAGCACCGGACGGAAGTCGCGGCCGCGCTCGGTGAGCACGTATTCGTGGCGCACGGGGCGGGTGCTGTAGCGACGGCGCTCGAGCATGCCCGTTTCCACCAGCATCGCCAGGCGGCGGCTGAGGATGTTCGGCGCGATCCCCAGGCTGGTCTGGAAATCGTCGAAGCGCGTGAAGCCATAAAAGGCGTCGCGCAGGATCAGCATGCTCCACCACTCGCCGACCCGGTCCAAACCACGGGCGATCGGGCATTGCATGTTTTCGGCGGTGGTGTGGCGCACGGCGGGAGGTCCTGCTGCATTACATGACGTGCATCATATAAAGCGTAACTTGCGAAATGCAAGTGACTTTTTGTGAGGACGGCGTGAACCCGGCGGCACCAGAAAAAGTTTGGCCCCTGCCCTTGAAACCGGCGGAACATCGAATTATATGATCTAAGTCATATAAACAGCCGCAAGGCGCTTACTCCCCCGCTACAGGACACTCCGCCATGAAAATCCAGGGTTCCACCGTCTTCATCACCGGCGCCAATCGCGGCCTCGGTCTCGCCTTCGCCAAGGCCGTGCTGGCTGCCGGCGCGCGCAAGGTCTATGCCGCTGCGCGCGATCCTTCCACCGTCACCCTGCCCGGCGTCGTGCCGGTCAAGCTGGACGTGACCAACCCGCAGGACGTTGCCGCCGCGGCGAAGCTGGCTGCGGATGTGGACATCGTGATCAACAACGCCGGCATCACCGGTGGCGCGCCCCTGCTCGACGCCGCCGATGGCGAGAGCAACCTGCGCCGCATCATGGAAACCAATCTGTACGGCGTTTACGCAGTCAGCGCCGCGTTCGCACCGGTGTTGAAGAAGAACGGCGGCGGCGCCCTGGTGAACATGCTCTCTGCGCTGAGCTGGCTGAGCCTGGAAAGCACCAGCGCCTACTCGGTGACCAAGGCAGCGGCGTGGTCGCTCACCAACAGTCTGCGCAACGAATTGCGCGCCCAGGGCACCCAGGTGCTCGGCATCCATGCTGGCTACATCGATACCGACATGGTGAGCCACGTGGACGCGCCCAAGGCCAGCCCGGCCGATATCGCGGCCCGCACCCTCGAAGCGCTGGAGCGCGGCGATGCCGAAGTGCTGGCGGACGACACGGCCAAGCAGGTGAAGGCCGGCTTTGGCGCCACGCCAGCGGCTTATCTGGGCGGCTGATCGCCGGTCACCACGTAGCAACCCGTCAGACACCCATGGACGGCCGCAAGGCCGTCCATTCGGTCGCGAATGGCAGCGTTTCGCTGCACCGCAGTACTGGACGAAAAAGCCCGAGGGAGTCACGCTTACCGTCTCCCCAAGTGCAGGACCGTCCATGAGAACACCCGCCCGTGCCGCCCCCACCTTGCTTGCTGACCTTGGCGGTACCAACGTGCGATTTGCGCTGGCTGATACGGGCCGTGTGAATCCGTTGATGGAGGACAGCGTGCGCCGCTACCGGGTCAAGGATCATGACTCGCTGGCCGAAGCCATGCGCCAGTACTTCACGGACACGGGGTTCACCGCACAGCGCGCCATCATCGCCGCCGCCGGTCGCGTCAGCGAAGGCGAAACGGTGAAGGTCACCAACAATCCCTGGCAGGTCGCGGCGCATGCGCTGCAGGCCGAGCTGGGCATGGAAGCCGTGCACCTGGTCAACGACTTCGCCGCGCAGGCGATGGCCGTGCCGCTGCACACGCACGATCAGCTGTCCTCGGTCGGTCCGCAGCCGATCACCGAACTGGGTACGCGCGAAACGCAGACCTTCGTCGTGGTGGGTCCTGGCACCGGTCTTGGCGTGGCTGGCCTGATGCGCCGCGAAGGCCGCTGGATGGTGCTGGAGACCGAAGGCGGCCACGCCGGTTTCGCGGCGCACACCACCGAAGACGTGGAAATCCTGCATCGCCTCAACGCGCGCTTCGGCCGCGTCTCCAACGAACGCATGATCTGCGGCAACGGCCTGGTGAATCTCTACCTCGCCCTGGCCGACATCGCCGGCCAGCCGCCGGAGGAATACACGCCCGAAGACATCACCGCGCGCGCCGAGGCAGGCACCGATCCGCTGTGCGTGCGCACGGTGGAAACGCTCGCCGGCATCTTCGGCAGCGTGGCGGGCGACCTGGTGTTGAGCCTGGGCGGCTGGGATGGTGTCTATCTCACCGGCGGCATGCTGCCGATCCTGCTGCCGTGGCTGAAGCACGGCGGTTTCCGCGAGCGCTTCGAAGCCAAGGGCCGCTTCCGCGAAACCATGGAGCAGGTGCCCACGGTGGCCATGATGCATCCGGATCCGGGCCTGCTCGGCGCCGCGGCATTGGCGGTGCTCGACGCCGGCAAGTCGCTGGTACCCAACAACGGCTGACCCGGGCCAGCCGTTGGCTTGAACTCAAAGGTACTGGCGCGTCACCACGTACTTGTGACCACCGTCGTGCCGATCCACAAAGTAATCGAGCATGGCGACGCCTGTGGCGTCCTGGGCGGTCGCTGTGTTCTCCGTATAGACGGCGCGTGAGCTGCCACTGCCGCAGCTCCGCACACGACCCGGTGCACCGACGGGTGCGCCGGGGTTGCAGGCCTCCTGTACGACCGCGCCGATAAAGGCAAGTTGCGCATATCCCTCGTGCGCGCTCGCCGCGCCCATGGCCACCCATGTCGCCACGCCTGCGAGTGCGAGCCTCCTGTTCCTGTTCATGACATTCCCCTGTTCGCGTTGATGGTGTCGTCGCGCGAGCGACCAGCCGGGAATGTCCATGTAGGCGATGGTCGCCAAGGGCGACGCGTCTTCCAGCGAGCGCGCTTCGCGTTGCGACGCCGCGCGCTCCCCGCCCCCGGCCGGAGTCGCTAGTTCGACGACACGCACGTTAAGCAGCCAACGAGAAGTTTTCTGTCAGGCAAAGTGAGGCCTACATCGGGCCGTGCGTTGCATCACGCTTCCAGGTCGCAGCTTGCGCGGGTGCTACGCTTTAGCGACCTTCCCCAGCGCGAGCGCCCCCCCCATGCCACGCAGCGACACCGCTTTCCTGTTCGATCTCGACGGCACGCTGGTCGACAGCGTCTACCAGCATGTCCTGGCCTGGAAGGAAGCGCTCGATCGCGAAGGCGTGGAGCTGTCGGTGTGGCGCATCCACCGCAAGATCGGCATGAGCGGCGGCCTGTTCGCCAACATCCTGCTGCGCGAGACCGGCATCGAGATCACCGAGGAACGCCTGACCCGCCTGCGCACCTGGCACGCCGAGGCGTACAACCGCCAGGCCACGCAGGGCTCGGTGCGTCCGCTGCCGGGTGCGCGCGAGCTGCTGGCCTTCCTCACCGATGCGGAAATTCCCTGGGCAATCGCCACCAGCGGCCGCATGACCACAGCGGCGCACAATCTCGAAGCGCTGGGCGTAGATCCCTCGAAAGTACCGGTGGTGACGCGCGACCAGGTGCGCCACGCCAAACCCGATCCGGATCTTTTCATCGCCGCCGCGCAGCGCCTGGGCATCGATATCCACTACAGCCTGGTCATCGGCGACAGCATCTGGGACATGCTCGCCGCGCAGCGCGCCCGCGCGCTCGGCGTGGGCCTGCTGTCGGGCGGCTACGGCGAGGAAGAGCTGGAAGACGCCGGCGCGTTCCGCGTCTACGAAGACCCGGCAGACCTGCTCAAGCATATCGACGAAGTGGTGGCGCGAAGCTGAGAGCGAGGAGTGAGGGAAGAGGAGCGAGGAGTGAGTGGAGAGGAGTGAGAAGTGAGAGAGAGCGGGCCTGCTCTTCTCTCACTTCTCACTCCTCTCCCCTTACTCCCGCCCTTTAACTCGTTCCTTATGTTTTCGGTCGATTCATCGCACCGCAAATGCTTGCGCTAGTCTCGGAACAGGATTCGTGACACCCGGAGGGCTCATGCGCCGTTTCCTCGCCCTGCTTCCCCTCGCGCTGCTCGTCGCGTGCTCGCCCTCGTCGCCGCCGCCCGAGCAGAAACCACCAGCGCCCAAAGCCGCGGCGGCCAGCACGCCCGACAACGCCGAGCTGGGCTCCCCGCAATGGTACGAATGGGTCGACGACCGCCTGCACATCACCGACGACGGCCACGGCCCCGACCGCGGTTCCTCGGAATGGAACAGCGCGGTGCAGCACAAGCTGGGGCAAGAGGCCCCGCAATCACCACTGGGATCGCCGCAATGGCAGCAGGCGGTGGATGCGCTGTTGCGGACGAGGCCGGCGATGTAGTGCACCGGGCGCGAACATTGTAGGAGCGCACTTGTGCGCGACCACCCCACGGAGCGGTACACCCCAGCGGGGCGGTCGCGCACAAGTGCGCTCCTACAGAAGACTCATTCGCCAAGGATGATCGATTGAATGCGACGACCCGCTGTTTGTGGGAGCGCACCCTGTGCGCGACAAACCTACGGAGCGGTACACCACGGCGTGGCTGTCGCGCACAGGGTGCGCTCCCACAGGGAGATACAGGGCGCGCCCTCACAACGAGATATTGAGGGCGACAGCAGCCGATCAGCCAGGCGCCAACAACGCATCCAGATCCGACTGATCAAAACTCAGCTTCTCGCGCGTACCGCCACCCTCCAGCACCGCTTCGGCCAGCTCCGCCTTGCGCGCCTTCAGCTCTTCGATGCGCTCCTCCACCGTGCCGCCGGTGATCAGGCGGAACACGAACACCGGCTTGTCCTGGCCGATGCGATGGGCGCGATCGGAGGCCTGCGCTTCCGCCGCCGGATTCCACCACGGGTCGTAATGGATCACGGTGTCGGCGGCGGTGAGGTTGAGGCCCACGCCGCCAGCCTTCAGCGACAGCAGGAACAGCGGCACCTCGCCTTCCTGGAACTGGCGCACCGGTTCGGCGCGATCGCGCGTTTCGCCAGTGAGCGTGACGTAGCGGATGCGATGGCGATCCAGCTCGTGCGCGATCAGCTTGAGCATTTCGGTGAACTGCGAGAACAGCAGCACCTTGCGGCCTTCCGCCAGCAGCGCCGGCAGCATGTCCATCAGCAATTCGAACTTCGCCGAATCGCGCACGCCGCGCGCCGCTTCCAGCTTCACCAGGCGCGGATCGCAGCAGACCTGGCGCAGCTTCAGCAGTGCGTCGAGCACCACGATGCCGCTGTGCGAGATGCCGCGCTGGGCGATGACCTCGCGCAGTTCTTCCGCCAGCGACAGTCGCAGGCTTTCATAGAGTTCGCGTTGACGGCCCTCGAGGATCACGCGGCGCGTGATCTCGGTCTTGGGCGGCAGCTCGCTCGCCACCTGCGACTTCGTACGACGCAGGATGAAGGGCGCAAGACGGCGGTTGAGGCGATCCTGGCAATCGGTATCGCGATGGCGTTCGATCGGCACGCGATAGTGGCGGCGGAACGCGCCTTCGTCGCCGAGCAGGCCGGGCACCGAGAGATCCACCTGCGACCACAGTTCGCCCAGGTGATTTTCCAGCGGCGTGCCGGTGAGGCAGATGCAACGCGGTGCGCGCAGGCTGAGCACGGCCCGACGCGCCTGCGTGCGCGGGTTTTTCACCTGCTGCGCTTCGTCGAGCACGATCAGCGAGAACGGCTGCTTGCGCAGCGACACCACGTCGCGCGGCAATAGCGCATAGCTGGTGAGGATCAAATCGTGCGTGGCGATCTGCGAGAAGTCGCCGCTGCGCTGCGGACCATGCAACGCCAGCACGCGCAGCGCCGGCGCAAAGCGCGCCACTTCGGCGAGCCAGTTCGGAATCAGGCTGGTAGGCACCACGACCAGCGCCGGTTCGGTCAGGGCGCCGCTGTCCTTGAGCGACAGCAGATGCGTGATCAGCTGCAGCGTCTTGCCCAGGCCCATGTCGTCGGCGAGCACGCCGCCCACGCCGGCTTCGGCTAGCGCATTGAGCCAACGCAGACCTTCGCGCTGATACGGACGCAGCTCGACCGTGAGGCCTTCGGGCACCACATCGCTGGCGCGCTCGGCGGCATCACGCAGGCGCGCGGTGAATCCACGCAGCGCGTCGGGCGCGACCAGTTCGCCGCCGGTGGGCAGCGCTTCAACCAGTTCTTCCAGTCGACCGGCCTGCACGCGCGGCAGATGGAGCTTCTTGCGCGGACGTTCGAGATATTCGGCCAGCGGCGCCAGCAGGCCGCGCAATTCCTTCAGGCGCACCGGCACGCGGCGACGCTCGTCGACCGGCGCGTACCACACGGCGTCCTCGGGCTCGTTCGGCACCGGGCTCAAGTTCAGCTGATGGTCGGCCAGCGCCTGCGCCACGGCGGGCAGCAGGTTGTGGCGCTTGCCTTCCACCTCGATGCCGATTTCCAGGTCGAAGGCGTGGTCGTCGGTGTCTTCCACCGCGTTGCCGTACCAGCGCACCGGGCCTTCGAGCACTTCGAACGGGAAGCTCGGTGCGTAGTCGAGCACGAAGCCTTCCGCTTCCAGCTTGGGACGCAGCGCCAGCCAGCGTGCCGGCGTGTTCACTTCCAGCGCGCCCGCGTAGCCCTTGCCGGGGAACAGCCAGGCGTCCTCGGGCAAGGTGTCGGCCAGATCCCAGGGCAGGCCTTCGGTATCCACGCCCGGCGTGAGGCCGGCGCGTTCGAGCTGCTCCATCGCGGAGAGTTCTTCGGCGCGACGGCGGATGATTTCCACCAGATGGCCATTGCGCACGCGGCGCACCAGCGGCTCGCCACCGCGTCCGGGCAGACGCTCGCCAGCGTAGTCAAAGTTGAGGCGCGCATAGGCCAGCGGTGGCGTGCCTGCGGCCAGGCGGGCATGGCGGGTGAGCGCGTGCAGCGTCAGCACGGGCTTGGGCGACAGCTCCGCGCGGCGCAGCTCGCCCAGCACCTGCGGCAACGGCAGGCGGTGCGAGAGGCGGCTGCCCGGCAAGGCGTCGCGCAGGATCTGGCTGTACTCGTGCTTCAGCGGCGGCAGATCGAGCCAGGAGGTTTCTTCCAGCGGCGCATCCAGGTGACCCATCTCCGCGCGTTCGGCATCGAGGTACCACAGCGCATCGATGCGCATGACGCGATGATTGGCCGGCATGCACGGCATCAGCCGCTGGCTGCCGTCGTTTTCCAGGTGCCACTGCCAGTTGAGCTGATGACCCTTGCCGCGCGACAGGCGCAGGCCGGCCAGGCCGCCGAGGAAGCACGGTGTGGTGTCGAGGATTTCCGCCAGCAGCGCATCGCCCACATGGCCGGACAGGCGCGCATAGGTGCGGCTCTTGCGCAGGGTCTGCGGCAGGCCGAGCACGGTCGCGGCCAGGCGTTGTTCGTGCGGCTGCAGTGGCTGTTGCGACAGGTGTTTGCTGTCGAACGGCATCGGGCGTACGTAGCGGGTCTGGTCGGCCATGGCCAGCAGCACCGGCGCCACATCGACATGCGCGTAGGGCACACCTTCCTCGGGCACGACATCGATGAAGAAGCCGAGCACCAGGGGCTCCGCCGGCACGAGCGGCGCGGCTTGCGCCAGCAGCTTGCGCCAGACGCTGGGCAGCGGCTCGCTGACGCCGGCGTCGTCGCGTTGCGTGTGTCGTTTATCGTCCGGTGACTGCATGCGCATTCGATCCAGGGCGACCAAAAGATTCAGCTTAGCAAGGCTCTTGCGTGCGTGCGCGTCTCACGCACCGGTTTTTTCAAACCGATGCGTGTTTGGATCATGGAAGCGTTCAGCGTAGACGACGGAACGATCAAGAACAGGCTTAAACCGTCGGCGTAAACAGGCCGTGCGGATATTCCGGCTTCTGCTCGCGGCTCATCAGCCGCTTGAGTCCTTCGGCCGGCGTCACCTCGCCGTGCAGCACGGCGCGCACGCCGCTGCTGATGGGAAGATCGAGGCCGTGCTTGGCGGCCAGTCGCGCCACTTCGTCGGCGGTGAGCACGCTTTCCACCACCTGGCCGATCTCGCGCACGGCCTCGTCGATGGCCTTGCCGCGGCCCAGCGCCAGGCCAAGCCGGCGATTGCGCGAGAGATCGCCGGTACAGGTGAGCACCAGATCGCCCAGCCCGGCCAGACCCATCAGGGTTTCCGGCCGCGCACCCAGCGCCATGCCCAGGCGCAGCATTTCGTTCATGCCGCGGGTGATCAGGCCGGCACGGGCGTTGAGACCCAGGTCCATGCCATCGGCCACGCCGGTGGCCACGGCCAGCACGTTCTTCATGGCGCCACCGAGCTCGGCGCCGAGCACGTCGCTGCCGGAGTAGGCGCGGAAGTTCGGCGCGTGCAGGATCAGCGCCATTTCATGCGCGAACGCCGCGTCGTCCGAATGCACGGTGACGGCGCTGGGCATGCCCGAGGCCACTTCCTTGGCGAACGAAGGGCCGGTGACGACCGCCGCGGCACGGCCCGGGAAGCGCTCGGCCACCAGTTCGTGCAGAAAACGGCCGGTGCCCGGCTCAAAACCCTTGGTCGCCCACGCAATGCGGGCGTCGGGTTCCAGGTACGGCGCCAGCTCCTCCAGCATGGAGGCGAAGGCATGGCTGGGCACCACGATCAGCACGACCTGGGCCCCGCGCACGGCGGCGGCCAGATCGGCTTCGTAGACCAGCTCAGCCGGCAGCTCGACGTCGGGCAGATAACGCTGGTTGCAATGGGTTTCAGCCATTGCCTTCAGCGCGGAGGCATCACGCCCCCACAGCCGGGTCGGCACCTGATTGCGGGCGGCCAGGGCCGCCAGGGCGGTGCCCCAGGAACCGGCACCGAGTACGGCCAGGGTCGGACGCTCAACCATGAGCACGGACTCTTGGATCAGCTGTTGAGCGTCGGGACGGCGGTGCCGCCGAGGATGCGGCGCTGCTGTTCGGCATACAGCGCGTCGAAGTTGATCGGCTGCAGCAGGAACGGCGGGAAGCCGCCTTCGAGCACCAGCGACGACAGCATTTGACGAGCGTACGGGAACAGCAGGTTCGGGCAATAGCTGTTGAGGATGCCGGCCAGATCCTCTTCCGAGAAACCGGCGATGCCGAACACGCCGGCCTGGTGCACTTCGGCCAGATAGGCGGTGCGATCGTTCAGCGAGCAGGTCAGGGTGAGGCTCAGCACCACTTCGTACAGGTCATTGCCCATATCGGCGGACTTCTGGCCCAGGTTGAGCTGGACCTGCGGCTGCATCTCGGTCTCGCCCACTTCCTGGAAGATCTGCGGGGCGTTGGGCGCCTCGTAGGAGACATCCTTGATGTAGATCTTCTGCAGCACCAGCTGGGGCTGGCCGGCCTGGCCGTTGGCGGAAACGTCTGCCATGGGGTATTCCTCGTAAGTGTTCGGTGCGTGAAAACGCAAAGGGTTTAATTGTTCCATACATCCCCGCGGCCCGCCATGCGCCCGGAGCCCGGTTGAGCAAATATTGCGCACCGCCCTGTTTTTCTGGGAGAATAGCCGGCTCGACCATGCCGACCCGATCCATCGGGCACGTCCGCCACGCGATGCGGACCTCACGGCAGGCGCGAACAGCACCATCTCCAGCATCGCGAGGCCGCAAGGCCGCTGGGCCGATGCCGCCCTGGCTAACGGGTGGCAAACGCGCCCTTGGGCGCCTAACAGGAGGTCATCATGGCCCGTATTTGCCAAGTCACCGGAAAGGGTGTGCAGACTGGTAACAACGTCTCGCACGCAAACAACAAAACTCGCCGCCGCTGGTTGCCGAACCTGCATGAGCGCCGCTTCTGGGTCCCGAGCGAAAACCGCTGGGTGAAGCTGCGCGTTTCCAACCATGCCCTGCGCACGATCGACAAGAACGGCATCGAAGCCGTGCTCGCCGACCTGCGTTCCCGCGGCGAAAAGATCTGAGGATTGAGCCATGGCTAACAGCAAGCAAGACAAGATCCGCCTGATCTCTTCTGCCGGTACCGGTCATTTCTACACCACGCAGAAGAACAAGAAGAACACCCCGGAAAAGTTCGAGTTCAAGAAGTACGATCCGGTGGTTCGCAAGCATGTGATCTACAAGGAAGGCAAGATCAAGTAAGCCCTTGGGTTTAATTGACGCTTCCACGAAAAACCCGCCGAAAGGCGG
>NZ_JPLA01000167.1 GCF_001010355.1 Dyella japonica DSM 16301 | reverse complement strand
CAACTGAACGAACATAGTTATCAATGAAACTTACACGATTCAGTTTGGTACGGAATTGGTAGTTAAGAACCAGTTCATTCTGGCGTGCACCTTGTACATCTTCCCAAGTTACAGGAGTAACTTTGAATAACTTATTAGAACCAAGGAAAGGTTCAGTTAAAGCAGAATAACGCCCTTCAGCTTGACGACGTACAAGTTTAGGCTGTACCTGTGAACGTCCTTTGACTTTAGGTGGCTTGGCTTTGCCTTCAATACGCATAAGGTCATTCCATTCTTTGACCTTAATCATCATGGCAGTATGAGATGGCTTTGCTGCATCCAAGTCTGC
>NZ_JPLA01000166.1 GCF_001010355.1 Dyella japonica DSM 16301 | reverse complement strand
ATCTTCATCAGTAGCTACAAAGATGTCAGCCTGATACGTTCTCTTGGTTCCATACTTTGTATCCAAACACTCCCATCGACGGGTTTTATTATTGAATCCATATGGAGCCAGACGATACGTATATGCTTTTTCAGGAGTCTGAATAGTAACTGTGAACTTATCTGGTTCATCAGGATTATGACGGAAAGCCAGAATCAGACCTAAATAGTTAGGGTCTGTTTTATAACGATACAGATGATGG
>NZ_JPLA01000165.1 GCF_001010355.1 Dyella japonica DSM 16301 | reverse complement strand
GGATACAATCCCTGCTGGTCTTATGAAAGTAAGTACACCGCTAACTTTCTACATTCGTGCTAAAGAAGTAGATCCCGCAGATGATGGTTCTTATATTTATAAGTTCAAGATTGCTGCTGGAACTGGTGATGCGTTATCCCTTCAAAACACAGACGTTAATAAAGCCAAGATCTCTGGTACAGCTCCAGAAGGTATGCTGGGTAAAACGTTCAGTGTCAACTGTACCGTTGAAGACAGTTATGGGACAGAAGTTACGGGAACTGCATTAACGCAAGCCTGGTCTGCTGCTTCTGTAGAGTAAACGTTAAATTGCTAGATGTTTTAAAGGGTGTTACACTTCGCTTGTAACACCCTTTTATTTTGAGGAATGAATGATGAAAGACAAG
>NZ_JPLA01000164.1 GCF_001010355.1 Dyella japonica DSM 16301 | reverse complement strand
AATCATCACATCTTTAGAAGCAGTCTTAATACCGGACAGAGCTACTTTGTTCTCGATAGGAGTAACTTCAATAATCTCATGTCCTAGTGCCCTGAGTGCTCCTAAGATGCCTACACAAACACCATAGGATTTCATTCCATTGGCACTTTGTGAGCCAACGGGAACCTCTACAAAGATGACCTTTGCTTCTTTGAACCAGTCGATGACACCAGTAGTAATGTCCTCAGCAGCTTGCATATCTTTGCTGTTCTGCCTTACTTGCTTGGTTCCATCAGGTTTGGTTTCTCCCAGCTTCAGGTCTAATCCAGAGAGTATTCCCGTCTCTAAGTCGAGCATTCCCCGTGCTAGTCCCCAGTTACGAAAACTGGGGTCAACTCCAAGCACAGGTATCTGCATTATTTCTTACCGAACAGAGATTT
>NZ_JPLA01000163.1 GCF_001010355.1 Dyella japonica DSM 16301 | reverse complement strand
GTTGTTTGGCTCATAGCCAGGTTGCTGACGAACTTTCACTTTCAGGTTGAACGGAATACCGTGCAGTTGTTCGGTATCGTTCCAAACTGGAACTTTAACAGCACGGGACAGCTCTGCCAGTTCTTCCATTGCAATCTGTACAGCGACAGGGTTCGCGTTCTTGACGTTGTAACCGCCAAACATTACACGACCAGCAAAATCACCCTGCATAATCTTAAACTGAAGATTCAGACGCGCACCGCCTGGAGTTTTAGTCGGTTTGATTTCAGAGTTTACAATCTGAACAACATACCAACCAGCGGGCATCAAGCTATTGTGTTGACGCTCTGCGTGATGTCCAGCGTTAAATTGCATTCCTAAACCGGCCATTATTGTACCCCTTTGATTTTGTTAATGATTGCACCAAGATGTGGATATTCCATCTGTTCTAACGAACCAGAACGATCTTTACATACATTTGACAGATCTGGTCTGGTCAGCAGATAACGAAAATCTGCTTGAGTATTTTGGTCTTTACCAACACTAATTTTGAACACTTCGTCAAAAAAGTATGGTAATTCTGGACCTAATTTTGCACCAGGCATAGAAGGACCGTAAGACGTAATACCTGTCAACTCGTCCTTGTTACGGGACATTTTAGCTGCCATGTACACGTTAAGTCCAGGGATATCTCGAAAAGCGCGAACTAAAGTTTGCATCTTCTCAATAAGATCCCCATAAGCCTGACGCGGATCTTTCACAGTACGCTTCGCATTGTTAAGGCACTTTTCAGCAATCTCAGTAAGTGAATCCAGCGCAAGAGACTGAAAGCGCGGTAAACCATCTTCACCTACAGGATTGTTTGCAGGGTTAGTCGCCCAAACATAAGCCTGCTCTACATCCTGGATATTTTCAACCGTGATGGTTGGAATATCGTAGCAGATATCTGGTCTGTTTTCACCAAATACACGAGCAATGTTATTCGGTGTTAAAGATAAAAGCCCAGACTCCGCAGAAATCAGCAACGGTCTTGGAAGAGTTGCTGTAAGCATGGTCTTACCCATACCAGATTCACCATACACAAGCATCTTGACACCAGTGTCCAGAACTGCTTGAGCGGTAGTTGTAAATTGCATAAGTTACCTCTTGTGTGGTTACGGCTGCAATACTAGGACCCAATTACCCTGAATGCAAACGTGATTATTCACTAATATCC
>NZ_JPLA01000162.1 GCF_001010355.1 Dyella japonica DSM 16301 | reverse complement strand
CCGATAGGGTCGTAAGAGGATTTACGCTTGCCACCAGAGCCTTGAGTGCCGTTCTCTGCCTTAGGAGGATAGGCCTTGAAACCACTGATAATGTTTCCGGTGTCTTTGTCAACAATGGCTGCAACACGACCACCTACCACCAGGTCTTTAAGCTGCTCATCAGTTACAACCATAGCACCTTCGCCAATCTTGTGGTCATTTACAGTAACCACGTTGCCAACAATCTGAGTCACATCACCATAGATGCGTAAAACGTCCTGATTGGCATTCTGCTGAGGTTTCTGCTTCTGGCCTTGTGATTGTGCACCTTGTTGCTGTTTTTGCTGCTGAGTCGCTGCTGGAGCCTCTCCTGCGCCCAGCTTAACCATCTTAGCCAGTGAGCCTTTGTAATAGGTCTTACCGTTATGCTCGTTTGCCTTCAAAGGGATATTTACGGTCCATCCTGGCGTTACGGTTTGCCCCTTGTCATTAATCTTAGCAGGGACAGAGGCTTGATG
>NZ_JPLA01000161.1 GCF_001010355.1 Dyella japonica DSM 16301 | reverse complement strand
TTGCTTGGTTATATCGCGCTACTGCGGATCTTGTAATACCAACAATAGTCCTGATTTTTATGGCCGAGCTCTTTGCCTTTATTGCATTGAGCTGGATGAATGCTGCAATCTGTGCCGCCAGCGCAGTGATCATTCGACCGCCAATAATAGCAGCGACACCGATTGCTGTATTAGACAGCAAGGTGAGGTGATCTGTAGCAGTTTCGATCACAGCTCCCATTGAATTGACCACAGTTTGTACTGAGGTTGACGTTCCCGCGAACTTAATTAAGTTATTGTTCGCGATCTCCATTCGTTGCGAGAACGTTGGTATCGTACGAGCAAACTCATCGTTAATAGTTGATGCAGCTTTAGAAATGGAGTTAATAACAACGTCTGCGGTCAATTGTCCAGTGTTAGCCATCTGGCGAAGACCAGCAGTACCAACACCGAGACCATCTGCAATCATCTTACCAAGACGAGGAGCCTGTTCCATTACAGAACGGAATTCGTCCCCACGTAACACACCAGATTGCAGACCCTGTGAGAACTGGATAATAGCAGCGG
>NZ_JPLA01000160.1 GCF_001010355.1 Dyella japonica DSM 16301 | reverse complement strand
CGGCAGTTAATCCTAGCTCACCTTCAAATGTAACAACATCTCCTCTTTGTGCAAAATTCTTTTCTATTCTTTCACCTAAGTAGATATCTAATAAAGCTGGGAGGTGTGTTGTACCAACTTTCTGAATTGTAAATTTCTTACTTCCTAATTCCGTGCTATATTTTCCAACTATTTCACTATAAATATTTGTTCCGTATTGTGCATCGATACACTTTGCGGCAAACGTGCAACAATCATTTTTACCCCAAGAAAAAGGAGTAGACGACAACTCCTTTACCGTGGTCAATAAACGTGTCTGCCACCCCGGAGTTTTACTCATACGTGAATCCTGGCGCATCTTTTTTACTTCCCCAATAGATTGAACGCTCTGCCATTTGTGCAACATATCTAAAGAAGCGATCCCCCGGATGTAATCTTTGTT
>NZ_JPLA01000159.1 GCF_001010355.1 Dyella japonica DSM 16301 | reverse complement strand
AAAGCTAATACTGTAGGTGCTGCTTTCACTGATATTGATTCCGGAGAGAATCCTACAGCTAAAACTGCAACTCTTATTAACCATGCAGTAACTGCTGAATCTGCTGGTACTTATAAAGTCATCGTTACTGATGCTAACGGTACTACTATCGAGAGTTCTTCTCTGCTGGGTGTAGGAGTTCAGGAACCACCTGAAGTAGCTTCTATTGTTGCTTATCCAAGTCCGTTGGCTCTATCAGTAGCTGATGATATTACCGATGGTAAAACAGTTAAGTTTTCTTCCCTGCCTGCTGGCTCTTTGATTGGTACTCTGTCCATTAAGCCCCAGCTTGACAGTGGTAAAGCTACTGCTGAGATTAGTGGTAATGTACTGACCGTTAAACCTGTAGCCGCAGGTGACACTACTGTAG
>NZ_JPLA01000158.1 GCF_001010355.1 Dyella japonica DSM 16301 | reverse complement strand
ATTGAGGAAATTAGCATGTCCAAATATTTAACTCGTAAAGACCTTCTGGCAGTTGGCGGTGAAGTTGTTGCAGTAGTTCGTAACGGTGAATACGGTTCTGAAGTTTCTAAAGAGTTTCGTTCTCGTGAAGGTTTTTACTTCTTTGTTAAAGGTTCATCTGACTGGCGACAAGTGGCAGCACGATTCTTTGTAGGTCGTCAACGTTCTAAACAAGGGTTGGATGCAATTCTTTCTCACATTCGTCAAGGCCGTTCACAACTCGCCCGTACTATGGGCACTAACAATATTGAATATGATGTAATCTTTGTTGCAGCTAAGAACATGAAACCCCTGACTACTGGCTATGGTAAAGGACAATTGGCGCTGGCATTCACTCGCAATCATACATCAGAATATCAAACACTCACCGAAATGAACCGTCTTCTGGCTGATAATTTCAAATTCATTCTGCAGAGTTATTAATTTATACAGGCC
>NZ_JPLA01000016.1 GCF_001010355.1 Dyella japonica DSM 16301 | reverse complement strand
ACAAGCCTACGGAGCGGTACGCCGCAGCGTGGCTGTCGCGCACAGGGTGCGCTCCCACAGACAAGCAGGCTCGGCAAATGTCGGAAGGGACACCTAAAGCCGATGCGAAGCGAGGCATCGCTTTAAATCCTCAGCGATTCGGGCGCGTTGCGCAGCGCTTTGAAGTACCTCCTGTGTGCCCTCGGAGGTTGCCCCCTGACGGCCTGCCTCAAGCGTTCGGGCTTATCCCAACACAATGCTGCGGGCGTTTTAGGCCATTCTCTTTGGGTTACTTTTCTCTTGGGCCAGCAAGAGAAAAGTGACTCGAGCGGCGGCAGCCGTTCGAAACGCCCGCCGCGTAGGCGGCCAGATCGTGGTATCGCGACGATCGAAGCGCAAAGTCGCTGGATCCCTGCTTTCGCAGGGATGACGAGCAAGTGAGTTCTGCGCCAGGATGAAGAGCGAAGTCAGCGATGATCCAACGCCTCATCCAACACACCCAGCAACTCCTCATTGCGATCCAAACTCTGCTCCCAATACATCACCCCTCCCAACCCCTTGGCCTTGACGAAACCCGCCTTCGCACGCAACGACTGCGGATCCTCATAGGTAACGAACGTCCGCGTCTTGGCATTCCACAAGTAAGGCGCCTGCGCCTTCGCATCCCAGTGCCGCACATAACCGTTCTTGTCGATATAGCTGGTCACCAACTCCTGCCATGAAGGACTGCCCGCGTACTTGGTGTACTTCTGCTGCAGGCCATCGTGCGCCGGATCGACACCGGCGAACTCACGCCCGTAGAACGCCGCCCCAAGATTGAGCTTCTTCGCCGGCACGCCCGCCGCAAGGAACTGCGCCACCGCCTTGTCGCCGGCGCGATCGTCTGCCGGAGCAACATCGGCCAGATGCAGGCCGGCGTGATGCCCGGTGGTCGGTGTCAAGCTGTTGTGGAAGTCGTAGGTCATCAGGTTGATCCAGTCGAGCGAGCGCGACACGCGCTCCAGCTCGATGCCCGCCACGAACTCTCCGTCGGCGGCAGCAATGGTCAGCAAATAATGGCGACCCTGATATGCAGCGCCCAGCTTGTCCAGGCGAGCGCGCAGCGTTTCCAGCAAGAGGCTGAAATTGCGCTTGTCCTCAGGGCGATGGCTGATCCCCGGGCCCGCCAGTGTCGGATATTCCCAGTCCAGATCCACCCCATCCACATCGTATTTCTCGATGAAGGCGGCCACGCTGTCAGCCATGCGCTGGCGCGTGTCGGCGGTCAGGGCCACATCGGAGAAATAGTCCGCGCCCCAGCCGCCGATGGAGACAATGATCTTGAGGTTGGGATTGATCTTGCGCAGACCGGTGAAGGTCGCCAGCGTCTGGCTTGCGACGGGGCTGGGGAATTGCACATCCCCTTTGGCGTCCACCTTCGCAAACGCATAGTTGATGACGTCGAGCTTCCGTGCGCTCACCGGCGGCAGCGGCTGGGCATCGGAGACATAGCCGACGATGCGGTAATCTGCCGCAGGGGGTGCGGCCTGGGCCTGGGCCCCGCTCCATGCAGCGCCCAAGGCCATCGCCATCGTCAGCGCTGCCTTCAGGCCGCGGCAATTTCCCGCATTTTCCAGCCTTTCTTTCATGCTCGGTCCTTTGCGTGTGACGTTGCGCAGCGCAGGGGCGCGCCTGCACCCTCCCCCTACTGTGCAGCCTTGCACTGATTGGAATCAGTGGCTTGCGACATGTTGTCCGTTCGTGAACGCTACGACTATACTTCCGAGACTTTCACCATGTACCAGCCGGAATCGTGGGGACGATGCTGATGACTCGACTGCAACTGCTTGGCCTGACCGTGGCCGCAGCTCTTTTCGCCACTGCCAGCGTGCATGCCGAGGGTGATAAAGCTGCCGGACGCAAGTTGATCTATACGTGCAATGGTTGCCATGGTGTGCCCGGTTACGCCAACGCGTACCCGAACTATCCGGTGCCGCGCATCGCCGGCCAGAACCAGCAATACATCATCAGTGCACTGCACGAATACAAGGCCGGCGAGCGCAAGCATCCGACCATGATGGCCCAGGCGCAGAGTCTGTCCGACCAGGACATCCAGGACATTGCCGCCTACCTGTCCAGCCTCGCCAAGTAAGCCAAGGACCCGAACGCATGCATCGTGCACTCACCCTGCTTTCCTTCGGCGCCGTCCTGGCGTTCGCTTCCACCCAGCTGCTGGCTGCCGGCAATATCGAAAACGGCAAGCAGAAGGCAGCCACCTGCTTCGCCTGCCACGGCACCGACGGCAACTCGATCGATCCGCAGTACCCGCGCCTGGCCGGCCAGTACAACATGTACCTGCAGCAGGCCCTCAACGAGTACAAGACCGGCCAGCGCGACAACGCCATCATGAAGGGCTTCGTGGCGCAGCTGTCGGACCAGGACATCCAGGACGTCGCCGCCTACTTCTCCAGCCTGCCGACCAAGCTCGATACGCTGCAAGGTCATATCCAGGGCGACAAGTAAGCCGCACCCGCAATAAGAGAAAAGGCCCGCATCGCGCGGGCCTTTTCTTTTGGACGTCCAGACGGCTGTCGCTCAACCCAGCGCGGACTGGCCTTCCTTCTTGCTGTAGTACGGATTGCTGCCGCCGCTGTGATCGGTGGCGTCACGCACTTCGGTGATTTCCGGCACGCGTTCGCGCAGAGTCTTTTCCACGCCGTGCTTGAGCGTGACATCGACCATGCCGCAACCGTGGCAACCGCCGCCGAACTGCAGGATCACCACGCCGTTCGCATTCACTTCCAGCAGGCTCACGCGGCCGCCGTGCGAGGCGATCTTCGGATTGACCTCGGCCTCGAGCACATAGCGCACGCGTTCGATCAGGCCGGCTTCTTCGCCCGGGATCTCGCCCTTGATGCGCGGCGCGCGGATATTGAGCTGGCCGCCCGTGGCGTTCGGCTCGAAATCGATGCTTGCGCCCTCCAGCCACGGAGCGCTGTCGCCTTCCACGTTGAAGTCGAAACCATCGCAGACGATGGTCCATTCCTGCCCGGTCAATTCATCGGGCTCGGCAAACTCCAGCTCGCAATTGGCCGCCGGCGTACCCGGCGAGGTCACGCGCAGGCGGATGCTCAGCCCTTCGATGCCCTGCTGCGAAAGCAGGCGCAGGAAGTGCCGCTGCGCGCGTTCTGAAATGTCGATCATGTCTACTCCAGCTGAAACACCGGCCTGGCCGGGAATACAGCACCATTTTAGTCCTATTTTGCGTCGCCTGCCCGGCTTTGACTTTTCCTGGCGTAGCTTCGACGCTTCGCACCTTTCTCTCACGACGGACGATTCGCCATGAACCTCAGCCAACTCGCCAGCCAGCACTGCACGCCGCGCAAGGGCAAGGAACACGCGCTGGACGCCGCCAAGCTCAAGGAGCTGCTCGCCGTGCTGCCCGGCTGGAAAGTCACCGACGACGGCAAGGCCATCGTCAAGGATTTCAAGTTCCCTGACTTTCACCACACGCTTGGCTTCATCAATGCGGTTGGCTTCATGGCCAATCAAGAGGACCACCACCCGGATCTTGAAGCCGGCTACGGCCACTGCCAGCTGCTGTGGTCCACCCACGATGTCGGCGGCTTGTCGATGAACGACATCATTTGCGCGGCGCGCGTCGACGTTCTGCTCGAGCGTTGACCTCTACGCGCCCCACGCTGCGCCTGCTTCCCGTTGCGGGGTTCCTCGCAGCGGTGGCGGTGTTGCTGTGGTGCATGGCCGCGCTGTCCGGCTGGATCACGCGCGGCCAGTTGATTCACCAGGCCAGCCACGATGTCGCGACGCTGCGTGCTGGCAAGCCGCTGTGGCAATGGCAGCTGCGCCAACCCTCCGACCTAGTGGCCAGCCGCGTGTTCGGCGCGGCCGACCTCGAGGCCATGCCCCATGGCCTGGTGATCACCAGCCGCGACGGCACGCCGTTTGAAGTCGGCCTGCCACTGGCCGTTCCCGTCGATCTCGCCCACTGGCCGCTGCTGCGCGTCGATATGCAGGGTAACCGCGAGGGCGTTCTGGACGTGAGCTATCAGTCGACCGAGTCGGGAACGCCCTGCGCCGCCGATCGCGCGGCGATGATTCCGACCAGCGCGGCCACGCTATCCATCGATCTGGCGAACGAGGCGTGGCGAACCGTCGATGGGGCGCCCTGCCAAGCCCCGGACGTAGTGGCCTACCTGCTGCGATTGAGGGTGACGATGCCAGCGGGCGCGACGCTGGCCCTGCACTCGGTCGCACTGGCCACGCCTGAGCCGGCCAAACTCCCGCCAACGATCGACCGCCAGACCGCCGACATCCGCTTGCCCGGCTCCGAATCATCGGCCAACTGGACACCCGCAGCCCGGCAAGTGGCCGGCTACCGGACACCGGTGATCCGCCTGCCGGAAGGCGCCACCGCGGAAGCCATGCTGTTGTGGCGGGACCGGGTACGCCAATACTGGCCGGCCGCCGTCGTTCTTCCATTCGGACAGGCACTGCCGCGCGCCACCTCGAACCACATGCCGACCTGGCTCGACGCCGGCGTGGCTGCACTCTATCTCGCGTCGCTGGTCTGGCTGGCCATCCGCCAGCGTCCCGGTGTGGTGCGGCCGTGGACCGAAGTGGCCGCGATTGCGTTCGGCCCGCTCTGGCTGATTGCCGGACTGCGCTGGGGGCCCGGCGCATCCATCCCGGGCATCACCGCCTTTCTGGCGGCACTGATCTATGGCGGCCAGAGCGAATGGCGCCGGCGGCCAGTGGAATGGGGCTGGTTCGGACGAACCTGGTCCGACTGGATCTATCCCCTGCTACCTTTGCCCGTCGCCCTCGCGCTGACGCTGGCCGACGGCCACCACCTGCTCCATCTTGATGCTCGCCACATCGCGGCCTATTTGGCCTGGGCGCTACTGCAACAGTGGGCCATGCTTGCCCTGGTCATGGGACGGCTGGAACGCACCGGACTGCCACGCCCAGCCATCCTGCTGGTCACGGCCACTCTGTTCGGCCTGCTGCACACCCCGAACGGCTCATTGATGCAGCTGTGCCTGGCCGCCGAACTTTGGTGGGCGTGGAGCTTCATGCGCTCGCCGCGGCTGCTGCCGATCGCCGTGGCCCACGCCGCCAGCGCGCTACTTGTGGAAAGTGGGCTTACCGGCCATCTCCTGCGTTCGCTCGAGGTGAGCGCGCGCTTTTTCCAGTAGACGACGGATCTTGTTGCCCTTCACGGCCAGAACGTCGAGGAAATCCTTTAGATCGTCGGGCATCGGCGCCGAAAAGCTATAGGAACGACCATCCAGCTCGAAACTCATGTGCGACGCATGCAGGAACAGCCGGTTGAGGCCCAGCTCCTTCATGCCCTTGTTGATCTCTTTGTCGCCGTACTTCGGATCGCCCGCCAATGGATGGCCGATATGGGCGGCATGGACGCGAATCTGGTGCGTGCGGCCGGTGCCCAGGGTCGCCTGCATCAGGCGGCCGCCAGGGTACTGTTCCATTTCCTGGAAGAAGGTCAGCGACGGCTTGCCGTTGTCGGACACCCTCACCATACGCTCGCCGCCCTGCAGCACGGACTTGAGCAGCGGCGCGTTCACGCTGAACTTGGCCTTGTTCGGATGACCGACCATCAGGCACAGGTACTGCTTCACCACCGAGCCGTCGCGGATGGCCGCCTGCAGCCCGGTAAGGCCGGCGCGGGTCTTGGCGAACACCAGCACGCCGCTGGTATCGCGGTCGAGGCGATGGACCAGCTCGATATGTTCGTTCGGACGGGCCGCCCGCAGCAGTTCGATGGCGCCGTGGCTGACGCCGCTGCCGCCGTGGCTGGCGATGCCGGTGGCCTTGTCGATGGCCAGGAAATGCTTGTCTTCGAAGATGATTGAATCAGTGATGGCTGAGACCATGCCCGCCGAGGGGCCCTTGGTCTCGGCTTTTTCGGCCACCCGAACCGGCGGAATCCGCAGCATATCGCCCGCCGCGAGACGCGTATCGGGCTTGGCGCGCTTACCGTTCACACGCACCTGTCCGGTGCGCAGAATGCGGTAAATCATGCTCTTTGGTACCCCCTTGAGCAGCGTCATGAGCGCATTGTCGATGCGCTGACCGTCCCGCTCGGGGCCGATCTCAACTTGACGCACACCGTGAGGTGCGTCGGGGGAAGTTACCGTCTGCATTGAATAAAACCTGCCGAAATAGGATACTCGGGCGGCGTTTGGTCTTGCCCCGCCGAAGTTCGGATAGGGGCGGGACACCCACCCCGTGACGTCGGCGAGGATAGCGCCGGTCGCCTCTTTGGCAGCCGGTTGCTGCTCCCTTACATCGTAACGGTTCGGGTTGTCGTTTGTCCGGTTTCCAAGGGAACCCGGGGCGGCTGGCGCGACCTAAGAATCATCCCGGCACCGAGAACGATGCCGTCATTTGCCGCTTAACCGCAGCGGCGCGATCCCCGGCAGGCCGCCGAAGTGACTGGCGCCACCGAGGCACGCGACGCGCGGCAAGCCGAGGAAAAATTACAATGAAACGTATGTTGATCAACGCAACTCAGCGTGAAGAGTTGCGTGTGGCCATCGTCGATGGCCAGACCCTTTACGATCTCGATATCGAAATCCCGTCCCGCGAACAGAAAAAGGCCAATATCTACAAGGGCCGCATCACGCGCGTGGAACCGTCCCTGGAAGCCTGCTTCGTCGACTACGGCGCCGAACGCCACGGCTTCTTGCCGCTGAAGGAAGTCGCCCGCGAGTACTTCACGCCGGGCTTGGACCCCAACAAGGCGAACATTCGCGACCTCATCAAGGAAGGTCACGAAGTGGTCGTGCAGGTGGAGAAAGAGGAGCGCGGCAACAAGGGCGCCGCCCTGACCACCTTCATCAGCCTCGCCGGCCGTTACATGGTGCTGATGCCGAACAACCCCAAAGCGGGTGGCGTGTCGCGTCGCATCGAAGGCGAAGACCGCCAGGCGCTTAAGGAAGCGCTGGAGCATCTGAACGTCCCCGACGACGTCGGCCTGATCGTGCGCACCGCCGGCCTCGGCCGCGACGCCGAAGAGCTGCAGTGGGACCTCGATTACCTGCTCCAGCTGTGGAAGGCCATTTCCGGCGCCGCCCAGGCGCAGAAGGCCCCGTTCCTGATCTATCAGGAATCGAAGCTATTCATCCGCGCCCTGCGCGACTACCTGCGCAACGACATTGGCGAGATCCTCATCGACGAGGAATCGCTGTACAACGACGCGCGCGAGTTCATGCAGCAGGTGATGCCCAACGCCCTGCGCAAGCTCAAGATGTACCGCGACGAGACCCCGCTGTTCTCGCGCTACCAGATCGAAACCCAGATCGAGAGCGTGTTCGACCGCCAGGTCCGCCTGCCCTCCGGCGGCTCGATCGTGGTCGACCAGACCGAAGCCCTGACCGCCATCGACATCAACTCGTCGAAGGCCACCAAGGGCAGCGACATCGAAGAAACCGCGTTCAACACGAACCTGGAAGCGGCGGTGGAAATCGCCCGCCAGCTGCGCATCCGCGATGCCGGCGGCCTGATCGTGATCGACTTCATCGACATGGACAGCCCCAAGCACCAGCGCGAAGTGGAAGAGCGTCTCAAGGACGCCCTGAAGCTGGACCGCGCCCGCGTGCAGATCGGTCGCATCTCGCGCTTCGGCCTGCTGGAGATGTCGCGCCAGCGCCTGCGTCCGAGCCTGGGCGAAGCCACTCAGATCGTGTGCCCGCGCTGCGAAGGCCACGGCCATATCCGCGGCGTCGAGTCACTGGCGCTGTCCACCCTGCGCCTGATCGAAGAGCACGCGATGAAGGACAACACCGGCCAGGTGCTGGTGCAGGCCCCGCCGACCGTGGCCAACTTCATGCTCAACGAAAAGCGCGCCAGCGTGGTTGAGATCGAGCTGCGCAACAAGGTGCACGTGGTCATCGTGGCGGACGACAAGCTCGAGACGCCGCACATCGAAATCCAGCGCATCCGCGAAGCGGACATGGGCGAGCACAGCAAGCCCAGCTACGAGCGTCTCACCGCCGTCGAAGCGTCCGCCGTACCGAAGATGGGCCAGGCGCTGGGCAGCAGCGAGCAGCCCGCCGTCAGCGGCATCGTGCCGTCGTCGCCGGCTCCCGTGCGCGAAGAAAGTGCCGCCGAGCCCGCGACGCAGGCACCGGCCGCGCGCCAGCCGGCTGCCGCACCGGCTCCCGCCGGCGGCGTGATCTCGCGCCTGCTCGGCTGGTTCCGTGGTAGCGCCGCTCCGGCCGCTCCGGCCCCGGTCGTCAAGGCCGAACCGGCAGCGTCCAACCGCAACAACAACCGCCGTGACGAGCGCGGACGCCCGGCTCAGGGCGGCCAGCAAGGCAATCGCCAGCAGCAGCGCCGTGAGCAGCCGCAGCAGGGCCAGAAGGGCCAGCAGCAGGCCAAGGGCGGCCGCCAGCAGCAGCCCAAGCAAGAGCGCCCGCCGCAGGCCCAGCAGCAGCCCAAGCAGGATCGTCAGCAGCAGCCCAAGGCCGACGGCCAGCAGGCAGCCCAGGGCGAGCGCAAGCAGCAACAGCCGCGCCAGGAGCAGCAGCCGCGCCAGCCGCGTCAGCCGCAGGGTCAGGGCCAGCAGGCTCAGACCGCCGCCACCGTTGCCACCGCACCGGCAGCCAGCCATGCCCTGGCAGAGCGCCCCGCCAACACCGCGGACGCCGAGCTGATCAAGAACCAGAACCTGGTGGCTCCGGGCGAAACCACCGGTGAAGCCGTTGCTGTCGATACGGCTCCGGCCGTCGCGGGCGCCGCGGAAGCCGAGGGCGGCCAGTCGCGTCGTCGTCGTGGCCGTCGCGGTGGCCGTCGCCGCCGCCGTCATGAAGACGCCACCCAGAACGGAGCACAGGCTTCGGCATCCGCCGACGGCCAGGACTTCGATGACCTGGACGATGAAGACCGGTCCGAGGCAGCAAACGCTGCCGCCCCCGCTGCGACCCCGGCCCCGGTGGCCCAGGTCACGGCCGCAGTGGTCAGCACGGCCGCTACCGCTGCCGTGGTGCATGCGACCCGTGAGGAATCGCCGGTCGCTACGTTCGACGTGGCGCCGATCAAGTCCGAAGATGCCGCTGCCGTTGCCGCGCCGCCGGCACCGGCACACGCACCCGAGCAGGTGATCAGCGCCGTGGCGCCCACCTCGTTCAATCTGCCGACGCTGCCGCCGATTCCGGCCGCCGAAGCCGTGGTGGAACACGTCGCCGAGCATGTGCAGATCGAAGCGCCAGCCTTCCGCGAAGCGTCGAATGCCACGCCGGCGCACGAAGAACCCGCCATGGCGACAGCCGCTCCGGTGTTCGAAGCCGCGACGCACAGCCCGATCACCGACGTCCCTGCGAGCGCCACGCACGCCGTGGAACCGGTAGTCACCCCGGTTACCGTCGAGGCCGCACCGATCGAAGCCACCACGACCATCGACTTCCGCGCGCATCTCGATGTGTCGCCGAAGATCGAGCCGGTGTCGGCGACGATCAGTCACGCTGCCGTTGCTGAGCCTGTCGCCCCCGCAGCCGCGGAGCACAACGAGGTAGCGGTCAAGACCGAGCACCTGGTTGAGCCCGAAGCGACACCGGTGGCTTCACCCGCACAGGGCGATCTGCTGGCGCACGCCGCACTGTCGCAGCCGCAGGCCGTCGAGCCGGCAGCACCGCATGCGGTCGCTGAGGAAGGCGCCGACGAGGTCAAGAAGGACGCCTCCTCGCACGGTTGAGGACGCGCTTAGCCGAACAAAAAAGCCGGACGCAAGTCCGGCTTTTTTTGTGCCTGCCTTTGAAGAAGATCAGCCGCCAGGCTGGTTGTTGCCCACTTGGTTGTTGTGGGTGTCGAGCAGGCCGTGGATCGTCATCAGGTGGGCCAGGCTGATCACATGATCCACCTGCAGCTTTTCCATCAGACGCTGCTTATAGGTGGAGACGGTCTTGGGGCTGAGATTGAGCTGCTCGCCGATCATGGTGAGAGCCTTGCCGCGGACCAGCATCATGGCCACTTCAAGCTCACGGCTGGACAAGGCATCAAACGGGGAACCCTCCCCGTCCAGAGTCGCCAGCGCCAGCTGCTGTGCCACCGCCGGAGCCAGGTAGCGCCGACCGGACGCGACCTGGCGCACTGCGTCGAGCAGTTCTTCGGAGGTGCAACCCTTGGTGAGATAGCCCAGCGCGCCGGCGTCGAGCAAGCGCTTGGGAAAACGCGCGTCGTCCACCACGGTGACGATGATGATGTGGGTGGCCAGCTTGGAGCGCGATACGCGTTCGGTGAGCTCGATGCCACTCATGCCGGGCATATGGACATCCACCAGGGCGATATCCGGCGCCTTCGCACGGATCAGTCTCAGCCCTTCTTCGGCCGTTCCCGCTTCGCCGCAGATCTGAATATCCGGCTGCTGCTGCAGGATCATCCTGAACCCTGTGCGCACCAGCTCGTGATCGTCAATTAAAACTACCTTGATCACCAGTCTCCCTCCTTGGGTTTGTCCTAATGACCATAGGCCGCCGCCTGGGTTAATGCAAGCAGCTGAACTACTTAAAAAACAGATCCACAATAAGGGCCTACCGACGCGAACGGCATTGCCTTACACGTCTCATCGCCAGCACGCTGACGAGCTTATTCGACGCCGGTTGACCAGTTCCGCAAGGCCACCGCATCGAGGTCGAAATCCTCGACCATCACCGTCATTTCGTGGCCATGCTCATCGACCCACTGCTGCTCGCCAACACGACGAGCCACGCCCCGGATGATCGCGCCCTGCTCGATCCTGCCGGCGCTCTTGCACTGGCCCACGACAAAGCCTTCGGGCAATTGCGCCGCCACGCGATCTTCAAAAGGGCCGAGTAGTCTGATGCCGCTCATGACATCCCTCGATAGTGCGAAGCGCAGCGATGATCGTGCGAATGGTGCCCGGACCCGGGATCGAACCGGGATACCCTTGCGGGTGAGGGATTTTAAGTCCCTTGCGTCTACCAGTTTCGCCATCCGGGCCGATACGGAAGGATGCGCATCCTAGCACGCGTGCGACAGGCGCCCGCAGTGGGGAGACCAAGAAAAAACCCGCCTGGTGGCGGGTTGATTGTGCTGCGCAATGGAGGCCTGGGTCGGAATCGAACCGGCGTACACGGCTTTGCAGGGCGCTGTACAAATAGAGCAATCAGTAACTTAGCGTAATGCCCACACGAATCGCCGCGCAGGTTGTGCGCCAGCAAACGTCGCTACTGGTTTGATCCCTTCGACGGCCCAAGCACGTCGCGGTATTGCTGCAGGTGCTTCTCCGTCGGAACAAACGGCTCTTCGCCATACCAGCCGCAGATGTCGGCGTACGCCGCGAACGCCAGGCTGCACGCTTCGCAGCCGCACTCGCCAGCGCAGCGCGATTTGCAATCGCGATTGCATGTGCAGGGGATCGGCGGATCAAAGTCGAGGTTGTAGCCGCCGGCGTAGCGCAGCCTCCCCTCTTCGGTCGGAGGCGGAAGGTCGGGCGATTCAGTGGTCATAGCTCAATGCGCTCTACTAAGTCGGCGCCTTTGTTGGCGGGGGAACCGACGTCTTTGGATACGGGGTAGTACACCAGGTCCGCGTGACCGCGATCGGCCAGCAATTGCTTGGCAGTCTCGACGTCGCCTGTGAGCCAATCCTGCCAGGCTTCGGGCTCGAGGATCACTGGCTGCCGGTCGTGGATGTCGTGCGACACCGGCCCGGCTTCACCCACGATGATGGTGAAGGTGTTGAGCCGCTCGCCATCGGGGTTCTCTCGATCGCGCCAGCTTTCCCAAAGGCCACAGAAGAGAGACAGGTCGCCGTGGGGGTCGTGGATGAAATATGGCTGCTTATCCTTCGGTCCGGGTCCGGTTTTCTTCCACTCGTAGTAGCCCGATGCGGGCACCAATGCGCGGCGCGCTTTAAAGGCATCGCGGAATGAGCGGAGAGTTTCGACCGTCTCAACCTTGGCGTTGATCGTGCTGTAGGTCATCTTCGGTTCTTTCGACCAAAACGGCACCAGCCCCCACTTCAGCCCCTGCACCGTGGTGCCGAGCTTGCCGTACACGATCACCGGCGCCCGGTTGGTCGGCGCGATGTTGTATTGCGGATCGCGCTGATTCACCTCGCTCACCAGGTCGAGCCCGAGCCGGTCCAGCGCCTCTTTCGCGCGCTTCGACAAGCTCACCGGGCCGTACAAGGCGTAGCGTCCGCACATGGTCAGGCCTCCACACTTTGGCCAGGCATCGCATGGAACGCGAGCATGGCCTCGATCCAGGTCGCCGCCCAATCGCAATCGTGCGGATCCGCCTGGCGGCGAATGGCATCGGCACGCTCGGCGAACTCCGGCCAGAAGTGTTCGGGGTCAGGGTGCTCGGCGCGAAGGGGCTCGATTTGGCTCTCAAGCTCCACCAGGAGCCGTCGCAGATCGTCACGGTTCATCGTCATGTTGAAAGGTTACACCCGGCGCCTAGTTCAGGGGCTGGCCGACGCGTGAATCGGGTGGCACCCACGCCGGTACCGACCGCCAATGGTATTTGGCCCAGCGCTCCACGTGCTGCATGGCCTTCTCCTTCGTCAGGTAAGGCCCGTGGTAGGTAATGGGTTCGCGCAGCCCCCGCCCCTTGGGGGTGAAGTTGACCTTCCACTGTCCGTCAAGCATCTGATTCACCGACGCAAACGAGACCGATTTGAAAGGGGCTGCCACCGTTGCCATATAGTGCTCACGCGGCTTTCCGCCGAGCTGCACCTGCTCCCAGTTGATCGTCACGGCCTGGCTCATGGGGCATGAGGATACCGCCCGCTCGTCTCAGGCCCGGCGACCACCGTGCCACAATGGCCCTGGCAATCGCGGAGGCGGCATGGAAGGCAAAGGGTTCCCCGGAGGCTCACGCAAGCGCGTGAACAAGGCTGGCGATCGCGTTCGCGAAAAGACGGCGACGGACGATGACTTCGCCGTCATCAACGAATGGCGCGGTGCCCACCGTTACGTGATCAACACCTTTCAGGCCTCGCTGCGCCAGCGCGCCAAGGCCGCCGGCGAAGGTTTCCATGTTGGCCAACGCCTGAAACGAGCCGCGACCATCTTCGACAAACTTGAGCGCCAGCCAAAGATGGAGCTGGGCCGCATGGATGACGTCGCTGGCGTGCGGCTCATTGTCCCGTCCATCGACGCCTTATACGAGTTTCGCCAGCGGTTCCACGCTGCGCACTTCCAGCACGAGCGCCGCAGCAAGGATGACCAGTACGACTACATCGCCAAGCCCAAATCGAATGGGTATCGGGGTATCCACGATATCTACGCCTACCAGGTGAACTCCAAGCACGCGGAGCGAGCAGCAGGCCTCTTCATTGAGGTGCAGTACCGCACCCTTGTCCAACACGCATGGGCAACGGCGAACGAGGTGATCGGATACATCACCGATAGCGAGCCCAAGTTCGACCGTGGCGACAAGCGAATCGGCGTCTTTATGGAGATCTGTAGCGAGATCCTCGCTCGCGGTCACGAGCAGCGTCCCGGCCCTCACCCTGAGTTGAGTAACAACGCGCTCATCGGCGCCTATGCCGACCTTGAGGCAGAGCTGGGCCTTATGAAGCGCCTTGCGTCCTTGCGCGTGGCCAAGGTCGACATGCCGAAAAATGCCCACTATATCCTGATCTTTAATCGGGAAGGCAAGCTCGAGGTGAAGGAGTACACAAAGAACAAGCGAGCCCTGGCCGCCCTCTTTCACATCGAGGCCGAGCGTCCCGACAGCAACGTGGTGCTGGTGGGCGCATCGAGTCCTGAAGAGGTGCAGTTCGCGTTCCGCAACTACTTCTCCAACACCGTCGACTTCCTTGGGATGATCGCCCAGGGCTTGACCAATATCGTCGACAACGACGAGGGTGGGCGACTGGCCCGCACCCTCTATGCCCTCAAGACTGCGAAGGGACACCCGGACGACTGACGCTTCGTCACCGCCCGGGCACCACTAGCCGCCGGCCATCCCCCCAACTTCTTCTCGGACCCGCCCGGCCAGCTTCTTCTGCAGCATGATGCCGTTCTCTGCCTGCTGCGACCGCTGCGTTCGCGTGCGCATGCTCGACTGCAGGTTAGACATGCGGATCGCGATCTCCGGGTACTTTCCATTGAACGACTGGATCCGCTCGAGCACATCTGCGCGATCGCTGTCGTCGCCGGCGTCGGCGGCCATGGCGAACGCATTCATCAAGGCCTGGCGACGGTCCTGGATGAACTTCTGATAGTTCATCAGGGCGCCGTTGATGCGCTGCTGCTCCGCAACCTTCGTCGGCTGAAAGCCCAGCGCCTGGACGACGGAATCAGCCGCACTCACGTCCGGCACGATCGGATCGCCGCGCAGCGTGTTCACGCCCTCATGGGCATAGCGCAACGCCTTCATGGCGTTCTTGGCGAAGCTTGGCATCATCGTCTCGATGCCGCGCTCGGCGTGACCCTCGCTGAACTGCTGCGTGCCTACGTACATGTTCTTGACGATGCCGCCCAGCGGGCCGGCGATCGACTCGAGCATGTTGTGGTACGCGTCCACGCCCTCGAGCTGCTTGTCCGGCTCGCGGAACCATAGATCGGACATGCTCACGCGGCTGGCCACGTTGGCACCCAGCTGGCTCACCGCACCGTCGGCCACGAGCTGGCCAGCCTGCTGCCCCAGGTGGTCCGCCAGCCAGCTGCGGAACTCCGTATCGAAGTCCCAGGGCTCATCTTCGTCGCCACTCACGGCGTGCACCGCCTGCGCGCCATAGCGCAGCATGTTGATCATGGGCAGGCCCATGGATCCCGCGAACAGCGCCGTCATACCGGTGAGGCCGGTCAACGTGCGGCGCGCGGCCGAGCGGATCTCCGGCGATTCACCCTTGAAGGCCTTGTAGAAGTTCCGGCCCCAAAGCCAGCTCATGGCCAGGCTGTAGTTCTTAAACTGCAGAATCATCTTCTGCGCATTGCCCTGCATGTAGCGAGCGCGGTTCGCGTTGCTGTAGTCGCCGTGGGTACCGTTCGTCATGTCGTCGGCATACTTCACGGCTTCGGCAAAGCTCTTGCCCTGCTCGCGTGCGAGCCGGAACGCGGCGATGCCCGTGCCCTCGCGGTTGATCACCTCGGACTTGTGGAACATCCAGCTGATCCCGTTCATCACGCGCGTGTAGGCGGGACTCGAGCGCAGCGCGTCGCCTTCGGCCACGCCGGCGAGCGAGTGCGTCGCAGTACGCTGGAACGTGCCGCTGCGCTGCAGGGCGCGGAAGGCTTCCAGCTCTTCGCCCTTGAGCGTGCGCTCGATGGCGCCCCCGGTCCGAATGGCATCCTTCATGGTGCTGCCCAGCACGCGCATGGCCGACGGCCAGCCGTGGTGCGCGCCGAGCACCGGGAGAACGATCTGCGGCACCTGGATCAGGTTCACCAACGCGCTCGCCGGGCTCGCGGCCAGGTAATAGCTGAAGCCAATCGACGTGGCCACGTTGGCCAGCTTGCTATTCGTCGGGTTGAGGATCCAGTCATGCCGGCGCTGGATCTCGCCGAGCAAGGCATCGGCATGCGCTGCCTGCGAGGCATCGATGTCGGACTGGCCACGGCGCGCCTCCATGGTTTCGCGCATGTGCTCGAGCGTGCCCTGCAGCTGCCAACCGTAGCGTGCTTTGCTGATCTGGTGGGCACCGTGGAAGACGCTCGAGGCGAAGACACGCGGCACGTCGTCGGTATAGCCGGCCACATTGCTGCGGTGGATCCCGCTCTTCCTCAGCGACATGTTGGGCAGCGTCTTCAGATACATCTGATAGATCTGATCCTGCACGCTGTCGGGCGCATGGCCAGCGCGCAGGATCCCCATCAGGTCGCCCATGAAGGTGCCGCTGGGGGCGTCCTTCGCGCGGTAGTTGCTGTCTTGCCGTCCCTTGGCCTCGATCGTGCCACCCGACGCCAGGAGCTGGCGCTCGGCCGCCTGCTGGTCGGACGCGTGCTCGTATTTGGCGAACATGTACTCGCCCTTCGCAGTCTGGGCGCTGATCCAATAGTCACCAAAGCGCGCCAGCGGGAAGTACACGCCGTCGACCTTGGCGTCCGCGAAGTTGCGCCGCACGGTCTCGATCGCCGCCAGCTTGTTCTGGCGCGGGATGTCGAGTGACTCGAGATGCTCAACGGTGGCTTGCTCGAGCGCTTCGGACTGCTCCCGGTAGTGGTCACGCATCGCCGCAAAGTGCTGTTGTGCCTCGGGCGTCAGAGCGTCCCATTGGCGCACGAGCTCAGGATACTTCTGCTCGCGAGCCTTCTCGCGCGCAGGCAGCGAGCGCAGCGACTTGATCTCTTCGATCATGGCCGTTTTGTCGTCGCCCGAGCGGCCGCGCTGCTGATTCCGCAGCGCGTTGATGCGTTCCTTCACCATCTCCTTTGTCCACGGCTTCTGTTCGCCGCGGCTGTCACGCATCAGGAGGCGCTCGTACTGGCTGGTCGGATCCACGCCGAGCTGGGTGACGGCGTGCATGAACTTGAACAGTGCCTGCGCTTCGGGCCGAACCTTGCCCAGCCAACCGGCCGCGCCAGGCTGACGGGCCCAGGTGTTCAACGCATCGACCTTCGCAGCACCATCGATCGTCATGCTGTTTCGATCGCCGTCCATGCGCTGATAGAGATCCGCATACGCCTTCGCGGGCTTCTGCAACACGGTTTCGTCGCCGGCGAGCTCGAGCACGTGGCGCAGCTGCAACGCGCCGAGTGCGGCGGGTTCGAAGTCGCGAGCCCTTCCGGCCAGCCAGTCCTTCGCCTGCTGGAACGTGCTGCGATCCAGCTTCGGAAGTGCGGCGTGGATCGCCTCGATCGACGCCGACGCGTTGGCGAATGCGGGCTTGCGCTCCGGCCGCGGGTTGTCCGGATCCGCATCGGGGTGCGGCTGGCTGAAGTAGATGTTCGGATTGCTCTTGTCGAACGCGCCCCGGTTTTCGCTGGCCGACTTGATCTGCTCCGGATGGAAGGCGATCCACGAATTGGCCTCGGCCATGTGGATCCCGTCATACCCTTCGCGCTCGAGGCGGGCCCGAAACGCACGCGCATCTGCCGGCGAGTCGATCGACTGCGCCTCGGCCAGCTTCATTTTGTAGGGGTTCTGGATCGACAAGTACGCGTCGACGACACGCTTATCTGCAGGGCGGCCGTCCGACGCGTTCTCGGCATAGCGGTCGGCCAGGCGCTCGTCGGGCGTGAAGAAATGCCCGAGCGCGGACGTGTCGTGGCCCGTGGCATCGCCGGCGCGCTTGGGGCTGAATACGGAGAAATCCTCGGCCGTGCCGTGATAGACCGGCATGGGCTCGCCGTACTTATCGACCACCTTCGATTCGCCGAAAAAGTCGCGGAATTGAGGCGTATCAACGGCCTGAGAACCCTGAGCCCACGCCCAACCGGGCTTCTCCACCGCGTTGACGGCGTCCTTCAACCGCGCTACCGTGAATTCGTGCCCTGCGGCACCCCGGTCGATAGCCCCAGCTTTAGGAGCAGGTAGGAGTCGACCATCGGGAGCCGCAGGGTTTTTTGCGTCCAGGATCTGGGAATGCTGCAGGTCGTACGCATAGTTCCCGTTGGTGTCTTCGCGCACCACCAGGCGCGCCACGTGGTCGACGCCACCCATGCGCAGCGGCGCATAGAAATAGTGGTACGCCTTCACGTCCTTACCCTTGGTGGCCGGCTCAGACTTGGCCAATAGCGCGCGGCGCATGAGCGCAGGGAGTGCCGCCAGCGCTTCGATGCGCTCCGGGGTTGCCGACCAGGACTTCAGCTCGCGATTGCCCGCGCCGCTGAAGCCAATCTTCCAGCCGGTGTCCATGTTGGTCAGCTTCACGCCCTTGGCGCGCAGCTGCTCGAGATAGTCGTACGCACCTTGGCGAGCAATCTTCTTGCCCTCGGGGCTTCCCACCTCGCCCCATTTACCGCCCGGGATTGTCGTCACCGGTACCGCCTGGTTGGGATCGTGGCGATCGCTCGCGAATGCCGGCGCGGTGTCAGCCGCACCCTGCGGCGCATCGGCACGGCTGTCGCTACGGACGAACGCCTCCGACTTACTCAAAAGGCCGCGCAGCTCCGACTCGCCCACGGAAAGGTTCGGCAGCAGCTTGCGGACAAATGCACGCACGGCCGCCACCACCTTGTCGAACATGCTCGAGCGGACGCCCTTCTCTGCCGACACCGCCATGAACTCTTTCGCGAACGTCGTCGGATCCGCCGGGCCCTCGTCGGTCCGGTACCGGCGATCGACTTCGGAAAGCACGCGGCGCATGGCGTCGCTGGCGCGCTCCGGGCTCTGCCGCAGGTTCTCGATCGTGCTGGTGATCTTGTCCCAGGCACCCTCGCCAAGCGCTTCATCGACAACTCGATCCATGCCGTAGTGGCCGATCGCTTCATGCGCCAGCGTTCGCAGCACGTCCTCGCGGCCGCGAAGGTTCGACGCGACCAGGTACACAGTGTCACCGTCGTACAAGCCACGGGCCGAGCGATAGCGCGGATCCGCTTTCGCCGCTTCCGGCAGGAGCTCCGGGCTGTGTACCACGCGCACGTTGGGCTGGTTGTCGCCCCAGTGCGCCGTGGCATCACGCACCACGTCGTTGACCTCGCGGAGCTTGTTGGCCACCGGAGCCGTGCTGTTGTCCTTGGGTTCGGGCAGGTCGTAGGCGTGCGCCAGCGATTCGCTGTCCGCAGCGGCACGGGTACGCCCTTCCCCGCCAGGCTTGTCCACCACCACCATGCGGGTGTTCACCCCAGTGGGATTGAAGGACGACTTGAACGAACCTTCGGGCAGCTTCTCATCGGTGCCCTGCACCTTCTCAAGCCAGTCGCGGAATGCGACAGCCTTTTTGTCGGAGCGACCGAAGATCCCCTCACCAGTGATCGCTACCAGACGGCCGCCTGGCTTGAGCTGGTCGTAGGCGTGCATCACGTGCTCGCCATCCAGGCCGTTGGAGAACGGCGGGTTCATCACGATGCGGTCGTAGCCCTCGCCATCCGCTGCCTTGTGCTCGAGGAAGTCATGGCCAACAACGTCGTAGCCCTTCGCCTCGAGGATCTCCCGCAATGCGTGCGACATCTCGATGGTGTCGATCTGCGACTCGGGAGCAGCCGCGCGCACGGCGTCCGCCATATCGCCCTTGCCCGCCGACGGTTCAAGCACGCGGTGACCAGGCTGAATGTCCGCGATGTCTGCAATGCGGCGCGCCAGCGCCGGCGGCGTCGGGAAAAAGTCGTGGCCCACGGACTTGTTGCCCTGAATGGCGCGTTCAAGCGTGCGCACACGATCCTCGCCGGCGGGCACATCGCGCATCGCCAGGTATTGGCGCAATGCCTCGCGCAGCTCGAAGTTGTAGCCGATCCCCATGCGCGCAAAGTCCGCGCGCTTGTCGAGGCGATCGCTCACCCAGTAGGGCAGACTCGACTCCCGCGGATCGTTGCCCAATAGTTCGCGCAGCTTCGTGGCCGTGGCGGTGTTGATGCTCACCTTCTTGTCCGAGTCGGGCATCCACAGCTTGCGGTCGATGGCCAGGTCCGGTGCCAGCGCGACGGCCCACATCTGATCCTTGGCCTTCTCCGCAGGCATCTTCACGACCGTGCCGCGGACCTTGTCCCCCGATCGCGCCAGTGCTGCGTCGGCAGCCTTCTTAGTCGGGAACATGGCATGCGCGCCGTCGGTCGTGCGCAGCAACAGCTTGTGCGGGTTGTCGCGCACGGCCTGCGCGTATTCGTCGCCGTAGTCGATTTGCTTGAGCAATTCGGTACCGAGCTGCTTGCCGCCACGCGTGCGCAGCAGCTGGCGAACGATCGGCACCATCTGGTCACGCGTCAACGGGAACTGCGGCAGCTTGGCATTGAGCAGGTGCTCAGCGGACACCGGCGCGTCCTTCGCCTTCTCCCAATTCAGGCCCTGATCGCGCAGGTATTCCATCGAGGCGCTCTTTAGGGTGCGCTCGAGGAGATCCACCTGCGTGCGATGGCGGATCGGATCCAGCAAGCCGGCGGTACCGTCGGCCTGGGCTGTCGCAATGCGATCCATCGTGTTGGCCAGGGCGACGTCGTAGCGTGCCTGGGCTTCGGCGCTGGCGGCCTGGGCCGCACGGCGCCGCGTGTTGTCCTTGCGATCGCGCGCGAGGGATTGCTCACCACGAGCACGCAACGCAGCGGCCTTCTCCGCCAGCGTCTCGGAGCGAGCCTCACGCTTGGCCTCATCCCGCTGTGCCAGGTGATCGGCGCGCGACTGATCGCCCTCGCGGAGCGCCATGAATTTCTCGGCCGCCTCGCGGGTCCGGAACTGGAAGCCTGGTTCGGCGCCGTTCCCCTTGAAGCTCGAGTAGCGGCCGCCCAGCTGCTTGGCGGCCGAATTGAGCTGGTTGTAGACGTCGCGCTCCACACGCTCATCCATCTTCACCACGAATAGGTCGTGGCCATCGCGCGTGTGCTTGGTCTCCACCATGCGCATGCCGGTACCGTCGGTGTCCACCGCGCGCACCACAGAGTTGCGCTCGGTCTCCTTGGCGCGGTCCTCGGCGCGCTTCTCCACGCGCAGACGATCGAACACCACGCGCTGTTCGGGGGAGAGATTCTCTTCGCCGCCCTTGGCATACGCCGCCCGGGCGTAGTCCTCGACCGTTTGCGGATTCTCGACGCCGGCAGCGCGCTGCGCCACGCGATCGCGCATCTCCGCGACATACTTCGCTCGTTCGGCCAGGTGCTCCGGCGTGAGCTTGTCCACAGCGGCCTGCACGGCACGCAGGTGGCTGGTGTCGTAGTCACCCGAGATGATGTACGACTCCATCGATCCCACCGTGGCCTGGTCAAGTAGGCGGCGATACGCGCTGCGCACCATCGCATCCTTCTTGTCGTCACGCAGACCGAACTGGCTCTGCAGCTCGTCCTTGGTGAGCTTGGCCAGGTCCGCCAGCACGGCCGGCTTCTCGTCGCGCAAGCGTGCAAAGGCCGCCTGCACGTCGGCCACGGTACCGCCGCCGTCCGCCACGCTCTTGAACACGTCGCGCGCCTGCTCGAACGCACCAGCCGATGCCGGCGATGCTTCGGTGGCAGGCGAGGCTTCGCCCGCGGCCTCGACTTCCTTTGCCGGCGCCGCGCCTGCAGCAGGTTCGGGAGCGGCCTTTGCGGCTTCCGGTTCCGGTGTCTTCGCCTTGGCCACACCCTTGCCAGCCAGCTCCGGCTGGCCGAGTACGGAAAGCAGTTCGCGGCTGTCGGGGAAGGTGCTGTGCCATCGCGGCATGCCATCGATGCTGCGCGCATGCACTCCCTGCAGCGGCGATCCGTCCTTGTTGACCTCCTGAACCTGCACGCGCCAGCGGCTGTCACCCTCCCACTTGAACTGCAGCACCTTGTCGTAACCGGCGTAGCTCTTCACCACACGCCCCGGCTGGAAATAGGCCTCAAGCGTTTCGCGTGCGTGGGGCAGGTATTCGAGCTTGCCCTTCACGACCCTGGCAAGCGCGCCACTGGTGGTGACGCCACCTCGCTTGACCGTCGCGGGCTTGGCCGGCGGGACAGCAGGCTCTGCCGCTTTCGCCGGTGATGCGCTGGGTTCGTCCGCCTTCGGCTCTACGGCTTCCGCCGCCGGCGGCGTGGGTGCGGCCGCTTCGACCGCATCTACGGGTGCTTTCGCATCGGTGGACTCGCCGCGGATCTTGTCGACAGCCGCACGCAGCTGCGCCTTGTCGCCCTGGAACAGTTCGCGCGCCAGGTCAACGCGATCGTTGACACCCTTGATGATGCCCTCGCCCCGGAGCATCAACGCTGCCGGGTAGCCCTGCTTGTCGGTGGTGACCTTGGCCACCTCATACTTGCCGAGTTTCTTGGACTCGCCTTTCAGGATCTTACGCAGCAAAGCCTCGGTGCTTGCGGCCTTGCGCTGCTCCTGCTGGCTCCGTTCGCCCTCGGTTCCTTTGCCGGCCAGCATCCCATCGATGTGAGCGTGGGCTGCCTTTGCTTTGTCGTACCACTTGGTTGCTTCGCCAGCGCGCCGCACAGAGGCGTCGATCGCCTGTTCCTTTCGCTTGGTCATGCGCGTGAAGCCCACGCCCATCGGGAACGCGTCGCCCTTGTTCAGAGGGTCGGCGCCGCGGCCGGAGGCCTGGTTCGCGCGGCGCGTGAACTCGTCGGCACGCGCCTGGCTTTCTCGAATCGACTTCTTATCCGCATCGCTGAGCGTTACGCCATTGCGCTCTGCCTCCGCGATTCGATCATCGATCGTCGCCGCCGGCGCCGCTTCGGGAGCTGCCTCCGCCTTGGGCGCCTCAGGCGCGCCGCGCTCTACATGTTCGCTCATGGCCTTGGAGGTGTCGCCCTCCTTCAGCCAGTTCTTGAACTGAGCCACGTCCATGGCGTGCACGGGGCCGACCTTCCAGCCCGGATCGAAGTTCTTCTTGTACGCGGCAACGGCTTCGTCCTGACTGTCATAGCCAAGCATCACCTTGTGCTCGTCGAAGCCGCCGCTCTTCTGGTCGGTCTGGTCGACAACAAACACGTGTTCGCTTTCGGGTTTGGGTCCGATATACGCGTCAACGTGGTCACCGTCGGCGCCCTCCGTGCGCTTGATGTAGCCGTAGTGGTCGGACATCTCATGCGACCAAGACTTGCCGTCGGCGCTCACGCCGCTGCGTGTGGATCCGCGCGGATTCTCGATGCTGATATCCATACCGTGCAGCGAGACGTGGCCCTTCTTGTAGTTGCCGGCCTCCTTCTGCGCGTCGGTCGGCTCCGGGCGCTCGTTGGCGGGCGAGCTTGCTGCCTCGGCGGCAGCCTGCTCCACCTTTTCGGCCATTGGCACTTGCGCGGCGGCCTCCGCGGGCGCATCCGCCTCGGACGCCGCCACCTTCTCTTGCACGGGCTCGGGCACATGGGTGGCCGCGGTCTCGGTGGCAGCCTGGGTCGACTCGACTGCTGCCGGTTCGTGTTCCGCCACGGCGTCGGCCGCCGGCTTGTCGGCGGCCTTTCCAATCTCGGCCAGCCGCTCGCCGTCTTCCGGGAACGCCTCGCTCTGCTGCGGCACGCGCTCGCCCGCCTTCAGGGTGTCGAGCGCATCCGCGGGCGTCATCTTCGCGATATCGGCGTCGCTGTGGCCGAGCTCGCGCAGACCTTCTCGCGTGGCTTTGGTGACCATGAAAGGCACGCTCGCCGTGGTGTCGGCGCGCGCGGCAGCACCCGGCGGACGCGACGCCTCGACCGGTGCCGCATCTGCAGCCGCGGGTGCGGTGGGCACTGCGGTGGGATCGGTTGCCTTCGCGCGCCGCACAGCGATCTTCGAGGCGACCTTGCGCGCGTCGTTGATGTCCGTGGGCGGCACGCCCCACTCTTGAGCGAGGGTCTTGGTGGGCACGCGCATGTGCCCGTCGGTGTTGTACTGCCACACCAGGCGATCGGCGAGCGCCGTCGTCAGTTCACCCGACGTCGGCGTGCGCATCTCTCCCGTCGCTTTGTCGACCCACGGCACGCTCGGCGGCTCAGCGGCAGCCGACTGTTGCGGCTCGCTGCCAGCGCCAGCCGCTGCGTCGCCGTCGGCCGCGGAAGCGGACTGCGGCTCGGTAGGTTGCGCGGCCGCACCATCGGCCGGCTGCGCGTCATCGGCCAGCTTGGCGCCGATACGTTGGGCAAGCGCCTGCGGGTTCTGCGCGTTCTCAGTGAGGAACGCTTGCTCCGCCTTTTCGGCGTCGGTCAGGTCGCGCCGCGGCTTGCCAGGAATCGTGAATGTCTTGCCTTCGGAGTCGAGGCGCTGCTCATCCTGCACGCCTTCGCTGGCGCGATTGAGCGCATCGAGGCGGCGCTGCGCGCGCGCGGTGATGTCGTCAGCGGTCACGATCGGCTGGACGCTCGCGGCCGGCGTTGCCGCCTGCTTCACCCCCGTCGCGTCCGAATCCGCAACCGCTGGACGGACTGTCGTATCCGGTGCCGCCGCGGCCTGGCTTTCGTGGATCGCATTCGCAGCGTCACTCAGGCTGCCAGGTTGTGCATCCTCGAATCGCGGCCGCGTGAGCGTGGCCGGTTTATGCAGGCCGCCCAGCACACCGAAGGCAGCGCCAGGCGCAGCGCCGGCGCCGAAGGTTGCCAGCGAATCCGCCAGCGGATCGCGCTGTTCACCCGTGGCGCTGTTTGCTGCGGCCACTTCGGCCGCCGTCTGGCCGACGGCTGCAGCACCTTGCACGGGCGCCTCGAGCGCGGCACCGGTGGCCATGCGCTTCAGCGTGCTGTCGCCCACCACCTTGGATAGAACACCCTGCGTGTTGTGCAGCAGCGGCAACGCCGACACGCCGCCTGCGGCGGTGGCCAGCGGCAGCGCGGTACCGAATACCTTCTCGCGGACCTGCTGCGCCAGCTGCGAGCGTGCATCGTCGGGAGACATGCCGCGCTCGACCATCTGCTGATAGGCCGGCAGCTTGGCGAGATCCTCGTCCGACATCTGCGTGACGCGGTCGGATTCACCCTGGGCCGCATCTTCCGCGCCCTGCAGGCCACCGGAAACGGCGCCGCCGGCGAGCGCGCCGCGCCCTTGTGCCGCTGCAGCCTGTTGGGCGATGGCCTGGCCTTCCGGAGCGAGCTCCGCGGTGCGGCCAGCCTTGATCGCCGATGCAATCTCGCTCGTGACGCCCGGTGCCTTCGTCAACGCACGGGCGCCAGCCAGCTCGGAGCCCACGACCATGGGGGCCATCTCGCCAACCATGTTTGCGCCTTTGAGCGCCCAGTTCATTGGCGACGCTGCGCCTTCGCCGAACTGCCACGTGCTGGGATGCAGAAGGTCACCTTCCACAAGCGACTGTTCCTTGGTCGCCTTGGCCGCGTCGCTTTCGCTATTGGTGATCGCGTCGCCGCCCTTCTGAATCAGGCCGCCCACGGCGTCGCCAACGGTCGTGCCTGGTCGGCGCAACCAATGGGGCAGCTTCGATGCGTAGTCCACGCCCGACACGCTCTGCGCGGCGCTGGTGAGTGAGTCGGTGGGCAGCGCCTTGTCGACCAGCTCGCCGGCGCCCTTCACCAGGCTGCCCAGGCCGTGCACAACACCGCCAACCAAGTTTTTGGGAATGTCGAGCGCGCCGTAGCCGTCGGGTTTCTTCAGTGAAGTCGGCGTCGCCGCCGGCGCTTCATCATCCCAGGTGACATTGCCGGTGATGCCTGCGGCATTCGTCGCAGGCTTCGCCAACGTTGCGCTTGGAGCAACGGCAGCGGCCGGCGGCGTACCCGATGGCTGCGCAGTGTTCGGCGCTTGGTCGTCCCACGTGACTTTGCCGGTGATGCCGTTGCCGTCGCTCACAGAAGATGCTCCTTACCGTTGATCAGAACCACCGCGCGGCCGGCTTGATCACGTCCAGTTCGCAGGCCCTGGGCCTGCGCGCTCTGCAGGCGCCACTGGGCGATGCGTTCTGCGGACGGAGTCGGCTCGTCCTTCGTCGGTAGGAAGCCTTTCAGCTGTTCCTGCGTGCCCTTGGAGATCTGATCAAGGATCTCGTCGCTGCGCTTGGTGTCGCTGTCGTCCTTCGTAACCAACGAGCGCGCCGGCGAGCCGTCCGCCATTCGAGTGGGCGTGACAACGCTTGTGCGCGGATTAACGAGGCCGATCGTACCGTCCGCCAACGTCACCTTTTCCTTGGGCTCGTTCAGCAACTTGTTGGCCATTTCCAGCGCCGTATTGCGAAGTGTGTTATTGCCGCGCAGGTTCTCAACTGCCAGCGCATTCGCTCCCTGCGACTCGACCTGATCGCGCTGCGCTTCGGCCTGCTGTGCGAGCTGCCCATCCTGCTGAAAGCCCTGCTGCAGCCCGGCCAGGTTCGCCGCCGCGGTGCGGCGCGCCAAGCCCGTGCCACCGTACTGGGCCTCCATCGCCAGGTTGCGCGCAGCGATGCCGGCGGCGCTGCGTGGATCGCGGGACGCCACATCGAGCGCGTCGGATTGGGCGTACTGCTGCGCGCTCGGTCGACTACCCGTAATGGGTTGCGCCGGTGCGTTCCGCGTTAGGTTGCTCACCATCTGTTCGGTGGTCGGCGTGCTGCCCGTCACGTCGCTGGCCAGCACCTTGCCCAGCGCGCCAGCATCAGCCCGGCTCAACGAGTCGCCGTAGTGCTGGATCGTGTTGTCGTCCATCGTGCGCGGAATGCCAGCTTGGCCAGACCCATCGCTGAAGGTAGGCACGCCGTTGACCATCGCACCGACGGGCAGCTTGCGATCGCCGACCGTCACGCCCGCGTTCGGTTGCGCCGCCGGCGAGGGATTCGCTGTATCCGTCGACTTCGAGCCACCGCCAAAGATGCTGGTCAGCGGTCGCGTCAGGGTGCTCACGACATTGGTAAGGCTATCCGCGCTGGGCGCCTGGCCATCGGTCGGACTAGCCACCGCGGTGGGTGCACTGCCGCCGTCGCCGCCCGAACCAGCCGGGAACGGCAGGGACAGTTTGGGCGTCACGCGATCGGCTGCCGGTTGAACGTCCGCTGGCTCGCCAGTGGCAGCGCGCATGACGTTTTGCGCAAAGGCACTCCCCTCGCGAAACGGCCGCGACAACGTGTTGGCCACGCTGTCGCTGGCACCGTTGTATTTGTTCATCACCTCGGTGTTCGTGTTGGCGATCGCATGGCCAACGGTGCGCAGCGACTTGCCCAGGGCCTCGGCGGACGACGCAGGCGGTGCTCCGGCGTCGCCAGCAACGTCCGCCGGCGCGGGGGCCTTCGCCGCCGGCGGCACCATCGTCGCCGGCGGATCCGCCGGATGCTGATCACCAAGCGAGACGCGCGCCGACGCGTCTGCAGGCGCACGAGCGGACGCGTCAGCGCCAGCCGGCGCCATGTTGGGCCGCGTCAGCACGGGCGTGTAATCGTCCGTATCGAAGGCAGGCTTTTTCAAGGTCGGGTTATCGATGGCCATCCTGCATTCCTCACTGATTGTCGGAAGTCGCGTCGAGCGACGTGCTGACGCTGTAGCTGTTGCTTGCGCTGATCGACGCGCTGCCGTTGCCGTTGATGCCGGCCTGCACGTGGGTGGCGCTCATTGCACCCGCGGCGAGCTGGCTGGCCATGCCGCCGGCGGCCTGGATCGAGCTGATCACCAGGCGTGCCTGCTCGATCATTCGCTGCATGCGGCTGTCGAACTGCCGGCTGAGCACTTCGAAATAGGCCATGTTGTTGCGCGCGTTGGCCTCGGCCGAGCGCACCAGGATCTCGTTCTGCTGTGTGCCAGCGCTCACCTGCGCCGCATAACGCGACGTGTCGGCGGTAAAGCTCGAGACCTGCGCCTGGACCTGCTCGAGCGCAGCCTGCACCTTCTCGCGCTCCGCCTGCAGCAGGGCGACATACTTGCTGGTGCCGGCTTCGATCGCCCGAAGCCGCGTCTGGACAACCTGCACCTTCACGTTGTTCCCCGACTCGTAGCCCTGCACCGTCGCGGCGAACGCACGTGCTTCCGATTCAAGCAGACCGGCCTTGGCCGCCTCGCCGCGCACCTGCGACTCGTAGGCGTCAAAGCGAGTCTTGTCCGCCGCCAGCCGCTCGGCGTATGCCTGCACGTCGGCGCGGTACATGTCGATCTTGCCGCGCTCGAGATCGGCCGCGGTCTTGGTGGCATCGATGCGGGCCTTGAACACCTCGACGACAGTGGCCAGCGCCTGCAGCTTGGCCGTATAGATGCGCACGTTCTGCTCGTTGACGGTGCCCTTCAGCTGCTCGGCCTCGATCTCTGCCTTGAACTGCTCGAGCTTGGAGAGCTCCGCCTGCACGCGCGCCTGAAAGACCCGCACGAGCGCATCGATCGTCTGCAGGCGGGCGTTATAGGACGTGACGCGCAGGTTGTGACGGTCAAACTCCACCTGCACCCGCTGGCGCGCCATCTCAAACGATCGCTGTGCCAGGTTGTTGAACTGGTTGATCAACGTGCCCTCGAGCGCAATGCCCTGCTGCACGGCTTGACGCAGGTTCTCGATCGCCCAATCCGCCGCCTTGCTGAGCACCTCGCGGCTGAGTGCATTGACCTGCAGCTGGTTCTGCTCGCGCGCTTCCTTGACTGCGGCCGCCAGCATCCCCGGCGGCATACCGAAGCCGCGCCCGGCGAAGTCGTCAAACGCCTCCTGCACCGCCTTGTGCGCCGTCACGTCCTCGCGCTCGCGCGCAGCACTGAACAGCGCCGCTTGCACGACGGCCGGCATGCCGAATTCGCCCGTAAGCATGGCGCGCACGGTGTCGGCGACTTCGTTGAGCACGGTGGGTCGGTAGGTCGGCTCCGCCCAGTCGAGGCCGAGCGTCGGCACCGCATCGTCAAACGTCGGCACCGTTGCGTCGAACGTCGGCAGCAAGATGGACGGACGGTCGGGAATATCGATGGCGAGCATGGGCTCGGTCACCGGCATGGTGGTGTCGGGCGCGTCCGGCAGTACCGGATCCACGATCGTCGGCCGCACTGGTGCGCCACTCGTATCAATCGGCGCTGGCGCCGACGGAATGTTGAGCTGCACGATGCTCGGATCCCATGACGGTGCCTGGCCCGGATCGAGGCCGGTCAGCAGATCCTGGAAATCCTCAAACGCGGGTGCGCTGAAGTCCGGCACTGCTCCGAATTTCTGGGCGCTGGGCAACGGCACGTTGGCCACGTCGCCTGGACGGATCGGGTCCGGCTTCAGGTCCGGCGGGGTGGCTTCTTGTGGCAGCTGCACCGTCGAGAGCTGCGCGATGCTCGAGAACGCTGTATTGAGCGCCTCGTCCGCGCGATCGCTCATCTTGTCGATCTGCTGCGAGACAATGTTGTAGGGGCGGTCGTAGACGTCCGACGAGACGTTGACCAGCGGAATCAGCGCATCTTTTGCCATTACACCCTCCGGCTACCGGGATCAGTGAGCCACTGCAGGCCGTTGGGCACGCTGAAGTCGGCGCCCGCCTTGTTGCTCACCTCGAACTGCCACATCACCGATCGCACGCCCTTGCCGAACTTGGCGCGCATCGTGGTCTTGCCCTCGGCGCGTCTTTCCTCGAACGGATACGTGTGCGCGCCGTTCTGACCAGCTGCCACGTCCAGGACGCGCACCTGCATGTCACCGTCGGTCGACATCGGCGCGTACAGATACCCTCCGCGCCGCACGCTGTCGCCGGCGCCGGACTGCTGACCCGTCCGGAAGGACGCCGCCACCTCTGCGCCAGCGTCGCTCTTGCCTTCGAGCAGGTAGAGACCGTCAGGGCCTGCGCCATAAAGCTTTCCGTCGATCACCGCCATGGAGTTCATGGCGAACGCGGCGTATCGGCTTGCGGCAAACGAATCGGTGTTTGCCGTCCAAGCGACGCCAGTGGCGGGCAGCACACCGACACCGTCGGCGGCGGCCCCCTCGACCACCAGCGCGAGGTGACGCACCACAGTGAAAACGGCCTCACCGGCACGCAGGGACTCGATCACCTGGCCACTCAGGCGCCCGGCCGTATCGGTGTCGCCGCCAATGGTGGCCACTTCGATGACAATCGCCTGGCGCCGCACCGACATCGCGTCGCCGGCGCGGAGCACCTCGACCACCAGACTGCTGCGGTCGTACTGCACGCGGTCGGCGATGCGTAGCGCATCGCGCACGATCAGCTCCCGGTTCGCCAGCGGCATGGGCGAGTCGCCAGCACGCAGCAGGTCAAGCACGACCGCACTGCGCCCGGTCTTCACCGTGTCGGCCGCATGCAGGATCTCGCGGAGAATCTGCTCGTTCGCTGGCGCGGCCGTGTCACGAATGCGCATGGTCTCGGCGAGAGTCCGCGTCGGATGCGCCAGCGGCGCCCACACATCCGCGGCCGAAATCGCCTCCCGGACAATGGCCGCCAGCTGGTACGTCGCCGTGTCAGTGATGGCCAGCCGCTCCGAAACCACCACAATGCGCCTGGACACCATCGCGTCACTAATGGTCGCGGGGAAATCGGGCATGACGGTGCTGAAGCCTGGCCACGCGCGGTCGGCCGCAAAGGCCTGTTCCTCGAGCACGATGCACTGATCAGCCATTGATCACCCCGATGTACGCCATGAAGCCCGTTTCCATGCCGGACCAGTCGGGCGCACCGACGATCCGCAGGCCTGTGTTGAGGTTGATGCCGAAGCGGATCGAGTCGGCTGTGCCGGCGACGTTATGGGTCTCTTCGATGTACTGATCCGCGCTAAAGCCGTCCTGCAGGTCTGGCGTCCACAGAGGCCACAGATTGAAGCTCGTGCCAGTGACCGTCGCCGTTTGGATAACCCCCTGCTGGCTCGAGCAGACGAGCATCACGTTGTAGCTGCCGCTCGCGGGCACGTTCTCAATCGTGGTCGGCGGCAACGGTGGCTCGGGAATGTCGTACAGCATGGCGTCGATGTTGTCGCCGCCATGGCACCAGGGCCCCGAGTCGGCAATGTCGCAGCACGGATCACTCGGGTTATAGAGGGGCGTGTCCGGATTCGCCGTGCGGTACTCGTTGGGGCCGTAGCCGTTGACGTCCTTCAACGACACCGGCACCCAACCAGTGAAGTTGCCGTGGCCGTCGTAGGTATCCCGATAGGTGCCGAAGTAGCCCGGGCAGTTGCGCTTGTAGCCGCAGTACCACGGGTCGGTCAGGTATGAGTACGAGCGCGTAACGGTGTGGCTGGTGCCGCTGTGGGCCCGCTGCACGGCGTAGTAGTAGGCCTCGCGGTCATAGAACGGCACCGCGATGCCTGTCGTTAGCGAGGGATGATTGACCGTCTTGGTGTCGGTCGTTTCCAGGAAGCGCTTGACTCGGCGGGCGATGCCGATCGACGGATTGATAGGATCGTCCGACGCGAAGATCCGGCAGTACCCCATGTCGATGCCCCGGACGCTGATATCCGTGGTCGACGGCGCCAGCTCTTCCCGGTCATCCAGGTCGTTGGTGTAGAACATGGGCGGCACCTGGCGGCGGCCACCGTCGTCGTGCTCGGACCACTGCCCGATGTACATGCACGGCTCGTAGTTGTTCTTCGATCCCGGATCCGCATCGGCGTTGTCGCGGTAGAACTTCACCCACTTGAGCTCGTCGCCCGCAAAGAACACGTGCATGGTCGTATCGCACTTCGGCGGCACCGGTGCGTTGGGCACGGATGGCTTCATCGAATGGGCCACCAGCAACATCAGGGCTGGCTCGGGAAACCGGATGATCGTGCCGTTCTCGATCTGGGCCTTCGGCGGATACCACAGGGCGCCCTCGCTCACCTTGCTCAGGTGTGCGGACGCCGTCGCAATGGGATCGAGCACCAGGCCGTCAACGTATTGAAACGCCTCTTCAGTCTTGCGCGACAGCGCCGCCGTGGCCCACTTCATTTGAAACTCGGAAAGTCGGTCGACCTTCCACTGCGCGGCGGCCAGCGTGTCCTTATAGGCATCCCCGGTCAGCTTGCCAAACGCGGCGCGCAGCTCGCTGGCGCCGGCGGCCACTTTGATCTGCTCCACGGCGCCGATCTGGATCGGCACCATGTAGTGCACGCCCTTCTGGACGCCACTGTCCTCGTAGCGCCAGGCGGTGTTGTGCGCCTCGGTCCCACTCGCGTTGAATGCCCAGCCCATCTGCGACGAGTAGCTGGTGTGGTCGTAGAACGGCTTCATGTCGCCGTGCTCCACCAGGCGCACAATCCGGCCCGCCCGCACCCAAGCATCAATCTGCGTCGCCGGCGGGAGCGATTCACCAGTCGGGAACCCACCGTAGTGATCGAGAACATCGATCGCCTCGAGGTCGCCGTCCTTCTCAAGGCGATCGCGGAAGCTCTGCAGGGTGGTCTTGGGGCGTAGCGGCAACGGCATGGCCATCACGCCCTGGGTGATGCTGATCTCCACGATCCACGGCATCCCATCCGGACCGAAGCTCAGCCCATGCGACCGGCTGAAGTGCCAGTCGAACGTGATTTTCAGTCCGTCCTTCGCCATGGTGCGGTCGAACGCGCTGGGCGGCGTGTCCTTCACGCCCGGCAGGTTTGCGCGGTCGTAGATGCTCTTGGCCTGGCCGTGCACGACGCGGGGCTTGCCGAAGCCCATCAGGATCTGCACCAGGTGGCGCATCGACCCGGAGTACATGGTCGGCCGCAAGCGCGTGTATTGCGAATAGACCTTCGGCGACTGATCGTCGGGGTTCTTCAGATCGGTGGCCAGCGCGTCCGCGGGTTCCACCGCCAGGCGCTGGATGTGCTGAAACCCGGGGGCCAACTTGAAGCGATCGGCACACGACTGGGTCGGATGGAACTGATTGAGGGTCGTGTATGCCGGTGTCGGCGGATCCGCGGGCACCTTCTCGATGTAGCCGCTCTGCACGACGCCCGACAGAAAGTCGGGAATGTCGACGGCGCCGACGTCGACGGCTTCAACGATCGTCGGTCCGCTGCCCGCCACGATGTGAACAGCGTTAATGCCACCGGCGATGACGACGTAGGCGTACGCATCCGCGTCGAGCCGTTGCTGAGCAGAAAGCTGGGGCAGCCCGCCGACGCGCGCACGCTCCTGCGTCCGGTGGAGCAAGGCCATGGCCAGCGGAACCAGCTCATGGCAGCGCTCCGGGTCACCGGACACACTGAGGCGCACAACGCCGTCGGTGGCCGCGCGCATCGATCAGTCCGTCAGGCTGACCTGATAGCCGAGATCGAACGTCTCGCCATCGAAGACCGTTCGCGGGTTGGCGAACAGCGATGCCGAGACCAGCACGCCGGCCGTGCTACCGCGACCGTTGTCGCTGAGCAGGCCCGCGCCAGTGATCGTCACCGATGCAGCGGTCTCGATCTGATAGCTGGCCTTGTTGGCCAGGTTGCCGATGACGCCGGCGGCCGGTGCGCTGGGCACCCACTGCGGGCGCGTAGCGCTCGTGTAGCCTTCCGTCTGGCTGGTGATCTCGTTCATCGTCGCCGCGAAGTTCGACGCGGCCAGATCGTCGGTGATCGGCGTATTGCCCGAGCACAGCGCGAGATAGAAGGCCGGCAGCTTGGCGTCGTTGTAGAGCGCGATCCCAAGGATCTTGAGCAAGCCCTGCGAGACGACGCGGTTGCCGTCCGCCTGGAAAGCCAGCTCACGCTGACGCACACGATGGAAGTACGTGCCGGCCGCCTTGATCTCGCCGCCAATGATTACGCCGTTGTCGGTGATGTCATAGCGGCCGTCGAGCAGCAAACGTCCGATGTGGCGACGGAAGCGCTCCACGGTGCGCGCCAAGCGCTGCGACGGGATATTTACCAGGCTCTGGATGTTGCGCATAAAGGCTCTTCCTCTATAGGAGGGAAGGCACTCATGCGCCGGAATTGGGTTGTGCCGGCGCTCATGCGCAGGCGGCCAACTGCTAGTGAAGTGTAGCGGTCAGACGGCGCGAATGGGCGACCATGGCACCGCTTTCGGTGGTGTCGATGCTCAGGCGGTCGGCTTGTGGCGTGAGGATCTGGCCATCGTCGCACCCGAGGATAAAGCCACTGGCCGATAGCCAGACCGCCACCTTGCGGCCGGACTGCTGGTACTGCGGGGAAAGTGACTCGCCGTCCACGATCAGGCCACAGCCGGCGACCGGAGCGAGCGAAGACTTTTCATCCTGCGTCCATTCCCCTGGCTTGCTGCCGCTCAGGAAAACCACGCCATGGCGCGTGCCCACGTAGATGCCGCCTTTGACGCCCAGCACCAGGGTGATGCGATCACTGAACTGCACAAAGCCCGTGCGCGGCGATGTGAGTCCATAGTTCATGGGCTCGCTGATCACCAGCACGTTGCCTCGCGCCACCAGGAGGCGGCCTCGCCACACCGTGACAAAGTCGCCAGGCGGCATGGCCGCGAGTGAGCGCGTCGTGGCTTGGCGGCCCAGCTGGTCGCCACCGATGAGATACGACTGCATGCCTGCTGGCACGTCGGCGCAGTGGTACAGCACCGTGCCACCTAGCTCGGAACGATAGACGCGTACCAGGTCGACGCCGGCAGG
>NZ_JPLA01000157.1 GCF_001010355.1 Dyella japonica DSM 16301 | reverse complement strand
ATGCTGCCGTGAATAGACTAGGGTATCCATTGAATGTAGTTCATTACTTCATAGGATTCGTACTGTTACCTGAAGATGCTAAGAAAATCTGGGCTGATGTTGATAAGGCGTGGGGATTGGCACTAGAGGCAGGTATCCCACATATCTACCCGTGGTCATACACACAGGTAATGAGGGATGGTGTGATTTATGCCGTACCTAAAGTATGTGGATGATACTAGTAAATATCGGTACTATTTGACGGGTGTATAAACACACTCTCTGTTCATTAGGACTAACAGAGCCGG
>NZ_JPLA01000156.1 GCF_001010355.1 Dyella japonica DSM 16301 | reverse complement strand
GGTGCTGTTGTTGCTCAACAATTGAGTAAGTTTAATGATGCTGTTCATGCTACCCAAAGCCAGGCATTACAAGATAAACGTAAGCTCTTTGCTGCTCGTAACTTAATGAATGAAGTAGAGAGTGAACGTCAGTATCAAACAGATAAGAAAGAAGGCCCTAATGACATAGTAGCTTCCTTATCTAAATTTGGACGTGATTTTCTAGGTTCAATTGAGAATGCTGCTCAAACTGGCTCCATTATTTCCGATGGGTTAGCAGAAGGGGTAGGTTCTCTATTAGGTGCTGGTCCTGTATTAAGGGGTGCATCTTTACTGGGTAAAGCAGTTGTTCCAGCAAATACTCTTCGTAGTGCTGCATTGGCTGGTGCTATTGATGCAGGTACTGGTACTCAGTCACTGGCTCGTATTGCCTCTACTGTAGGTAGAGCTGCACCGGGT
>NZ_JPLA01000155.1 GCF_001010355.1 Dyella japonica DSM 16301 | reverse complement strand
ATTGAGGACTACGCATTCCTTAATGGGGTGCACTCATCTGTAATTGGATATCTGAAAAGAGTTCCATCAGCTATCGATAATTATGAGGCCATGGCTGAGATTAATTGTCCATCTTTTGCCACACCGCGATCTTGGGTTGCTGCATCTGATATCTTGCACGATTTTGACAGCGGTATTATTTCTGCCGGTATGGCCCGTGTTCTTCTGCAAGGTGCTATTGGTCACACTGCAGCGGTAGAGATCTGGACTTACCACACCAAGAAACGCAACTTACCGGAAATCGGTCGGATTATGGCAGGAGGTTGCAAAGAATATGTAGGTCCTAAACAGCCAGACATCT
>NZ_JPLA01000154.1 GCF_001010355.1 Dyella japonica DSM 16301 | reverse complement strand
CGCATTGCATCATACTGTAGTTCGCACTGCTCGCCGGCAACACGATACTTTTCAGCCTCTTCTGCCACTTGTCTGTATTCTGTGATGCTTTCTGAATACAGTTCGGTGAGCACACGGGCGATCTGGGCGGTTGTCTTGCTGTCGGGCTGAGGGCCGGTAGCGTCACCGAGGTACTTACGGACGGTTGCGATTTCGTTGTGCAACCTGTCATTAGTAGCACGATAATCATTAAGATCGGCAACCAAAGACTCAATGCGAGATTGGTACTGGCGTTCGATAGCGTCTTTCTCATATGCTGTTTGTTTCTCCTTCTCGAAATCAAGCCCTTTCTTTGTTTTTTTTTGGTTTGACCCACCCGCCTCGAAACC
>NZ_JPLA01000153.1 GCF_001010355.1 Dyella japonica DSM 16301 | reverse complement strand
GAAGAATAGTGCCTTTGCCTTTCTCTGCCATGAACTTCCGAGCCTCAAAGAGAGTAGGGAAGTTTTTGGTAGAACGAGCACCAGGTTGCTTTGCCTTCTCTGGGTCAGCAAAGTATTTAAACACTGGGTCAGAACGCCATAACTCTTCATCAGTACATTCTGGAATCTCGCTTTCAGGAGCATCCCAGTACTTATCAATGAGAGCCAGCTTGGCTTTAATCCATTCTTCAGTCGCTTCATAAGACATCAATGGAATGTCTTTATGCAGCACACGATGCTTTGGATAGTTTTCTTGAGATGTAGCTAATGCTTTCATCCAGTCAGTGAAGATGTAGTTAATACGAATCACATCTTCGGTAATCTTGTCGTCATGTAACCAACGATACATTGACCCCTGAAGTCTATGTTCTTCATCACGTCCACCCTTTACCCATGTGTAAGTGGAGGTGGATTTTACATCCTGAAGAAGACCTTCAGTAACGATGTCGAACTTGCCCCCAATAGTCCAACCAGCAATCTTTTTAGT
>NZ_JPLA01000152.1 GCF_001010355.1 Dyella japonica DSM 16301 | reverse complement strand
CGTGTAGACAGGTTAGAGCAGTATCCTAATGAAACTGTGTTATTCTCTCCCGGAAGAGGAAAATACCTAACAATAAGTGAATCGTCCTGGGGTGTTTATTCAACGGAAGAAGGTAATGTTGGATTTATTCCACTTCCTGTATCTTCAGGTGGTACAGGTGCAACAACTCCAGATGGAGTAAGGCACATTTTAGGGCTTGCGACAAATCATATTCCTGTGTTCTTGGGTGTATATC
>NZ_JPLA01000151.1 GCF_001010355.1 Dyella japonica DSM 16301 | reverse complement strand
GATAACACTGCTGAAGGCACAGAGCTTATCGCAGAAGTTATTGAAAAACAAACTTAAGGCACTAAAAGTATAAACGAAGTTTCTATTGCAATAAGCTCTAAATTAGACCGATTAGCTACATTATTAGAGCAAAAATTACAAACATCTACCGCTATTCAAAATACAGGAGGGACCTGTCTTGAAGTAATTGAGAACGCGATACCTGTTAAAGTGGTTGAGAACGAAACTTCTGATGAGTTGTTTAAAGCATTACCTACACCTGAAAAGATTGATAATAAGCCAGACGAAGATTTCTTCCCGGTCCCGGTTCAAGAAAGTGCTAATTCTACTTCCGATTCTAAAGGCGGTATTAGCTTTAAATTGTGCGATAAAATTGCACTGCTCACTAAAGCAG
>NZ_JPLA01000150.1 GCF_001010355.1 Dyella japonica DSM 16301 | reverse complement strand
ACCATCTACCCAGAACCAGTCACCATTAGAACCATATGCCCATACTGATATTACAGAGTAGTCAGATACCTGCTTCTCACTGGTAGCAAAGTCAGTGGTGATATAGAAGTTATAACAAGAACGGAGACGTAATAGCTGCGTGCGGGAATACCATTTAATCTCTGAATCTTGAATCAGACGTTCATCTTCAGAACTGATACGTAACATCAATTCCTGATAAAAGGATGCCAGCTTACCTGTCTTCAATGCCATCTGGTATTGGTCATTGATGTAGTCATAGGAGAAACGGTCTTCCCAAGCACCTTGAAATTCTTCTCGCGTACATGGGAATTTCTCACATACAGGCCATACGTTGACATCCCAAGCACCAGATTCAACTGCTTCAATAAGAATATCTTCCTTATTAAAGGGAGTACCATTAAAGATTACCTTACGTCTTGTTGGGTCAAGAGCATGGTTCCCGCCCTTATATACCGTGTCTTTAATGGCTTCCATTGATGTACGTGAGCGAGCATCATCATCACTAACTAAGTCATCCAGTACACAAAGAACGGGACGTTTACCAAAAATCTTAGTACCACGAAGACCTGTCTTAGCACCAAACATCTTCACACCAAGACGGTGACCTTCAGCATTTACAAACTCAAGGTAGTTATCTGTGAAGGTAGCTTTAGGAATCCATTGTTGCAGGAATGGTGAATTGTTG
>NZ_JPLA01000149.1 GCF_001010355.1 Dyella japonica DSM 16301 | reverse complement strand
ATAGCTTGGGATTCACTGATTCCCATTAAGAGCCTCCATAATAATCTTACGGATTACATTCACTTCCAGTTCATTACCGATGAGGCCAACTGGTTTGTCAGTAGCATCCATAACGAATTTAGCAATTCGTTCCATTTCAGCCGTAATGAGCTTGTCACCACTTACCAAACGGTTACGAAGATATGCCTCATAAGCTGCTGCTATATCTTCATCCGTGGTTCTCTCATTTTTCTGAAATGGATTGCTCAAAGGCATTGGATAATGAATACGAATATTCCTGTCAGCAATACGAGCTTTATGCTGCGGGATAGCAATGATTTGGTTCATAGAAGTCCTTGTAACATACATGCTTTCATAATTGCATCACGAAGCAATCCTGCACATGCAGGAGTCTTTCCTGTAGTAATATGAGTTACGTAATAGGTCTTGGAT
>NZ_JPLA01000148.1 GCF_001010355.1 Dyella japonica DSM 16301 | reverse complement strand
GTCGTAAACGTGTTGGTCGCACAATTGAAATTCCTTGTAACATGAAAGGTTATAAGTTTCGACCAGGAATGTATGTAAAAGTTACTATTTCTCAGATAGGAATGAGAAATGTCGAGATGCGAGTAACTAAATGGTCTTTCAACCCTAAAGGTGGAGTAGACATTACTCTACGACAAGATTTCCTGGAAATGTGGGACGATGCTATTGGTAAACCGATGGACCGCCCAGATCTTGTAGATTTACCAAGTGGCGGTGTTGCTCAACCACAAAATCTACAGTACCAGATTTTGCAGATTAGCGATGTGGTACAGGGTGTGTTATCCTGGACTAATATGGGGCAAGTGGCGTACAACCGCGTAGCCGTGCGACAGGGCGGTGTAACTATTTGGACCGCACAAGTCCCAGGACAAAGTGTTAGAGTTACTGGTCTGTTACGCGGTGCGTATACAGCGCACGTCCAAGCTGTGTCACACGGTGGGGCAATATCCCCTGAGGCTTATGTTGAATTTAATTTTCAAGCTCCACTACCACTTTCTTCTGTTGAAGTACAAAACGGTTATTTTTCTTTAACACTTATTCCAAAAATTTCTGAACTTACTAACGTCAGCACTCAGTTCGATTTCTGGACATCAGGT
>NZ_JPLA01000015.1 GCF_001010355.1 Dyella japonica DSM 16301 | reverse complement strand
CCGGACTTGCCGCCCACCTGCACCACTTCGATGCCGTCGTTGTTCGGGTGCGCACCGGTGTCGGCCACGCCGTTGATCTTGAGGCGCGCATTACCGGAAGTGTCGCCCTCGACCACCAACTTGTCGGTCGGCGAAGCGTCGCCGCCCAGGACGGTGTTAAGTTCCACGGTGCCGCCGTTGCCGGTGTAGTTGCCAGTGACGGTGAGCACATTGCCCGGCACACCGTCGGCACCGGCCAGCGAGATCAGGCCACGATTGGCGACATGACCATGCACGGTGTAGTTCCCCTGCGCAACGAGCGCGCTGCTGCCATCGATGCTGAGCGTACCCGCACCATTGTTGTTGTCGCCCACCGCAAAATCGCGGTTGAGCGTCATTGTGCTGGCGTTGGTCAGGTTGACCTTCTCGAAGTTGCGCAGCTGGTCGACGTTGCTGCCATCGGCGGTGTAGTCGTGGCTGTCGAAGATCAGCGTATCGTTGCCACCGATGCCACCGTCTAGCACACCATGCGTGACGTTGTTGCCACGAACAGTAAACGTGACGCTGCCGCTGCCTGCACTAAGGTTGCCGTTGAGCGTACTGTTTTCCAGCAGCGCGGTGTTGTCGCCGTTACCCAGTACAACATTACCAGTGATGCTACCGCCGTTGATGTTGGCAAACGCCGTGCCTTTGTCACCCAGATGGATGGCCGTGGCGTTGGCGCTGGCCGCGTTGATTGTGCCTTCGTTGTTCAGCGTGGCCGGGTTACCCGTGACCAGCACCGCATCGGCATTTGTTGCCGTGAGCGTGGTGCCGTTGGCAATGGTGACCGTGTTGGCCGCATCGGCCTTCACACCCACGCCGGGGCCCGACGCCGTCAGCTGCGTGCCGTTGATGGTAAGGTCACCCGTGGTATTGGCATACACGCCGCTGCCGTTGCCGGTCACGTCGATCTGCCAGCTGGGACCGAGGGCCAAGCTGCCCGTAGCCCTCGAACCGTCGGCCTTGGACAGCGCAATGCCCTTTCCGCCCACGTTGCTGCTCACGATCACGTGACCGTGCGAAGCAGCATCAAGGTTGTTCTCCGACAGCAGCGCGGCACCGGAACCCTGCATTTCCAACGTCGCACCGTCGACAAGCACATTGCCTGCCGGGGACTGGTTAGTTATCAGGTTGCCGTAGGACGAGCCCTTGCCAGTCATGTGGGCGTTCCGACCAATCGTGACCTTGCCCGCATCATCGCCCACCAATACGCCTGCCGCGCCGTTATCAACAGTGATGGTGTCATTGGTGGTCAACGAAGCACCGCCATGCACGTAGATACCGGCTTTGCCATCGTCCACGGTAATGGAACCATTCTTGCCGCTGGCATCGGCCACCACGCTGGAGCCCGCGCCAACCACCTCGATCGCGGTGCCGTTGGACAGATGGATGTCACCGGTGTTGATCAGCTTGCCGCCATTCTTCACCACGAACGCAGTCACGTCCTTGGCATTGGCCACGTTAACCGTCGCCTTGTTGGTAAAGATGGACTGCGCCGAACCCACCGCGGTGCCCGACAGGTCGTACTTGGTGTTGTCCACAACCACCGCAGTAGCGCCATCCTTCAGCCTGAGCTTGGCCGCGCCGCTCATCTGACCGGTCGCACCACCCTCAACTTTCAGCGCCGTGGCGCCCTGACCGGACACGGTAATGTCCATGTTGTCCAGGTTGGCGCTCGAACCCACGCCCGTGACGTCCAACGCCGTACTGTTGGCACCTGACGCAATCAGCGGGGCTGAGGCGTTATTGTTGATCTTGGCACCGTCCTCAATACGGAACAGCGTGGAGTTATCGGTGCTGACATTCAGGCCACCCACCGGCGCGCTATTGATGTTGACGACCGAACCGGCGCCATAGGCGAACACACCAATCTGCTGCGTGCCCGATTGGAAATTCACTGTACCGCCGTTGATATCGATGCTGCCAAGGTTTCGCGCATGCACACCAATGGCACCATTGCCCACCAAATTGACGGCACCGCCTGTCAGTTTGACGTTCGAACTTGTACCGTCTGACCATACGCCATAGTTTCGCAGGCCCGTCGCCGGATCGGCACCGCCCGCGACATTGATCGTGCCGTTGGACGTCGCCTTGCCACCGGACATGGCCTGAATGCCGATGGTATTCACCCCTTCCAACGTTATCTTACCGGCGTTATTGACCGTGCCCGACGTGGCCGTGCTGTAAATTCCAGTGTTGGCGAGCGGCGCGCCGCCGTAGTGGCCCTTCACGTCAATTAGGCCCGTATTGCTTACATTGACATTGCTTCCAGACACACTAATGCCGCGACTGTTCTGTGCCTTGTCGCCAGTTACAAGCGTGCCTGCGTTCAGAACCGCGCCACCGGCAGCGACATTGATGCCGATCATGCCGTTCGCCTGTACCACATCTGCGCCACCACGCGCCATGGGATCAGACGTTGTATCCGTAGATGCGGCGCGCCCCAAGTACATCACTCCATTCGCGCCATTGAGGAACGTGCCACCGTTATCAACCTGGACGCCATACACCGAGAGCTGCGCATTACCACCACTCGAGTTGACGCCGATGTTCATCGTTCCATTGTTGGTACCGACTGCACCGGCGCCAATGCGCAAACCCGTACTATTGCTCGAGCCGTTGGGGCTGAAATTCCATGCGTACTGGTTTACGGTGCCGTTATTGACATAGGTCGTACCCGTTCCCGTGATGGTGTCAGCCATCACTTCGCCGACGACACCAGTCCCGGGGCCACCCAGATTGTGCACGCCATTGTTGATGAGGTGCCCACCCGTGTCGGCGCTCATACCCGTGCCATAGCGGACACTGGTCACAGTGCCGTCGTTGATGATGGTGCCGCCATTGCTTGCCTGCAGCAGCGTGCCGGACCTCGAACTCCAGAGACCTGTCATGGACGCGCCCGCGGTGACATGACCGACTGCCGTAGCTCCATTGGCCAACATGCCAATTTCGGTGCCATTGGGTACCAGCATCAGATCCGTCGGGGAGATAGGCGATGTATAGGGCGTGACGCCATACACATACCCGTTGGTGGCATATGCAAGCGCAATCGCATTGTTGTAGGCCGTTTGCGCAGCCGCACCGCTTCCCAACTTGCCTGCCTGAAGCTGACCAATCAACCACGTGTTGTACGCCTGGAACTCGGCCAAATTGGCAACCGTCTTCGTCTGCGGGCCATCAGCGGTGGTAACCGCAAACGGGGCCGCCGCATAGGACGAGAGGTTGATAGTCATGTTGTAGGGCTGCACCTGAGCCGGCGAAACACTGGCCGAGTCGGCGAAAGCAATGGTGTTGGATGAGTTCCAGTTGGCGGTACCGTCCGCCACGCGTATGTAGGTCGTGTTCTTGGTCGAGTAGTCACCCACCTGACCACTTGCATTCATATTGAAGGTGCTGCCACCGGAGACGTTGGCCAGCGTGGCGTCAATAAAAGGGCCCTGGCCATCGGGCGTCGGTGAATAGACGGTGATGGCAGAGAGTCCCCCGGGAGCGAGCTCCGAAAGTCCACCGCTGGCGTACGTTTTGACGACTGAGGACCCATGTGTGATGGGATCAACGACCGTGACACCATTCGTCTGAGGACCCATATTGAGGGTCATCTTTCCGTTCAGATCGACCGGACCCGTCAAATACCCGGCGTTATAGGCATTAATGTAGGAATAGACCGTCTGGATCGTCGACTTCGAACCGGAGAAGCTGATCGTACCGTCCAAGCTGGCAGTGCCGCCGTTGACCTTGATGGCCTGCGATTCGCCGTTGGCGGTGCCCGGGGTATAGGTCGTTGTTTGCGCACTAGCTACCACTGGCACCAGGTGCAAAATCGCAGCGGCAACAGCGCCCTTAACCGCACGCGACAAATTGCCACTCTTCGTGTGGCCGTTGGCCAATTCAGAAGCGGCTACCCACTGACCGGTCGCCGTATTGCGGACCAGACGATAAATCTTGTTCATGACGTACACCTTCGAGTCTATCTGAGGGGATTCGGTCATCCCGACCGATGGCGGCGTCTGACAGCGTGATCGGCCAAGGCGCCATGCCCGTGTAGGCAATAGGGAAATGATCTCGTTCGAAGGGGCGCTGAAACATCCGATTTGTCTGAAAGACGCCGAAAGTGAGAACATTCTCAATTTCACACAAGCGTGCTTAAACCAATGAACGATGTGCCTATCGACAACACGCAAGCACTGAAGGAGTACGGCACAACCGCCTATTCAGCATTGACCAGGACACACGTTGTCGTACTGTCCGGTACCGACAAGTTCCATCAACCCGTTTTGTATGCTGACCTCCACGGCTTCGGTTTGGATGTCACAGTGGTGAGCGCACCGGCGGATCTTCACAAGCACATCAATAGGCAACAGGTTGATGTCGCCTTGCTGCACGTTAGTCCGGCGAGTGGCGGCAGAGGGTGCTTGGTTGAGCGTTTGAGCGTGAGTTCCGGCACGGTCCTCGTTGTGCTTGTGGATCACCAAGCTCAGCAGGACGGTATACGTGCTTTACACCGTAGCGCGGATGTTTGTTTGCTGAAGCCTGTCTCCGCGGAACTGGTGGCAGCAACGGTGCATAGCTTTGCACGTCGATTGTCGCTAACAAGGAGGCACGCGGTAAGGTCCCTGCCTTCTCACTCAAGCTTCTCCAAGGACGCACGTGAGCGATGGCGCCTGAGTGCGTCGGGTTGGCATCTTGTCTCGCCCAAAAATGTGGCCGTGGCACTCAACGCATCAGAGCGTGTATTGGTCAATGCGCTTTTGGATGCCAAAGGTACCCCCCGTGAGCCGCGAGATACTCATCGCTACGTTAAGCGACGATCCGCGCCATTTCGATCCACATCGTCTTCATATGGTCGTTCAACGGCTGCGTCGCAAAATTCATACGCTGCCCCAGGAGGACGCCCCCGTGCTGACGATACGTGGCGCTGGGTACTTACTTGCATCGGACAAGGGGTAACCGAGCCGGTACTTCAAAGTGGGCGATTCCTCAATTGAAGACTGATTGCCCTCCCCCGGCATAGCCTGGCGCTGAGGTGCCGTTTTGTTGGTGCCGGTGTCCAGGTCGGACAGTCGCGCGGTGTCTAGGGGATGAAATCCACCTGTGAAGACCATACATCCCATATGGTGAATCGTGTCCGTCAAATTCGGGTACACGAACGTTCGAAGCGTGACGCGATCGCGATGGAATCAGACACCTCCGATTGCCTGAGTGTTGGGTTGCCGTGAGAATCATTGCGTCAGGTCTGCTGTATGCCCATGGACAGCGCGACTTGAGTCGCTGCCGGGCTGCGGTCCATCCCCCTTAGTTACAACCGCTCTCACACTATCTACGGTTGTTCCCGCCCGCCGAACTTGATCACCGAACCCCCGCTCCGCGGGGCTTTTTTTGGCACCGCTGGTCCAACTGTAGGACGCGAGCCTTCCAAGGTCGGTGGTGCCGGTTTCAATCCGGCGGGGCGCTTCTTATCGATGGCCAGCCCATGCAGCGTGGAAAGTACGTCACGCTCGCGGAAGTATCTCAATGCTGCGGGTGCGCGCTGAACTGAACTGAAAGGGGCGTTGATCGCCTGCACGACAGCGGTCGCGCGCTGGGAGCACCGCTCCAAGTCAACACGCGGAAGCGCGCAACGCTGCAGCGGGGCAATGGTTTGGCGCGGCAAGCGCACGGATGGATACAACAGGTACGACAATCCCCCGTTGCATGCATACGTAACAGCGATGCGAAGGATCGCCAAACGACCTGAGCGGGAGAGAACGCGACCCTAAGGTGATCTCCATGGCACAACGCACACTACGCCTGCACGTTGCCCCTTACCTGGTGCTCCTCCCCTTGCTGAGCTACGGCGCACCCGCTTCAGCACAGGCGGGGCCCGATACCTTTACCGTGACCACCACCGCCCTGACAGAGTCGGTGACGTGCCCCAACGGGTCGATCACGCCTCTGTCGGAGGATCCATCAAGCACCGTCGACAGCGGTTCCAACGACAGCGTCGCTGGCAGCACCACCGTCACCGCGTGCGGGCAGATCATTTACCAGGCCAGCCAGATTGATGACCGCAGCAGCGCGAGCGATATCGTCAGCCTGGACGACGCCACCGGCGAAACGGACGCCCAGAACGTCAGCCTGTTGGGCGGCTTGGTGACCTTTGACAGCGAGCAGGCCCCGGGTACCTGTCAGTCCAACGATGCTCAGGGCGACTTCAGCTGTAGTGGCACTGGCACCTTTACCCATCTGGCGATTAATGGATCGCGCGTGGCCACGGGGACCTACGCCGCCGGTACCACGTTCAATATCATCAATGCGCAGATTCTCGCTCCAAACTGCACCAGGGTTGCCCTGTTCAACGGCAAGCTGGTGCTTGCCGATAGTCAGATTGCTGGCAACGATACCAACAGCCCTGTGGTGGAGGGTGAGTGGCTCCACTTAACAGGTAACGCCATCTGTCTCGGCCTGCCGCTAGGAACGACGAAGTATGATTTACACGATCCCGTCAAATGGTTCGTGGGTTCCAATCAAGGGCAAGGTTTCCTAGAGGACAGAGCTGCTCAGTTCGAGTTACTCGTCAAGTAGCACCGGTCGTGCGCATTGACGCTGGGTGATCTGTACCATCCCATTCGAAAGCAGGTTGTCGAAAGGCGGCCTCGGCAGGTTGCTTAGGCCGCCTCTAGCTGGCTGATGAAAAGCCGCTCCGCGTTGTTGGCGCAACCTTGGCGGTGGTACTCCGAACCTCAAAACCTAGCCATCGGGGTCACAGGGATCGGAGCAGACACAGGAGACGGTGATCTGAAGCGAGTCGCTGCTCGCCCCTCGCAATGGCCGTACTAATGAGCGGCTGGCGCACCAGGTGCTTTGGCTCAGTCCGGCGAAGGGCTGCGCTCAGCACCCCTAGCAGATAGGCGTGAGTCGGGTCATCGAGAGCTTCTGCGTGGTCGATCAAGGCCCGCCCAATTTGGGCATAGATCAATGCGACAGGTGCCCGCGGGCCCCACTGGCGCTCGGTGTCGTCTCGGGTTCTGCAAATGCAGGGGATCAAGCACAGCGCGTCGAGCAAGGCGTCGGTCATGAAGGACCATCCGGTCGGGTGGGTTACCTACTCTCCACCGACGCGCGCAACGCGTCCATCAGTCTGCGCCACTCAAGTGTGTCGGTGAACGGCGCCGCCGCGAGCAGTAAAGTGCCACGCTTCCACCGGCATGCGGGTCCATCAGACGGATTGACGGGCAACCGGTCGCGCTAAATCCGGGGCCAAAGCCGCCGCTGGGTCACCCATTCTTTGGCACGGTGGCGGCGTCTGCCTGGCGCCGGGACGCTCGGCAATGGTGCGCTTGATGAAGTCATCGAAACAGCGGCACGGTGAACTCCGTATTGAGGCGCCGCGACACCTCAATCGTCTTTCGGATTCATCTGATTGTCACGCTGGTATGAGCCACGCAATCTTATCTCTATCCCTATACGGAGCCTTCTTTGATGACTGCCTTAGTTACCCGGAAATTGCGGCATCGCCTTATATATGGCGCGGCTCTGGCATTGACGGCGGCTACCTCCACGGCCGCCCAGAGTTCACCCTCATCGGCCGCTGCCGAGCAGAAGCAAGTGACCACTCTCGATGCGGTCACAGTCAGCGGCGCGCAACCGGGCCCGGGACTCTGGCGGGTGAGCAAAGGCGATCATGTCATGTGGGTGCTAGGCACCTTGTCCCCGCTGCCTGCCCACATGGAGTGGAAAAGCGACGAGGTGGAGCGGGCCATTGCAAACTCGCAGATCGTGCTTGGTCAACCAACATTCAGTATCAGGCCAAACACCAACTTCTTCGGTCGGTTGTTTCTAATACCTTCACTGGCCGGCGCGAACAAGAATCCTGATGGACGGACGCTGCAGCAGATGGTGTCTACAGAGGACTATGCGCGCTGGACTGTGCTCAAGCAGCAATATCTAGGTGACGATCACGACGTCGAAAGATTGCGACCAATTTTTGCCACGGGTGAACTCTACGCCGCGGCGATCAAGCACCAGGGCCTCACCGCCTCACTCGGCGTTGACGACGTCGTGCGCGCACTAGCCAAAAAGCACAATGTCAAGGTCATTGCCACGGACTATGTCGTGGCGATCGATGAACCACGCAGAGCGGTGAAGGCATTCAAATCTTCTACGTTAGATGACGGTCAGTGCTTTGGTCTAACGCTCGATTTGGTGGAGCACGACTTGGGGGGCGTCGTTGAGCTCGCCAACGCTTGGGCAACGGGCGACATCAATGAGTTGCGTAACCTGACGATGGATGATCTGCGGGAGGCGTGCATGTCAGCAGTTACAAACGCCGGTGTCGCCAAGCAACTGGGTCTGGATAGCCTGAAAGCAAAGGTAGCGGCGATGTGGCTCGCCGCTGCGGAACAGGCACTTAGTGACCACGCCCAAAGTTTCGCCATGCTGCCGATGGTAGAGGTATTGTCGCCGACCGGGTTTATTGCGCAGCTCAAAGCTAAGGACTATCACGTGGAGGGGCCAGAAGGCAGCGATGCAGAAGTGACGACCTCCCAACCCTAGGCCAGTCATGAGCCGAGTAACTTGGCCCTAGATTGGAAGTAGGCCGAATAGTGACCGCCTATGGCGGAACAACTCCAGCTCGAGCGGGCGCTGACCGCGGTAACTTCCTTTTCGTGTCGAAGCGACGGGTCAAAGTTGGCCCGACTGGGCCGGTAGGGCTCCTCTGCACGAATAGGCTTCAAGGGCATCGAACGCACCTCTCCCCTGAGCTGTTGATCAAGAATCCACAGCCCGCAGTGGCATAGCGCCGCATAAGATGCCAACCCTCGGAGCATGGGCTCGATTCTCTATCGAAGACGTCACCGCTGGCCTGATGCTGACAGCTATTTTCTATATCTCTTAAGTCGACACGACGACGCATATTAACCAACCGAAGACGAAGAACATATGAGCAGCGTTCAGCACGAAACTTTCGACATCATCGCCAAGCAGGCCAAGATCGAGCTTGACACGATCAAGCCGGAGTCCACCCTGAAGGATCTGGGTATCGCCTCGCTGGACGCGATCGAGTGATCTTCGACATCGAAGACCACTTCAACATCAACCTGCCCAACGAAGACACCGACTTCGACGGCGGCACCGTCGGCCAGCTCGTGGAAGCCATCGAGCGCCAGCTCGCCCAGAAGACCAGCGAATAATCCATGCGCCGACTCGTGATCACCGGCATGGGCACGATCTGCGCGCTCGGCCACGATGCGCCTTCCGGGTGGAAGGCGATGACCGAGGGTCGGTCCGGCATCGGCCCGATCCATCACATCGACTCGAGCCAGCTGCGCAACGGCGGCATCGCCGCCGAAGTGGCGGATTACGACCCCGCCAACTTTTTTGACGAAGGTCGCCGCGCGCTGCTCGATACCTTCAGCGAGTACGCGCTGATCGCAGCCAACGAGGCGATCCGCCAGTCGGGCATCAGTTTTGCCGGTGAAGCCGGCTCACGTGCCGCCGTGGTGATCGGCACGGGCGCCGGTGGCGAGACCAGCCGCGACGATCTCTATGAACGCCTCTACGGCGAACACCAGGGTCGTTTCCACCCGCTCAGCATCGTGCGCATGATGATGAATGCGCCCGCCAGCCAGGTGAGCATGGCGCACGGCATCACCGGCCCCGCTTTCGTGGTGGCGAGCGCGTGTGCATCGTCCAATCATGCGTTTGCGCAGGCGGCGATGATGATCCGCGCTGGCATCGTCGATGCAGCCGTCGTCGGTGGCACCGAGGCCTGCATCACGCTCGGCACACTGCGCGCCTGGGAAGCCATGCGCGTGCTCGCCCCCGATACGTGCCGTCCCTTCAGCAAGGGGCGCCGCGGCCTGGTGCTGGGCGAAGGCGCAGCGATGTACGTGATCGAGACGCTGGAGTCGGCGCAAAAACGCGGTGCGGAAATCATCTGCGAGCTTGCCGGCACCGGCATGAGTTCGGACGCCGGCGATATCGCCGCTCCCTCTGACATCGGCGCCGCCGCCGCCATGAACATGGCGCTGCGAGATGCTGGCCTGGCGCCCGAGGACGTCGACTACGTCAACGCCCATGGCACCGGCACGGTGGCCAACGACAGCACCGAGACGCGCGCCATCCATCGCGTGTTCGGCGCACATGCACGCGAGATGTTGATCTCCTCTACCAAGTCCATGCATGGCCATGCACTGGGCGCAGGCGGAGCACTCGAATTGATCGCCGCCATCGGTGCGATCCATGATGGCATCGTGCCGCCCACGATCAACTATCTCGAACCCGATCCCGCCTGCGATCTGGACTATGTGCCGAATGTGGCGCGCGAGCGGAAGGTGAATGCGGCGATCAGCAATTCGTTTGCGTTTGGGGGGTTGAATGCGGTGGTGGCGGTGAGGCGGATGGGGTGAGGGTGCTTGTCATTGCGGCGCATGTCGTTGGCGCTTCTCTATAGCGAAGGTGGACCTCCAGAGCCTCGGTGTCTGGTTGTTGCCTCGAGGCATGGTTGCCGCCTGCGCAGTGGACGCATCGAGCGACTGCCGCCGCTCAAGTCACCTTTCTCTAGTCCGACATGCGATTCGGCTAGTCGAAGCCATGCCAGGTCGATACGTAGGCGTAGTCGCTCACCCATAGCTGATTTGGGCAGTCGGCGCGGAAGTGGCGGCTCACTGGGTCCAGTGGCGACGGTGTGGCCTTGTCGATGATCGTCGTGCGCACGGCACGGCCACGGATGACGCCCTGCAGGCCGGGGCGGCGCATCAGCCGCTCGACCGTGCAGCGCGCCACGGTGACGCCTTCTCGTTTGAGTTGGCGCCAAACCTTGCGTACTCCGCAGACTTGGAAGGGCTCGGCCCAGATCCGCTGGATCGCCAACGACAGATTCTCCTCCCGCCGAGCGCGGGACGACCGCTGATTCGGGCGCCGACGCTCGGCGACATGGCGGTAATACGTCGACGGGACAATCGACAACACGCGGCAGATCGACTCGATCCCGTAGACGTCCCTGTGATCGTCAATGAAGGTGATCAAGGCTTGAACCGGCGCCCAAGGTCCGCCTCGGCAAAATATGCACTGGCCTTGCGAAGGATCTCGTTGGCCTGGCGCAGCTCGCGGTTCTCCCGCTCCAGCGTCTTCATGCGATCCAGCTCGCTCACCGTCAGACATTCACGCTGCCCGGCTTCCACCTGCGCCTTGCGCACCCAGTTGTGCAGCGTCTGTGGTGTGCAGCCGAGCTTGGCCGCCACCGACTGGGTCGTGACCCACTCTGAGGGGTGGTCGGGCTGGTGCTCCCGCACCATCCGCACCGCCCGTTCGCGGACTTCCTTTGAATACTTCTGCTTCGTCATGGCTCCATCCGCTCAAGAATGGAAGCCTCCGATAGAGCCGGGGCGGCTCAGACAGTAACACGCCCCATAGGAACCCGGCATTTCCAGAAGAATTTACGTTGCATGGCTTGTGACTTCAGGGACGGTCGCAAAGCTTTTCGGTCAGTGCCTGAATCCTATCCAGCTGCTCTATAACGGCATCTCTGCGCTCAGACATATCACAAGTGCTATTGGCCTCCGTCACAGTAATCCCGACTAGTCGTAAGGAGCCATCGAGGCGATGAAGCAAGTCACGCTGCATTTCGATATCACCTGAAGCCATGGCTTCATCAAGCTTGGCCACGTCCGATCGACCTACCTTTAGCATTCCCTCAAGCAAGGTTTGCACCTGTTCCTTAGAACCAAAAACGTTCATTAGATAAGACAGCTGATTACCGTGAACCTCCCCTTCAACGGGTACCGTTGTGGCCAGGCCACGAGTGATCATTTCGATCTTTCTCCGCAGCTCTTCTAGTTGAACGGGCTTCGCCAGAAAGTCATCCATGCCAGCCTGGCGACACAATTCCACCTGCTCCGGAAGTGCACTAGCGGAGAGCGCAATAATAGGGATATGGGTGTTCGTCATAGCTTCCTTACTGCGTATGCGGCGCGATAGCGCGTAGCCATCGAGTACTGGCATATGACAGTCCGTCAAGAGCAAATCGTAGTGTGACGTGACTAACGCCTCCCAGGCGCGCTGACCATCTTCGGCCATCGTGCAGGTATAACCCAACAGATTCAGCTGCCGTTCGATGACAGCGCGATTGATGGGATGGTCTTCGGCAACCAGGATTCTTGCGGACCGTGCTTCCGACTGCATGACCATACCTTCCGAGTCGTTCGAACTTCGGAGGCCAAGTGCCACACGGCATGCCTCAACCGTCGATCGCCATAACAGCGGACTACCGCACAGCATGACTTTTTCATCCTCGCGATAGAATCCACGAGGATCTGTATCAGGGAGCAGGTGAATGACTGGAATTCCCTGAATAGTGACACCCTGCGTTATAAGTCGCGTATCCGCGATATAGATGTCTGCATCATCTTTGACAAATTCAGCCACTTCTTCCGTGTCGGCCTCTATAACGCTTAAACCCATGGCAGACAATGCGTTTGCCAGCTCAAGCTCAAGCATTCCGTCGCGCGTGCAAATCAAGGCTCGCTTGCCCGCCATACCGGGAATCACACTGGCCTCCTGTAGCACTTCCAGAGGCAATTCAATTGTGGCGCGTGTACCCTGCCCCACCCTGCTATCAAGCCTCACATCACCGCCCATCTTACGAGCGAGTTGGCGACAAATGGTCAGACCAAGCCCCGTACCGCCAAAGCGGCGAGTAGTGGAAGTCTCCGCCTGAGTGAAGGGTTGGAATAGCCGATTGAGCTGATCTGGCGAGATGCCAATCCCTGTGTCAGCCACAGTGAATCGCAGGCGCTGCCCATCCTTGACCTCGTCGACCAAGCTGACTCGAAGCTTGACATGCCCAGACGCTGTGAACTTGAGCGCGTTACTAATGAGGTTATTAATGATCTGCCTAAGACGATTAGCGTCCCCTCGATATTCCGATGCAAGGCGCCAGTCCAGTACGAGATAGAGGCGAACATGTTTTTTTTGCGCCAGCGCAGCGAATGTGCCTATCGCGCTGTCCGTCAAAAGGCGCAGGTCAAACGCGACAGGCTCTAGCTCGAGCTTCTCGGCCTCGATACGCGAAAAGTCCAGGATGTCGTCCAGAATACGCAGAAGTGCCACTGCTGAATCTTGCGCCATGTCGACCATGTGCGACTGTTCGGTTGTGAGCTTCGTTTTTGATAGCAGTTCTACCAGTCCCAAGACACCTGCCATGGGCGTGCGAATCTCATGGCTCATCATGGCAAGGAATGCCCCCTTGGCAGCAACGGCAGCCTCAGCAGTTTCCTTGGCCTCCTTCAGTGCAAGCTCCTGCTCCTTCTCCACAGTGACGTCGGCGCAATACAGGCTCCAGAAATGGCCAGCCTTATCGGTGGATTTGGGTTCGCCACCCAGGACGCGAATCCATCGAATCGAACCTCTCACCCACGTACGAAATTCAACGACTGCAGGCTGGCTCAGCCGAAAGCACCGAGCGATGACCTCTTGTGCATTCACCACGTCGTCATCAATGGCTGCGTCAAGAGGTCGAGCATGCCCAGAAAGAATATCTTCGGGTGACATGCCGAACATCGACATCGTGGGTCCGCTCACGTACTCGTAAGTGTGAGCATTTTGAGAGTCAACGTATATACGGATGACAACCCCAGGAAGATTTTCATTGATGTCGACCAGTCGCTGCTCGGCCGCACGCGCCCTTGCTTCGGCATCCCTCATGCGCTTGTAGGAAACACCGATAATGATCGCTATGAATGTAACAATGGCAAGACCAAGAAGCACCCAGTCCCACGGTACACCATAGTTGTAATTTGCTCGCAGCCAGCGGCTACGTATCGCTTGCTTTTGATTGTCTCTGACGCCAGCAATGACCTCATCGATTAAGGCTGCAAGGTGCGCATTGTTACGACTGACGCCAAACGTGATGTCTTGGTCCAGCCCCGCAGGCGCCACCACTCGTAGCGTTGCCGCGTAACGGTCTCGGATCAGCGCATCGATGGCTGGCAAGGTCCCGATGTAGGCAGACACATCCCCTTTCTCGACCATCCGCAGCCCAGCGTCATTGCTGGCCACCGGCACGAGCTCAGTGCGCGGTAGCATTAACCTCAAGCTACCAATGAGGCCTGCCTCCTCACGAACGGCCACCTTTTTGCCTCGTAAATCTTCCGATCCCGCAATGGCCGGTCCGCGAAGATGCGCAACGATTACCTCCGGAAACCGCTCGTAAGGCCGGCTGAACACCATCGCTTGCGCGTCAAAATCGGCGGGCATGGCAGCGGCAACAAGATCGACCTCGTTCGCCGCAACGCGACGTTTCAGCTCGACTAGGTCGCGAGCGGGAACGAACTCAAACCGCAACCCCAGCTCTTTTCGCATCAACGAAAGATAGTCGCCAGCAAGGCCATCAAGCCGGCCGTCCTTACTGATGAAGCTGTAAGGATAGCGGTCAGTTTCGTAGCCAACCCGCAGGGTGCCGAGATGTTCGAGCCAATGACGGTCGGCGTCGGATAGGCCACGTCCGTGTGGAAGCGGCGCATTGATATCCCTATCGAGGCCCCACTGCCGCTGAAGCGCGTCAAGTTGATCCGCAGATACTGTCGCCTCGGCCTTACGCAGAATGGATACCAGCGCAGTACGATCGCGCGGAACCGCAAGCGAGATCTGCACCGTGCCAAGATCGGGAAGGCGCTGGAGGGTACTGAGGTCATCTTGTTCGCGCTCAGTAATAAGCCAGCGCGTATGTCCTGAGGGGCCAATATAGGCGTCCGCAGTTCCTTGGGCCACCATATCAAGCGCCTGTCGCCCGTCTTCAGCAAAAATCAGAGTTGCCTCGGGAAATCGATCTTTAATCGCCTTGCTGTAGTATTTCCCAACTCGCTCCACCGCAATTCGGCCGTGAGCGAGATCGTCTTCTGAAAGTATCTTCAAGTCCCCCTTGCGAGCGACCAGTACCGAGAGAGACTCTACGTATGGCGTAAGGTAGGCTAGCTGTTTACTACGACCATAGGGTTGTCCAACAAGCAGGTCGAAGGGGACCGCTTTGCCGGAATCGCCGTAGGCAATGGCATTCCAGTCCGTGAAGGAGTGAAACTGAAGTCTGAGCCCTACTCGGCCGGCTAGAAGCTTGGCGTAATCGACGCCGATGCCTTCAGGCGCCCCTGCTACCCAAGCCTCAACCGGATAATGGTTGCCGGCGAGAATACCAACATCGATCACGGGATGCGCCGCAATCCACTCCAATTCCTGCGGCGTCAGCTCTGGGCGCCCCTGAACCTGCGCACGGGCATCCAACCCGACAAGCAACAGCATCATCAGGCAAAACATGTACCTGCACGCAAGCCCCGCTAGACAAGCATCTAGCGGGCAATAGTGCGATATGACCTTGGCCAACTGACAATACCGATGTGTGTGCATCTTGCCCTCTTCAGGCTCGAAGAGTGAGATTAAGGCTCGCTGGCAACCGCACTCTATGAGAATTGTCCGAATTGCACGACACCATCTCCGAACGCTCTATTTCGAGAGCTATTCTTATGGAAGCCCTCATCCCATAACGAGTCGTTCCGTGCCATTTACTGTCTTTCTCGTTGACGACCACCCTATAGTCCGTCATTGCCTTCGTGCGGAAGTAGACTATATTGGCGCCACTGTTGTGGGCGAAGCCTCATCCGCGGACGAACTTCTAGCCTTTCTCTCCCAACACTCGTGTGACGTCCTGGTCACCGACTTCAACATGCCGGCATCAACCAGCCAGGATGGCCTGGCCATGCTGGACGCTGTCCGCCGATTGCAGCCCGATTTACCTGTCCTGGTACTCACCATGCTGGCGAATCCGGGGTTGCTGCTTGCCATCCACGATCGCGGCGTGGCGGGCCTGGTGAGTAAATCCGATGGTTTGGATGAAATACGCATGGCTTTGCTTGCTCTGGCGGCCGACGAAAAATACGTTAGCGCAAAAGTCAGAAGCCTGCTCAATGCGCTTCCTCGGCAGCCGGGTAGTACAAACACTGCCCAGCTGACAGCGCTTGAAGCCGAAATTCTTCGACTATTCATTGAGGGCATGACCGTCTCGGAAATCGCCGCACAGCGTCAACGTAGTGTGAAGACTATAAGCCACCAGAAGATTAGTGCGATGAACAAGCTAGGCCTCAAGAACGACCCAGAGCTGTACGCATTCGCCAATAAGGGCGGGCTTGCTGGCTGATCCTATCCAAGCACTACATTGAAATCGCGACCATCCTATCTGAACCGAACCCACATGTCTGGCGCCATACCCACAAAAAAACGATTCTTCGCACAAGATGCGAATCATTCAAGCGCTGCACGAGAGACCCAAGACACTGGGTGAACTTGCCCTGGAATTTCACGTCAGAAAGCCATTCCTAGAGCCATTGCTCGACCAGCTCATCAACGAAGGTATCGTCGTTTTCTTCGGTGCAAAGCGACGAAGCGGCCGTGACGCACTCTTTCGCACCTATGCGCTTGTCCTTCCTGGTCTCAAATGTGTTGGTAGAGCAGACTTATCTACGGCAAGACTTATTGCACGAAGTCTTACAAACGTGACCACTTCGACTCACGTTATCGCTGTATTTATGAACAGTCATCGTGACGTGCAAATCATCAGCGACGATCACCAGGATTACGAGATCGCCGTGGACCGACATGGTCATGATCTGGTGGGCATCTACGTTCCCGGCCCGATTCGACACACATTAATTGATCAGATTGCCATCGATATTCTTGAGCGCGCACGAGAGATTGAAATGGGCGCCACGACAATTGTCGGCGCCAAACCGTCGCACTGATTGATCCAGCCCAGACTGCCAACCACAAGTTGCATTTTTGTCAAAATTCAAACACCACCTGGGGCGTTGTTACCTCAACTCTTCCGATAGCACCAGGGACATGGAGCGCATGACTCCACTCGCGGTTGCTCGGACAAACCAGATTACGAAAGATTACGTTGTCCTGTACAACACCCACCTTTTCCACACCGCACGGGTCAGCGCGCATTTCATCGGTCTCACCTGGATGACACGTGTTGCTCTCAAAGACAAACTGATCGAGAAGACATCCCTGCCGGAGATCAAGGCAGTGCTCGGTCATGAATCGGGCCAGTGCGTACTGAAACGCAGCCTTATCCCTAGCATCCATTTTCTGCTTGCCTTCATAGCCTGCTTCTTGGTCGTGCATCGATTGCTTCGCCACGATCGCTTCCTCAATGGCATAGAAGTAAGCGAGTGACATCGCCTGCAATTCACTAAATCTACCCAGCGCGCTGCCGCCAAGCTCCCGTCGCGAAGAACCGACCGTCATCAGCACGCGAGCGGTCGCCGCATCATGCCGACCCATGCATATTTGGCGCACACCGAAGCCGCATTAGCGCCTATTTTCGGACCTCATGGAGCCGACTGCACGCATAAGAAAGACTATTCCACGAAAAGATATTGAGAAGTCCCTGGCCCGAGCTGGCTTTTCAGACCGCTCCAATAGCCATCCTTTCGCGACAGCATGCCTAATGCGGTCCAGGCCCGCAGCCGCAGGCCGTCTAAATTCAAATTCCAAGGAGTCCCATGAAAAAGCTCATCCTGGCCCTGGCGTTCACCGCCATGGTCGCGCCCCTCGCCTCCCAGGCAACGCAGAGTAACAATATCGGCTATAACTACGTACAGCTCGACTACGTGAACGTCAATCAGACCGGCCACGGCACCCTTGCTGACGGCGCGACGCTTAGGGATACTCTGATTTATTAGGCGATCACGTTGAGGCAGCTTCGCGCTAGGCTGCACCAATCACTCTAACGAGTGCTTAATCTATGGATGAGACGGAATCTCTAGCCCACCGGCGTGGTCAGCGAAGCGCTGCATCCACGGCAGCCAGCGCGTGAAGTCGCGTGGTGTCGAACAACGGTATAGCAACATCCTCAGGCTTCAGAAGCAGTCCGATTTCGGTGCACCCCAGGATGACACCGGTCGCACCACGGGCTTGAAGCGACTGTACGACGGACTGGTATTCTCTGCGCGAATCTTCGAGCACCTTACCCAGGCACAGTTCGTCGTAAATGATCTCGTGTACACGCTCGCGCCGCGCCGGGTCTGGAACCAGAACAGTCAATCCGCTCGCCTCCAGGCGCCCCCGGTAGAAGTCCTGTTCCATGGTGTAACGGGTGCCTAGTAGGCCAACGGTCGATAGCATCTCACGCTGGATGGCGGCCGCCGTTGGATCGGCGATGTGGATGAACTCGGCCGATGCCGCGTTGGATACATAGTCGGCAACCTTGTGCATAGTGTTGGTGCAAAGAATCATGATCTCGGCACCGCCGCCGACGAGTGTGGTCGCGGTGCTGGCGAGCAGCGCACCGGCATCGTCCCAGCGCCCCTCAGCCTGGCAAGCTTCGATTTCCGCAAAATCGAGCGTCGCCATCAACGATTTCGCGTTGTGCTGCCCACCAAGTCTCCGATTGACCTCTTCGTTGATCAGGCGGTAGTAAACGGCGGTGGATTCCCAGCTCATCCCCCCAATTAGCCCAATGGTTCGCACACTCTTTCTCCTTCGAAAATACACGATTCATCGGATACATCGTACGCTTGGGCCTATCGCGAATACATAGGACGTGTCCTAACGACAGTCGTCTCTGCGATGGCCAAGATGCACCATCACCCTGACCAGTTTACGCCGATGCAACAGCGCTCGTTCGCCTCGTTGAGTTTCGATGCTAAGAAGAAGCAGACTCGGCGAGAGCGATTTCTGGGAGAGATGGATCGGGTAATTCCCCCGCTTTTAACGCGAGGCAGTAGTAGAGGCTAACCGCTTTCCAGCGAGTACGTCCAGCCATGCGTCTTCATCTCGGCCATGTCATAGCCACGATACGCAGTGTCCACGCGCGTGCTGTAGTAATTTCGCGCCACCACACCGTCAACATAGAAGCCGCTGCCGTGCACTTACGTACCCGTAGCCGCAATGCCACGTCCGCTCATGCGCATGGCACTGCTGCCATCGATGGCCTTTGGCGTGATATGCGATGTACCTGTGCTGCCGTACATGCCAAGACGGAACGACGAACCATCATTACTCGTCTTCAACCACGTGCCACCGATCTAGATCCCACGATCGTTCTGGTTGAAGTCGTAACCGTAGTCACTGAAACCGCGATCTGTGCGGTACTGGTAGTTACCATCAAACATTCGAGCATAGAACTCGTCGGTGTTACCTGCCTGCAAGGCATCCCGATGCAGCTCACCCAGGCGATCGTGCAGAGCACCAACGCTGCGCATGCCATAGGCCAACATGACGCTATTGGCGCTCAGATGGGACGGCACCTGCGGTACGACGCACAGGCGCGTGTCGCAACCAGCGGAGCTGGGCGTAGATGCCGGCGGCACATCAGACGAAGGATTCGGCACGGGGTCGGGAGTTGGCGTCGACGTGGAACCGCTGGCGTTCTGCAAACGGTAATCCCAGAAGCCATTACCTACTCTCACGATCGGCAACTCATGACACTACCACCATGGTCGTTCACGTAGCCCGGTGAAAGGCGGCCCAAACGACAGGCCGACGGTAGCTACACGCCACGGGCATATCCGTCAGGTTTCAGCGCGATCCGTGTGCGGCTCGTGCCCTGTTTGACGCTGAAACTAATCAACATGAAAGCTGATTCAGATAGGCATGTATTTGTGCCGCGCATTCTTTGCGCAAACCACCGGCACGAGCCTTGAATGTACTCAGCAGCGCTTCTCGAACGAGCGCGTGTCGCCACCCTTTGAGCGCAAGCCCATGCCGGATGACACCCAGGGCATAAACCCGCTGCCCATCCGTCATCTCCTCAAAACCATCCGCCAACGCTTTGCCCACCATGGCGTACACCATGGAGAGCGGCGGATTGAAATCCCATCGTTCGTGTGTGCGGCGCTCGGCGTGGCGCAGCGCAGGAATGAGCGCTAGTGCCTCGATGAAATCATCGTTAACCATACAAGATGTCATGGCACGGAAGGGTCCATAGAGATAGGGACCATGGAGCATCGCCATACCGACCACTCGGATGAATCAGGGATGTTCCCTATGAAATATAGGGTTGCCGCTACAGAACGCGATCTGCGAACAGGTTGGCGTTTCGCCCGATCGGCTCATGGGTTGCTGTGGCGGTCACACGGAAGCAGCAGCGATGTCGGGCATCTACAGGGGTATCAACGCGAATTGCATGAAACGTTTGTTTTGTGAAACCCCTGATCGTGCACGTACCCTATCGGTGGTGGTGTGAAGCGCGTTGTGTTAGTTCACAGGAGTTCGTGCATGTATAATCACTTCTTTCGCAAACTGAAGGGTACGTACTTGGGGCGGGGTAATTGCGCCGCACAATTGGAGTAAAGCTGGCCAATCTGGCGTGTGGTGCGATTGACCTGCAGCTGCGTTTGCACTCGCACTGCTTCGAGTTGCTTGATTTCGTTGCGCAACGCATTGTCGTAATCGATCAGGCGCTGTCTCTGAGCCGCATTGCGCCGAATGTTTTCGCGCAAGCGCTCCGCGCGCGCCTCGGACTCTGCGGCCATGCGCGTCAGCTGCACTTGTCTTGCGTCCAACTGTATTCGACGTACGTCGGCTCGGGTGTGAATGTTGACCTTCGCAATGAGCTCCTCGAAGGCCTTTTCAGCAACTTCGTAGTCGGAGGACTTCAGTGCGCGCCACAGCAAGGCATCCAAGTAAACCGACGCGTAGAACTTGAGGTCAAGCGGATGCATTGATAGCCGCACTGTGTGGCGGAAGCTGCGAAATTGACGCAGCTCAGTGAGGGCGTTTTCGCTATCGAGTCGTTCCACTTCTGCCACGTCGGCAACTTTGATGAGGTCATCATCGACGTCATGAAGTAGCCAGGTCGACGCGCTAAAGGATTCGGTAGCATCTTCCTCGACAAGGAGGACTCCTCCATCCGACGGCTCAGAGTGATAGGTGCTAGCCTTTACCTCGGCGATGGGGGCGCCGGAAAGGTCGGTTGTCGTTGTTTCGCTCAAGGCCCGCTCCAGGCAGGTTCTGGGGGAATTTTGCCAGGGATTCACGCGTTAGCCCGTGAGTCCAAACCGCGCACCGCTTGAGTTGGACAAACCATGGGGCGGCAGCAAGCTCCGCACACGAAGGATAGAAGTTGGACGAGGCGGGGGAAATCGGACAATTCTTGGAATGTCGACCTGTGTGTGCCGTTGTTGAGGACGCTGACGAGGATCGCTGGCCATGACGTGGTATCGCCTCGTTCTTTTTGTTGGCAGCGCCAAAGGCTGCTCTGCCGTGATTGGGTAGGGGCGACTAGCACCACACAAAGGACATCGTTTCATGACCAGATCCTCTCAGACTTGGTCCGGCTTGCTTAGGAACTACCCTCAATTTTGAGTCCAAAGACCTGCCCCCCCCCTCGATCTACTCATCATCCAGCCGCCTTACCTTGATCAAGGCGGTTCGCGCCTTTATCGATCCCACATTGACCACTTCTCCGCGCACTCCTACGGCATGGGGAAATGAGTCGGCACGACCTTCGGGGGCCGGATCTTAACGTGCGCTGCCCGACGGCCCTGGGCGAGTGATCGTTGGCTGTATGTGTGTTCACTAGATCGACCGTAGCTAGGAGTGCGCGCTTCATGTGAAGTACATACAGCTCACTCTGAGGCCTTCGGGCTACCTCACAGATCAACGAAAAAGCCCCCCCCGGTCGTCGTGTTACGACGACGACCGGGGGCTTAGGTGGCTGGAGCTCCCATGAGAACCACGGGTCGCCCCGCACGGCGGACATTTATCGCCAAACGACGCTTCAATCTCGCCATGCCACCTTGAGGTTACCCAAGATGGGACACGGAGCCCAGACGATTAGGTCCTTCCCATCAAAGGCCGAGAAAGTGCGTAGCTCCTCTGCACTTTCGACGGTGACCGATGTCCCCTGCTGAGCGGCGCGCAGCTTTCCATCGAACAGGAGCCATACCATCCCGCGGTCCACGGCTAGACGAAAATGCGCCGCTCCACCTCGAAGAAGGAGCCGTTGGCCTTCTTCTCCTTGACTTCCCCGTCAGACAGCCGCTCTATCGCGCCGCCGTTGGCGCCGACCGCGATGAGGTCCAGAAAGCGGCCTCCATTTCTCAAAATCATGCACGTGCCTCATTTTTGTAGGCCGTCACAAATAAGGTCCGTATATGGACTCCTCCCCTTTGCCAAGCATCTCTTAGCTCTGGCGTTCGTGTCGACTGCACACGTAAATCCGGCCTCTAAACGCTGCACCGTCAGGCGGTGCCGGGCCACGATGAGCTAGTCGCGCGTCGGCTCCCTATCGCTCTGGCGTGCTCGCGGGCACACGGACCTTTCGGGGTTTTCCGACGCCGGTTCGACCGGTTCGCCATCACTCAGAGAGCCTCGCAATCGTGATGGGATTTACTCGGTGGTTCGCTCAGGCGGCCGCCAGCGCCGGTTGGTAGTTCGTACCATGGCGAAGCATGGCCCAGGCCATGCGCGCCGTCTTGTTGGCCATGGCCACACAGGCCACGTTGGGATGCGATCGCGACGCCAGCCGGGTCACCCATCGACTCAGCGGATCGTCGTGTCGCGGTGCAGTTCGCAACATGGCCCGGGCGCCATGGACTAGCAGTGACCGAACGTAGGCGTCGCCGCGCTTGCTAATGCCCAGCAAGCGGTCCTTGTCGCCTGAGCTGCATTGCCGCGGTGTAAGGCCAAGCGATGCGGCCATCTGTCGACCGTTGGCAAACTGCCTGGCATCGCCCACACAGGCCACCAAGGCCGTGGCGACCACGGGGCCGACGCCTCGCAACTGCTGCAACCGACGCGCATCAGGATCAGCCTTGGCTGCCTCGTTGATTTGGCCGTCCAATTCCATGATGCGCTCGTCAGCCGAGCGTAGATCTCGCCACAGACCTTCGAGCAAGTATCGGAAGCTCGCACTTAGACCGTTGTCGGCATCCTCCAGCCAGCTCGGGATGCCGAAGACGCGGAGGAGTCCATCTCATTGCTCTAGGTCGGAAGCGGACCTTTCGGAAAGTAGCCGGTAGCACCTGACAACGGCAAGTCGGCCGTCCCGGATCAACACCAACGGGGTCCTCAGCGCTCGCCGGAATCGACGTTGAGCCTGACAGGAATCCGCACTGTACACATATTGAGTGCCATACACGCCATGTCATACCTCGCAGAGCTACTTCACCCCGGCCTTACGAAACCATCCTTCAACGGTCGCCTTTGGATCGCCCCCCGTAAGCGGTTCGCCAGCATCCTTCGCCGCATCGAGAACCTCGGGGAGCATCTGATCGATAGCGCGAGATCGCGATAGATGGGGGTACTCTTGCCGCCGCCGGAACGCCAATGCTTTCACCGGATCGAGTCTCGCCCACCGATTGCGTACGGAATTTCGTGCACCTTGACTGACAAGGTAACTCTTGTAGTTGATGTCATTGGCTTGGAGGTAAAAAACACCCATGACTTCGGCAGCAACCATGGCATGCCATGCCCCGATCTGAAAAAAACCCGGAGTATCCATACGACTGATCGCCGTCACGGCGTGACCGAGCGCCAGCGCCAAACAAATGTGCGCAGGGGTTGCCGTGGATTCTCGAATCAGACTGACACCCCCGTACTCATCGGCTCTCTCGACCATCCGGTCATATGCCGCCGAAAGGCGCATGCACGTCGGCGGCAAAAATTCGATGGCGGAACGCTTCCTGACCTCACCCATCGAAAACGGCCGGCCGTCCCTATCTACGAGCACGTCCTTTTGAACCATGTCGAACAACGCAAACTCGGCCAGCTGCAAGGTCCCCCGGACATCCTCACCGGAACACCCGGCAAGCCCTTCTCTTGCGAACGCAATGATCTTGGCTACGGCCCCATGGAATAGATACCTGTGATCTTCCGTGCAAGGAAAGGCCATGAGGTCAAGGTCGTCAGGAATGCCCCGAGTAAAAAAAGCCTCTACGTCAGTCACCGTCAACTTCTTCTCCTATCCCGCTCACCACGAATGCCTAAGCCTCTATAACGGCAGGTGTGGCCCAATCTCAATCAAAGCCATTCCAATCGCCAGTAGCCGAGTCACTTGACCACCTTGACCAAGACTTCTACCGCTGCAGCCTTGTGCTCAGGCGCCAGATGCGCGTAGCGCAAGGTCATCTTGATGTCACCGTGCCCCAATAGCTCGCGTACCGTATTGAGGTCGACACCCGCCATGACCAGCTTGCTGGCGAACGTGTGCCGTAGATCATGGAATCGAAAGTCCGACACCTTGGCCTTCTCAGTCAGGTTCGCCCACGACTTTGTCACGGACGTCAGATGGAACAGCCCCCCGTCCGGCTGCTGCTTCCATTGCTTCAGGACCGTCAACGCTTCGCTGTTGAGCGGGACGTGCCTCGCTTTACCCGACTTCGCGTAGCCTGCACGCACTGTCAGGAGCTTCTTCTTCAGATCGATGTCGGCCCACGTGAGCTGCGTGATCTCGCCTCGGCGCAGCCCCGTGTTGAGGGCGAGCAGAGTCATCGGCATCAAATGATCAACGTATCCGGCTAGTGGCGGCAACGGTTCTAGACCACGCACAACGCGCCATTGGTTGTTCGAGGCGCGCCGGACTTTGAAACGCTGCTCCCGAGTATCGAGTGCCTTGCGAAGGGCCTTTTCCTCTTTTGGCGACAGATAGCGGACCCGATCTTCGATATCCCTCTTGATCCGCTTCATGCCGAGTAACGGATTGGCGGGTAGCAAGTTCCACTCCACCGCTTTAGAGAGTGCTGCCTTCAGGCGGTCGAGGTCGCGATTCACGGTGGACGGATGACGACCGGCCTTGAGTCGATTGGCCTTGAACTTGTCGAATACGGCACGTCCGATTGAACCCAAGGGTTCGCTGTATAGATAACCGAACTGCGCATGAAGGCAATCGACTGTGGCCTTCCCCGCCTTGGCCGTAGCTTCCAGGTGCGGCTTGTATAGCGCCATGAAGTCTCCGAAGGTCTCCACGACAGCATCGGGCTTCGTCGCCTTGATTACGGCCAACGGGGCTCCATGCTCGGCCACCTCACCCAGTTCGCGGCGCGCCGTGTCTCGCGCTCCATCCAGGGTCATAACGGGGTAATTCCCGATGATCCGCTCCTGTCCACGCCCCCAGGTCACTGCCCAGGCTCGAGTACCGGAGGGACTGATCCGCAACACCAGACCGGGGACGGCCGCATCCCGCAAGCGGTACAGTTTGCCTTTGGGCTTGGCACCATTGATGACTTTGAGCGTCAGTACTTCGCGAGTGATTTTTGGCACGGCCTTCCTTTGTCCTGCAAACGTCCTGCAAACGTCCTGCAAAAAGAAGCATATCGCGAAATGTCGCAAAATATTACCATTCTTTAATTCAATGACTTACGTGATAAGTCATTGAACAAAAAAGCCTTAGAATTACGTTCGGGACGTAGAAGTCGCATGTTCGAATCATGTCACCCCGACCAAAATTCGATAAAAAAGCCGGCCTAGTGCCGGCTTTTTTATTGCCCTCTCGACGTGGAGCGCGCAGTCGCCCGCATCCGCCCAGGCCAAGCTCAGGATTGCAGCGCGAGCTTGGTGAGGCGATCGAGTTCTTCCTCGTCGAAACCTGCTTCCAACCGCGCAGGCCGATTGAACGGGCCACGCAGGGTGGCACCCATGTAATCGCGCAGCAGGTCGAGGAAAGTCTCGCGCGGCTCCAGCCCGTCGCGTTCGCAGCAGTGGCGGAACCAGCGCGTGCCGGCCGCTACGTGAGCCACTTCCTCGCGCAGGATCACTTCGAGGATGGCCACGGTGCGCTCGTCGCCCACCGAGCGCAGGCGCTCGATCATGCCCGGCGTCACGTCCAGGCCGCGCGCCTCCAGCACGCGTGGCACCAAGGCCATGCGCGCGGTGTCGTGATGGGCGGTTTTCTCGGCCATTTCCCACAGGCCGTTGTGCGCGTCGAAGTCGCCGTAGGCGTGGCCCAGTTCGGCCAGCCGGCCTGACAACATGGCGAAGTGGCGCGCCTCGTCGTGCGCACAGCTGGCCCAGTCGCGGTAGTAATCCAGCGGCTTGCCGCGAAAGCGGTAGACGGCATCCCAGGCGAGGTTGATCGCGTTGAATTCGATGTGCGCTACGGCGTGTACCAGCGCAGCGCGGCCCTCATTGGAACCGAGGCCGCGATGCGGCACCTGTCGCTGCGGTACCAGACGGGGCAACTCGGGGCGGCCTGGCGCGCCGATCGGCTCGGGTGCGGGCGATGCGTCATCGGGGCGCAGTTCGCCGGCGAGGAACGCTTCCCAGGCGGCGTGCGTGAGGCGCAGCTTCTCCGCGGGGTCAGTGGCGTCGAGGCAGCGCTTGGCGGCAGCGTGGAGGTCGGCGGTCATGGGCGGAACACGCTGGCGGATGGGTTGTGGGAGCGCACCCTGTGCGCGACTGCGACATGTAGCGTCGAGGCAGTCGCGCACAGGGTGCGCTCCCACAGGTGGTTGCGGCCGATCTTAGGCGCTGCGGCGAGCCGCCTTGGCGTCGTCCGAGCGCAGCATTTCGATCTGCTGCAGGTACTGCTTGTCCAGGCCGGTGACGTATTCGCCAGAGAAGCACGACGTGTCGAAGTGCTTGAGGTTCTCGTTGCCATCCTGCACTGCCCACACCAGGTCCTTGAGGTCCTGGTAGATCAGCCAGTCGGCGCCGAGCACCTTCTCCACTTCCTTCTCTGAATGTCCGGACGCCACCAGCTCGGACGCGGCCGGCATGTCGATGCCGTATACGTTCGGGTAGCGCACCGGCGGTGCGGCCGAGGCGAAGTACACGTTGCGGGCACCGGCTTCGCGGGCCATCTGGATGATCTGGCGCGAGGTGGTGCCGCGCACGATGGAGTCGTCCACCAGCAGCACGTTCTTCTTGCGGAATTCCAGCTCGACCGGATTGAGCTTGCGGCGCACGGATTTCACGCGCTCGCCCTGCCCCGGCATGATGAAGGTGCGGCCGATATAGCGATTCTTGACGAAGCCCTCGCGGAACGGCACGCCCAGCGCCTCAGCCAGCGCGGAGGCGGCGGTGCGCGCGGTGTCGGGAATCGGGATCACCGCTTCGATGCCATGGTCCGGACGCTCGCGCAGGATCTTCTCCGCCAGCTTCTGGCCCATGCGCAGGCGCGCCTTGTAGACCGACACGTTCTCGATCATCGAGTCCGGACGGGCGAGATACACGTATTCGAAGATGCACGGCGCATGCGTGGCGCCCTCGGAGCAATGGCGCGCATGCAGCTGGCCGTCGTCGGTGATGATCACGGCTTCGCCCGGGTCCAGGTCGCGCAGACGCTTGAAGCCCAGGATGTCCAGCGCGACCGACTCGGACGCCACGGCGTATTCGCGGCCTTCCGGCGTCACGCGCTCGCCGAGCACCAGCGGACGGATGCCGTTGGGATCGCGGAACGCCAGCAGGCCGTAGCCCAGCACCAGCGCGATGCACGCGTAACCGCCCGCGGCGCGCTGATGCACGCCGGCCACGGCCTTGAAGATGTGGTCGGGCGTGAGCGCCATGCGATCCTGGATCTGCAGCTCGTGCGCCAGCACGTTGAGCAGCACTTCGGAATCGGAATCGGTGTTGATGTGGCGGCGGTCGTCTTCGAACATCTCGCGACGCAGCTGTTCGGTGTTGACCAGGTTGCCGTTGTGCGCGAACGCGATGCCGTAAGGCGAGTTCACGTAGAACGGCTGCGCCTCGGCGGAGCCTTCGGAACCGGCCGTGGGATAGCGGCAATGACCGATGCCGATGCGGCCGCGCAGGCCGCTCATCGAGGTCTGGTTGAACACGTCGCGCACCAGGCCGTTGCCCTTGTGCAGGCGCAGGCGCGCGCCGTCCACCGTGGCGATGCCGGCGGCGTCCTGGCCACGGTGCTGCAACACGGTCAAACCGTCATAGAGTGACGCGGCGACCTCACTGGTGCCGACGATGCCGATGATTCCGCACATGGTTGAAAGCCTGTATTAGAAAGTCGTTGCCGGGGCGGCCGTGGTTGCGGTCGCAGGATGGGTTTCATGTCCAGTCGCTGGCGAAGCGCCTGGCATGCCCGCTGGCAAGGCGGGTAAATGGTCCAGCAGAGGCTGCGGATTGAGATAGTGACGGACGTTGTCCGGCACGCGCTCACCCAGCCACGCAGCCATTCCCTTGAACTGCGGCAATAACACCGAATCGTGCCACCACGGATCGCGCGTGAACGCGGTAAACCCGAGCAGGAACACCGCCAGCGTCACCAGCAGCACGCCGCGCACGAAACCAAACACCATGCCCAGCAGGCGATCGGTGCCGGACAGTCCGGTACCTTCCACCAGCTTGCTCACCAGGAAGCGCAGCAGCGCACCCACGATCAGCACCACGATGAAGCAAAGGCCGTAGCCGACCAGGATCCGCGCCGACGGCAGCTGGATACTGTGTTCGAAATACGCCGCCACGCTGGGCCCATAGGTCCAGGCCACCCAGAACGCCACGATCCAGATGGCCAGCGCCAACACCTCGGAAATGAGGCCGCGCCACAGGCCAATCAAGACCGAGACGCCCAGTACGGCAAGAATGATGTAGTCGGCCCAATTCACCGGGTCACCTTACCGTCGCTGGTTCAGGTTGAAGTTCACGGAGCGGTGACGACGTTGCCGTCCACGCCCAGCTTGCTCTTGATCTGGTCACGGACGCGCACCGCGTCGGCACGCTGCGTCTGCGGACCCGCACGCACGCGCCACAGCTGCTTGCCGTTGGCATTGACCGTATCCACGTAACCGTCGAAACCATTGGCGCGCAGCTTGTCGCGCAGCGCATTGGCATCGTTCTGGCTGCCCATGGCGGCCACCTGCACGGCCCAGGCGCCGGGACGCGAAGCCGGCGCAGCAGCCGTACTGCCTGCCGGTGCGGCCGGCTTGGCGACCGGCGCATCGTCCTGGGCCGGCGTCGAGGCGCTGCCTTCGAGGCGAGCCGGGGCACCCGGGATGGTCTGGGTGATCTTCAGGCGTGCCGCTTCGGCGGCGGCGCGGGATTCGAACGGACCCGCCGTCACCATCGTCAGCTGCTTGCCGCCCTGGTTGATGGCGCGACCCGAGGCCGGGTAACCCAAACCGCGCACGCGCTGGATCAGGCTCTGCGCGCTGGCGCTGGACGCATAGGCGCTGAGATTGAGCGAATAGGCACCATGCGCCGCGGTCGCCGGCGGCATGGCCGGTTCCTGTTGAGCGGGGATGGCTGCCGACGTCGTGGCCTTGCCGGCCGTGCTGGTGGCCGAACCCGTCACACCGGCGGCCTTGCCCTGCACCGGGATCACCGGCTGGGAGGCGCTGGAGCCCGGACGCGTCACCGTGGTGGGTTCAGGCTTCTGGCCGGCGGTGGGATCGGTTTCCACGTCCTTGGGACGGTTGGAGCCAATGTTTACGGTGGCCAGCTGGTCGGACGAGCCCACCGGGGTGGCCGTGGCCGCCGGTGCCGGCACGACCGGCTTGGGCGCCGCAGCCGCGGTGGACGCCGGAGCCGCGCCAGGCGTGAGGCTCATGGTCTTGGTCTGCAGGTCACGATCGGGTGCCGGCGGGATCGCCAGGCTCACCGATTCGTCGCCACTGGTCGTCGGCGGGTTGCTGGAGATGAACATCGGCACAAACAGCACAGCCAGCGCGATGAGAACGGCAGCTCCCAGCAGACGTGTTTTCAAGACGGGCTCCAAGCGGGCGGGGATGCGAGAACGGGGCGATTATAGCCGGGCCAGCTGCCGCTCAGGCCGAATCGGCCCCACCCGATTCAGCAAGCACCGCCGCCGCGACGAAAAACGAGCCGAAAGCGAGCACGCATTCGCCGTGCCTGGCCGAGGATCGTGCGGCCTTGAGCGCGGTGCCGACGTCGGCATGGACCTCATACGGAGCATCGGGCAGCACGGCCGCCAGCTGCTCGGCCAGCGCTTCGGCGGACAGTCCCCGCGGCGTGTCCTGGGCCAGTCCGGCCAGATGCCAGTGCGCGATGCGCGTGCCCAGCGCCCCGATCACACCGGCCACATCCTTGTCGGACAGCGCGCCATAGACGGCATGCACGCGCACGCCAGGACGCGCATCCAGCCACTCGGCCAGCGCACGCGCCGCCTGTGGGTTGTGGCCCACATCCACCACCAGGGCGGGATCGCCTGCGAGCACCTGCAGTCGGGCAGCCACCTGGGCGGAGCGCACGCCGACCGCGGCGGCAAGCGCGAGATCATGCGCCGCCAGCTCGGCGTCCTGTTGTTGCAGGCCATGCAGCGCGGCGATCGATGCCGCCGCATTGGCGTATTGCACGGGTGCGGCGAGCGCGGGATCGGGCAGCGTCCAGGCCGTTCCATCGCGATGACGCCACTGCCAGCCCGACGATAGTCGCTCCACGCTGAAATCCACGCCGGCACGCTCAACCTTCGCGCCTACGCGTTCCAGCGCCTGGAGCAGACCTGCCGGCGGATCGATTTCGCCGACCACGGCCAGGCGCCCTGCCCGCGCGATCCCGGCTTTTTCCACGCCGATGCTGTCGCGGTCCGGTCCCAGCCAATCCATATGGTCGAGATCGACGGTGGTGATCACGGCCACGTCCGCGTCGATGATGTTCACTGCGTCCAGCCGTCCGCCCAGACCGACTTCAAGCACCGCGACGTCCAGCGCGGCACGCGCAAACAGATCCAGCGCCGCGAGCGTGCCGAATTCAAAGTAAGTCAGCGGTATCTCGCCGCGCGCCGCCTCGATGCGTTCAAAGCTGGCGACCAGCGCAGCATCGTCCGCGTCATGTCCCTCGATGCGGATGCGTTCGTTGTAGCGCAGCAGGTGCGGTGATGTGTAGCAGCCCACGCGCTGGCCGGCGGCGCCCAGCATGGCCTCGAGCATGGCCACGGTGGAGCCCTTGCCGTTGGTGCCGCCCACGGTGATGACGCGGCGCGCCGGCGCGGGCGCGCCCATGCGTTCCCACACGGCACGTACGCGATCGAGGCCCAGCTCGATGCTGCGCACGTTCACGCGTTCCTGGTAGGACAGCCATTCGTCGAGAGTGCGGGTCATAGGTGCAGTATTCATGCGTCCAACGAACGAAGCCGCAGACTGGCGGCTTCCGCGACTAGGGCCGCACAGCTTAAAGCATGAGCCGCCATCGTGATGCCGCATCCCCGCAGCGACTCAGAAGTGGATGCCCGTCGCCTTCAGCGCCCAATACATGCCGAACGCAGTCCAGAACATCTTTTTCAGCGCCTTGCCGGCAAGCCATGCAACCAGCAGGCCGACCAACAGGGGCATGTGTTTTTCCAGCGTGCTGCGCGTGTCGTTGATGACGTTCATGGCGATGTCTCCCCGCACCCCATCGGTGCGAGAGAAATCATCCGTCCGTGCCCGCTCTGGCGGCAGGGCGTGGCGTCAACCAACGAAGGTGACAAGCATCATGCACGCCGCAGCCTGAGTGCATTGCCCACCACCGACACCGACGACAGGCTCATCGCCAGGGCAGCCACCATCGGCGACAACATCACGCCCAGCCACGGATACAGCAGGCCCGCGGCCAGCGGCACGCCCACGGCGTTGTAGACAAAGGCGAAGAACAGGTTCTGGCGGATATTGCGCACCGTGGCCCGCGACAGCGAGAGCGCTCGCACGATCGCGCTCAGCTCGCCCTTGACCAGGGTCACCTGCGCACTTTCCATCGCGATATCGGTGCCGCTGCCCATGGCGATGCCGACGTCGGCGACCGCCAGGGCCGGCGCGTCGTTGATGCCGTCGCCCGCCATCGCCACCCGATGGCCTTGCTGCTGCAATCGCTGGATCACGTCGGCCTTCTCGGTGGGCGACATGTCCGCATGCACTTCGTCGAGATCCAGTGCACTGGCGACGGCGCCCGCCGTGGCGAGGTTGTCGCCGGTGAGCATGACGATGCGCAGTCCTTGCGCGCGCAGGTCGGCCAGCGCCTGCGGCGTGCTGGGCTTGATGCGATCGGCCACGGCGATCAGGCCTTCGAGTGCGCCATCGACGGTGAGGAACATCACCGTGGCACCCTCGCCGCGCAAGGCATCCGCGCGTGCTCCCACTTCGTCGTCCAGCGGCACGCAGGCGTTGGACAAGAGACGATGGTTGCCCAGCGTCACCGCGTGCCCATCCACTTCGCCTTCGACGCCCGCCCCCGTCACGCTGCGAAATTGCGAGGCCGACGGCACGACGATGCCTTCCGCTTCCGCGCCGACGACGATGGCCCGAGCCAGCGGATGTTCGCTGAGCCGTTCCAGGGCCGCGGCCATCGCGAGCAGTTCGGCGCGCGGCAGCTTGCCCAGGCTCACGACCGTCTTCAGTGCGGGCTTGCCTTCGGTGAGCGTGCCGGTCTTGTCGACCACCACGGTGTCGATGGCGCGCAGCGACGCGATGGCCGCCGCGTCGCGGAACAACACGCCATTCTGCGCGCCGCGGCCACTGGCCACCATGATGGAAATCGGCGTGGCCAGGCCAAGTGCGCACGGGCACGCGATGATCAGCACCGATACCGCCGCAATCAAGGCGTAAGCGAGTTTTGGCTCAGGCCCAAGCCAGGCCCACAGCACAAAGGCGAGCGTCGCGATCGAGACCACGCCAGGCACGAACCACGCGGCCACCCGATCGGCCACGCGCTGCAGCGGTGCCTTGCTGCGTTGGGCTTGGGCCACCAGCGTCACGATCTGCGACAGCACCGTGGCGGCGCCGACTTTTTCCGCACGCATCAGCAGCGCGCCATCCTGGTTCAACGTGCCACCCGTCACTTGCTCACCCTTGCGTTTGGCAACGGGCAGCGGCTCGCCGGTAAGCATGGACTCGTCCACATGGCTGCTGCCGTCGAGCACCACGCCATCCACCGGCACTTTTTCGCCGGGACGCACGCGCAACTGGTCGCCAGCGTGGACGGCGTCGAGCGGCACATCATGTTCTGCGCCATCGGCGTCGATGCGCCGCGCCGTCTTGGGCGCCAGCCCCAGCAGCGCCTTGAGTGCGGCGCCAGTGCGACGTCGTGCGCGCAGTTCAAGGAAGTCGCCGAGCGTAACCAGGGTGACGATCACCGCCGCGGATTCGAAGTACACGCCGACCCGCCCATGCATGTCGTGAAACCCCGCAGGGAACCACGACGGCGCGAGAAACGCGGCGGCGCTGTAGAGCCAGGCCACGCCTGTCCCGAGCGCGATCAGCGTATACATGTTCGGCGACCACGGTTTGAGCGAATGCCAACCACGCGCGAAAAACGGCGCACCGCCCCACAGCACCACGACGGTAGACAGCAAGGCCTCCGTCCAGGCAGCGAAGACATGCCATGGCGCAGGCAACTGCCAGCCAGACAGATGCGGCCCCATCGCCAGCACAAACACCGGCAGCGTCAACGCGGCAAGCGTCCAGAAGCGGCGCGACATCGCGCGCAGTTCGTGGCCACCGTCGTCGTCGAGGCTGGGCATCATCGGCTCCAACGTCATGCCGCACTTGGGGCAATGGCCCGGGCCGATCTGCTGCACTTCCGGATGCATCGGGCAGGTATAAATCGCGCCTTCAATGACCGATGCCTGCTCGGCGGACGCGTTCAAATAGCGCGAGGGCTCTTCGAGAAACTTTTCCTTGCAACGCTGTGCGCAGAAATAATAGGTCTCGCCTTGATGTTCCACTTGGTGCTTGGCATGGGCGGGATCCACCGTCATGCCGCATACGGGATCTTTCACCGCGGCCTCATGGTGGTGGGATGGATCGTGATGCTGCTGGCCGTGAGTGGCCGCGTCTGCGCCGCAGCAAGTCGACGACGCTGCCGGCTCGGCCGCTGCCTTGGCGCTGCAGCATGCATGCGTCTCCGTGCTCATGCGTCGTCGTCCTGATCCGTCAAGGCTTTCAGGATCGGACATTGATCGGGCGATCCATGACCCGGGCATGCCTCGATCAGTTGTTCCAGGCCGTCGCGCACGCGGGTCAGCTCGGCAATGCGCTCATCGATGGCAGCGAGCCGTTCCTCCGCGCGCTTCTTCACCGCTTTGACGCCGCGCTGGCGATCGGCCGACAAGGCCAGCAGATCGCGAATTTCCTCGAGCGTGAAGCCCAGATCCTTCGCGCGACGGATAAAGCGAAGCTGTCGCACCGCGCCTTCGTCGTAACTGCGATAACCCGAAGCCCGACGCAGCGGCTCGGGCAACAGCCCCTCGCGCTCGTAATAGCGAATGGTGTCGATGGCGACGCCGACCCGCCGGGCGACGGCGCCGATGGTCATGGAGGTGTGGGAAGTGTTCATGGGACCAAGTCTAGACCTTTGATCAAGGTCCAGAGTCAAGCGGCCCGGGGCACTGGCTGTTGTCGAGAGTCCTTAACCTTGGCACTCAAGCTCATCACCTTTGGCACTAGCCCTGAACGATGGCACTGGCAAGCCCGAACAGGACGCGGGCCACGATGAGTTGCCCTAATCGCCCCGCTCCCCATAACAGGCCAATTGTTCGGCCCAGCCAAAGTGGGAATATCGCACGCCATCAAGGGCGCACTTGATGGCCTGCGCTGTATGCGGCATCACGCCTGGCGGAAGGCGACTGGGATCATGCCAGCCAAGATAGCTATGCCCGCCATGCTCAATGAGCCGCGGCTCTCCGGCCCAGCGCTCTGCGAGGAAGAACGCGCTCAACCATTCCGCTCCGCTGTCGCTGGACCGACAATGCATGAGATGCACCAGGCGGAGCCCATCGGGCGCGGCCATCAACCCGGTTTCCTTCTGGAGCTCCCGTGCAGCGGCGACGGCCAGTGGATCGCCGCCATGATGCAAACCGGCCGGCAGGTTTAAGAGACTGCCCTTCCAGCCGGTATGGCTTCGCCCGAGCAGCAAGACTCTTTTCTCGCGGCGGACGATAACGAAGATGCCCGTGCTCAATGGAAAATGCTGCGTCAACTCGTTCTCCCAGATCCAATCGCGCGATGCATCATTGACGCTCGCTCTGAGCCAGCAACTGACCTTGTGATGTTGCCTGCCTGCGTACTCAGTAGATCCGGAACAAGGGAGGCAGCCAGCGCGACCTTTGCCTCGCTTCCACTGCATTCATGCGCCGTCGCCGCGCCGCCACTTGCAAGGCAGATGACCGCGGCGTGTCGACGCAACTGCCTTTGGTCTGGAATGCCTCGATCTCGCTGATCAACACCTCGTCGTGTCGAAATCGCCCAGCTTCGTTGGTTTGCTCCGAGAACATACTTATCTTCGTCATGCGACCCTCTCCCAAACGAACACACCAGGCACTGCCAGAAGGCGAGTGCGGGATCCGGACGGAACGCCGCGCACACTCACACCTCCGCTATTGCGTGGGTTGCGTCAGAGAGATGCGATTGTGTGGATGCAGTGGTCTTGACCGGCACGATCAATCGGCCATCGTGCTGTCGCAGGTGTCACGCAGTCCGGAAGCCGGATGCAGCGCAGCGCCACAGCCGAAGCCAGTGTTGATGACGTGCGAAGGGTCTGGCAACGACAAAAATCCCTGTTTTGCTGCGATGCATCAACAATATGCGACGCGCAGTAACGGCGATTCGCTGAGCGCATGGGCAGCCCATCTGCTACGTCGATGAGGCAACGGCCTCACCCCAACCCACGGACGAGACCGACCATCAACCGGCCGGATTTTCAACGCCCACGAGCATGGACCCCAGCATCGACCGAGACGTAATACCGGCCTTCGAAAAGATGCGATGCAGGTGATATCCCACCGTGCGGTGCGACAGGTACAGCCTGGTACCTATTTCCTTGTTCGAAAGCCCTTCGGCAGCAAGTTGCGCGATGTGAAGCTCCTGGGGCGTCAGCGTTTCCCATATGCGCTCGCTGCGTTGACGGCTGCATTCGCCCGAAGCGCGCAGCTCCTCGCGCGCACGATGGCTCCAGGGTGAGGCGCCGAGCGCATCGAAGATTTCGCGTGCCTCGCGCAGTGGACGCCTCGCATTGGCGGATCTGCGCTGGCGCCGCAACCATCCGCCATAAGCCAGAAGCAGACGTCCTCGCAGGAAGGGCCAGTGCTTCGCGGCCGGCCCAAGACCTTGCAGATACCAATGCTCGGCGTCTTCGGGTTCAGCGAGCAATGCCTTGCCGTAGTACAGCATGGTCTGCACCCATGGCATGGGCGTTGGGGCTGCAGCGCGCTCGATCTGATCGAAGACTCTACGGCCCGACTCGGGGCTGCCGGAAAAAACGGCGGCTTCCACGAAATACGCCAGCGCGAAAGACTCCAGGCCTGAATTGAAGGCTGGGTCGGCGGGCGCAAAGACACGCTGCAATTGCTCATAGGCCAACCAATGCTGCCCCGCTCCGATGGCAGACGCGCCTCGTGCGATCTGTAGCATCGCGCGCAGAAAGCCGGCGCCCATCGGTAGCAAGAGGCGCTCCGCCTGCGCGGCGAACGCTTCGGATTCATCCAGGTTGCCCTGGATGCCCACCAGCATGGCCTTCAGGATGGTGGCTGCGGCCACCCACAAGGTTTCACCGGTCTCCTCGGCGAGGCGGGCGGATTCTTCGGCCTCTCGCATCGCGCCCGCCCAATTGCCGATTTCCATTTCGGCCCACCCTCGCGTAAACAGTACGCGGGCGAGTTCGCCGAGTCGGCCCTGCGCACGTAGCGCGGCACCGAATTCGGCCAGCAGGCCCACATTGAAATCGAACGCGCCGATGATGTTGGCGGTGGTGGCGAGAATTCGCGCGATCGAAGGATCGCTGTGATCTATCGGCGAAAGCTGTTGCAGCGCATTGAGCACACTGCGGCCGCAGCGAAGCGGCTCGACATAGGCGGAGATGGCGATCATGCGCGGGTCGCTGTCTGGCAAACCCAACCGGTTTGCCGCAACCAGAACACTTGCGCGGAGTTTTTCGTTCGCACTGCTCCACCAACAGCGTTGCCCGGCGCGCCAGAGAAGGTTGATGGCCAGGTCCTTGGCGCCGGCAGCTTCGGCATGCGCCGCGAAGCCAACCAGTGCCGCAACTTTCGCGGGGTCATGCACCGCAGGGGGCTTGCTGATCTCTCGACACCAATCGATACGCACGGCCGCGAGCTTGTCCGACTCGTCCACATCGACCTGGCGCAGCAAGCGCTCGAGCACTTCCGGCTGGTCCAGATCGGCAGCGAGTTCGGCAGCCCGCAGGAACCTATGGTTTCTGGCTTTTGCAGTCGTGCTCAGTCGTGCCGCGTTTTCGAACACCTCGATGGCCATCGCCGCGGCGCCGCGTCGTACGGCACGCTTGGCCATGCGATCGTACTCGTCTGCGAGTTCGTCATCCGGGCCGATGATGGCAGCCGCGCGATGCCACAACTGACGATCCAGCTGACCGCGAATGGTTGCTGCGAGTGCGCCATGAATCCGTTGGCGTGTAGCTAGATCGGCTACCTGATGAAGTGCGGAACGAACGAGTGGATGCCGAAAGCACACCTCTGTCCGGTCAACCTCGATCAGCTTGGCGGCGATGGCCGGTGCCAGGTCATCCACGCACACGCGTTCACCCAGAACCATCTCGCCTGCACGCAGGACTTCCTCGATCGACGGTTCATCGTTTTCCGCCGCCACGAACAACAGTGTGCGAGCCGCATCGGGAAGATCGCGCAGACGTGACGAGAAAGTGCGCTCCAGGCGCTCCGTCAAGGGAAGCCACGCCGTGTCGCCGGCATCGCTCGTGCGATCAGCCTGAGGCAGCTCCAGCAGGCCTAAAGGATTGCCGGCAGCCTCCATGAGGAATCGGCTGCGCAGGTCAGGCGAAAGGCCTGGCGCGTGAGCGTCCAGCAAGTGCTCTGCGTCAGCATCGCTGAGCGCCGAAAGCTTGAGTCGCAGGGTGTCGGAGTCGCCGAAGGGTTGCTCAAATCCTTCGAGCATGGCGACCAGGAGAACGATGGGGTCCGAACCGAGCCTGCGCGATATGAAAGACAGGACGTCATAAGTCGCCTTATCCAGCCACTGCACGTCGTCTGCAACGAACAGGATGGGTGCGCACGTGGCGCTTTCGCTCAGAACAAACAAGGTCGCGAGCGCCACCAGGAAAAGATCGGGCGCCCCACCGTCATCCTGCATGCCGAATGCGGACAGCAAGGCCGATCGCTGGCGAGGCACCAGGCTTGCCATCTGCTTGCTCAATGGACGCAGCGCTTGTTCCAGCGCCGCGTAAGGCAAATGGACTTCGGCTAGAACGCCCGTCATGTTCAGTACGATGAAATCGCGTTCGACGGCGCGATGCTTGGCTGTTTCGAGCAGCGCGGATTTCCCGATGCCGGTCTCACCGCTGATGACTAGCGCCGTTCCGCCTTGATCGATGCGATCGAACAGATTGTCGATGAGGGCGATGTCTGCTTGTCGACCTTGCAGGGCTGGCAATGCAGATCGGGAGGCGCACATGCACGGGCTGTGCGCTTCATTACGGATATTTCTTGTGCTTTTGCTCATCCCACAACCGGCGCAGATGCGCTACCAAAACAATGTCGAACCTCACTTGGCCGGCGAACTTTACGGGCCGCCAAGTTAGCAGAATGCATTCGGGATATTGGATGTTGGGTCTTGCACTTGCGTGAGCTTGGATGTTGCCGGGCAATGGCCGCTCGGGTAGATCGCCGCGACCAGGTCAGGTGCGCGTATCTGTGACATCGAGTCGATGATTACCCCTAACGCTGTCGATACGCTTACAGGAAGACGCTGCATTTGACCGCTCGCTCCGAGCCTCTGTGTGCAGAAGAGGCTGGCCCAGATCTGTTGCTCGAAGTGGCAGCTTTGTTCGAAGGCCGGAGTTGACGATGCTCGCAGCGAACGTGATGCGTGAAACGCAATGATGGGTCGACTGAGGCAGGTTCGTCTCAGCACGCCTTTGCTGCTGTGCTGCTGCGCTCTGAAAGTTCTCACGATCAAGCTCCATTTGTGTGCGTTCATGGCGCGGTGCGATCAGGGCACTCGTTGATGGATTCTTGCGCCCCTCGCCCGAATCCACGCCCAACCTGCCGGAGCTACCAGTCATCAGACTGGTCAAATGGCAGAAGCGACGCCCGTTGCTCAAGGACTAGCTTCTCTGCGTCCAGTTCCTGGATGGAGAAAGACCATGAAGCGCGTCTATTCGATCGCAACACGAGCCGTGGGAGCAGTCCTCATGATACAAGCCGTTTTTGCAGAACCCGATGCCGCAACCGATCCCCGCATCGATCCCCAGGTTCGTGCGTTCCTGCGGGAACTGGACAAGAACTCCAGTCCATTCTGGGAGCTTCCCCAGCCCAGGCCGCAAGAAATTCTGACGGGCCTGCAGGACAAGACCCTGGTCGACATGTCGGGGGTAACGATCACCGAGCAGACGATCACCCAGGACCGTCAGACGGTGAAGATCTACATCATGAAACCTGAGCAGGTGACCGGTACGCCGGGCGTGCTGCTGTTTATTCATGGCGGTGTGTGGATCGTCGGAAATTTCCACAACCATCAGCGCCTGTTGCGCGACCTGGTGGTTGGCTCCGGCCAGATCGGTGTGTTTGTGGAGTACACCGCCCTGCCCGAGGCCCGCTTTCCCACCCAGCTTGATCAATCCTATGCCGTACTCAAATGGGTGGTGGCCCACGCGAGCGAATTTGGCGCCGACGGCAACCGCATCGCTGTGGTCGGCAACTCCGTGGGCGGCAACATGTCTGCAGCGCTGGCGCTCATGGCCAAAGATCGCAATGGCCCCAAGATCAGCTATCAGGTGCTGATGATGCCAGCCACCGATGCAGGCATGGCTACATCCTCTTACCGTGAATTCGGCACGGGGCGGTTTATGGACCGCGCGTTCATGAAATACGGCTGGGATCTGTACGCATCCGACAGCAGGACTCGCGACAATCCCTATGTGTCGCCGTTGCGCGCCAGCCTGCGCGAGTTGAGTCGGCTTCCGCCGGCGCTGATTATCACCGCAGAGAACGATCCGCTGCGCGACGAGGGCGAAGCCTACGCCCGCAAGCTCAAGGAGGCCGGCGTCCCGGTGAACGCCACTCGTTACAACGGGATGATCCACGACTTCGTGCTGTTGAACGGCATCCAGGACGCTCCCGAGCCGCAGGCCGCGATCCGCCAGATGTCTGCCGAAATCAAAGCCCATTTGGCACAGTAATTCAAAGGAATGAAACAGAAGGCAGCGTGTGGGTGCTGCCTTCTTGCCATGGACGCGGACCTTCATTTTATGCCATGTCGAGATCGAAGCTCCCATGTCGGAGTTCAAGACGGCACCGCCGACAGGCAGGCAAGCGTAGGTATCGGAAATCCCATGAATGCCTGCCCCAAAGGAAAGCAAGGCGCCGAAGCCAGGGACAGGCTGCTTCTTGAGCGGATCGCCCAGGGCGATCGAGACGCCTTGGCGACGCTCTACGGCAGCTACCACGAGCGGCTATGTGAGTTCCTGTACCACCTGACCCGACACGCTGAAATGATTCATGAGGTGATCAACGAATGCTTCCGGGTCGTCTGGCAAGAGGCAGCGAACTTTCAACAGGCATCACTCGTGTCTACCTGGATTTTTGGCATCGCCTATTGCGTGGGAAGCAAGACGCTGAGTCAGCGTGATCGCGAACCCGTCAATGGAGATGACGCCACGCCCGACCCCATCCCTTGGAGCGACCCCGATGGCATCGACTTGCGTGATTGGATCACGAACGGCCTGGCCCGCCTTACCCCGGACCAGGGCCTGGTGTTTGAACTGGTTTACGGCGCAGGCCATAGCTTGGACGAGGCGGCCACTATGACTGGCATACCTTTGGGCACAGTGAAGGCGCGCCTGTTTCAAGCCAGAGTCAATTTGCGCAGCGTACTGCCTGTGTTTATGGGTTGATGGTCCGACGGCCAAGACGCGATCCCGGGATGGCATTGCCTTGCCTGCGAGCGTCATCGCATCGGGCTTGGCGACTGCTACGCCGCATGCACCCACCGCTGGCCGTGGCTACTTTCTCAATCCTGGGTCCGTGTCCGGAAACCGTCGCGCGGAACCCCGACGTGACCGCTTAGCCAGCTTTCGATAAGCGACATCCACGGTGGCCGGATTGGGTGGCTAGCCATATCTCAGCCAGAACGTTGCATCGGGGATTGCCGTATGCAGACCAAGTGCGTCCTATTTCTCGCGTTCGATGGCGTGTTGATGCTGGACATGGTCGGACCTCTCACCGTATTCCGGTCCGCAATGCATTACCCACCATTGCGCGGCAGCGCAGGCTATATGACCCATATCGCAAGCCCCGATGCAGGTGTGGTCGTCGGCATCGAGGGAGTCCCCATCCAGACCGAATTATTGTCGGACTTCGATGAGGCTGCGATTGACACGATCGTCGTGCCGGGATCAAGCAAGATCGAACGCATGCTCCAGAGCAAGCGCATCGTGGCGTGGTTACAGAACGCATCAGCCAGGGCGCGCCGAATAGCGTCGGTCGGCACCGGAGTCTTTCTTCTAGCCGAGGCCGGCCTCCTGCAACATCGCCGCGTAACCACCCATTGGGCGGCTCGCGACCTGCTTGCTTCGTCGTATCCCACGCTCGAAGTGGAGAAGGAAGCCATCTTCGTTCGCGACGATCCGATTTGGACGTCCGCCGGATTCACCGCCGGAATCGATCTCGCCCTGGCCTTGGTGGAAGACGATTATGGTTACGAACTTTCCATGCAGATTTCGCGAAAGCTCATCGTCTACCTCAAGCGGACGGGAGGGCAGCCGCAGTTCAGTCAAGCACTGCAGACACAGGCCATGAACGCCAACCCGTTCGACGCCCTGCATCTTTGGTTGGTCGAACATTACGCCGATGAGCATTTGAACATTGAGACACTGGCCAATCGCGTGCACATGAGCCCGCGAAATTTTTCACGTAGCTACAAGAAGAGAATTGGCAGGAGTCCGGGGAAGACCGTCGAGCTTTTCCGGCTCGAGGCGGCTCAACGACTACTCGACGAAACCAGTGACGGCATCGAATCGATCGCACGACGTTGCGGTTTCGGCGACGAGCAACGGATGCTGGCAACCTTCAAGCGCAACCTCGGCATCACGCCACGGGAATACCGGAAACGGCGGGCGCGCACCTAGGCGGTCAAAGTGCTATGACGGCTTTCTACCCGTTGCCCCAAGCGTTTGCCCTGGCGTCCTTGAGTTTGGCGCGCGCGTAGTCAACCGGCGCGGTGATCGTTGTCGCCCATGGCCATCAAGCCAACCGGCAATCCTCGGGAGCCCACGCTCTCCCTGGGGCTGGACAGCCTCTTGCCAAAGTTGTTCACGGGAATCTCGACATACCTGTGGGCGAGGCATGCGACGAGGACGGTCATGCCAAAGCTGATCATCCATGCAAACGTGAAGCCGATGCCCTTGCTGATCAGGATGGGCATGGCGACGTAGCCGATCATGGAGTGGACCAGATAGAGCGGAAAGCTGATGTCGGCCAGGAAGTCGATGACCCGGTTTGCCCTGAACCTGCTTCGAAACAGATAGCACAGGGAAAACAGCATCAAGGCATACGTGTAGTTTTTCGTCAGCGCCCCAAAGAGACCTGGTTCGTAGTAGGCATTGATCGTCACGAACAAGGCGTAGACGATCGCCCCATAAGCAAGCGCGACACTCGCGCTCAGCTCCCGATAGAGCACGTAGTAGAACAGACAGCCAAGGAACATGAAGGAGAGATACTTCGTGTCCGATACGGCGTATGACACAAAGGGGACGGCAATCAACCCATGCGTCGAGCAGAAGGCGACCACGCAACTCAAGGCCAGAAAACCAATGGACAGCAGCATCACCTGATGCGCGCTTTTTCCGAGCAGGTTCACCAGCGCAAAGACCAGATAGAACTTCAGCTCCACCGCCAGTGACCAGCTCACGAAATCCAGCGACGGCAAGCCAGCCGCGCTGTGGACGAGCGGGATGTTTCTTGCCAGGAACGACACGCTGATCCGGTCCGACAACGGCGTCGACCAATACCACGAGCAGATGAAGTACATCGCGATGCTGATCAGCAGACAGCACCAGTAGACGGGATAAATGCGGAAGAACCGCCTTATCAGAAATTGACCGGTCGAAATATTCCTCAGGCTGATCGGTATGACCAGCCCGCTGATCAGGAAAAACACCGCGACACCGAAAGCGCCGTAGAGGAACCCGCCCCACGCCGGCGACAATACATGCTCGGTATAGGCCGGCTTCAACGGCACAAAGCTCGCCGGCGTCCCGATCAGGGCGCGCACGCCGGGCACGAAGAAGATTCCCCAATAGTGGTTGATGACCACCGCCAGCGCCGCGATCGCGCGCAATTGATGGGCAAACGTGAGCTTCATGCTCGTCGCCGATGGCACGACGCGTTCAACATGTCGCGACCCGAACGGCGAGCTTGAAGCCCGGATAAGCCGGCATGTTCGACTTCCTCCCAAGGTGGCCACGCAGGGTGGATGGCACCGTCCATCGGTACCGCTCACGGCGATGAGACCGCCCCATCGCTCCGCTCCGTTAGTGCCCGGCACGGCCCAATGCGTTGCCATGCCGCTCCAACTCACCCGTATCCCGATCGCAGGAACCTGTCTGCGAAGAGGCTCCGGCATGGCGGCTTCGATACGACCCCTTCACTGCCCCGGAGCCTATGCTCACCCGGCGTGGAGACGCCGCGCGGCACCGAGGTAACCGGCTGCTGCCGCCAGACGAAGTGAGGATATCCAACCAGCGATCCCGGGAGCGCCGCATGACCGATCCATCTCGTCAGCCACCCTCAAACCAACCCTGGCGGTGGGCGCTTATCGGCCTTGCGGTGGTTGTGCTGGCCGGCGCGTTTGCCTATGTGGCCGGCTGGCTCACGCCGCAGCGGCTGTCGTCGCGTCGATTGGTGGATACGTTGCAGGAAGGCGGCGGCGTGCATCCCGGTTTCCGGCGCAACCATGCCAAGGGCGTGTGCGTAGTGGGTTATTTCGAGAGCAACGGCGAAGCTGCCTCGTATTCCACGGCCAGCGTGTTTGCGGCCGGCAGTCGCACGCCGGTGGTCGGTCGCTTTGCCCTGCCCGGCGGCAATCCCTATGCGCCCGACAGCAGCGTGCCGATCCGCAGCTTTGCGCTGCGCTTTGCGCTGCCCCATGGCGAACAATGGCGCACCGGCATGAACAGCATGCCGGTGTTTCCGGTGGCGACGCCGCAGGCGTTTTACGATCAGCTGGTGGCTACCCTGCCCGACCCGGCCACCGGCAAGCCCGATCCGAAGAAAGCAGGCGCCTTCTTCGCCTCGCACCCGGAAACCGGCGCGTTTCTGGCCTGGGTGAAGACCGCCAAGCCTTCGGCGAGCTATGTCACCGAGACGTATGAGGCGCTCAATGCGTTCTACTTCGTCGATGGCACCGGCAAGCGCCATGCGGTGCGCTGGAAGGTCACGCCCGTCGCGACGGACGATGCTGGCACCGGCCCGCAAGCCGGCGACCCCGACTATCTGGCCAAGGACCTGCAGCAACGCCTGGCGCAAGGCCCTCTGCGTTGGCATCTGCGCGTGACCCTGGCCGAGCCCGGCGACCCCACCAATGACGCGACCAAGCAATGGCCGGCCGATCGCCACACGATTGATGCGGGCACGCTGGTGATCGAAAGCGAGCAGCCGCAGGACAGCGGCCCCTGTCGCGATGTGAATTACGACCCGACCATTGTCCCCGAGGGCATAGCGATCTCCGATGACCCGCTGCTGCCGGCGCGCTCTGCGGCCTACGCGGTGTCCTATCTGCGCCGCACCAGCGAAGAAGCGCATCTCCCCGGCGCCGCGCGCGCGACCACGCCTTCGGAGCACCCGTGATGAACGCCAAGCACGCTACCTATCCCGGCGCCTTTCATCCGCTGGCGCGCCTGCTGCACTGGCTGATGGCCTTGTTGATACTCACCATGCTGTTCGTCGGCGTGGGCATGGTGTCGACCGTGTCGGAAAAACACCAATGGCTGCTCGCCCTCCACAAGCCGCTGGGCGTGACCATCTTCGTGCTCGCCCTGATCCGCCTGGCCGTGCGCTGGCGTCATCCGCCACCGCCCTTGCCGGCCGATATGCCGCTGCTGATGCAATGGGTGGCGCATGCCTCGCACTGGGTGTTGTACGCACTGATGCTCTCCCTGCCGCTGGTGGGTTGGGCGATGCTTTCGGCGGGCGGTTACCCGATCTCGCTCGGCGGTTCCTGGCATCTGCCGCCGCTGCTGTCGTTCGACGGTGAAACCTATGCCTGGCTGCGGGTGACACACCGCTGGCTGGCGTATCTGCTGTTCGTCACTGTGCTCGGGCATATGGGCGCTGCGCTCTATCACGGGCTGATTCGACGCGACGACGTGCTGCCCAGCATGACCTTCCCGCGACGCGAAACCGTCGTTGTGGAGCCAGTCATCGTTACCCCGACCGCCAGCGAGCCACCGTCGAGCGAGCCGCCGCGTGTGTGAGATGGCGGCGTCTCATGCACTGCCACTTGCGGTGTCCGCTGTCAATAGTATGATTTAAATCATACAAACTACGTGGAGCGGCCATGCGTTACGACGCCGAGCACAAACAGAAAACTCGCAGCAAGGTGTTGGAAGTCGCCGCCAAGGCGATCCGCCAGGATGGCCCCGACCGCATTGGCGTCGCCGGCGTGATGGCCGAGGCCGGGCTCACCCATGGCGGGTTCTATGCGCACTTCAAGTCGAAGGACGACCTGGTCACCGCAGCCATCGAGCAGATGTTCGAGGAGTCGCGCGCGCGCCTGAAGCATGAGATGGAAGGCCACGCCCCCGCCCAGGGGCTGGCCAACTACATCGACTTCTACCTGTCGAAGAAGCATCGCGACGCACGCTCCAGCGGCTGCCCGATGGCCGCGCTGGCATCCGATCTGCCGCGTCTGCCCGAACAGACCCGTGAGCTGTTCGCTGATGGTGCACGTCGTCTCACCGACGCGATGGCCGAACGCTTCACGGCGCTGGGCTACAGCGACCCGCAGACGCTGGCCCGTTCCACCGTGTCCGAATTGGTCGGCGCGCTGTCGCTGGCCCGGGTGGAGACGGACGCCAAGCGCTCCGACGCGATCCTGGCCGACTCGCGGCATCTGCTCAAACAGCGCCTGGGGCTGGAGTCCGCGCCGTGAGCATGATCACCCAGATCGGCCAGGGCTTGAGCGGGCTGGAGCAGCTGCGCGCGTTCATCGCTTCCGGCCAGCGTCCGGGCATCGGCGACTCGCTGGATTTCGATCTGGTGGAGGTCGGCGAAGGTTTCGCCGCGTTCGAAGGCACGCCCGGCGTGCACGCCTACAATCCGATGGGCATCGTGCACGGCGGCTATTTCGCCACGCTGCTGGATTCGGCCTGCGGCTGCGCGGTGCATTCGCGGCTCACGGCAGAGCAGGCCTATACCTCGCTGGAACTCAAGGTCACCTTCCAGAAAGCCATGACACGCGACACCGGTCGCGTCCGCGCCGAAGGCCGCGTGCGCACCATCGGGCGCCGCGTGGCCTTCGCCGAAGCCAGCCTGATGGACGCCCAGGGCCGGCTATATGGCACAGCCACCTCAACGCTGCTGATCTTTGAACGCTAGGATCTAGCGCGCGCGGGAGCGCATGGCACGCGTCCGTGCCGCGCGCACGGCACCCGCGGCGCGGCTGCTGGCGCCCGTCGCGGCGGTCTTCTTCGCCGCGGCCTTGCGCACCGCCGGGCCTTTGGTTCGTGCCGCCTTCTTCGCGGCAGCGGAACGTTCCGCCGGCGTGCGTGCGGCTGCGGCCTTGCGCGCGTGTTTGGACAAGGCCTCGGGCGACGCCGAGGCCGTGCTCTCGCGCTTGAGCGCCTGCAAGCTGGCGCGGCTGCGTTTGGCCGAAGCAGCCTTGGTCGTGGCGCGCTTCTTGGCTACCGGTTTCTTGCGGGCGCTCTTGGCGCCTTTCTGCGCCGGCACGTCGATGCCGGCGCGGCGCGCCTGCGACAGTCCGATCGCGATGGCCTGTTCCGGCGAACGGGCGCCATGCACGCCTTCCCGGATGCGCTCGATTTCCTCGCGCACAAACTCGCCGGCCTGGGTGCTGGCCGACTTGCCCTGGCGCTGGTCTTTGCGGGCGCGGGTCAAAGCGCGATCGATAGGCATGTCGAAACTCCACTGCGAATGCGCCCACCATGCTGCCGGTGGCGCTGTGAAATGCGGAACAAAATAAAGCTCAGGCCTGCAACGACTATTCACAGCGATGGCAGCAGTGGCTGCGACAAGCTCAAGCGCTTTCACGCCAACGCGCTGTCCTCGGCCGGATCCTCCGCCGCCACGAACCCGCCGGTCTGGCGCTGCCAGAGGCGCGCATAGAGGCCGCCACGCGCAATCAGTTCCGCGTGCGTGCCGGTTTCCACGATCTCACCCTTGTCCATCACCACCAGGCGATCCATTCGCGCAATGGTGGACAGGCGGTGGGCGATCGCGATGACGGTCTTGCCACGCATCAGCACTTCCAGGCTGTCCTGGATCGCCGCTTCGGCGTCCGAGTCAAGCGCCGAGGTCGCCTCGTCCAGGATCAGGATCGGTGCGTCCTTCAGCAGCACGCGTGCGATGGCGATGCGCTGGCGCTGGCCGCCGCTGAGTTTCACGCCACGTTCGCCGACGTGGGCGTCGTAACCCACGCGACCTTCGCCATCGACCAGTTGCGGGATGAATTCCTCGGCGCGCGCCTTGCGCACGGCTTCGACCACCTGTGCCTCGGTAGCATCGGGTCGGCCGTACAACAGGTTGTCGCGGATCGAGCGATGCAGCAGCGACGTGTCCTGGGTAACCACGCCGATCTGCGCGCGCAGGCTTTCCTGCGCGACCTGGGCGATGTCCTGGCCATCGATCAGGATGCGGCCTGCTTCGAGGTCATAGAGGCGCAGCAGGACATTCACCAGGGTGGATTTGCCCGCGCCTGACGGGCCGACCACGCCGATCTTCTCGCCGCCGCGCACCTTGAGGTCGAGGCCGGCGATCACGCCGCCTTTCTTGCCATAGTGGAAATGGATGTTCTCGAAGTGCACGCCGCCTTCGGTCACTTCCAGCGGCATGGCGCCTTCGCGGTCCTGCACAGCGCGCGGACGGGAGATGGTCTCGATGCCGTCCTGCACGGTGCCGACGTTCTCGAAGATGCCGTTGATCACCCACATGATCCAGCCGGACATGTTGTTGATGCGGATGACCAGGCCGGTGCTCAGCGCAATCGCGCCCACCGTGACCTTGCCCTGGCTCCACAGCCACAGGGCCAGCGCCGAGGTGCCGACGATCAGAAAGCCGTTCAAGGTGGTGATGGTGATGTCCATCGCCGTGGTCAGGCGGGTCATGGCGCGCATGCGCTTGATCTGCTCGCCCATCGCGTCGGCGACATAGGCCTCCTCGCGCTGCGTATGCGCGAACAACTTCAGCGTAAGGATATTGCTGTAGCCGTCGACGATGCGCCCCATCAGCCGCGAGCGTGCCTCCGATTGCCGCCACGAGCGCTCCTTGGTGCGCGGCACGAAATAGCGCAGCGTGGCCACATAGGCGATGAGCCACACCACCAGCGGCACGGCCAGCCACACATCGGCCTTGGCGAACATGAAGATGGCGCTGCCGGTGTAGATCGCCACGTACCAGATCGCATCCACGATCTGCACCGCCGATTCACGCAAGGCGCCCGAGGTCTGCATGATGCGGTTGGCGATGCGGCCGGCGTAGTCGTTCTGGAAAAAACCCAGGCTCTGGCGGATCACATAGCGGTGGTTCTGCCAGCGGATGCGGTTGGTGAGGTTGGGCACGATGGCCTGGTTCACCAGCAGGTCGTGCGCGCCGATCAGGATCGGCCGCGCAATCAGCGCCACGAAACCCATCCACAGCAATTCATCGCCGTGCAGGTGGAAGAAGTCGGCGACCGGCGCGCCCTTGGCCATGTCCACGATGCTGCCGATGAAACCGAACAGCGACACCTCGACCAGCGCCACGCCAAAGCCCACCACCAGCGCAGCGGCGAACACCGGCCAGACCTGGCGCAGATAGAACACATAGAAGCGCCAGACCGACGACGGTGGCATGCCGTCGACGGGTTCCCGGAACGCGTCGATCAGCGATTCAAACCAGCGGAACAGCATGAGGAGGTCGTCCTTGGGGAGGCGGCGGCGCAGGAGGAGGCGCTTGATAGCACTTGGGTGAAGGCAAGTCACGGGGGTTTCAAGGCGCGACTCGATTCCGGCCTTTTGTGGGAGCGCACCCTGTGCGCGACTGCGGCGGGATAACAACTGGGGCGGCGCTCGCGCGCCGCGTTCGCGCACAGGGTGCGCTCCCACAGGGGACCGGGCGTCGTGGGGGCGGGCGCCCTTGCATTTTCAGAAACTCACGATATATCTTAAGACTGTTACTTACGATATATCGGAGTTAGTCATGGGTTTTCGTCATTTGTTTGATCGCCACCACTCACCTCACCACCACCACTGCCATGAAGGCCGCGACGCCTGGGCCCGCGAGGCCATCGGCATGGGCCGTGGCCGGGGACGTGGCCGGGGTTTCGGGGACGACGAGGGTGAAGGCGGCTGGGGTGGCATGGGTGGGCGTTTCCGCGGGGGCCGGGTGTTTGGCCACGGCGACCTCAAGCTGATCCTGCTCGCCCTGATCGCCGAACAGCCGCGTCACGGCTACGAACTGATCCGCACCATCGAGGAGATGTTCGACGGCGCGTACTCGCCCAGCCCCGGCGCGGTCTACCCCACCCTCACCCTGCTTGAAGAGCTGGGTCACGCCAGCGTGGAGAGCGACGGCGGCAAGAAGCTCTACACCATCACCGCCGAAGGCCAGGCCTTCCTCGCCGAAAACAAGGAGGCCGTCGATACGGTGATGTCGCGCATGGAGCAGACCGCCAAGATGTTTGCCCGCGCCGCCGCCCCGATGGCCTTGCGCGAAGCGATGCACAGCCTCAAGCGTGCCCTGTTCATGCACGGCGGTCCGTGGAACGCGGATGAGGTGAAGCGCATCGGCGACATCATCCGCAGGGCCGCGGAAGAGATCGCCAAGGGCCACAAGGATGGCTGAGGCCATGCCCGCTGCGCCGGCCGATGTTCACTTCGGCTGGCGCGGACGGGCCTGTGTGTGCGGCGGCGCAAGCGCGCGCGAAGCTCAACGCCGCACGGTTCCCCGACGCGACGCCAGCCGATCGGCCAGCCGCGTAGGCTCGGGCAATCGATACTTGGTGACGAACGCCAGCACCAGTTCCGGCGCCGTCGCCATGCTCACCCGGTGCCCCGGAGAAATGATCAGGGGCCGGATGCGATCCTTGCTGCGCAGCACGCAGCCGATCACTTCGCCCTTGTCTTCCAGCGGCTGACGGTCGCCGCGATGCGGCCCCACTTCCTCGTGCACGCCCACCAGGATCGATTTCGCCACGCCGATGGCCGGCAGGCCGGTGACCACGCCCAGATGCGCGGCGATGCCTAGCCGTCGCGGATGCGCAACGCCATGCCCATCGACGAACACCAGATCCGGCGATGCCGGCAGCTCCGACAAGGCTTGCAGCACCGCAGGCAGCTCGCGAAACGAGAGCAGCCCGGGGATGTAAGGCATGCGCGTCGGCTGTCGCGCGACCACTTCGGCGATCGGCGCCAGCGTCTGCGCATCGATCATCACCGCCGCCGCACGCGTGATCGCACCGCCGTCTTCGAAGCCCACATCCACGCCGGCGACATGGCGCAGCGGCGGGTAGTCATCCACCAGCCGCACCTGCGCCTCCAGTTCGGACTGCAGCAGACGCGCCTTGGCGACGTTTCCATCCCACGGGGGCATGGCATTGGCGAGGTTCGATGCGCTCATCAAGACAGCGTGAATGCCTGGGCCTGAACACCTCGTCAAAACATTTATTCATTGACCGGTTCAGGACCGGTCCGGATCATGCCCGCATGCCTATCCTGTCTCGCTTGCTGCTGATCCTTCTATTCGCCGTCGCTAGCGCCTCTCCCGTACTGGCCCAGGACACCCAGAACAACGGGCAGATCCAGCAGACAGTGCTCGCCACGCCTGATCAATTGAGCACCCAGCTCGATCAGGTCAAGAAAACGCTGACCGACAAGTCCAAGCTCACCGACGACATCCTCACCGGCGCGCGCAGCAAGACGCAGGCAATCCAGCAGCAGGCCGACCAGTTGACCACCAGCCTCGCTCCGCAGGCTGATGCGCTGAAGGCCAAGCTCGATGTACTCGGCCCGGCGCCCGCGAAGGGCGCTCCGGCGGAAACGCCGGAAGTGGCAGCCCAGCGCAAGCAGCTGACCAAGGATCAGACCGACCTTACCGGGCAGCTGACCCAGTCCAAGCTGCTCAGCCGCGAAAGCCAGCAGCTGCTCACCGAAATCGCCGCGCTGCGCCGCAATCTGTTCCAGGCGCAGATCAGCCAGCGCAGCGCCTCGCCGCTGAGCATGGCGTTCTGGAGCCGCTTCGCGCAGAACCTGCCTGATGACAGCGGCAATTTCCGGCAGCTCTCGCAGTCGGTGCAGGGCGCACTCGCCCAGGCCTGGCAGCCGGCCAATCGCCTGCCCTTCATCCTCTGCCTGAGCGCGGCCGTCCTGCTGCTCGCGGGTGGGCGGCGCGTCTTCGAATACAAGATGCTGGACATCGCGGCTCGCTATTTGCCGTCGGGTCATCTGCGCCGCAGCGCCATGGCCGCCGTCGTGACCGTCGGCACGACCCTGATCTATGGCATCGCCGCGTGGCTGATCTATCTGGCGGTGAACTGGAACGGCGTGTTCGACGAGGATCTGGACGAGCTGGTGCGCCCGCTGGTGCGCCTGATGTTTTACGTCGCGACCATGGCGGGCCTGGGCCGCGCCCTGTTGATGGTGAAGCATCCGTCCTGGCGCCTGCCGCCGATCTCCGACAACCTCGCTACGCGGCTGTGGCCCTTCCCCAGCCTGATGGCATACAGCGCCTTGCTGCTGGGCGTGATCGAGCGTGTCACCAACGACATCAGCGCCAGCCTTTCCACCGCCATGGCCGCGAATGCACTGGCCGCGACGGTGATCGGCGGCCTGGTGGCCTACGCCCTGGTGATCATGAGCCGTGCGCGCCGCGCCCTGCTCTCCAGCGGCGCGACGCCCGCATCCAGGCCGCTCTGGGTGGGCGTGCTGGTGCTGTGCGCATTCCTGGGCATGTTGATCACCCTGATCTCGGTGCTCACCGGCTATATCGCGCTCGCCTTCTATGTGGCGCGCCAGATGCTGCGCGCGGGTTTCCTGATCGCCGCGCTATATGTGGTCATGCACCTGATCAACGATTTGTGCGAATCGGTGCTCTCGCCCGACTCGCGCACCGGCATCCGGCTGCAGGAAAATTTCGGCTTCGCGCCGGCCAGGCTGGAACAGACCGCGACCGTGCTTTCCGGCGTTGGCCGTGCGTTCCTGCTGATGTTCGCCATCCCGTTGATCCTGGCGCCCTATGGTGCGGGCGCCAACGAACTGATGGATCGCGGCACGCGCATCTTCAACGGCCTCTCGCTGGGCACGCTCACCATCAATCCCACCAGCATCTTCAATGCGATGGTGGTGCTGGTGGTCGGTTACGTGATCGTGCGCCTGCTCAAGCGCTGGCTGAGCAAGCAGCTGCTGCCGAAAACCTCGCTGGACGTGGGCATGCAGATGTCCATCGTGACCTTGCTCGGTTACGTGGGCGGCATCCTGGTCTTCGTGCTGGTGCTGGGCGCGCTGAAGGTGGACGTGCAAAGCATCGCCTGGGTGGCCAGTGCGTTGTCGGTGGGTATCGGTTTTGGCCTGCAGGCGATCGTGCAGAACTTCATCTCCGGCCTGATCCTGCTGGCCGAGCGGCCGGTGAAGGTCGGCGACTGGGTGAGCATCAGCGGCGTGGAAGGCGACATCAAGCGCATCAATGTCCGCGCCACCGAGATCCAGCAGGGCGACCGCTCCACCGTGATCGTGCCGAACTCGCAGCTGATCACCCAGAACGTGCGCAACGTGACGCTGGCCAATGCGCAGGGCCGCGTGCAGATCCGCCTGCCGATGCCGCTGGGCACGGATCCGAATAAGGTGCGGCAGATCATCTTCGACATCCTGCGCAATCATTCGGTGACGCTCAACTCACCCGCGCCCACCGTGCAGCTGGACAGCATCGACTCCGGCTCGATGATGTTCGTGTGCACCGCCTACGTGAACAATCCGCGCGATTCGGGCACGGTCAAGAGCGACCTGCTGTTCGAGATCATCGATCGCCTGCGCAAGGCCAACCTGCCGCTCACCACCCCGCAGGACATGGTGGTGCGCACCATGCAGCACGATCCGGCCACGCCCCCCAGCCCGCCGACCACGGTCTTTCCGGGCAAGCCAACCTGACAGCGTCGACCCATCGGCCTAAACTCCAGGCGTCACCCGGAGCCCGTCGATGGGACACCACATCGTCGTACCTGCGCCGCCGCTCAACGCCCTGATTTCCCGCCTGTGGGATTGGGACATGCCGCCGGCTGCGCATTACTTCGAGCGGGTGCTGCCGGTGCCGGGCGCCGCGCTGATCATCAACCTCCATGAGAACGAGACCCGCAGCTACAGCGACGACGCGGATCGCCGTTGCCTGCGCGCCGCCGCCTCGGTGATTGGCGGACCGTGCCTGCGCAGCCAGATCATCGACACCGCCGAACAGGTGCGCGTGATGGGGGCGGTGTTCCACCCCGGTGGCGCGCATGCCTTCACCGGCGAAGACCACGAGGCGCTGGTCGGCCAGGACATCGGCCTGGAAGACATCTTCGGCCACAGCGCCCACGGCCTGCGCGAGCAGCTGCTGGACACGCCCTGCCCGCACGAGCGACTGGCCCTGCTGGAGCAATGGCTGCTTGCCCATATGCGCAAGCCGCAACTGGCGCCCGAGGTGCTGCATGCGCTGGGCGAAATCGGCGCACGGCCGCAAGTGGCGCGCATCGGGCCGCTGGTGCGCGATATCGGGTTGTCGGAGTACCGCTTTGGCCGTCTATTCCGCCGGCAGGTAGGCATGGGGCCGAAGCGTTACGCGCGACTGATGCGCTTTCGCCATGTGGTGGACGCGGTGTATCGATCGGCCGCCGTGGACTGGAGCGGCGTGGCGATCGACGGCGGCTACGGCGACCAGGCGCACCTGGTGCACGAGTTCCGCGACTTTGCCGGGATGACGCCTACCGCGTTCATGGCGGCGCGCGGGCCTTATCCGAATCACCTGCCCCTGGACTGAAGGCGGTATCGATTGCCGACGCAGCTTCACGCGTAGCTTCATCTGGTCCGTGGCATGATCGGCCATCCCCGTCGAGTCCCCGCCATGTCTGCCGACCTGTTCTCGCCTGCCATCGCGCAGGGCCCTGCTTCGCGTATCCGTGTCGGCATCGGCGGCTGGAACTTCGCGCCGTGGCGTAGCAATTTCTATCCCGCCGGCCTGGTGCAGCGACGGGAACTGGAATACGCCAGCCGCCACCTGCGCGCCATCGAAATCAACGGCACCTATTACGGCGCGCAGAAGCCCACGACGTATGCGAAATGGGCGGCTGAAACGCCGGACGGCTTCGTGTTCTCGTTGAAGGCGCCGCGCTATGTCACCGAAGGCAAGCGGCTGGCCGACGCCGGTCGCGGCATCGACGGCTTTGTGTTTGGCGGCCTGGCCGAGTTCGGCGATCGCCTGGGGCCGGTGCTGTGGCAGCTCACGCCGACGCGCCCGTTCGATGGCAACGATCTGGCCGCCTTCCTCGACCTGCTGCCACGCGAACTCAACGGCCGGCCCATGCGCCATGTGCTGGAAGTGCGCCATCCCAGTTTTCTCGATGAACGCTATGTGGAACTGGCGCGTTCGTACCGCATCCCTACCGTGTTCACCGATTCGTCCGAGCATCCGTCGCTGGCCGACCTGACCGGCGATTTTGCCTATGCGCGCCTGATGCGCAGCGAGGCGCAACTGGAGACGGGCTATCCATCGGGCGACCTGGATATCTGGACCACGCGCGCACGCGCCTGGGCCGAGGGCCATGACCTGCCGGAGCTGCCGCACGTGTCGGCGCCTTTGAAAACCCAGGCGCCGCGCGACGTGTTCATCTACTTCATCAGCAGCGCGAAGGAACGCAATCCCGCCGCGGCCATGTCGCTGCAGCGGCGGGTGGACAAAAAGGGCTGACGCCGGCGTGCCTGGGCGCGCCGGAGGATCTACACTCGCGCCACTCTGACCAGGCGTTTCGTGATGCGCGCACTCAAACCCTTGCTTCTGCTGGCCGTGCTGGCCGTGGCGGCGCTGCTGTGGGGTCGTCATAGCTCTGAACCGCTGCCGCAAGGCGGTGTGGTGTCGCCAACCGCGGCGCCGCAAGACAGCGTGGTATCGCAAGAGGCCACGACGCCGGTCACCGCGCCGACACGCAACGATACGCTGCCGTCGTTCCTGCCGCCGGAAGCGGCCGATATCCTGCGGCGCATCGCCAGCGGTGGTCCGTACGAACATCGCCAGGACGGCGTGGTGTTCCAGAATCGCGAAGGACGCCTGCCGGCCAAGCCGGAGGGCTACTACCACGAGTACACGGTGGACACGCCGGGACTCGATTACCGCGGCGCGCGACGCATCATCACCGGCGGCACACCGCCGCAGATCTACTACTACACCGACGACCACTACCGCACGTTTCGCCAGTTCGAGGTATCCCGATGAGCGCGCAATTTGATCTGGATTTCGGCGATGCCGAAGACGGTGGCATTTTCTTTGTCACCAGCGAGGATCTGGAACCCCTGGCCGAAGCAGCCGGCATGCAGGGACTGCGCGTATGCCGCGTCAGCCTCGCCGACTACACTGATCACGAAGCGCTGTTCGATCGCCTGACCCAGGCACTGCGCCTGCCCGCCGACTTCGGCCGCAACTGGGATGCGCTGGCCGACAGCATGCGCGATCTGTCCTGGCTCAAGGCGACTGGCTATATCCTGCTGTTCGATCACGCCGAGCAGATGCGCGGCCGCAACGAGGACGACTTCGATACCCTGCTGGATATTCTCGAAGAAGCGGTGGACTACTGGCAGGACGCCGGCGCCCCGTTCTTCGTGTTCTTCGCGCTGCCCGAAAGCGCTTTTGATGATACCGACGACTGAGTAAGCACATCACCATGCAAGAGATCGATTTCGACCTGGACCGCGACTACGTGGAACTCAACCAGCTGCTCAAGCTGGTGGGTCTATGCGACAGCGGCGGCGCGGGCAAGGCCATCGTGGCGTCGGGCGTGGTTTACGTGGATGGCCAGCAGGAGCTGCGCAAGACCTGCAAGATCCACGCAGGCCAGGTGGTGCAGCTGGAAGACTTCGTCATCCACGTGAACGCGCTGGACTGATCAAGCCTCGGGCATCGGCAGCGCGGCGAGCCTGGCGTCCAGCACCGGCGATGCCGGCAGGCGGATGCCGAACTGTTCCTCGATCACCCGCTTGATCTCGTCGACGTTCTGCAGCGTGCGACGCACCGACTCGTGCCCCAGGGCATGCATCGCGAACTCGCGGTTGCGCAGTGCGAGCCGGCGATCGGCCAGCGTGCGCGCGACGATCAGGTTGTGCCGGAACAGCGACTGCGGGAAGGTCGAGGTGAAATGGTTGCCCACCACATAGTCGACCGGTTCCGCCGGCTGCAGGCGAAACCGGTACAGCGTGCGCCACTGCTCGCCCACCCGCGCCTGTATGCGCCACTGCACGCCGTCCGTGACGAGGCGGAACGGCTCCAGTGAGGTGGGCTGCGCCTCGTCGACCACCAGCCTCAGCGCACCGCCCAGCGCCATGCTGCCGAAGCCGACATCGGCCAGCCAGCTCTCGCCCTCCACTTCCACGCGCAGCAGCATATGCGTCTGCGGGCTCTCGGCGTCCTCGGGTTGGTTCCACAGCACGCGGGCGATCAGACCGGTGACGTCGAAGCCCACCGCCTTCAGCACCGCGCTGAACAGCGCATTCTGTTCGAAGCAGTAGCCGCCGCGCTGGCCGTTCACCAGCTTGGCCTCGATCGCGGCGAGCTCCAGCGATACCGGCGCGTCCGTCAGGGGATCGAGATTCTCAAACGGAATGGCTGCGATATGCGCCGTGGCAAGTGCGCGCAGGGTCGCTACGTCGGCCCTGGGCTCGCCGACGAAACCGATGCGTTGCAGGTAGCCCTCGAGATCAAGCTGATGCGGCATGGCGGCCTCCCTGGCGAAGAAAGCCGCACGATAACACCGCCTTGGCGAGGCCTTCGCACCCGGCCGGGCGCAAGCTGTCAGGATGCAGGTAACCGGAAGCGACCCGGCGGCGAATAAGGAAGCAAGGCCCGCGCAGTGCTGCGGGCATGCCGTCCCCCTCCTCGATGGAGCGTTCCTTCATGAGCATCCGCCGATTCAAGCTGTTTCCCGCCCTCGCGGGCCTACTTCTGATGGCAGGCCTGGGCGCCTGCACGCTGGCCGCGGCCGGCGACAACACCGTGCTTCCCGACCCCGCGGTCGACGCCGCGCCTGCCCAGGGTGATCAGGTCGCCGTCTTGGCCGGTGGCTGTTTCTGGGGCCTGCAGGCGGTGTTCGAGCACGTCAAAGGCGTGAAGAAAGTGTGGGCCGGTTACTCCGGAGGCGCCGCCAACACCGCCGAGTACGATCGCGTGAGCGATGGCGACACCGGCCACGCCGAATCCGTGAAGATCGTCTACGACCCGAGCAAGGTCAGCTATGGCCAGTTGCTGAAGGTCTACTTCTCGGTCGCCACCGACCCGACGCAGCTCAATCGCCAGGGTCCGGACGTGGGCACGCAGTATCGCTCGGCGATCTTCTATGGCAACGACGACCAAAAGCGCGTCGCCACCGCATACATCGCGCAGCTGACCGCCGCGCATGCCTATGGCGATCCCATCGTGACCCAGGTGGTGCCGCTCAAGGGCTTCTATGTCGCGGAGTCCTATCACCAGGACTATGCGAAGCGTCATCCCGACGAGCCGTACATCGTGTTCAACGATGCGCCCAAGGTGACCCATCTGAAGCAGCAGTTCCCGACGCTTTATCAGCCTGACCGCGAACTGGTCAGCGTCACGCTGCACTGACGATCAACCCGCCTCGGGCGGCACCAGGCGCAGGTGGGAATTGCCCTGGCGCCGTCCGGGGCTGAGCAATTGCGCGATCACGTTCGGTTCGACCGGACGCGAATACAGGAAGCCCTGCCCTTCGGTGCATCCCGCACGCAGCAGGAAGCGATGCTGTTCTTCGGTTTCGATGCCTTCGGCAATCGGGCTGATATCGAGGCGGCGGCACAGCGTCAGCATGGACTCGACGATGGCGCCGTCACTGACGTCGTCGGGTAGGCCGGCGACGAAACTCTGGTCGATCTTCAGGTAATCGATGGCGCGCAGCTTCAGGTAGCTCATCGACGAATAGCCGGTGCCGAAATCATCGATCGCCACGCCCACGCCCAGCGAGTGCAGCGCGTGCAGGGTGCGCTCCATCTCCTCGCCCAGGCGCAGGATCGCCCCCTCGGTGATCTCCAGCATCAGTCGCTCGGGCGCCAGGCGCCGCGCTTCCAGCAGCATGCGGATTTCGTCGACGAAATTGGCCTGCCCGAACCAGTTCGCCGATACGTTCACCGCCATGCGCAACGGTGGCAGACCGGCCTTATCCCACGCGGACATCTGCTCGCACGCGGCCTGCAGCACCCATTGGTCGATGCGCCGGATCAAGCCCAGCTTCTCCGCCATCGGAATGAATTCGCCCGGCGCGATCAGCCCGCGCTGCGGGTGATACCAGCGCAATAGCGCCTCCACCGCCACGATGCGGCCGGTGCGCATTTCCACCGTGGGCTGGTACATCAAGCGGAACTCGTTCTCCGACAGCGCCTTGCGCAGCTCCGAGGCCAGTGCGATGCGACGCCGTGCATCGGCCTGCATGCGCGGCGAGTAGAAGCGGAACGCGTTGCGCTCCTCGGTCTTGGCCGCGTACATGGCGGCATCGGCGTTGGTGATCAGGGTGGGCACGTCGGTGCCGTCGAGCGGAAAACAGGCGATGCCGATGCTGGCGCTGAGGGCGAGTTCGTAGTCGCCGACCGCGAACGGCGTCGACAGCACCGTCAACAACCGGCCCGCCAGCGCACTCGCCTGCTCGCGCGAATGCAGATCCGACAGCAGCACGGTGAACTCATCGCCACCGATGCGGCCCGCCACGCCGTGATCGCCCAGCTCATAGACGACGCGCTCGGCCACTTTCACCAGCAGGTGATCGCCGATGGCGTGGGTGTAGCTGTCGTTCACCGCCTTGAAGGCATCCAGGTCGATGAAGATCACGGCGGCCATCCCGCGTTCGCGCTCGGCCGTGGTGACGGCCTGCACGCAGCGGCGCTCGAACTCGGCCCGGTTGGGCAGGCCGGTAAGCGTGTCGTGCGCGGCCATGTATTGCAGGCGCTGCTCGTTCGCCTTGGCGGTGCTGATGTTGTTGATCACCGCCACGTAATGCTGCACCTCGCCTTCCGGGTTGCGGATGGCGCTGATGCTGAGCAGCTCCGGATAGCTGGTGCCGTCCATGCGGCGACTGCGCACTTCGCCGACCCAGTTGCCCTCGGCCTCGATCACGTCCCACACCGAGTTGGGCAGCGGCGAGCCGTCGGCCAGGCAGCGCAGGTCGTCGAAGCGCAGCCCCTGCAGGGCCTGCACGGTGAAACCGGTCATGCGGATATGCGCGGCGTTCACGCGCGTCACGCGCCGATCCGCCTCGGCGATGATCACACCCTCGGCGATGCTGGCCAGCGCCTCCGAGGCGATGCGTCGCTGCTGCTCCAGGTTCACCCGTTCGGTGATATCGCGCAGGATCGACTGCCGCACGCTCTGCGATCCCCAGTGGGTCACGCTGCTGCGCATCTCCACCGGACGCAATTCGCCGTCGGCCATGCGCAACTCGCCGGTGACGGCGCCATCGGCGCGATGCAGCAGCGGCGTAAAGAAAGTGGACAGCGCTTCGCCGGTGAGCTTGTCCACGTCGCGGCCGGTCCACTGCATGGCGGTGCGGTTGGCCTCCAGGATGCGCCCGCTTTCGTCGTCCACCATCAGGATGGCGTCGGCGGCGCTGTTGAACAGCGTGCTGTAGCGCTCTTCGGTGCCGCGGATGCGCAAGAGGATGCGCTGGGCCATGCGCAGCCACAGCAGGGAGGCGATGCAGGCGGTGAGGAACACCGCCGCGAACAGCACCCTGCCGAGCCAGATCGCGCCCTGCGCCACCTCCAGCGAGAAACCGTTGGTGAGCGGCTCCAGATCGTTGTTGAGCCCGTTGATGCGGTCGAGCTGCCACTGCAGCCATGCCGGCTCGGGCTGTCCGCGCGCATAGGCTTCGCTCAATTCCTTGGCCACGCCATCGAGTTGGCCCAGCGGACCATCGGCGGCGCGCCATAGCGATACGGCTTCGTGCATGTGCTGCACGTCCGTGCAGCAGCGCAGCATGAAGATCATGCCGGGCTCGGCCTGCGGCAGGATCTTGCCGCGCTGGAACGCCTCATGGATCAGCTTGCGGTCGTAATGGCCCGAGGCGATCGCGTCACGCGCCCAGCCGTCGGACGACAGCAACTCGTAGTTTCGGCGAAAGGCCGCCAGCCGGGCAGCATCGCCGGACTGGGCATAGCCGAGCAGGTCCACCACCGCCTGCTTCTGCGCCTTGCTCCAGACACTCTCGCCGTTGAGGAAACCGGCGAGAGTGACCTGGACCTGGAGGGCTCCCCAGGTAAGCATGAGAATCAGGCCGATGACGGCCACCAGCCCATAGGCCAGTGGCCTCAAGCGCCGGGACAGCGGTCTTGGAGAGGTGCTACGGATCAAATCCATGGCGTCCTTTTACACGACCACTCCATAAAGCTACATCTCGTCCCGTCACGCTGTCGACGACGAGATCCCCTTTACGCCGCTTGCTCTGCCACTTCGTTCACCGCGTGCTGCACCAGACAACGCTCGAGACCATAGTGCAGGCTCACGTAGCTGCGCTCGATGCATTCACGCAGATGCTCCACTTCCTCCTCCGCGGGCTGGCTGCCCATCAGGGTGCAGACGATCTCCAGCGCCTCCCACGGATGAGTATCGTCATAAGCGGCGTGTAGCTGAAGCCAACGCAGGGTCGACTTGCGGCCGGCCGCCGGCAGGCTGTTGGCGTAGGCCACGCTGTCAAACACCTTCTGGGACCATTCGCCGGTGACGCCTTCGATCGCGTAGTTGGTGGCCGCGATACCGGCAGCCAGCGTGTCGCGGGCGCAGACGTCGTGGCACCACTCCGCGGCTGTCTGGGTGCCGCGGGGCGGCAGGCCGTCGAGCACTTCCTCGCGCGACACGCCAGAGCCCTCGGCCCAATCCAGCCAGTACTCGGCATGGTTCTGCTCCACGCGGATGTTGCGGACCAGCCAGCGTCGGGCCATGTTGTCGCCGGCACTGCGTCCATAACGCGTCTTGAGCAGGCTCAAGGCCATGAAGCCCGGGAAGCGCTCGATCAGCGACCAGGTGCCGACCATGAAGTTGCGCACGGTAGCCAAGTCGATACTACCTTCGCTCATCATGTCCCACATCACGTGGTCGCGGACGCTCCGGCGGGCGGGTTCGCAGGCTTCGATCATGTCGCGTGCCCATTTCGGGTAGCTGGACAGTTCGGTCAGCGAGCCGGTGCGTACATTGTTGGTGTTCATGCAGTTTCTCCAGTCGTCATTCAAGGAAACCGCCGGACCCTGGCCGGCGGCCCGACACAAGCCGTGCCGGACTACCAGTGTGGTCACGCCTCGAATGGCTTGCGAACGCCAGTTCGCGAAGCTACCTGGCAAAATGCACGCAAGTGATTGATTAACAGAGAAAAAGTAAAAATCAGCCAAGGAAGCCCCGGCACCATCCTGGCGGAAAACTGACGACGAAATACTGGCGCGCGCCAAGATTTTGACGCAGCACCCGACGAATCAAGCAGCGTTGCCGCGATAGACAAACGCGCGCCCCGCGCCGCCGCCGATGGCACCCGGCGATCAGTCGCGAGGCGCGCGTTTCGTCAATTCGAACCGAACACGCCGGACAAAATCATCACCAGGCCGACCACCGACCCGGCCCAGATCAAGGTGCGCAGGTAAGGAATGCCGGCCGCAAAAACCGGCAGGTAGATTACCCGTGCCCAGAAGTAGATCTGTGCACCAAGCGCGGTCGTGCCCGTGGTGCGCTGCCCCACCACCACGACCAGCACCGCGGCCGCGAAAAACGCGAAGGTCTCGAGAAAATTACGGCAGGCCCGACTGGTCCGGTCGGCGGCGCCGGTAAGCGGGGCTTCGCCGGTGCGATTGCTGGCACTCCAGGCCAGGCCTCGCTGCATGGTGGCGAGCGTGACGGCAACCACCACGTAGACCAGACCCAACACAATCGACCACGCCAACATCTTCAGTTCGACCGGCATATCGCCACTCCTGGTTGGATGATGTGGCGACATCATGCGCCCGGCCGGAGCCCGGCACCACCGAGGCGGCCCTAAGGCTGGACAGAAGACGCCACGGTTCGCGCCATATCGGCAAACAGCGCAGCACGCTGCGGGTCGCTCGCTGGTGAATCCATCAGGAAGGCCGCCACCAGCACGGTGTGGCCGTCGGGCCAGCGAATGATGCCGATATCGTTGAAGGCAGCCGTGCGCTTGCCCAGCGAGCCGGACGTACCGGTCTTGTCGGCAAACCGCAGGCCCGCAGGCAAGCCCGCGCGCAGGCGGTTCGGGATCGTTTGCGCTTCCATCAGCGCGAGCAGGCGCTGCGTCGATACCGGCGACAGCAGCTCGCCCTGGACCAGCTTGCGCAGGAACGCGATCGCCGCATCCGGCGTGCTGCGATTGCGCGGGTCGGCGAGAAAGGCCTGATAGCCCGACTGGAAACGCTGGTCCGCGGCCGCGTCGCTTTCGTGCGCCGGCGGCAGTTCGCCCGGACGCAGACCGTGAAACACCTGCGCGATGCCCGCCTCGTCCACATCCACGCGCATGCCATCGATGCCGTGCGCGTGCAGATACGTCGTCACCACGCCGGGGCCACCCGCGACGCGTATCAAGGCATTGACCGCCGTGTTGTCGCTCTCGGTCACCGCGGCTTTCAACAGCTGCTCGACGGTGAAGCTCATGCGCTCACCGTGGAAGTGCGCGCCCAGGGACGGGATCGCCGAGCCTCCCATCACCTGATCGCGCGTCACCGTCACTGACTGCTGCAGCGACAACGAGCCATCGTCAATCCGCGACAGCACCGCAGCGGCCACCGGCGCCTTGAACACGCTCATCATCGGGAACGCGCGATCCGCATCGACGCCCGCCGCTGCGCCCGACTTCAAGTCGAGCACGGCCACGCCCAGGGTGCCCGGCCGCGCACGCTGCGCCAGGGCATCCAACGCATGCTGAAGCGGCTCGTTCGTTGGGGTTACCGACGGTGGGCTGGCCGCGAGCGACATGCCCGACGCAGCCACGCAGGCGATCGCAAATACCGGCATCAAACAAGCCCGGAGGGCGGTCGAAAGAGCCATGGAGAATCCCTTCTGTATCTGGATGACCCCGTCACTTTCGCAGCTGACCATGGCAAATCACGGGCGCAGAACTGGCCCTGCCCCGGCACGCAGCGAGCGGTGCCCTGCGCCATGCGCAAGGCACCGCGACGCGATCAGATCATCGGCAGGTTCAGGCCCTGCTCTTTCGCGCAGTCGATGGCGATCTGGTAACCGGCATCGGCATGACGCATCACGCCGGTGCCCGGGTCGTTCCACAGCACGCGCGCAAGACGCTGGTCGGCCGCTTCGCTGCCATCGCATACGATGACCACGCCCGAATGCTGCGAATAACCCATGCCCACGCCGCCGCCATGGTGCAGCGACACCCAGGTCGCGCCGCCGGCCACGTTGAGCATGGCGTTCAGCAGCGGCCAGTCGCTGACCGCATCCGAACCGTCGCGCATCGCTTCGGTCTCGCGATTGGGGCTGGCCACCGAACCCGAATCGAGATGATCGCGGCCGATCACCACCGGCGCCTTCAGCTCGCCGTTGCGCACCATCTCGTTGAACGCCAGGCCCAGCTTGTGGCGCAGACCCAGACCCACCCAGCAGATGCGCGCCGGCAGGCCCTGGAAGTTGATGCGCTCCTTGGCCATGTCCAGCCAGCGATGCAGGTGCGGATCGTCGGGGATCAGCTCCTTCACTTTCTGGTCGGTCTTGTAGATGTCTTCCGGATCACCCGACAGCGCCACCCAGCGGAATGGACCGACGCCGCGGCAGAACAGCGGACGCACGAAGGCCGGCACGAAACCCGGGAACGCGAACGCATCCGCGCAACCTTCGTCCTTCGCCATCTGGCGGATGTTGTTGCCGTAATCGAACGTCGGCACACCCTGCTGGTGGAACGCGAGCATCGCTTCCACGTGCGTCTTCATCGACTGCTTGGCGGACTTGGCGGTGCCGGTCGGATCGCTCTTGCGGCGCTCGAACCACTGCTCAACCGTCCAGCCCTGCGGCAGATAACCGTTGACCGGATCGTGCGCGCTGGTCTGGTCGGTGACCGCATCCGGACGCACGCCGCGGCGCACCAGCTCCGGCAGCACATCGGCCGCGTTGCCGAGCAGCGCGATCGACTTTGCTTCGCCAGCCGCGGTGTATTTCGCGATGCGCGCAAGCGCGTCGTCCAGGTCTGTCGCCTGCTCGTCGACGTAACGCGTCTTCAGGCGGAAATCGATGCGGCTCTGCTGGCATTCGATGTTCAGCGAGCACGCACCGGCCAGCGACGCGGCGAGCGGCTGCGCGCCGCCCATGCCGCCGAGGCCGGCGGTGAGGATCCATTTGCCCTTGAGGCTGCCGCCGTAGTGCTGGCGACCCATTTCCACGAAGGTCTCGTAGGTGCCCTGCACGATGCCCTGCGAGCCGATATAGATCCACGAGCCGGCCGTCATCTGGCCGTACATCATCAGGCCCTTCTTATCGAGCTCGTTGAAGTGCTCCCAGTTCGCCCATGCCGGTACCAGGTTGGAATTGGCCAGCAGCACGCGCGGCGCATCCGGGTGGCTCGGGAAGACGCCGACCGGCTTGCCGGACTGGATCAGCAGCGTCTCGTTGTCGTTGAGCTCGCGCAGGGCGCGCAGGATCGCGTCGAAGCATTCCCAGTTGCGCGCCGCCCGCCCGATGCCGCCGTAGACCACCAGTTCGGCCGGATTCTCCGCCACTTCCGGATCGAGGTTGTTCTGCAGCATGCGGAACGGCGCCTCGGTGAGCCAGCTCTTGCAGGTCAATTCGGTGCCGCGCGGCGCGCGGATGGTACGGGTGGTGTCGATGCGGGTGGGAGCGTTCATGGGAAGCGTCACAGCCAGGGGAAAGTGCCATTGTGACGAGGCCAGCCGGCGCCCGCAAACCGCATTGCGGCAAAGTCCCGCCGATCCACCTTTCGGCACTTTCGCGCCGCACAAGGCGAAATCATGCTTGCCCCACTCCCCCTGAGGTTGCGCCCATGCAGCGTTTCCTGATACTGGCCGTGATGGCGATGGCCGCGTCCGTTGGTCACGCGCAGGCTGCTGAAACATCGCGTTGCGCGGTGTGGCAGCGAGAACTGTCGTTCGCGGCATCCGTGGATCGGCACGACGAGAAGGCATTCGCCGAGCACATCGACAACGATGCCGTGTTCGCGGCGAACACGGCGCATCCGCAGCGCGGCCGGGCAGCCATCGTCAAACAGTGGAAGGGCCTGCTCGAAGGCAAGAGCATGCGCGTGCGCTGGTACCCCGCATGGGTGGTGCAGGCAGGCGATCCTTCGACCGTGCTGTCGAGTGGACCTGCCCTGCTGGAAAACCTCGCGCCGAACGCAAACCCGCGCTTCACGCTGATCGCATTCAGCACGGTGTGGCATCGCGGCGGCGACGGCGTGTGGCGCGTGATGTTCGATGCCGGCGACGAAGGACGCACGGCGACCGCACAGGACGTGGCGAATTTCGAGTCAGGGCGCCGTGCGGAATGCGCGCCTGATCTCGTGTCGCTTGCCGTCGTTCACTGAACGCGCAGCACGCATCATTGCAATGATCCATGGCGCGGCGATGCAGCCGAACTTCGAAAGCCTTGGCGGCTGAACCCGTTGATATTGATGTCCGAAAACGGCCAGTCCGGATCGATCCCCGGTGCTAACCTTGCGCCATGGCCACTCCAACCGCCCCGTTGCCCGACGACCGTACCTGCGAGCAGGCCCGCCTCAGCCGCGACGCGCGCTTCGACGGACTGTTCTTCACCGCCGTCACCAGCACGCGCATCTACTGCCGCCCGGTCTGCCCTGCCCCATCGCCGAAGCCGCAGAATGTGCGTTATTACGCGAGTGCCGCGGCGGCGGAAGCGGCCGGCTTTCGGCCATGCCTGCGTTGCCGGCCTGAACTGTCGCCCGGCAACGATGCGTGGCAGCGCGGCGACCATGTGATTGCGCGCACGCTGAAATTGATGGACAGCGGCGCGTTCGACGAATTGTCCGTGGATGCGATGGCCGAACGCGTCGGCGTCGGCGCGCGGCAGCTGCGCCGGTTGTTCGTGGAACGACTTGGTGCGCCGCCGATCAGCGTGCATACGACGCGACGCCTGTTGTTCGCGAAGCAGCTGCTGACCGAGACCACCATGCCTGTCACGGAAGTCGCGCTCGCGTCCGGCTTCGGCAGCTTGCGTCGCTTCAATGCCGCGTTCCTGCAAGCGAACCGCATGGCGCCGCGCGACCTGCGTCGCCACCCCGGCGCGGCGACCGGCGATGCGATCACGCTACGGCTTGCGTATCGGCCGCCTTACGATTTCGAGGCGATCCTCGCGTTCCTGCGCGGCCGCGCACTGCCCGGCGTCGAACACGTGGACGAACACAGTTATGCGCGTGTGTTCGGTACGCCCGAAGCGCCGGGCTGGCTGCGCCTGAGTGCATGGCCCGGCCACGATCATGCGCTGCGGCTGGAGCTGCACTGCCCACAACCGGCGCAGATGCTGGGCGTGGTGAACAAGCTGCGCCGGATGTTCGACCTGGACGCCAGCCCGCAATCGATCAGCGATGCGCTGAAGGAAAGTCCCGTGCTGCGGCCACTGCTGCGCAAGCGTCCCGGTTTGCGCCTGCCGGGCGGCTGGGACGGCTTCGAGATCGCCGTGCGCGCGATCCTCGGCCAACAAGTGAGCGTGGCGGCTGCGCGGACGCTGGCGACGCGCATCGTGCAGCACTTCGGCACACCGGTGGTATCGCCGGTGCCAGAACTGCAGCGCCTGTTCCCGGGCCCGGAGTTGCTGGTCGATGCGGATCTGCGTTCGATCGGCCTCACCACGGCCCGTGCGGCGACCGTGCGCGGCGTCGCCCAGGCGCTGTTGGACGGGCGCATCGATTTTCGCAGCGAGCAACCGCTGGACGAATTCGTGGAACGCTGGGTCGCCCTGCCGGGCATCGGCGAATGGACGGCGCATTACATGGCGATGCGTGCGCTCAGCCATCCGGATGCATTTCCCTCGGCCGACCTGATTCTTCGTCGCGTTGCCGCCGGTGACGGTCCGGAGTTGTCGACCAAGGCGCTGACGTCGCTCGCCGAGGGTTGGCGACCGTGGCGCGCGTACTCCGTCATGCACTTGTGGCGCAGCGCCAGCGACGCCGCCGCATCGAGCAAGCAGGTGGCCTGATGAACGAGCTTATTTTTCACGACGAGATGGACACGCCGATCGGCCTGCTGCGCCTGGTCGCGGACGAAGCCGGACTGCGCGAGATCTGGTTCTCCACCGGTCGCCATCAGCGCGCACCAAACCCGGCGTGGATACGTGCACGTGAGCCTCTCGCCCAGACGAGGCAGCAGCTCGAAGAATACTTCGCCGGCGTTCGCCAGCAATTCGATCTCAAGCTGCATCCGCTGGGCACGCCGTTCCAGCAGGAGGTGTGGTGGGAGCTGTCACGCATTCCTTACGGCACCACCATCAGCTACGGCGAACTCGCGCGCCGCATCCAGCATCCGCAAGCCGTGCGTGCCGTGGGCGCCGCGAATGGACGCAATCCACTGCCGATCGTGCTGCCGTGCCATCGCGTGATCGGTGCGAACGGCAGTCTCACGGGCTTCGGCGGCGGGCTGCCGACCAAGCAGTTTCTGTTGGCGATGGAAAGCCGCATCGCCGACGGTGACTTGTTCGGCGCGCAGCTTACGCACGCTGCGCACTAGGCCAAGGGTCGACGATCAGCGCTCGTTCGCCGCCGGCGGTGGTGTCAACGCGTTCTGGTAGGAATCGAGTTGATGCGGCCGGTGCGATAGGTGATACGTCTCCGGCGTGGCCGGCGCCGGTGTTGGCTTGCCCTTGCTCGCGGGTATTGCCTTCGCATCAACATGCGATGTCTTCGTATTCGCCTGCGATGCCGGCTTGCGCGTCGTCGTGGTGGCGGACGCTTCCGCCGTGGCGCTGCTCGCGGGTGCGCCACTGGCTTGCGGATACGCCGCTGCCATACCGGCCCAGCACGAGCAAGTGACGAAAGTTGCGCAAAGAAAAAGACGTGTAATGGTCATACGCCTGGGCGATCATACGGACTTTGTATCGATCATAAGTCCTTGCGCATGAAGATCCTGTTTCGCCCGCTGCTCTGTTCGTTGATTGTGCTTGCAGCAGCTTGTGCCACGACCCACCCGCAACCGGTTTCCGCGCCGTCGCCGCAACCCGTCGCCGTAGCGAAGCCCGCCCCCGCACCGGCACCGCTGCTGCTGATCTCGATCGACGGCTATCGCTCCGATTACATCGAACGCGGACTCAGCCCCACGCTGGCATCGCTGGCCAGGCAAGGCGTGCGCGCCGCCGACGGCATGCAGCCGTCGTTCCCGTCGCTGACGTTTCCCAATCACTACACCCTCGTCACCGGCCTGCGCCCGGATCACCACGGCATCGTCAACAACACGATGACCGATCCGGTGCTCGGCAAATTTTCGCTCGGCAATCGCGAGGCAGTGAGCAATGGCCAGTGGTGGGCGCAAGGCACACCGCTGTGGGAAACCGCGCAGCAGCACGGCATGAAGACGGCCACCATGTTCTGGCCTGGCTCGGAAGCGGATATCCACGGCGCCCACCCGAACTACTGGAAGCCGTACGACGGCAAGATCACGCCCGACCAGCGCGTGGACCAAGTGCTGGCCTGGCTGGATCTTCCGGCTGGCGAGCGCCCGACCTTCCTCACGCTGTACTTCGATGAAGTGGACCATGCCGGCCACCATTTCGGACCCGATACGCCGCAGGTCAACGAAGCGATTGCGCACACCGATGCGGCACTGGATCGACTCGTCAAAGGCCTGCAGCAGCGCGGCCTGCTCGATCGCATCAACATGATCATTGTGGCCGACCATGGCATGGCCAGTTCACCGGCGCACAACGTGGTGGTGATCGACAAACTCATCCCGCTCAAGCAGGTGGGGCTGGTGAGCGTGGGCGTGCTGGCCGGCTTCAACCCGAAGCCGGGGTTTGATTTCGCGAAGATCGAAGCCAGCATGGAGCAGCCGCAGCAGCACATGACGTGCTGGGACAAGACGCGCGTACCCGCACGACTCGCCTACGGCAGCAATCCGCGCGTGCCGCAGCTGCTGTGCCTGGCCGATGTCGGTTGGCGCATCTCCACCCGCGAGTACCTGGCGAAGAAGAAAGAGCCGATGCGCGGCGACCACGGTTACGACAACGCCGCGCCGCAGATGCAGGCGCTGTTCGTCGCGCACGGCCCGGCGTTCCGCGCAGGCGCCGAAGTCGCGTCGTTTCCGAACGTGGACGTCTACCCGCTGATGACCCACCTGCTCGACCTGCCGGCCGCCACCAACGATGGCGACTACGACGCAGTGAAGGGCATGCTCAAGCCGGATGTGCAGTAAGCCGGCAACTCCCGCTGCGGATGCGCGCAACGCGCTTCCGCAGCCTCACTGCGGAATCGGCGGTTCTGTTTCCGGGCGGGACGGACTGACGAGTGGCGGCAGTCGATACAGGCGCCACGCAATCACCAGTCCGGCGACGACCAGCGCGCCAACGAATACCGCCACGCCGTTCCAGCCATGCGAGGCGTAGAACAGGCCACCGCTGGCACCGGCCAGACTGGAACCCATGTAATAGGAAAACAGGTAAAGCGACGAGGCTTGCGCCTTGTTGTCGCCGGCGCGTCGCCCGACCCAGCTGCTGGCGATGGAATGGCCGCCGAAAAAGCCGAACGTCACCGCGACGATGCCGAGCACGATCAGCCACAGTGGCCGCGCGGCCGTCAGCGCCAATCCCACCAGCATCAGCGCAAACGCCGTCCACAACACCTTGCGTCGCCCGAGCTTGCCGGCGAGATGGCCCATCCAGGCCGAACTGAACGTACCGATCAGATACACGCTGAAGATCGCGCCCACCACCGCCTGGTTGAGCCCATAGGGCGGCGCGAGCAAGCGGTAGCCGATGTAGTTGTACAGCGTGACGAACGCGCCCAGCAGCAGGAAGCCTTCGGCAAACAGCCATGGCAGGCCGGGATCGCGAAACGTCGAGGCGAATCGCCCCATCAGTGCGCCAAGATGAAACGGCCGCTGCACGTGATGGCGCGACGGCGGCAGGCTGCGCCAGAACACGATGCCGGCGACCAGCCCGATCACCCCCACCGTGGCCACGCCCACGCGCCATCCGAAAAACTCGGCCAGCACGCCGGCCACCAGGCGTCCGCCCATGCCGCCAATGGCGTTGCCGCTGATATACAGGCCCATGCCCAGGCCGATCGATTCGGCGTGCATCTCCTCGCTGAGATACGTCATCGCCACCGCGGGCAACCCGCTCAGCGTCAGCCCCAGCAGGGCGCGCAGGATCAGCAGCATGTGCCAGTCGGGCACCAACGCGGTGAGCAGCACCAGCACGGACGAGGACAGCAGCGAGGCCGTCATGATGGTCTTGCGGCCCCAGGCATCGGACAGGCCGCCGGCAAACAGCATGGCGAACGCCAGCACGCCGGTGGTCAGCGACAGCGAGAGCGCCGCGACGGCCGCGCTGACGCCATAGTCCTTGCTGAACTCGGGCATCAGGGGCTGGATGCAGTACAGCAGGCCGAACGTGGCCAGACCGGCGGCAAACAGCGCCAGGTTGGTCCGTCGAAACGCCGGTGTGCCGTGGCGGATAAAGTCGTGCGATTCAAGTTCGCCGCCCTCGGGCCGATGTTCTGCCTGAGAGACCGGTTTCACGCTTTCCCGCCTTGCCATGCCACCACCGCCAACGACTGCCGAGGCGATAAGCATAAGACTTGCCGTGATCGTGTTCGACCGCCGCTCATGGCCGCCCCGGATCCTGACGACCTGGCCCGGGCTGGCCAAAAAGTCCATATCGCGTGTGGAACGTGATACATAAAGACGCCGGGGTAGCTGTCCGAAGGAAGGACCCGCCCCGCACGCCGGTAACAGGGGACCGGCAGCAAGGGGGGATATGTCGATACGCGAGCCCATCGTGGTGTTGTTCACCTGGATGTGCGCCATGTGCTTTGCACTGGCCGCACAGGCGATGCCTGCGCGCTCCGCCATCCCGACCCTGCAAGTGGCCTCGCTGGCGCCGCTCAAGCCGGCGCCGACACCGGCGCAGGTGATCCACGGCGGCATGGACGAGCGCTTCCTGCCCAGCCGCTCGACGCATACGCCCAACGCGGTGGAGACGCAGCGCTGGTATCGCCTGACCATCGACCGCGACTGGCACGAGGCGAGTTCGCCCGTGCTCAATTTCACCGGCGCCACCTATATCCGCATCAACGTGTATGCGCCGCCGGACTATCAACCGCACGAGCTGTGGTTTGCCCAGACCGACCAGCTGGCGCGCTACTCGCGCCACCATCTCGCGCTGGAGCTGCCGCACGACTTGCGCGCCGATCAGCCGATCTATGTGCAGATTGCTGCCGACAACTTCACCCGGCAGATCCGCGCCGACATCACCGACATGGCCACCTACCAGGCGCAAGACCTGACCCATGTGCGCCTGACCACGCTGTTCTCCAGCGTGCAGTTCACCATGATCCTTGCGGCGCTGTGCCTGTGGCTGGTGCTGCGCGATCGCGTGCTGCTGTATTTCATCGGCTATACGGGTTGCCAGCTGATGAACCAGTTGCTGATGAGCGGCGAGATGTACGAACTGCCCGGCGGCTCGCTGCTGGTGCCGCTGGGTACGCATGCGCCGTGGCTGTTCGTGGCGCTCAGCGCACCGCTGCTGTTCTCCTTCATCCTGGAATTCTGCGAGTTGCGCCAGATCACCCCGCGTCCTGCACGGGCGCTGGGGTATATGCGCTGGCCGTACGTACTGATCGCCGCCCTGCTGTGTTTCCCGTTCGCGGAGCGCATGCACCTGCTGGCCAGTGCGTACAACCTGTGGTTCATCGTCACTTCGTTGTGGGCCCTGGCCACCATCGTGCTTGCTGCCTCCCGGCATGGGCGGCAGGCTCGTTTTTTCCTGGTGGCATGGCTGCCCCAGGTGCTGCTGACCGTGGTGCGACTGGGCCAGGTGTTGCTGGCGCTGGACCAGCCGCGCTGGCTGGAATACGGCCTGCCGTTCGCCACTGCGTTCTGCAGCATCGTGGTCACGATTGGTTTGGCCGACCTGTCCTTGCGTGCGCGGCGCGAACGCGACGTGGCACATCATCTGGCCGATCACGACGCGCTCACCGGCCTGCTCAATCGCCGCGCCCTGGTCGCGCGGTTGCATGAGGCCGTCTCGCAGGCGCGACCGCAGCACCAGCCGCTGGCGCTGATCTTCCTGGACATGGATCACTTCAAGTCGGTGAACGACCGCTACGGTCACCAGACCGGCGATGCCTGCCTGCGCGCGGTGGCTGCCGCGATCGCCGACGAGCTGCGCCCGACGGACAGCCTGGGCCGCTATGGCGGCGAGGAGTTCGTGTCACTGCTGCCAGCCACCACGCACGAGCAGGCCATGGCGGTGGGCGAGCGCATCCGCCGCAGCATCGAGTCGCTGCATGTGCACGCGCGCGGCAATTCGCTGCAGACCACCATCAGCATGGGCGTGGCCAGTCTTACCGGACCTGCCGATACGGCGGACGATCTGATCGCCCGCGCCGATGCGGCGCTCTATCGCGCCAAAACCCTGGGCCGCAACTGCGTGGTCGCACACACGCCGTTGACCGCCGTGGCGGGCTGATTCCCCTTTCGGCGTCACGCCATACGCCCAGCGCAGGAACACTGGCAACATGCGCTTCCAGGTGGCCTGGTTGTGTTCCCCATCGGGCAGCAGATCGTAGACGACCTGGTCCGCTTGCGATGGCTGGTCGGGGCGATCCGTGTCGATGCGATAGCCAAGGTCGCGCAGTCCCCGGCGATGGCTGCCGTCCGGCGCCGCGAAACCGTTGATCAAATCCTGCAGATCTTCGACGGCGTCGATGGTGCCGTTGTGGTTGCGGTCATTGGTTTCTTCATGGCCGCCTACCGCAAACCAGAAACGCAGCGGCTTGCGCTGCCCTGCCCGGTCCACCACCGCCTGCGCCAGGCGCGTGCTTTCCACCGCCTGCGCATCGCTGCGATCGGCGGCCAGCCAGAACGACGGCGAGAACGCGCCTACCTGCCCGAACACGTCCGGATACTCCCAGCCCAAGCTGAATGCATTGAGCGCACCCAGCGACCAGCCGAGCATGGTGCGGCCTTGGGCTGAGGCCTGCGTGCGGTAGTGAGCGTCGACATAGGGCACCAGCGTGTTGGCGACCCATGCGGAGTAATCGTACGCACGCGCCCCGATCGGGCCGATACGCGAGCCACCCACGATGCTCTGCCGCCGTGCGCGATCGAACAGCCCATAGCCAGACGCGCGATCCTTGAGCATATCCACCGCGACCACGATCACCGGCTGGATGGCGTGATGCGCGTAGAGCGTTGCCAGCGTTTGCTGCAAGCCAACCGCATCCATGTCCTGGCCGTCATTCGCATAGAGCACGGGATAGCGCGCGTCGGAGCTCGTGTAGCCAGGAGGAAGGTAGACCGTCACCTTGATCTGCTCGGGCGCAAACGCCTTCGCATCAAGCACCAATTTTTCTGGCGCCAGCGCCTGTTCGCCAGCCAGCAACGGCAACGGTGTGACCAACGCTCCAACGAGCATGCAGATCGCCACACCTTTCCAAACGTCACGCATCACCTTCCACCCGCGCTCATGCACCACGATCCGTCTCCAATGTGCGCACTTCTTCCCGATGCCCCGCTGCCGAACGGCCACTCACCCAACCGAACAACGCAATGCCCACGATAATCATGACCGCGCCGAAAGCGGAGTAACCGTGCGGCCATGCCTCACCCAAAAAACTCGCGCCGATCACCGTGGCAAACAACAGCTCGGCCGCCTGCATCGCTTCCACCGCGGCGAGCGCCGTAGGCTCGGTGCGCACCATCGCCGTAGCGCGGAAGAACAACACCGTGGCAATCACGCCCGACGACAAGGCCACGCCGCCGGCCAACAGGATTTCGCGCCAGCCCGGCGGGCCTACCGCGATCCAGGTCACGGCGGCGAGCACCAACCACAGCGGCCAGCTGCACAGCGTCATGCCGAACACGCGCTGGGTGGCGCCGATCTGCGCGCCGCTATGTTCCAGATGCAGCAGCACCATGCGGTTGCCCAGCGGATACATGAAGGCCGAGAACACCACCGCCGCCATCGCCAGCCAATCGCTGGCGCGCAACTCGCCTTGGGCATGTCCCCATTGCAGTGCAAACACGCCGGCCACGATCAGCACGCCGATCGCCACGCTGCGCCATGCCAGATGTCGGCGCGCATCGCGATAGATCAGCGGTGCGAGCAGCGGACCGGCCAGCACGGTGGTCTGGAAACTGCCCGCCACCAGCCAGGACGGGCCGCTGTTGGCCGCCCACGTCAGCGGCAGGCCGAACAACACGAAGCCGACCGCACTCCACAACAGCCAGGCACGCGGATAGCGCTTCAACTCATTCGGCAATTCGCCCAGGCCACCCTGCCAGGGCAAGGCGATAGCGAGCAGCGGCAAGGTGATCAGATAACGCAGGATCACCGCCCACGCCCAATGCCCGCCGCCGGCGACCAGGCTGCGGTTGAGTACATAGGTCATGGTGAAGAACAGCGCCGCGCACAGCGCCAGTCCCACCGCGGCGATAGCGTTGGAGCGCATCGGCAGGCCGTGGTCGAAAACACCGAGTGTCGCAGACGCGCGGGCGTTTTCGAAGGCCGTCGACTGCTCTGAGTTCGAATCAGCCGCCAGTGTCCGGCGCCAATGGCAGTTGCAGGGCGACCAACAACCCGCCGCCATCGACGTTTTCCGCGTGGATGTCGCCGCCATGCGCCTTGACCACGCGCTGGACGATGGCCAGCCCCAGCCCGTGTCCATCGGCACGCGACGCATTGCTGCCGCGGAACAGCGGCCGGAACAGCGAGCCCAGCTCGGCTTCCGGCACGCCGGGACCGTTGTCGCGCACGGAGACGTCGACATGGCCGGCCTGCGCCTGCGCTTTGAGTTCGACGCGACCACCCGGCGGGCTGAACTTGATCGCATTGGCGATAAGGTTGTCCAACGCCCGCTCCAGCAGCAGCTCGTTGCCCGATACGACGGCCGGCGCAGTGTCGAGAAGTTCCAACGTGATATGACGCGCGGCGGCTTCCAGTTCGGCACGGCGCGCGCTTTCGCGCAGTAGCGCGGCCAGGTCCACCGGTTCGCGGTTGACCCCGGGAATGCCGCCTTCCAGCCGCGACAGCGCCAGCATTTCGCCGGTCATATCGTCGAGCCGGCCGATTTCCTGTTCTGCCTGCAGGAAGTAACGCGCGGCTTCTTCAGGCGTGCCGCTGCGTTGGGCGAGATCGAGGATCAGGTGCAGGCGCGCCAGCGGCGAGCGCAATTCATGCGAGAGGTCTTGCAGCACGCTGCGGTCGTGGGCGACGAGGGCTTCGATGCGCTCGGCCATCGCGTCGAAGTCGCTGGCGAGTTGAGTGAGTTCCTCCGGCGCTCTGCGCCCCTGCCCCTCGACGCGCGCGGACAACTCGCCTGCCGCCATGCGCCGAGTGGCCTTGCTGATCGCCTCCACCGGCTTGGCCACACTGCGCGCCACCCACCAGCCGACAAAGCCGATGAACAACAGCGAGAGTCCGCCCTGGAAAGCCAGGAAAATCGTCTGCCGCGTCTGCTGGCGCAGCCGCGAGTGGGTGCGGCTCAGCGCCACCAGCTGGCGCACATGGCCATCGCTGCCCCGTATCTGCTGCACGGCGAGATAAAGATTCGGCCATGGCTGCAGCACCATGTCGCGCTTTTCGTCCAGCCAGCTCGGCAGCGATTCCTGCACCGACGAAGGCATGCGGATCGGCGACAGCGCCTGGCCGTTTTCGTACAGCGTCGCCTCGATGCCTTCTCGCCGCTGCTGCAGCGACCATTCCGTGAGCGCCGTCGAGCCGCCCGCCTCAAAAGCCTGGTCAGCGCCTTGGGCCACGGCGGACCAGTTGATCTCCACCGCCGTGCTGTATTCGATGAAGTGCTGCGTGAGGAAGATGCCCAGGGCCAGCGCCAGCAGGTTGGCGGCGCAGAAGCTGATCAGCACGCGCCAATACAGCGAGCTCTTGAACGGACTCACGCGCCACCCGCCACGAGGCTGTAGCCCGCGCCGCGCACGGAATCGATGCGAGGCGCCTGCGGCGACGCTTCCGCCAGCTTGTGGCGCAGGCGGCTCACGTGCACGTCGATGCTGCGGTCGAAACGCTCCAGCTCGCGGCCCAGCGCCATGCGCGTGAGCGTGGCCTTGTCCACCAGTTCGCCGGTGCGCTGGGCGAGCGCCAGCAGCAGCTGGAATTCCGCACCGGTCAGCGACAACTCCTGCTCGCCCACATAGGCGCGACGCTCGCCAGGCTCCAGCCGCAGCACGCCCACCTGCAGCGTGCCTGCGGTGGCCGGCGTGTTGCGTCGCAGCTGTGCGCGTACACGCGCGAGCAGTTCGCGCGGCAGGCAAGGCTTGGTGAGGTAGTCGTCCGCACCCAGTTCCAACCCGATCACGCGATCCACCGGCTCGCCCTTGGCCGACAGCATGATCACCGGCAGGCGATGCTTGAGGCGCAGTTCACGCAACGTATCGAGGCCGTCGCGCCCCGGCATCATCACGTCGAGGATCAGCAGGTCCGGTCGCGTCGTCGGATTGTGCAGCTGCGCAAGGCCTGCTTCGCTGTCGTGCGCGACATCCACCACGAAGCCCTCGCGCCGCAGGTATTCAGCCAGCAGCTCAGCCAGTGCGCGGTCGTCGTCAACGATGAGAATTCGGGGCATGTCGGGCTTTTTCGGTTTCCTGGCGGCCATTCAAGCGGTGCGAAGGAACTTGCTCCACCGGCTTTACCGTTCTTTACCTTCCCGCAAAGAACATACACATAGCGCCGTCGTCAAATAGGCACCACGCAAGACCCCTCCACCACGACACAGGTAATCCCCATGCGCAAGAACATCTCTCTCGCTCTGGTGCTCGCTTCGGCTGTTGCTCTCGCTCCGTTCGCCATCGCGTCCGCCCAGGACGGTGGCCCGCACGGCGGCCACGGTCATGGTCACGGCGCGTTTGAGGCGTACAGCAAGCTGAACCTTAGCGACGCCCAGAAGGCCAGCATCAAGCAGATCATGCAGAGCTCCTTCTCGCAGGGTAAGGCCCAGCGCCAGGCGCTGCGTCAGCAGCGTGAGGCGTTCGAGCAGATGGCTCCGAATGCTTCCGGTTACCAGGCCGCGGCTACCGCCCTGGCCCAGGCCGAAGGCGCCGCCACCACGGCACGCGTGCAGCAGCGCGCCGCGATCCGCGCCCAGGTCTACGCCATCCTCACCCCCGCCCAGCAGGCCCAGCTGGCCACCTTCAAGGCTCAGCAGGTCGCCCGTCACCAGCAGTGGGAACAGTTCAAGGCCACGCACCCGACCACGGGTTCGTCCTCGGCCCAGTAACGGTTCGGACGACGTCATAACAACGTAACGGCGCTGCCTCGGCGCCAGCAAGAAACTCGGCGCCAGCCTGCATGCTGGCGCCGTTTTTTTGGAGGCTTAGACCCTTTGTAGGAGCGCACTTGTGCGCGACCGCAGCCTCACACAGACACCGCTCCGTAGGTTTGTCGCGCACAAGTGCGCTCCTACACAAGACAGCTTTCGCTCAATCGGCCTTGAATCCCGCCTGTTGCGCGGCCGGCACGAAGACCTTGTGCGCATAGCCCTCCGGCTTGCTGCCCACCGCCACACCGCCATGGATACGCGACTGCTGTACGTCGCCAAAGAACCAGTACGGGAACGTGGGCTCCAGCGCGCTCGCGTCGTTCAACTGGCCACGCAGCTCGGCAGGGATGTCGAATGACAGCGCCGCAAGGTTGTCATCGAGCTGCGCCAGCTTGGTGGCGCCGACAATCACCGAGGCAATGCCCGGTTGCGTGGCCACCCAGTTGAGCGCGACCTGCGCCATCGGCTTGCCGAGCTTGGCGGCCACCGCCTCAAGTGCCGCGACAATCGCCCAGTTGCGCTCGGTGAAACGATCGAAACCCGGTGCGCCGGAGATCTTCGACAAGCGGCCATCGCCCGCTGCGCCAGGCTTGTACTTGCCCGACAGCAGACCCATGCCCAACGGACTCCATGCGGTGATGCCCATGCCCAGTTCGCCTGCCATCGGCACGAACTCGTGTTCCATGTGCCGTTCGATCAGCGAGTACTCCAGTTGGAGGTTCACCAGCGGCGTGAGCGCGTGCGCCTCGGCGTAGGTCTGTGCGCGCGAGGCATACCAGGCGGGCACGTCCGACAGGCCGGCGTAGCGGATCTTGCCGGCGCGTACCAGGTCATCCAGCGTGCGTACCACCTCTTCGGCGGGCGTCAGGCGGTCCCAGGTGTGCAGCAGGTAGAGATCGATGTAATCGGTGCGCAACCGGCGCAGCGAGCCTTCCACGGCGCGCAGGATGTTTTTGCGGCCATTGCCGCCGGCATTGGGGTTGCCGGGCTGGGCGTTGTAGCTGAACTTGGTCGACAGCACCACGCGGTCGCGGGTGCCGCTGTCGGCCACGAACTGGCCGAGCAGCTCCTCGCTGGCGCCGTCGGTATACAAGTCGGCGGTATCGATGAAGTTGCCGCCGGCGTCCAGGTAACGGTCGAACATCGCGCGGGCGGTGTCCTGCGCCGCTCCCCAGCCCCAGTTGTCCCCGAAGGTCATGGTGCCCAGGGCGAGGCGGCTGACGCGCAGGCCGGAGCGGCCGAGGGTGTAGTAGGCATCGATCGACATGGCGAACTCCCGTGATGGTGGCTGGTGCGGATGGGCAGAGCATGCGCCTTGCCATTACGCGGAAAAATCCGCATCTTGTGCATGCTTTATTAAGTGAGGCTAATTAATGGCTCAGGACCACGCGACCGCTCTGCGCGCCTTCCGCCTGATCGCCCGCCATGGGAGCTTCACCCGTGCCGCCGCGGAGCTGGAAGTCACGCCCTCCGCGCTCAGCCAGACACTGCGGCAACTCGAAGACCATGTGGGCGTGCGCCTGCTGCACCGGACCACGCGTCGCGTCGGCCTGACCGAAGCTGGCCACGCCTTCCTCGAACGCATCGCCCCTGCCCTCAGCGAAATCGACGAGGCCATCGATGCCTTGCGTCAGCACGGCGACCGGCCCGCTGGCACGCTCCGCGTCGCTGTACCGCAGATGGTGCTCGATCACCTGATCGCACCCTGCGTGGCCTCCTTCATGCGCGCATGGCCGGAAGTGAAGCTGGATATCCAGGTCGAGAATCGCCTCACCGATTTGATCGCCGATGGTTTCGACGCCGGCATTCGCCTGGGCGAACGTTTGGCGCGAGACATGGTGGCGTTGCCGCTGGGTGGCCCGCAGCGCGCGGTGGTGGTGGGATCGCCCAGCTATTTTGCAGCGCGCGGACGCCCTTCCCATCCGCGCGACCTTGCCACGCATGACTGCGTGCGTTTCCGCTTCAGCAGCAATGCCATCTACCGCTGGGAATTTGCACACCCGACAGGCGCATCCAAGGGACAGTGGTTCGAACTGGACGTGGACGGCCCCATCACCACCAACGACCCGAGCATGGCGATACGCGCCGCCATCGACGGCCTCGCGCTGACGCACATGGTGGAACCCTCGGTGCGTGCAGCGCTGGCCGATGGCCGCCTGGAGAGCGTGCTCGACGACTGGTTGCCGCCGTTCGACGGCTTCTATCTCTACTACCCCAGCCGGCTGCAGGTGCCGCCGAAATTACGCGCCTTCATCGAGCACCTGCGCCAGCATTGCGCTGCGTTGGCTACAGCTCACGAACGCCAGTGACCGGATACATAGACGCTGCCGGGGGCGTAGTAAGCCGGTACCCAGACCCGCGCTGCATAGTGCGGACGTGGCGCCACCACCACACAGCCGGTGAGTGACAGGCTCGCGCTGAACATGACGGCGAGGCCGAGACCGATCAGCATGAGTCGACGCATGGTGTTCTCCTTCGGGTGGGTTCGATCCGGAGAACGCCGGCCTCGAAAAACCCGATGACGAGATCACACGCTTTTGGATGGCTGCGATTCATCGAAATCGCAGCCACCGTTCATGCTGGCTTGAGCCTTACGCGTCAGCGTTGCTGGGCGAGCCGTTCCATCACCGTGCGATAGCGCGCCGCGATGCGATCCTCGTCGCGATGGGTGAAGCCACGCACCATCCATTCGCCACCCACCATCACATCGCGCACCAGCGGCGCGTTGCCGGCGAACAGGAAGCTGTCGATCAGCGAGCGTTCGTCGCGTGCGGCAAGCAAGGGCGCGCGATCGTCGAGCACGATCAAGTCAGCCCGTGCGCCTGCGCGCAACTCGCCGATCGGCAAGCCCGAAGCCCTCGCCCCGCCGCGCAAGGCGGCGCGCCACAGCGTTTCGCCCACGCTGTCGCCCTGATGGCGACCGGCGATGTTGCGATGACGCGTTGCCAGGCGCTGGCCGTATTCCAGCCAACGCAGTTCCTCCACCGGCGATACGGAGATGTGCGAATCAGAACCGATGCCCAGCGTACCGTTCGCATCGAGATAAGCCGCCAGCGGAAACAACCCATCGCCGAGATTGGCTTCCGTGGTTGGACACAGGCCGGCCACGGCACCGCTGCGCGCGATCTGCTGCGTTTCCTTGTCGGTCAAATGCGTGGCATGGATCAGCGTCCAGCGTGCATCCACCGCCGCGTGGTCGTACAACCATTCGACCGGACGTGCGCCGCGCGTAGCCAGGCAGTCCTGCACTTCGCCAATTTGTTCCGCGATATGGATGTGGATGGGGCAGCTCTTCGATGCATCGTCGGCGAGCACCGCGCGCAAGGCATCCTCCGGTACGGCACGCAGCGAATGCAGGGCGATGCCCACACGCAGCTTGTCGCTCTCGTGCTTGCGCAGGCTCTCCAGCAGGCGCAGATAGGACGGCACGTCATGACCGAAACGGCACTGGCGCGGCGCCAGCGGCCGGCCATCGAAACCACCGCTCATGTACAGCACCGGCAACAAGGTCAGCGCGATGCCGGCCTCGCGCGCAGCTTCGATCAGCGCCAGCGACATCGCCTCGGGCTGCGCATACGGCGTGCCGTCGGGCTGGTGATGCAGGTAGTGGAATTCGCAGACCTGGGTGTAACCGCTCTTCACCATCTCCACATAGAGCTGCGCGGCGATCGCCTGCAATTCGTCCGGGCCGATAGTGGCCGCGAACGCATACATGGTTTCGCGCCACGTCCAGAAGCTGTCGTCGCTCTTGCCCTTGCGTTCGGCCAGCCCCGCCATGGCGCGCTGGAATGCATGCGAATGCAGGTTCGGCATGCCCGGCAGCACCCAACGGCCGAGGCGCTCGGCGTGCCCCGCGGAACCCTCGACCAGCATGCCGCCATCATCGACATCCAACACGGCGTCAGGGCTCCAGCCCTGCGGCGTCCAGAGTCGGTCAGCGGCGTAGCGGGTCGGGATGGTGGCTGCCATGAGCAAGCTCCGTAAGGACAGACTTCGAGTGTAACCTCTCGCCACCCCGCGCCGTTCACATCGCTGCGGCATAATGCGGCAATGGCCAAAAAATCTCCGGAACACACGCCCAAGCTGCTGGTCAGGC
>NZ_JPLA01000147.1 GCF_001010355.1 Dyella japonica DSM 16301 | reverse complement strand
TGCCTTACGTTGTTCCGGTAAACCTTGTGAGTTAGTGCCGATGTATTTAGCATCACCGTCGGGAGATACATCAATACGAGCACCAGCACCAACGCGAACAGGAGCTTTATCATCAATTGCGTCACTGTTCGTAATACCACCACGAACAACCAGCGTGTCCTGGCTCTGCATAAACAAAGCCTGTCGATAATCAGCTTCACCCTGATAGATGGAAATACATCTGTTTGCTAATGCAAGTAGCGGTGGCTTATCCGGTTCTGGTACTAAGTCCATAGCATTACAGAATACGAAAGGTATCTGCTCAAGTGGAGAACCTTTATATTGAGGGACTACAACATCAGATCTTACTTCTTCTGGTTCGTCACCTTCTCCAGGAAGCAATTCTGTCATGTACTGCCCGTACACGTAACCGCTATCTGATGGTTCAGCTACAGTGGCACTTCCAAGAACAAGAACTCGATATTGAACTTTATAAGTCCAATCAAATGAAGTCTTGTCCATTACTTCTTTGGACTCATCTAATACAACTAGGTTAAGATTAAGTGAACCAAGATCATCTTCACCGTCGTCCCAGTTCCGTATACTTAACGCCTCGTATACCGCGATGTACGGCAGCGT
>NZ_JPLA01000146.1 GCF_001010355.1 Dyella japonica DSM 16301 | reverse complement strand
ATGTCTTTGCTGGAACCATACAGGTTACCATTAACGATAGTAGCACCACTTGCATCAATCCCCTGGTCATTGATGTTACGGTCATCCAGCAGAGGAACATATTCATATGCCTTGATGGTCTTACCGTAATGCTTCGGCATGTTAGTTACAGAGGCCAGTGGCATGAAGTACTGCTCTTTACGGGCAGTGATGATTGCTTTCTTCAGCCAGAAAAAGGTTTGCATCTGGTCAGAGTTAGCACCATCAATACTAGATTTCTGACCGTCAATAGGAGCGTTATAGTTCAACATGTCTCAATTCCTTATAGGCCGTTCAG
>NZ_JPLA01000145.1 GCF_001010355.1 Dyella japonica DSM 16301 | reverse complement strand
TCGGAAAGTGGGAATACCAGATTCAGCGCTCAAACCAGCACCGGAGATAATAATCAGTCGTCGCATAAGTGTCCTCAGTAGATGTTTTGTTTGATCTCTATTCCAAACTTCTTGAATGAGTCAGCAGCAAGCATAAATTTACGAGCTGCCGATGGATTAGAAGTATGCACGAAAATAATCACGTTGTCAATAAGTGGTGGCTTTCCGAATACAAGTTTCTCCTCTAGCGCAGAGAAGCAGTCGTACCCTTCAAGAACTTCACCTAGATCATTGTCAAAATACCATTCAGATACGCGTCTGTAGAGCTTTCTCTTATCATTAAGAAAATCCATAAATTCAGAAGAATTCTTTAGC
>NZ_JPLA01000144.1 GCF_001010355.1 Dyella japonica DSM 16301 | reverse complement strand
CGCTAAGCTAGGTGGAAAAAATGCAAGGACGAAGCTGATTCGAAGCCTCACACCCCGTGGCTGGCAAAAAGCCCAATTCTTAGCAAACGGGCCTGTAGTAAGGAGCAGAATTAATGGGAAGTAAATTTATGGCATCTGCATATAACCGTTTCGGTGAGCCAAACCCGAAAGCAACTAAGTATAAAAGTGGGGGAAGTGTGAAACGAGACTATCGTGATGAAAAAGAGGTTGAAACTGTAGAGACTGTTTTAGAAAATACTAAAATCGTCCCTGTCCCACAACAAAATATCGGTCTGATGGCTGCACAATATTTTGGTGTGCGATCAGCATTGTCCCAAGAAGACGGTGTGACAGTTACTGCAACATATTTCCCCTATTACGAC
>NZ_JPLA01000143.1 GCF_001010355.1 Dyella japonica DSM 16301 | reverse complement strand
CTCAGCAGCGGGGCCTGCCCGCGCAGCGCACACAGCGCGCGATACAGGTTGAGCAGGCCGGGGCCGGACAAGGCGTGTTCGAACGACACGTACTCGCGATCACGGGCCAGGTAGCGAAGGATCTCGATCTCGCGTTCGTTGCCCGGCGCCAGCGCGATCTGGCCGGCTTCAGTGGCCAGCACGGTGGCGTGCGGCTTGGCGGGCA
>NZ_JPLA01000142.1 GCF_001010355.1 Dyella japonica DSM 16301 | reverse complement strand
CCTGAAATATATTTTTCAAGACGTTGTTTCATCAGCGAGCCGTTCTTAGCGATTTCTTCCGGTTTATCGCACATACGTAACAAGGCTTCAAGCTTAGCGATATCGCTGGTACGTTCAAATTTGCGAGTATCTATCTTACTAGCAAGTTCAGAAATACGTGCTAATAGACTTTCGGCTTCAACCAAAGCTGCACCTAGCTTAGTTGCAAATGTGTCAGTAGCTTCGTTAAGAATAGATTCTGATAAAAATTCACTATATGTTTTCATATATACGCTTTCCAAGTTCCTGTTTTAAATGTTGAGATTACGCGTTTCGCGCGATTAGGTGTCTGACGATACCATTTAGATTGGGCTAGATT
>NZ_JPLA01000141.1 GCF_001010355.1 Dyella japonica DSM 16301 | reverse complement strand
CCCGCATTTAACTCGGTTGGCGATTAAGATTTTGGCACGATGATTTAGCTCACTGTGCTTCCACGTGGTGTTACCTTCCCACTTGTGGAAATGTGGCCGATAATTTCCAAAATCTTGCATGGGAATAATTTTCCCTAATTGTCTATACAGGCTGTCATAAGAAGTCTCATTTGCTGCACGGGTCAGTAAGAATTTCCAAGCATCCTCTTTCAACAGGTGCTCCACATTCTTCTCTGTAACATACTGGCAATCAGGATCAGTCC
>NZ_JPLA01000140.1 GCF_001010355.1 Dyella japonica DSM 16301 | reverse complement strand
CAAGAGCGTCAGCGTATTATTGAAGGTCTTAGATTCGAATCTACTTATCGTGGTCCTGGATCTTCTCAAGCTGCTCGTGTTGCTGCATATAAACAACTATGTAGCATCTTTGGATTTGAAGCTCCTAAGCAACAGAAGATGGATGTTGGTGTATCTACTGGTGTTATGCTGGTTCCTATGGTTGGTTCTATGGACGATTGGGAAAGAGTTGCTGGAGAGTCTCAGACTAAGCTGCAAGAGGATACTTTAAATGGACTCAATGATTCAGACTCCGTCCACTAAGGTAGTATGGAAACCACATCCAGGATCTCAGG
>NZ_JPLA01000139.1 GCF_001010355.1 Dyella japonica DSM 16301 | reverse complement strand
AATAAATCCATCTGGAGTGCTAAAGAACCCAATCCAGCATGCTCTAGTGAATAGATAAAATGCAAGAAAAAGTATCACATATCCAAGAAATATCATTATATCAAACTCCGTATAAAGCTAAAGGGCCGAAGCCCTTTATTTTGTAATAATGTCAAACTGTTCTTTAAAGCAGAAGCTTGAATCTTGATGCTGATACAAAAATTCATAAGCTTTTTCACGTTCGCGGTCATAAAGAGTTCGGTCAGATGACAGTTCTTTAATACGTTCAAATGTTGATTCCATGTCATTTTGATCAAACCAAGCGATGCCGCTATCATGAGAAATTAACGGAGTATTATCAACACGGAATTTCAAATTTTCGCCAGTAGATTTTCAAAATACCGGAATTGGTCCACATGCACCAAGCTCGAGATGAGTATATTC
>NZ_JPLA01000138.1 GCF_001010355.1 Dyella japonica DSM 16301 | reverse complement strand
GGCAAAGACTACCCTAAAATACAAGTTGATGGTAAAGTCGGTTCTGGAACTCTAAGTGCATATAAAAGCCTTCAGAATAAACGAGGCAAAGTAGAAGCCTGTAAGCTCATTTTGAAGTCTCTGGATGGTAAACAGTTAAACTACTATTTATCTCTTAATATGCCTGAGTACACTACAGGATGGATTGCTAACCGTATTGGTAATGTCCCTCTGGAGAGGTGTAATGAAGACATCGTTAATTAAGTTAACTGTATGTCTTTTGGGAGGGGTAGCTCTGGGAGCTACCCTTTTTCTTCTTGGTTCACAACATGGTGAAAAGAAAGTTCAAGCACTATGGGATGAAGATAAGAAGGAGTACTCAAAAGAACTTGATAGAGTAAAACTGGCTTATGACCAAAAGAATCGGGAACACAGTTATGAAGTCGGGCAACTTACCCTTCGACTTGATAAAGCCAAAGAGTCTTATGAAGTCGTTATTGATTCTATTACTAACCAGTACAATAGTCGGTTGCTCCAGTCAGAAAAACGAGCCGAGAGTTATAAACGTCAAGCCTCAACCGGAACCACTCAATGCCTCAATCTTGCAAGCCATGCAGCCAGACTCGACTCAAGTCTTGAAGAAGGCAGACGTTTGGTTGAAGAACTCAGGGCAACTG
>NZ_JPLA01000014.1 GCF_001010355.1 Dyella japonica DSM 16301 | reverse complement strand
CGCGTCATACGGGGACCCCCAATGGCCAGAGCCACATCAAGAGCCGTGAGTTCTGGTGCGTGCGGAGCGGCTTTTTTTGTGGGAGCGCACCCTGTGCGCGACGATCCTACGAAGCGATACATCCCAGCGTGGCCGTCGCGCACAGGGTGCGCTCCCACAGGAAGGCGTGCACGGACGAAACGGGGGAGACGGCTCACCCCAACGGCCCCAGCCCCCACTCTGCTACCATTCGCCCCACCTGAGGTGACCCCAGCCAGTGGCTGGGAGTTGAAACGGGAATCCGGTGCGGCGCTTGTGCGCCTATTCCGGAGCTGCCCCCGCAACGGTAGGCAGGCGCGATCCAGATGGGGATCGACGGAGCGACATCAGCCACTGTGCCAAGCGCATGGGAAGGCGTCGTTCCGGAAGGCGTTTACGTCTTCGCCCGCGAGCCCGGAGACCGGCCTTGAGGTACGACCAGACAGGCGGTGGGCCGTGTCATGGATGCCGCGCTCGCGCACGGCCGCCACGCTCCTCCTGCCTGTCTATTTCCCATGCGATCCGCGCGGGCAGGCGCGGTTGAGGAGCAGTACTTTGACCATCCGACTTTCCATGATCCGTCGCACCGTTTTGGCGACGGCGCTTTTGACCATCGTTTTCCCCGCGTTCGCGGACGATACGACCAACCTCGACGGTGTGGTGGTGACGGCCACGCGTACCGAGCAGACGCAGAGCCAGACGCTGTCCGCGGTGACGGTGATCGACCGGGCCGATATCGAACGCCTGCAGCCGGCGTCGCTGGCCGACCTGCTGCGCGGCACGCCGGGCATGCAGATTGCCAACAACGGCGGTCCCGGCAAGGCGACCAGTGCGTTCCTGCGTGGCACCGAAGCCGGCCATGTGCTGGTGATGATCGACGGCGTCAAGATCGGCTCGGCCACGCTGGGCACCGCAGCGCTGCAGGACATTCCGGTCGAGCAGATCGAGCGCATCGAAATCGTGCGCGGTCCGTTCTCCAGCCTGTACGGCTCCGAGGCGATCGGCGGCGTGATCCAGATTTTCACGCGTCGTCCGGAAGGCGCCTTCGTGCCGTCCTTCAGCCTGGGCGTCGGCAGTTATAGCCATCTGAGCGGCTCGGCCGGTTTCGCCGGCAAGAGCGGCGATGCCTGGTACTCGCTGGAGGCCTCGCACGAGCAGACGCACGGCATCAATTCCTGCCGCGTGGGCGCGGCCGAAGTGGGCGCGGCCTGCTTCGCCGATCAGCCGGACAAGGACGGCTATCGCAACAATGCGCTGACCCTGCAGGGTGGCTACAAGTTCGACGAACAGTGGGACGCCGATGTGCGTCTGTTCCGCAGCGAAGGCCACAACTACTACGACGGCACGTATACCGATTCGGACAAGAGCGCCACGCAGGTCGTCGGCGGTAGCGTGCACTATCGCCCGGCGTCCAATGTGAAGCTCACGCTCAGCCTCGGCACCAGCGGCGATTTCAGCAAGGACTTCTATCAGGGCGTGTACGTCGATCGTTTCGACACGCATCGCGACCTGGGTTCGTTCCAGGCAGATATCGGTTTCTGGGGCGGCCTCCTGACGACCGGCTTCGACTGGCAGCGCGACCACGTGGACAGCACGGCCGGTTACGTAAATGCGTTCACCGGCGTGCCGGTGAACAGCCGCATCGACCGCGGCGGCTTCGTGCAGTGGCAGCAGACCTTCGGCAGCCAATCCGTGCAGGCCAGCGTGCGCCATGACGACAACAGCCAGTTCGGCAGCAAGAACACCGGCAGCCTGTTGTGGGGCTGGGACTTCACCCAGACCCTGCGGCTCACCGCCAGCTACGGCACCGCGTTCAAGGCGCCGACCTTCAACGACTTGTACTACCCGTACTACGGCGACCCGAATCTCAAGCCCGAGCGATCGAGGAACTTCGAACTCGGTCTGCGCGGCAGCTACGACTGGGGTTACTGGTCGTTGAATGCGTTCCGCAACAACGTGACCGACCTGATCACCTACGACGCCGCTACCCAGGCGCCGGGCAATGTCGACCAGGCGCGCATCCGCGGTGCGGAAGGCGTGGTGAGCGGGCACGTGCTGGGCTGGCTGGTGACGGGCACGGCCACCTGGCTGGACCCGCGCGACGAGTCGACCGGGTATGAAGGCAACCTGCTGCCGCGCCGTGCGCGCCAGACCGGCAATATCGACCTGGACCGCAGCTTCGGCGACTTCAGCGTGGGCGGCACGTGGTTCGTCTCGGGCCGTCGCTACGATGACCTGGCCAACCAGCATCCGCTGGGCGGCTATGCGATCACCAACCTGCGCGTCGCCTATGCCATCTCGCGCGACTTCAAGCTGCAGCTGGCACTCAACAACGCCTTCGGCAAGGACTACGAGACCGCCTGGTACTTCAACCAGCCGGGTCGCAACTACATGTTGACCCTGCGTTATCAGCCCGCGCAGTAAGCCATGACGCCGGGGCCTGCGAAGGTCCCGGCGTCTTCCATGCATACGACCAGGAGTCGTTTCGTGAAAGCTCTTTCCGGTTCCCGTTTCAACGCGCTGTGGCTGGTCCTGGTCGCGGTGATGATCGCCACCCGCTTCAAGCATTTTGGCGACGTGCTGCATCTGCCCGATGCATCGATGGCGTTGTTCTTTTTTGGTGGCCTGTATCTGCGTCGCCATTGGACCTTCGTGGTGATGGTGTTGCTCGCCGTGGCGCTGGACTGGATTTCGATCAGCTACGCGGGCGTGAGCGCTTTCTGCGTGACGCTGGCGTACTCGTTTCTGCCCTTGGCTTATGCAGTGCTCTGGTACGCCGGGCGCTGGTATGCGCCGCGCGTAGATCAGAGCGGTTTGTCGCTACTCGGTGCATTCGGCGTGGCAGTGCTGGCGGCCGTGGCTTCTTTCGCCATCTCCAACGGTTCGTTCTATTGGCTGGGCGGCCGTTATGCGCAGCCGCATATGACCGAATACCTGGCGCGCCTGTGGCAGTGGGGTCCGCTGTTCGTGCGCACCACCCTCAGCTACGTCGCGGCAGCCCTGGTGCTGCACGCGGTTATCGTGCGCGTGGCATCGTCTTCCACGGCCCACCAGAAGGAAGCCTGAGCATGAGCGACACGCCCGAAACGCCGGATGCGGAAGAACGCCACCGCGAGCGCATGCAGCGCAAGAAGGAGCTGGTCGATCGCAAGATCGCCCGCGCCACCATCGAGCGCGGCGTGCTGGTGGTGAACACCGGCAACGGCAAGGGCAAGAGCTCGTCGGGCTTCGGCATGCTGGCGCGTTCGCTCGGCCATGGTTTTCGCTGCGGCGTGGTGCAGTTCATCAAGGGCAGTTTTTCCACCGGCGAAGAGGCGTTTTTCCGCCGCTTTCCCGATGAGCTCGATTACCACGTGATGGGCGAAGGCTATACGTGGGAGACGCAGGACAAGGCGCGCGATATCCAGGCGGCGTCTGCGGCCTGGCAGGTGGCGGCCAATATGCTGACCGATGCGACGCTGGACTTCGTACTGCTGGACGAACTCAATATCGCCCTGGTCAAGGGCTATATCGACCTGGATGTCGTGTGCGCCGCACTGAAGGCGCGCCCGCCACGCCAGCACGTGGTGATCACCGGGCGCGGCGCGCCAGATGGCCTGGTGGAGCTGGCCGATACGGTGACGGAGATGCGCCTGGTGAAGCACGCCTTCCAGGCAGGCATCAAGGCGCAGCAGGGCATCGAGCTCTGACACGTCTGCCCGGTGTGGGCAGTGGCAACAACGACGGAGTTCACCGATGACCGACCCGAGCGCATCCTGTCCTGCCTTGCTGGTATCGGCGCCTGCATCGGGGCAGGGCAAGACCTCGGTGACGGCGGCCCTGGCGCGCTGGCACGTGCGGCAGGGCAGGCGCGTGCGCGTGTTCAAGACGGGCCCCGATTTTCTCGACCCCATGGTGCTCGAGCGCGCCAGTGGTGCGCCGGTTTACCAGCTCGATCTGTGGATGAATGGCGAGGACGACGTACGCGCACGCTTGCATGAAGCCGCTGCCGAGGCGGATCTCATCCTGGTCGAAGGTGTGATGGGCTTGTTTGACGGCGGCCAGTCGAGCGCCGACCTTGCCCAATGCTTCGGCTTGCCCGTGCTGGCCGTGATCGATGGTTCGGCGATGGCGCAGACCTTTGGTGCGCTGGCGCTGGGACTGGCCAGCTATCGCGACGGCCTGCGCGTGCATGGCTTCGCCGCCAATCGCGTGGGCAGCGCGTATCACGCGCAACTGCTTGCCGGCAGTGTGCCGTCGCATCTGCAGTGGCTGGGTGCGTTGCCGCGGGATGCGGCGCTGGCCCTGCCCGAGCGCCATCTGGGGCTGGTGGCGGCGGGCGAGCTGGGCGATATCGATGCGCGCCTGGACGCGCTGGCCGATGCGTGGGCTACGCATGCGTCGGCCGAACTTCCGCCACCGGTGAGCTTTCCTGCTGCGTCGCGCGCGTCAACACCCAAGCATTTGAAGGGTTGCCGCATTGCGATCGCTCGCGACGCCGCGTTCTGTTTTCTCTATCCGGCCAATCTCGATCTCCTGCGCGAAGCCGGCGCGGAGTTGCGCTTCTTCTCGCCGCTGGCTGGCGACGCACTGCCCGAATGCGATGCGGCATGGCTGCCTGGTGGCTATCCCGAACTGCATCTGCATGCGTTATCCGACAGCGACAGCTTGCGCAGCGCCTTGCATGAGCACGTGCATGCCGGCCGTCCGCTGCTGGCCGAATGCGGCGGCATGCTTTACGCGCTGGATTCCCTGGCGGGCACCGATGGCAAGGCGTTTCCCATGGCGGGTCTGTTGCGTGGTCAGGCGACCATGCAGACGCGGCTCGGGGGACTGGGCATGCAGTCGGTCGCCTTGCCCGAAGGCGAGTTGCGCGGCCATACCTTCCACTACGCGCTTGCCGAGATCGCCGAGTCGCCTTTGGTCATGGCCAGCAACCCGGATGGCGGCCCGAGTCGGGAAGGCGTGTATAGGCGAGAGCGCTTCACCGCGAGCTTCATGCATCTGTATTTTCCGTCGAACCCGGCGGCGGCCGTGGCCTTGTTCCAGCCATGACCACCGCCCTGGCCATGCTGCTTGCGGTGCTGCTGGATGCGTGGCTGGGTGAACCGCGGCGCCTGCATCCGCTGGTGTTGTTTGGACGTCTGGCCGCCTGGGCCGAATCGCGATGGCATGCCGATCGTCGTTCGGCAGGCGTGCTGGCGTGGTGTGCAGTGGTGCTGCCGCTGGTGGCCCTGGCCTGGCTGCTGCGTGCCTGGCTCGGACCACTGCACCTGGCCCTGGACGTGCTCGTGCTTTACCTGGTCATTGGCCTGCGCAGCCTGGGCGATCACGCGCTGCCGGTCGCCCGCGCGCTGGCTGCCGGCGACATCCTTGGCGCACGCACGGCGGTGGGCCGCATGGTGAGTCGCGACACGGCCGCGCTGGATGACGCGCAGGTGGCTGCGGCCGCCACCGAATCGGTGCTGGAGAACGGCAATGACGCGGTGTTCGGCGCGCTTTTCTGGTTCCTCGTGCTGGGCGCGCCGGGCGCGGTGCTGTATCGGCTGGCCAACACGCTGGATGCGATGTGGGGCTACCGCACTGAGCGCTACGAGCGCTTCGGGTGGGCGGCAGCGCGAATCGATGATGTGCTCAATTTTCTGCCGGCACGCCTGACTGCGATGAGTTACCTGTTGCTGGGCGATGCGGCGCGGGCGTGGCGCTGCTGGCGCGTGCAGGCACCGCAGTGGGACAGCCCGAACGCCGGTCCGGTAATGGCTGCCGGCGCCGGTGCGCTGGGCGTTTGCCTCGGTGGTGCCGCGCCTTATGACGGCGTGTGGGAACCGCGCCCGGTGCTGGGCGAAGGAGACGCACCGGATGGGCAGTCCATCGTGCGCGCGCTGCAGTTGGTGCGTCGCTGCGTGGTGCTCTGGCTGGTGGTGATCACGCTGCTCGGCGTCGTGCGCTGGGGAGCCGGCCATGCTTGAACACGGCGGACGCCTGTTGGGAGCGGCCCGCACCTACGGCATCGCGCCGGAAGCGTGGCTGGACTTGTCCACCGGCATCAGTCCGTTTGCCTGGCCGGCGCCCGTCGTGCCGGCCTCCGTGTGGCAGCGCTTGCCCGAAGACGACGATGGCCTGATCGACATCGCGTGCGCGTACTACGGCGCGCCGCACCTGTTGCCCGTGGCCGGATCGCAAGCCGCCATCCAGATGCTGCCCAACCTGCGGCCAGCCTCGCGGGTGGGCGTGATTGCACCGGGCTACAACGAACACGCGCATGCCTGGCGCCGCGCCGGCCACGTGGTGGAGTCACTGTCTGCATCGAGCTTGCTGGCCGATCCGTCGCGCTACGACGTGATCGTCCTGGTCCATCCGAACAATCCTGGTGGCGAACGCTTCGAGCGTGACGCTTTGCTGGCATGCCACGCGGCGCTGGCTGCGCGCGGCGGCTGGCTGGTTGTCGACGAGGCTTTCATGGATGCCACGCCGCAGGACAGCCTGTGCAGCGAAGCGCATCGTGAAGGCCTGATCGTGCTGCGTTCGTGTGGAAAGTTTTTTGGCCTGGCCGGAGCGCGCGCGGGTTTCGTGGCAGCAGATCCTGCGTTGCTTGAAGCGCTGCGCGAGCGACTGGGCCCGTGGACCCTGAGTGGACCGACGCGCCATGTGTTGAAGCTGGCGCTTGCCGATCGCGCCTGGCAGGCCACGGCACGCACGTGGCTGCAGGGCATGAGCGATCGTCTTGCGGCGGTGCTGCTGCGACATGGCATGGCGGCGACGGCGGGATGCGCGTTCTTCCAGTGGTGGCAGCACGCACACGCTGAAGCCGTGCATGTGGCGCTGGCGAAACAGGGCATCCTGACCCGGCTGTTCGACACGCCGGCTAGCCTGCGCTTCGGCCTGCCTACCGAAGAGGCCGCGCTGCGGCGACTCGACGAGGCGCTGGGCGCGTTGGACTTGAAGGAGATGCTGCGATGAGCGTGCTGATGGTGCAGGGCTGCACGTCCGATGCAGGCAAGAGCACCCTGGTTACCGGTTTGTGCCGCTGGCTGCGCCGACGCGGCATCGCGGTCGCGCCGTTCAAGCCGCAGAACATGGCCTTGAATTCCGCGGTCACGGTCGACGGTGGCGAGATCGGCCGCGCCCAGGCCGTGCAGGCGCAGGCGGCGGGCCTGCAACCGCATACCGATTTCAACCCGATCCTGCTCAAGCCCAACAGCGATATCGGCGCGCAGGTGATCGTGCATGGGCATCCGGTGGCGAACATGGATGCGCGCGATTACCACGACTACAAACGCATCGCGATGGATGCCGTGCTCGCTTCGCATCATCGCCTGGTCGACCGCTACGACGCGGTGATCGTGGAAGGCGCCGGCAGCCCGGCGGAGATCAATCTGCGCGATCGCGACATCGCCAACATGGGCTACGCCGAGGCGGTCGACTGTCCGGTGATCCTGATCGCCGATATCGATCGCGGCGGCGTGTTCGCGCATCTGGTGGGCACCCTGGCGCTGCTTTCCGCCAGTGAACGCGCACGTGTTGCCGGCTTCGTCATCAATCGTTTTCGAGGCGATATGGCCTTGCTGCAACCCGGGCTGGATTGGCTGGAGCGCGAAACCGGCAAGCCGGTGCTCGGCGTGCTGCCTTACCTGCATGGCCTGCAGCTGGAAGCCGAAGACGCTTTGCCGCGCGACGCGGTGCCGAAGCAGGCGGCACGCCTGCGCGTGCTGGTACCCGCCTTGCCGCGCATCAGCAACCACACCGACTTCGACGCCTTGCTGGCCCATCCGGACGTGGATATGCGTTTCGTGGGTCCCGGCGAGGCGCACCCGCACGCGGACCTGGTCGTCCTGCCCGGTTCCAAATCCACCCGCGCCGACCTGGCCTGGCTGCGCGCACAGGGCTGGCACGAAACCATCACGCGGCATCTACGCTACGGCGGGAAAGTGATCGGCATCTGCGGCGGCTTCCAGATGCTGGGGCGCTTCGTGCATGATCCGCATGGCATCGAGAGCGAGCCGGGCTCGAGCGATGGACTGGGCTGGTTGCAGATGGAGACCACGCTGGAACTGCGCAAGCAATTGCGCCGCGTGGAGGGGAAACTGGTCCTGGGAGACGCGCGGGTGAGCGGCTATGAAATCCACTGCGGCGTCAGTCGTGGTGCAGCGCTGGAGCAGCCGGCGAGCGTGCTCAATCCGGGCACGCCCGATGGCGCGCTGTCGCCGGATGGTCAAATCCTCGGCACCTATCTCCACGGTCTGTTCGATGAGCCGCAGGCGCTCGCGGCCCTGCTCGGTTGGGCGCGTCTGCGCGACGCCGCGCCGCTCGATCTGCATGCGCTGCGCGAGGCGAGCATCGACCGCGTGGCCGATGCCGTGGAAGCCCAGCTCGATACCTCGGCGCTGCTGCGACTGCTGCAACCGGTGAAGGAGACCACGTCATGCGCACCCTGATCCTCGGCGGCGCCCGCTCCGGCAAGAGCGCGCTGGCCGAACGGCTCGCCACCGAATCGGGACACGAGGTGGTCTACATCGCCACGGCCCAAGCGCACGATGAGGAGATGGCCGCGCGCATCGCCCATCACCGGGCACAGCGTCCGTCCCACTGGCTCAGCGTGGAAGAACCGCTGGCCCTGGCGGCGGCCTTGGAAGCGCATGCGCGTCCGGGTCGCTGCGTGTTGGTCGATTGCCTCACGCTGTGGCTCAGCAACCTGCTGGGCGACCCTGACACCGCACGCTACGCGCAAGAGCGCGACGCCTTGCTTCAGCTGCTGCCCTCGTTGAAGGGGCAGCTGCTGTTGGTCAGCAACGAAGTGGGCCTGGGCGTGGTGCCCATGGGTGAACTCACGCGACGTTTTGTGGATGAAGCCGGACGCCTGCACCAAGCCCTTGCCGCGCAGTGCGAGCGGGTGGTGTTGGTCGCGGCCGGATTGCCGATGCCTCTCAAAGGAAGCCTTACATGAGCCAAGACTGGCTGACTGAACCCTGTTTTGCGATCGATGAAGCGAGCCGCCAGCGCGCACTGGAACACCAGTCGCAGTTGACCAAGCCGCCGGGTTCGCTGGGCACGCTTGAAACGCTGGCCGTGCGTCTGGCCGGCATGCAGCACACGGTGATGCCGTCGGTGCAATCGGTATGGATCAGCATCTTTGCTGGCGACCACGGTGTGGCCGCCGAAGGCGTGTCGGCCTTTCCGCAGGTGGTGACCGGCGAGATGATCCGCAACTTCGCCAACGGCGGCGCGGCGATCAGCGTGCTGGCGCGCAGCCTCGGCGCCATGCTCGAAGTGGTGAACCTGGGCACAGTGAACGATCCGGGTGAACTGCCCAATGTCCGCCGCGCGATCATTGCGCCGCAGACCAGCAATTTCTGCGAGCAGCCTGCGATGAGCGCGGTGCAACTGGAGCTGGCGCTGCGTGCCGGCGCCGACAGTGCCGAGGCAGCACGGCAGGCTGGGGCAAAACTTTTTATCGGCGGCGAGATGGGCATCGCCAATACCACCTCGGCGGCTGCGCTGGCCTGCGGACTATTGCGCGAGTCGCCCAGTGCGCTCGCCGGTGCGGGCACCGGCCTGGATGCCGCCGGCATCCGGCACAAGGCCGAGGTGATCGAACGCGCGCTGGCATGTTTTCCGGCCGATGACGATGCGCTGGCCTGGCTCGGTCGCGTGGGCGGTTTCGAGATCGCCGCGCTCTGCGGTGCCTATATCGGCGCAGCGCAGCGCGGCATTCCGGTGCTGGTCGATGGCTTCATCACCACGGCTGCCGCGCTGACAGCCGTGCGCATCAATCCGTCCTGCCGTGAATGGATGTTCTTCGCGCATCGCTCGCGCGAGCGCGGTCATGCGCGCCTGTTGTCGGTACTGGAAGCCGATCCGCTGCTCGACCTTGGCCTGCGCCTGGGCGAGGGCAGCGGTGCCGCCGCCGCTGTACCGCTGATGCGGCTGGCCTGCGATCTGCACGCGCGCATGGCCACCTTCGCGCAAGCGGGGGTGAGCGCTGCATGATCGGCAAGCACACCGGCATCGACTTGCTGCGCCATGGCGATACCGGGCAGCGCAGCTATCGCGGCCAACTCGACGACGCGCTCAGCCCGCTGGGCTGGAGCCAATTGCGCGCGGCGATTTTCGGACGCAGCTGGGATGCGATCGTCACCTCACCGCTGCGCCGTTGCGCGGAGTTCGCGCAGGACCTGGCCTGCGCGCGCCGCGTGCCGATGCGGGTCGATGCGCGTCTGGCCGAATACCACTTCGGCGACTGGCAGGGCGTCCCCATCGAGACGCTGGCGCAGGAGCAGGGCGACGCGTTGGCGCGCTTCTGGGCCGATCCGGTTGCGCATCCGCCGCCGGGTGGCGAGCCATTTGCCGCGTTCCGCGATCGCCTTTGCGCCGCCTTGAACGACGTCGCCGAAGCAGCGGAAACGCAGCGCGTGCTGGTGGTGACCCATGGCGGTGCGATCCGTCTCCTGCGTTGCGAGGCGGAAGCGCGCGACTTCGGCGAGATGGCGAATATCGATGTGCCGCACGCATCGCTGCATGTGTTGCCGTGGGCGCCGCCCGCCAGCAAGCAGGAACAGGCCTGATGCGAGGACTGTTCGCAGCCATCGGATTTCTCACGCGCCTGCCGCTGCCGGCGCGCGCATTCGATGGCGCGTCTTCACCCTCGGCGCAATTGGCCTGGTATCCCGCCGTGGGCGCCTTGCTGGGCGCCTTGCTGTGGTGCCTGGGATGGTTGCTGTCCGGCGCGCAGCCCTTGCTGGCGGCAGCGCTGTTGCTGGTTGCGTGGGTGGCGCTCACCGGTGCGCTGCACCTGGACGGCCTGGCCGACAGCGCGGACGCCTGGGTAGGCGGCCTGGGCGATCGGGAGCGCACGCTAACCATCATGAAAGATCCGCGCAGCGGCCCCATCGGGGTTACTGCGATCGCCCTGGTCCTGCTGTTGAAGTTCGCGGCGCTGGCCAGCGTGCCGCAGCCGTCGGCGATGTTATGGGTGGCGCCCTTGCTGGGGCGCGCGGTGCTCACCGCGGCCTTCATGACGACGCCTTATGTACGCAGCGGCGGCCTGGGCAGCGGCCTGGTGGGCGAATCCCGTGCGCTGTGTGCGTTGGCGCTGCTGCTGGCCACCCTCGCCACGTTGTTGGCCGGCTGGCACGGACTGCGGGCCATCCTCGCCGCCGCGCTCGTGTTTGGCTGGTGGCGATGGACCTGCCTGCGCCGGCTGGGCGGCATGACGGGCGATACCTGTGGCGCGCTGACCGAACTCACCGAAGCGGCCGTGCTGGTGGCGCTGGCGCTCTAGCCGCTGGCCTGGGCATCAGCGGCGTATCGTTGAATTCCCGCCGTTCGCCTCGATAATGACGACTTGTCGCTGCATGCGGCCGGTGCGTGATCCCGGCACGGCGACCGATACTGCGGAGTCTCCATGCCTATCTATGAATTTGAATGCGCCAGCTGCGGCCATCGTTTTGACCGTCTGCAGAAGATCGCCGATCCCGATCCGTCGGTGTGCCCGGCGTGCGACGTGGCCGAAGTGAAGCGGCGCCTGAGCGCCCCCGGCTTCCGCCTGGCCGGCAGCGGCTGGTACGAGACCGACTTCAAGAAGGACGGCGACAAGAAGCGCAACCTCGCTGGCGACAGCGCCGCACCTGCGGCCAGCGCACCGAGCACGCCCACGCCATCGAGTTCCTCCAGCGACAGCTGAGCCCGATGGCTGAACGCCGGATAGCCGGCCTGCAGGTTTCTGCGAACAGTCGCAAGATATTCAATTCCGGTTGAAGATATTCCCACTAGCGTGACTAGCCGTCACAGAGGAGTGGGATCGATGTTCCGGATACGAACGGGTTTGATGGGTGTAGCGGCAGGTCTCATGGCAGGCCTGCTGTGGGTGGCGGCGCCGGCCGTGCATGCGCAGGGTCGCGACCAGGTGCGCTGCGGCAGCGACGATGGCCGCTTTACGCGCTGCCAGGTGCCGTGGCGCGACGCCGAAATGATCCGCCAGGAATCCAACAGCCCGTGCATTCGCGGGCGGACCTGGGGTGTCGATCGCGGCGGCCTGTGGGTGGACCAGGGCTGTCGCGCGCAGTTCGTAGAAATGGGCGGCGGCGGTTACCGCCCGCCGGGTGGTGGCGGCTACTACCCGCCGCCGGGCTATCGCCCGCCGGACAATGGCGGCTGGCGCCCGGGTCCGGACTGGGATCGCGAAATCCGCCTGCAGTGCGAAAGCAACGACAAGCAGTACCACTTCTGTCAGGTGGACGTGGGCGGGCGCGGCAATGCCGTGCTGCTGCGCCAGCTGTCCGGTTCGCCCTGCGAACAAGGCTACAGCTGGGGCTGGAACCGTGCCGGCGTATGGGTTTCCAAGGGCTGCCGCGGCCTGTTCTCGGTCAATCGCCGCTGGTAAGGGGCTGAAACGTGGGCGCAGGCGCGGTCTTCGAAGCCCGCCTGCCGCTCGCCGCCGGGCGGGTCGGTGTTAACATTCCGGGTCTTCTTGTCCACGCATCACGCCGCCCAGCGGCCCGGAGTTCCAAGCGCATGCGCACGCATTTTTGCGGCCTCATCGATGAGGCACTGGTCGGTCAGACCGTTTCCCTGTGTGGCTGGGTCAACACCCTGCGCCTGCAGAGCCACGTGGCTTTCGTCGACCTGCGCGACCACGAGGGCCTGGCCCAGGTGGTGATCGAGCGTGACAACGCGGCGGCGTTCGCGGTGGCCAACGAGATCGGCAACGAGTATTGCCTGCGCGTCACCGGCACCATCCGCAAGCGCCTGTCGGTGAACGACAAGCTGCGCACGGGCACGGTGGAACTGGTCGCCGACCAGGTGGAAATTCTCAACGCCGCGAAGGATCTGCCGTTCGCGATGCACGAGAACCCCAATGAGGAAATGCGCCTGACCTATCGCTACCTCGACCTGCGCCGCCCGGACATGCAGCAGATGATGCGTCGTCGCATCAAGCTGGTGCAGTCGCTGCGCCGCTACCTGGATGCTGCCGGTTTCCAGGACATCGAGACGCCGATCCTGACCAAGGCCACGCCCGAGGGCGCGCGCGACTACCTCGTACCCAGCCGCGTGCATCCAGGCCAGTTCTACGCACTGCCGCAGTCGCCGCAGCTGTTCAAGCAGATCCTGATGATGGCCGGTTTCGACCGCTACTATCAGATCGCCCGCTGCTTCCGCGACGAGGATCTGCGCGCCGATCGCCAGCCGGAATTCACCCAGCTCGACCTTGAGTTCGCCTTCGTCGAAGAGAAGGACGTGCAGGATTTCGTCGAGGAACTGATCCGCCACGTGTTCAAGGAAGTGGTGAACGTCGAACTCGACGCCGCGTTCCCGCGCATGACCTGGGCCGAAGCGATGCGTCGCTTCGGTTCGGACAAGCCGGATCTGCGTATTGCGCTGGAGCTGGTCGACATCGCCGACGCGGTGAAGCACGTGGAATTCAAGGTGTTCGCCGAGCCGGCCAATGCCGACAACGGTCGCGTGGCCGCGCTGCGCGTGCCGGGTGGCGCCACGTTCACCCGCAAGGAAATCGACCAGCTCACCGAATACGTGGCCAAGTACGGCGCGAAGGGCCTGGCCTGGCTGCGCGTGGATGATCTGTCCAAGGGTCGCGAAGGCATCAACTCGCCGGTCGCCAAGTTCCTCGACGACAAGGCGCTGGAAGGCGTGCTCAAGCTCACCGGCGCCGAAACGGGCGACATGGTGTTCTTCGGCGCGGGCACGTGGAAAGCCGTCACCGACTTCATGGGCGCGCTGCGCCTGAAGGTCGGCAAGGACCGCGGCCTGGTCGAGAACAGTTGGAAGCCGCTGTGGGTCACCGACTTCCCGATGTTCGAATACGACGAGGAAGAAAAGCGCTTCGTCGCCTTGCATCATCCGTTCACCGCGCCCAAGGCGGACGACATCGCCGAGCTGCGCGCGAACGCATCCAATGCGGTGAGCCGCGGCTACGACATGGTGCTCAACGGCAACGAGATCGGCGGCGGTTCCATCCGCATCCATCGCCCGGACATGCAGAGCGCGGTGTTCGACCTGCTCGGCATTTCGCCGGACGAGGCGGAGATGAAATTCGGCTTCCTGCTCAAGGCGCTGAAGTTCGGCGCGCCGCCGCACGGCGGCCTGGCCTTCGGCATCGACCGCATTGCCGCGTTGATGGCCGGCACCGAATCCATCCGCGACGTGATCGCCTTCCCCAAGACCACCAGCGCGCAGGACCTGATGACCGATGCGCCGTCGCCGGTGAGCGAGGCGCAGCTGAAGGAGCTGCATGTGAAGGTGGCTGCGGAAGCCAAGCCGGCTGGATAATTCCGCGCCCGCTTTTCTGCCGTCATTCCGGCCTGCGCCGGAATGACGAGCCTGAAAACCTGCACGTGCAGACTCATCCGCGCACCACGTCGCGGCCCCGGCGCAACTTTTTGTGCACAATGGACTCTTCAGAATGATCTGGCTGCCAAGGCCCGATCATTCTCATTGTCGATGAAGTCCCCACACGCGCCATGACCGATCACGTCATTCTCCTGCACGGCCTCTGGATGCGCGGTTTCGCGCTCTTGCTGCTGCATCGGCGCATGATGGAAGCGGGCTTTCGCGTGCATCGCTTCGACTATATGAGCGTGGCCGCTTCGCAGCCGCGCATCCTCAACAGCCTGCAGGCTCGCATCCATGAGCTGGGACAGGATGCGCAGCGGGTGCATCTGGTCGGGCATAGCCTGGGCGGTCTGCTGGCGCTGCGCGCCTGCGCGGAAGTCGCCTTGCCGCCGGGGCGGGTGGTTTGTCTGGGCTCGCCGCTCAAGGGCAGCGCCGCCGCCCGTCGCTTCGCCGGCATGGGCCGCGGTGGCGAGGTGCTGCTCGGCCACAATCGCGAGCTGCTGGAAAACGGCTTCGAACGCTGGCAGGGCGAGCGCGAGGTGGGTGTGATCGCCGGCAAGGTGTCGCTGGGCCTGGGCGCGATGATCGGACAGTTCGCCGGCGACAACGACGGCTGCGTGACGGTGGAGGAGACGTTTCTCCCCGGCATTGCCGACCACTGCGCCATCGAGACCAACCATACGGGGCTGCTGTTTTCCCAGGAAGCCGCGCGCCAGGTCACCCAGTTCCTCCAGCAGGGTCGTTTCGATCGCGCCGAGGCCTGACAAAGCGCCGTCCCAGGCGCTTTCGCGTGCCGCTTGCCCGTACTGCGCCGTGAAGCGATAGAATTCGCGCCTCGTCCGTTCACCAGATTTGCAGGAAGTGCCATGGGTAGAGGCCCGTCCATCGAAGGTCGCAAGAATGCCGAAGACGCCAAGCGCGCCAAGGTGTTCACCAAGCTGATCCGCGAAATCACCGTGGCAACACGCGCCGGCGTCGCCGATCCATCCGCCAATCCGCGCCTGCGCGCGGCGGTGGACAAGGCGTTGTCGGCCAATATGACCAAGGACACCATCGAGCGCGCGATCAAGCGCGGCTCGGGCGCCGACGGCGGCGCCGCGATGGAAGAACTGCGCTATGAGGGCTATGGCCCGGCCGGTATCGCCCTGATCATCGACTGCTTCACCGACAACCCGACCCGCACCGTGGCCGATGTGCGCCACGCGCTGACCAAGCACGGCGGCAACCTGGGTACCACCGGCTCGGTGGCGTTCCAGTTCTCCCGCGTGGGCGAGCTGGTGTTTGCCACCGGCGGCAACGAAGCGGCCGAAGAAAAGGTGCTCGAAGCGGCCCTGGACGCGGGCGCGGACGACGTGGTCAACGAGCATGGCGAAAGCACCGTGCTGTGCTCGCCGGAAAGCTTCGAGGCGGTGCAGCAGGCGCTGATCGCCGCCGGTCTGAGCGCGCAGCATGCCGGCGTGGGCATGCGCCCGAGCAATCGCGTCGCGGTGCCGGACGAAGCACTCGAAACCCTGCTCGACCTGCTCGAGAAGCTCGATGCGCTCGACGACGTCAGCGAGGTTTCCCACAACGCGCTGCTGCCGGCCGAGGCTGCGAGCTAAGTTCGCGGCCGCTTCATCGGCCCGCGGCGACTCTTCGCCCATGACCCGCATCATCGGCATTGACCCGGGCAGTCAGCGCACCGGCGTAGGCATCATCGATGTCGACGCCACGGGCAAGCTGTCCCATGTCTACCATGGCGCGCTGGCGGTGGCTGGCGAAGCCACCTTTCCGCTGCGCCTGAAACGCATATTTGACGAGCTGTGTGCCATCATCGCCGCCCATCGGCCGGACGAGTGCGGCGTGGAGCGCGTGTTCATGGCGCGCAACCCGGACTCGGCATTGAAGCTGGGGCAGGCGAGGGGCGCCGCGATCTGCGCGGTGGTCAGCCAGGGGATCGCGGTGCACGAGTACGCGGCGACAGAAGTAAAGCAGGCCGTGGTCGGCAGCGGCCGCGGCGACAAGACCCAGGTGCAGCACATGATCGGCGTCCTGCTCGGACTCAAGGGCCCCCTGCAGGCTGACGCGGCAGACGCGCTCGCCATCGCGGTGACCCACGCACACACGCGTGCCAGTCTCGCCCGCGTGGGCATTCCTCGTACCGCCTGGAGGCGTCGATGATCGGTCGTTTGCGCGGCACCCTGGTGTCCAAGCAGCCGCCGTGGCTGATGGTGGAAGTGGGTGGCGTGGGCTACGAGCTCGAAGCGCCCATGTCCACCATCTACGACCTGCCGCAGACCGGCAAGGAAGTCACCCTGCTCACGCATTACGCGGTGAAGGAAGACAGCGTGGCGCTGTACGGATTCATGCACGAGTCCGAGCGCACCCTGTTCCGCAACCTGCAGAAAGTCAGCGGCATCGGCGCGAAGATCGCGCTGGCCGTGCTGTCGGGCGTGTCCACCAACGATTTTGCCCGGCTCGTGCAGACGGGCGATGTGGTGGCGCTGACCAAGATTCCGGGCATCGGCAAGAAGACCGCCGAACGCATGGTGGTGGAGCTGCGCGATCGCGTGGACGGGCTGGCCACCACCTTGCCGGGCTCGCATGCGGCGCCCAACGGCGCACCGCTGGACCCGACGGGTGAAGCCACGGTGGCCTTGCAGCAGCTGGGCTACAAGCCGGCCGAAGTGACCCGGCTGGTGCAGAAGGTCGCCAGCGAGGGCGACACGGCCGAAGCTATCATTCGCAAGGCGCTGCGCGCCGCACTAGGACATTGAGACGTGACTCCGGATTCCTCCCACGGCATGTCCGACGCTGATACCAAACGCCGGCTGGCCACGCTCGCGCTCGGCGCGATCGGCGTGGTCTATGGCGACATCGGCACCAGCCCGCTGTACACCTTGCAGACCACGCTCAGCCACGACGGCATGAAGCCGACGCCCGAGAGCATCTACGGCGTGCTGTCGCTGATCTTCTGGGCGCAGATCATCGTGGTCTCGCTCAAGTACGTCGTGTTCATCATGCGCGCGGACAACAAGGGCGAGGGCGGCATCATGGCGCTGCTCGCACTGGCGCTGCGCAGCGTGCGAGGCGATGCGCGCCAGCGCTGGCTGCTGGCCATCATCGGCATCTTCGGCGCGGCGCTGTTCTATGGCGATGGCGTCATCACGCCGGCCATTTCCGTGTTGTCGGCGGTGGAAGGCGTGAAGGTCGCCGCCCCCAACCTGGGTCACTGGGTGGTGCCGATCACCGCGGTGATTCTGTTCTTCCTGTTTGCGCTGCAACGTCATGGCACCGAACGCGTCGGTCGACTGTTCGGTCCGGTGATGGTGGTGTGGTTCATCGTCATTGCGCTGCTGGGCTTGCGCATGGTGGTGCAGAACCCACACGTGCTGCTGGCGCTCAATCCGGCCTATGGCGTGAAGTTTTTCTTCAGTCACGGCCTGCAGGCCTTTATTGCACTGGGTGGCGTGGTGCTGGCGTTGACCGGCGCCGAAGCCTTGTATGCGGACATGGGCCACTTCGGCAAGCGTCCGATCCGCCTGGCCTGGTTCAGCTTCGTGCTGCCGGCCCTGGTGCTCAACTATTTCGGACAGGGTGCGCTGCTGCTCAACCATCCCGAGGCGATCGACAGCCCGTTCTTCAAGCTGACGCCCGAGCCGCTGCTGTATCCGATGATCGGCCTGGCCACCATCGCCACCGTGATCGCTTCGCAGGCGGTGATCTCCGGTGCGTTCTCGATGACGCGCGAGGCGATGTCGCTGGGTTATTCGATGCGCATGCCGGTGGTGCACACCTCGCGCGAAATGTCCGGCCAGATCTTCGTGCCGTGGGTGAACAACTTCCTGTTGATCATGGTGCTGGCGGCGGTGCTTGGCTTCCGCAGCTCGGACAACCTGAGCGCGGCGTACGGCATCGCGGTGACCGGCACCATGACCATTACCAGCATTCTTGCCTTGATCGTGGCGCGCCGTCAGTGGCATTGGAGCCGCCTGACGGTGATCGTGACCGGCGTGCTGCTGCTCACCATCGACCTGTCCTTCCTGGGCGCCAATCTGATCAAGATCGAATACGGCGGCTGGTTCCCGCTGGTGCTGGGCGTGGCGATCTTCATCGTGATGACCACCTGGCGTCGCGGCCGCGAGCTGGTGGTGCGCGAGATCAAGCAGTCGGGCTTGGCGCTGGATCCGTTCATCGCGAACATCGCCGAGCATCCGCCACTGCGCGTGCCGGGCACGGCCGTGTTCCTCACCGCCAACCAGAATGCCGTGCCGCATGCGCTGCTGCACAACCTCAAGCACAACAAGGTGCTGCACGAGCGCAATGTGCTGCTCACGGTGGAAATGCTGGAAACGCCGACGGCGGACCTGGGCGAGCGCATCGAGATCAGCGAACTCGGTGGCGATTTCTACGGGTTGGCCCTGCGCTTCGGTTTTGCCGAAGACCCCAATATTCCTCGCGCGTTGGCCAAGTGTTCCAAGAAAGGCCTGCCCTTCGACATGATGGACACCACGTTCTTCCTTTCGCGCGAAACCATCATCGCGGACGCCAAGCGTCCGGGCATGGCGTTGTGGCGCGACAAGCTGTTCGCCTTCATGGCGCGCAACGCGCTGCCGGCCACGGCGTTCTTCCAGATTCCGGGCAATCGTCTGATCGAACTGGGCGCCCAGGTCGAAATTTGAGGAAAAGGGCGCTTCGGCGCCCTTTTTTGTGGCGGGGATTGGCTTGGCGGGCTTTTTTTCAAGCCTGCGTCATCGTGCTCTGCCATAATTTCGCCCCATGACCGAACACCGCATCGTTACCGCTGCCGCCCAGATGGATGACGAGGCCCTCGAGGCTTCGATCCGCCCCAGGCGACTGACCGAATACCTGGGCCAGCAGACGGTGCGCGAGCAGCTGTCGATCTATATCGAGGCGGCCAAGAAGCGCGGCGGCGCGCTCGATCACGTGCTGATCTTCGGCCCACCGGGCCTGGGCAAGACCACGCTCAGCCACGTGATCGCCAACGAGCTGGGCGTCAACCTGCGTTCCACCTCCGGTCCGGTGCTGGAGCGGGCAGGGGACCTGGCCGCGCTGCTGACCAACCTCGAACCGCACGACGTGCTGTTCGTGGATGAGATCCATCGTTTGTCGCCGATCGTGGAGGAGGTGCTCTACCCGGCGATGGAAGACTTCCAGATCGACATCATGATCGGCGAAGGCCCCGCGGCCCGCTCGATCAAGCTCGACCTGCCGCCGTTCACCCTGATTGGCGCCACCACCCGCGCCGGCCTGCTCACGGCGCCGTTGCGCGACCGGTTCGGCATCGTGCAGCGTTTGGAGTTCTATACGCCCGATGAGCTTACGGCCATCGTGCGGCGCTCGGCACGCATCATGGGCATTCCCTGCGAGCTGGAAGGCGCGCAGGAAATCGCACGTCGTTCGCGCGGTACGCCGCGTATCGCCAACCGCCTGCTGCGCCGCGTGCGCGACTATGCCGAAGTGCGCGCGGCCGGGCAGATCACCCGCGATGCGGCGCGTGCCGCCACCGACATGCTCAAGATCGACGCCGAGGGCTTCGACGAGCTGGACCGTCGCCTGCTGACCATCATCATCGAAAACTTCGATGGCGGTCCGGTCGGCGTGGAGTCGCTGGCGGCGGCGCTGAGCGAAGACCGCGGCACCCTCGAGGACGTGGTCGAGCCTTATCTGATCCAGCAGGGTTACCTGGTGCGCACCGCGCGCGGCCGCATGGCCAGCGCCAAGGGCTGGCGTCATCTGGGCCTGACCCCGCCGTCCCGCCCCTCGGTGCCCGCCGACCTCTTCACGGGCGACAACAGCGATGTCTGATACAAGCCAACTCAATGCGACCGCGCCCTTCGAATGGCCGGTGCGCGTCTATTGGGAAGATACCGATGCAGGCGGGGTGGTCTACCACGCCAGCTACCTGCGTTTCATGGAACGCGCCCGCAGCGAATGGCTGCGCGCGCTGGGCATCAATCAGTCCGAGGTGAAGGAAAGCACCGGGCTGGCCTTCCTGGTCCGGGAAATGCAGATCGATTTCCTGCGCGCGGCCCTGCTGGATGATGAACTGGCGGTAAGCGTCGAAGTCAAAGAACGGCGGGCAGCCAGTATCCTTTTCGCCCAGACGATCCGCCGGGCGGACGGCGCGGAGCTGATCCGCGCGAAGGTGCGCGTGGCGTGCGTCGATGTCCGCCGCATGCGTCCGGTGCAAATTCCGGCCGACCTTATCCCCGGCCTTTCCCCTTAATACAAGTACGTGTGCTGGAGGACCTTCGAGCAATGAACGGTGGAGTCAATATTTTCAAACTGGTCGCGGAAGCGAGCATCCTGGTCCAGTTCGTCATGCTGGCGCTGCTGGTGCTCTCCTTCCTCTCGTGGGTCATCATCATCCGCAAGGTGTCGCAGCTGAAGGCGGCGATGGAAGAGGCCGAGAGCTTCGAGGAGCGCTTCTGGTCCGGTGCCGACCTCGCCCAGCTGTTCCGCGAAGTAAGCAATCGCGGCGCCAGCAACGGTGGCCTGGAGAACGTGTTCGAGTCGGGCTTCCGCGAGTTCGTGCGCCAGCGCCAGCGCCGCGTGCATGACATGCGCGTGGTGATCGAAGGTTCCGAGCGCGCCATGCGCGTGGCCGGCACCCGCGAAATCGGCCGCCTCGAGCGCAACCTGGAGTTCCTCGCCAACGTCGGCTCGATCAGCCCCTACGTCGGCCTGTTCGGCACCGTCATCGGCATCATGGGCGCGTTCCAGGGCCTGGGCGAAATGAAGGACGTCACCATCGCCGTGGTGGCCCCGCACATTTCCGAAGCGCTGATCGCCACCGCGATGGGCCTGTTCGCCGCGATCCCGGCGGTGTGGGCGTACAACCGCTTCGCCAACAAGGTCGAGCGCGTGGCCTCGCGTTACGAAGTCTTCCAGGAAGAATTCTCTTCGGTGCTGCAGCGTCAGATCCAGACTGACGAAGCGGCCTAACAGGAGCTTCCCATCATGCGTAGCTCTGCGCGTCACAAGCGCCTCAAGCTGAAATCCGAGATCAACGTCGTTCCCTATATCGACGTGATGCTGGTGTTGCTGATCATCTTCATGGTCACCGCACCGATGATCAACAAGAACGTCGACATCAACCTGCCGCAGGCGAACGCCAAGTCGCTGCAGGACAAGAAGGATCCGGTGATCGTCGCGGTCGACCAGAACGGGCAGCTGTACCTCACCCTGGGTACGGAGAAGCGCCAGCCGATCGATGTGGACACCATGAAGGCCAAGGTCGGCGCGTTCGTCAAGGCGAACCCCGAGGTCAGCGTGCTCGTGGCGGGTGATCGCGACGGCAAGTACGACGGTGTCTATCAGGTGCTGGCCGACCTGCAGCAGGCCGGCGTCGCCAAGGTCGGCCTGATGAGCGCACCGGAGTCGGGCAAGAAGAAATGAGGGAAGACACCCCCAAGGGCACGTCCAAGGCGGTGGTCCTTTCCGCCATCCTCCATCTGGGCATCGTGGGTTTCCTGATACTCGCGGTGGTGCCGTGCTCATTCTACGAAAGCCTGTTCGAGACGCTGCACCTGCCGGCGAGCTGGAATCCGATCGCCTGCGCCAAACCGATCCAGCTGCAGGGCGAAATCATCGAAGCCACCCTGGTGGGCCCCACGGGCGCGCCGCCGCCGAAGGCTGCCCAGGCCAAGCCGACGCCGGCTACCGTGCCGCCGCCGCCCTCGATCCCGCCGCCGCCTTCGGAAGAAACCCCGAAGATCAAGACCTTGCCGCCCCCGCCCGAGCATCCCGATACCAAGGATCAGGAGAAGGTGGTGGCCGATGCGGCGGAGAAGGCCGAGGATGCCAAGCGCGAGCAGGAAGAAAAGCAGCGCCAGCGCGCCGCCGAATTGGACGCCCAGGCGGCCAAGCACAAGCTGGAAGAGCAGAAGAAGCTCGATGAGCTGTTCGCCAAGATGGACGCGGCCGACAAGTCGGTCAAACAGGCCCAGAGCAAGGCCAACCAGGCCAAGCAGCAGATGCAGGACCTGAAGAACGCCCAGGACAACGGCCTGGACAACGTACCGGTGGCAGCCCAGCGGCAGACTGGCCAGAACGGCCCCGATGCGGGTCTGCTGGCGCAGTATTTGGCCGCGATTCAGAACGCGGTCACTCAGAATTGGCTTCGCCCGGATAACATGCCCAACACACCGTGCACGGTGCATATTGTGCAGTTGCCAGGAGGCGACGTGATGAGCGCCAAGGTCGACTCCAGTTGCCCTTACGACGAAGCCGGCAAGCGCTCCATCGAAAACGCGGTGCTGCGCGCGCAGCCGTTGCCCTACAAAGGCTTCGAAAGCGTGTTCCAGCGTCAAATTGATTTCACTTTCAGACCGCAGTGATGGACCCCATGCGCAAACTGACCTTCAGCTACTCCTTCGTCCTGCTCCTGGTGGCCGCGTTGTTCGCCGGTCCTGTGGCAGCCCAGCAGACCCAGTCGCTCAACGTCGACATCGTCGGCGGCACGACCACGGCCACGCCGATCGCCGTGGTGCCGTTCGCCCAGGCGGGCGGTGCGCCGCTGCCGACTGACATCGCTGACGTCATCCGCAACGACTTCAACCGCTCGGGCAAATTCCGCTCGCTGGCCAAGAGCGAAATCGTGGAGACGCCGTCCAAGGGTGCGGACGTCAACTTCGCCACCTGGCGCCTGCTCAAGCAGGACTACCTGACCATCGGCCGCATCAGCGATGCCGGCGGCGGCATGATGCGCGTCGAGTACGAGCTGTGGGACGTCAACAAGCAGCAGAGTCTGCTGGCGCAGGCGTTCACCGCGCCGGCCGGCGACCTGCGTGGCGTCGCCCACCAGATCGCCGATGCGATCTACGAGAAGATCACCGGCGTGCGTGGCGCGTTCTGGACCCGCATCGCCTACATCACCGCGGTGGGCCTGGGTAACAACACCACCTACTCGCTGATCGTGGCCGATTCGGACGGCTATAACCCGCAGGTCGTGGCCCGTTCGCGCGAGTCGCTGCTGTCGCCGGCCTGGTCGCCGGATGGCCGCAAGATCGCCTATGTGTCGTTCGAGAGCGGCAACTCGGCGATCTATGTGCAGGACGTCACCACCGGTTCGCGTCAGCTGATCTCGGCCCGCGCCAAGGGCATCAACGGTGCGCCGAACTGGTCGCCGGACGGCAGCAAGCTGGCGCTGGCGCTGTCCTACCAGGGCAACCCGGAGATCTACGTCATGGATGTGGGCTCCCGCCAGGAGACCCGCCTCACCAACAACCTGGCCATCGATACCGAGCCGCGCTGGACGCCGGATGGCCAGAGCATCATCTTCACTTCCGACCGCTCGGGTCGCCCGCAGCTTTACCAGATGTCGGCCGGTGGTGGCGGGGCCGAGCGCATCACCTTCCAGGGTCAGTTCAACGCCAACGCCTCGATCAGCTACGACGGCAAGCAGATCGCGATGGTGCAGGGCAACGGGAACGTGTATCGTATTGCCATTATGGACCGTAGTCTGGGTGGGCAGGTGCGCTTCATCTCGCCGGGTCCGATCGACGAAACACCGAGTTTCGCGCCAAACGCAAGCATGCTGCTGTATGCCGCCTCCGAAGGCCGCCGTGGTGTGCTGTATGCCGTGTCCGCCGACGGCCTTGTCCGTCAGCGACTGGTACTGGCAGATGGCGATGTGCGCGAGCCGGCTTGGGGTCCCTATCGTCAGCGATAAGCAGTTCATGCCGTGACGCGTAAGCGTCACGGCCATGTGATCCGGGCGTGAAGTCTTGGACGACACGGAAGGATCAAACAGCTTGCCGGCCGTGGCAATCCGTCGCGGAAGGCGGGCCAGGCGGCGCGAGACAGCGCACCGCCGGCATCAAAATGGCAAAATAACAGCCGGTCCACCGGCGAAAACTGTCCCGTAACCGCAATCATTATTGACTGTCGGAACTCAAACCTGTTTGAAGGAACGTCCACCATGAATAAGACCGTTCGCGTCGCCCTGGTCGCCCTGCTCTGCGTTGGCGCGGCCGCATGCTCGAAGAAGCAGGAAGTCAAGCCGCAGCCGCAGCCGGAAGCGCCGATGACCACCCCGGCTCCGTCGACCGCTGGCAAGTACACCCCGGCCGATCTCGATACCGACGCCTGCCTCCGTCAGCGCGTTGTGTACTTCGATTTCGACAAGGACGAAATCAAGCCTGAGTTCCAGCAGATCATGGCTTGCCATGCCAAGTACCTGCAGGATCGCCCGATGGCGCAGATCCGCCTCGAGGGCAACACCGACGAGCGCGGCACCCGCGAGTACAACCTGGCTCTCGGCGAGCGTCGCGGCAATGCCGTGTCCAGCGCGCTGCAGGCCAACGGCGGCTCGGCCAGCCAGCTCAACGTGATTTCGTACGGCAAGGAAAAGCCGGTGTGCCGTGAGCACAACGAAGACTGCTGGAGCAAGAACCGTCGCGTCGAGATCGTCTACACGGCGAAGTAATGAAGAAGACACTGGCTAACAGCTTTACAGCCAGGATGAGCATGGCGGGCGCAATCGCGTCCGCCATGCTTTTTGGCGCTCCCGTGCATGCCCAGGATTCCCGGCTGAGCCTTGCCGACCGCGTATCGCGGCTGGAGCAGCAGGCGCAGAGCCAGAATCAAGGTGGCACCACGCTGGTCAATCAGGTGCAGGCGCTGCAGTCCCAATTGCAGCAGATGCAAGGCCAGATCGAGGAACTGCAGCACCAGTTGCAGGAAGCCAACGACAAGAACAAATCGCAAGCCACGGATTTCGATTCGCGCCTGGGTCGCCTTGAAAGCGGCGCCGGTGCAGCGAACGCCAATGCGGGCAATGCCAATCCCAATAACGCGCCGGCCGCCAACGCCGCACCGCCGGCAACGCCAGCGGCTGCAGGCAAGCCTGGCGCCGCTCCCGCGGCTGCCAATGCCAACGCGCAGGCCGCTTACGACGATGCCTTCAAGTCGCTGCGTGCCGGCGACTATGTGAAGTCCTCGCGCGACTTCCGCAATTTCATCCAGCAGTACCCGGACAGCTCCTTGCTGCCCAACGCGTTCTATTGGTTGGGCGAGTCCTACTACGCCACCAGCAATTACCAGGTGGCGATGGAAGCGTTCCAGCGCCTGGTCAGCCAGTTCCCGCAGAGCGAGAAGGTGCCTGACGCCTTGCTCAAGGTCGGCTACAGCCAGATCGAGCTCAAGCAGGTCGATGCGGGCAAGGCCACGCTGAAGAACGTCACGGCGAAGTACCCCGGCTCCAAGGCCGCCGGCCTGGCCCAGGAGCGCCTGCGCCGCCTGCAGGCCCAGCCGGCCAACTGAGGTAGTGGTTGTGACTGGCAGTAACACGAGCGTGGCATCCACCACGCCGACGCAGGCGCCGGCTGAGCGCCTGCGCATCACCGAGATCTTCCATTCGATCCAGGGCGAAGCCGATGCCATCGGCTGGCGCACCGTATTCGTGCGCCTGACCGGCTGCCCGCTGCGCTGCGTGTGGTGCGATACCGAGTATTCCTTCTACGGCGGCGACTGGCGCGATATCGACGACATCGTGGCCGAGGTCGCCTCGCATGGCGCAAAGCACGTATGCGTGACCGGCGGCGAGCCGCTCGCGCAGAAGCGCTGCCTGATTCTGCTCAAGCGCCTGTGCGATGCCGGCCACGACGTCTCGCTGGAAACCTCCGGTGCGCTGGATGTCGCCCAGGTCGATCCGCGCGTGCGCAAGGTGATGGACCTCAAGGCGCCCGATTCGGGCGAAGCCAAGCGCAACCTGTGGTCCAACCTCGAGCACCTGCTGCCGCACGATCAGATCAAGATCGTCATCGCCAGTCGCGCCGACTACGAATGGGCGCGCGACGTGGTCGCCGAGCATGCACTGATCAAGCGTTGCATGGTGCTGTTCTCGCCCGTGCATGGCGCGATCAAGCCGCGCGACCTCGCCGAATGGATCATCGAGGACAAACTGGACGTGCGCTTCCAGCTGCAGCTGCACAAGCTGCTGTGGAACGACGAGCCGGGACACTAAGAACAGGAGTGAGTGAAGAGGAGTGAGAAGTAAGAGAGAGCGGACGCCTTCTCTCACTACTCACTCCTCTTCACTTACTTCTAGCTTCGAGCTTTACCGCGCTTTGCCCTATTGCAGGGCAGGAGTGAGTGCAGAAGATTGAGAAGTGAGAGAAGGCAGCACGCTCTCTCTTACTTCTCACTCCTCTTCACTTACTCCCAGCTTTACCGCGCTTCGGCCTGTGTTGCCGACGGTGCTTAATCGGCCGGATCACCGGCCTGACTCCTGAGTGGATTTCTCCCATGTCCCAAGCAACTCCCCGCAAGGCCGTCGTACTCGTCTCCGGCGGCATGGATTCGGCAGTCACCATCGCCATCGCCCGTGAGCAGGGCTTCCAGGTGCACGCATTGAGCGTTGCCTACGGCCAGCGCCACAGTGCCGAGCTGGCCGCCTCCGAGCGCGTCTCCGGCCTGCTCGGCGCGGTCGAGCACAAGACGGTGCAGGTGGACCTGCGCACCATCGGCGGCTCGGCGCTCACCGCCGATATCGACGTGCCGCTGGACCAGACCGGCGAGCAGGGCATCCCGGTCACCTACGTGCCGGCGCGCAACACCATCATGCTGTCGATCGCCCTGGGTTGGGCCGAAGTGCTCGGTTCCACCGATATCTGGTGCGGCGTGAATGCGGTGGACTATTCGGGCTACCCCGATTGCCGCCCGGCCTTCATCGAGGCCTTCGAACAGCTGGCGAACGTGGCCACCAAGGCCGGCGTGGAAGGCGCGGGCATCCGCATCCACGCACCGCTGATGCGCATGGGCAAGGCCGATATCGCCCGCGAGGGCCAGCGCCTGGGCGTGGATTTCTCCGAGACGGTGAGCTGCTACCAGGCCGACGCGCAAGGCCGCGCCTGCGGGCATTGCGATGCCTGCGTACTGCGTGCCCAGGGCTTCAAGGCGGCCGGTCTGCCCGATCCCACCCGCTACGCCTGAACGCGCTTGCTTGTGCCGGGGGCGCCCAGCCCATAAAATATCGGGCTGGCTTTTGACGCATGGGTCGTTAGCTCAGTCGGTAGAGCAGTAGACTTTTAATCTATTGGTCCCGAGTTCGAATCTCGGACGACCCACCAAAAGACGCCAAGACCCGCCGAAACGCGGGTCTTTTTTTGCCTGTGAGCCGGGGTTGCGACGCTTTCAGCCGGCCTGGCGCCATACCGGCGCGGCCGGTTTCTGCGCGCTGGAGCTGGCGCTGGAATGGCGTTCCATCACCGGCATGCGCGGCAGGTCGAACCAGAAGGTGCTGCCGCGGCCGGGCTCCGAACGCAGGCCGATGCGCGTGCCCAGCAGTCGTGCCAGGCGCTCGGCAATCGCCAGGCCCAGGCCGTAGCCGCCGCGGCGTTCGCTTTCGCCGGCCTGCAGCTGCACGAATTCCTCGAAGATGCGTTGCTGGTGGATCACCGCGATGCCCGGGCCGTTGTCGCGCACTTCGATGCGGATGGCCTGGCCGCGACGGCGTGCGGCAATCAGCACGCGTCCTTCCGGTGCATTGGCGATCGCATTGCTGGCCAGCTGATAGAGCAGGCTCGCGGCCACGTCGGCATCGCCGTGCAGCTGGTGATGACTGCCGCGCCATGCCAGCGTGACGTGATGTTGCAGCGCTTCGTGATTGAGCGAAGTGCGATCGCGCATGAACAGTTCGGCGGCGGTGAAGCCGATCGGTTTCACCGCGATCACGCCGGCATCCAGGCGCGAGATCTCCAGCAAGGCATCCAGCAGCCGCGTCATCGACGCAATGCTGTGGCGCATCTGCGCAAACGGCGATTGCGGCTCGTTGCCCCCGTTCTGGTCAAGGCCGGCAGCGAACAGTTCCAGCGCCTGCAGCGGCTGGCGGAAGTGATGGCTGACCAGCGCGATGAACTGCGACTTGCTGCGCGTGGCGGCCTGGCTCTGGCGCAGGCGGTCGAGTGCTTCGACCGCGTTGTCGTGCTGCATGGTGCTCCAGTCGCGACGCTGCGCTTCCTGCAGTTCGGACAGGCGTTGCAAGGTCTTGCGCAGTTCCTGGAACTCGGTGCTGACCGGCGTGTCGTCGAGGTGCGGATGCCTGGCATTGACCAGCTCATGCACGGCATAGCGGGCCTGCGACAGCGGCTCGAGCACTCGATGTCGTATCGATACGCGCGCCAGCCACGCCAGCACCAGGATGCCCATGGCGCACAACGCACCCAGCAGCCACACCGTGGCCTGTGCCTTGCGCAGGGGCTGGGTGTCCACATCCATGCTCACCCACGTCGAGATGTTGCCCTGCGGCTTCACCTCGTTGCGATAGGTGGCGTTGCCGGTGGTTGCCGCGGTGCCGCTGCTCCACAGGCGACCGTCCGAACCATGCAGCTCCACGCGGCGCACCTGATCGGCTTTTCCTTCCTGCAGGGTGCGGTCGAGCGCGGCCTGTGGCGAGACGCCTGCGGCGAGCTCCAGTTCTCCGGCAAGCCGCGCCAGGCGCAGGTTGGCGGAGGCATCCACCCGCTCGGCCAGGCTGTGCGTCTGCTGCAAGCACAGCGCCAGGATCAAGGCCAGGGCGGCAATCGTGCTGGGCAGGACCACATCGATGAACAGGCGGGGCAGCAGATGCGCTCGCGGCTCCATGCGTCAGGCCTCCCACTCGCAGCGGCGCACCGACGACAGGCAGTCGTGCCGTCGCCGGGGCTTGGAGTACAGATGGAGGCAGCTTGACAGCATCACGCGGGATCCCGGCAGGGAACAGGACAATGAGATGGGCGCGCCGCTTCGCGGAATCACCCTGATTGGCACTCTAAAGAATCCACTACCACCCTTCGATACCCAGTTCGATCTAGCGCGAGGCGCCATAGTGCTAACGGACTATGGGTCGAAAGTGTGACGTGGTGCGCTGCAGAACGGTTCAGCATGACGGCGGCCGCATTTGGCGTTACCTTGCCACCCGCACGCCCACCCCGGGCGGATCGGAGAACTCCATGTCTTCACGTTGTCGCTGGTTGATTGCCGTTTCCCTGCTGGGTCTCACCGGTGCTGCCCTGGCGCAGGACATTCCCTCCAACATCCCCAAGCGCAAGCCTGGCCTGTGGGAAATGCAGACCTCCGGCATGGGCGGACAGGCGCAGACGACCAAGGCTTGCCTGGACGCCGACACCGATACGGCGATGTACAAGATGGGCACGCACATGAGCGGCCAGATGTGCAGCACCTTCAAGATCGATGTGCAGGGCAACAAGGTGATCACCGATGCCGTGTGCAAGATCAATTCGCCCAGCGGCGAGGTCAATATGACCAGCCACAGCGAGACCAACTATCAGGGTGACTCGGCCTATTCGACGCAGGGCCACATCAAGTACGACCCGGCGATCATGGGTCACGCCGAGATGACCATGACCAGCAGCGGCCATTGGATCGGCCAGTGCGCGGCGGGGCAGAAGCCGGGCGACATGATCATGCCCAATGGTCAGACCTTCAACATCAAGGACATGCCGGGGCACTGAGCCGGCGACGTCTACGGGGTGCTGGGCGCCATCAGCTGGTGCACCAGCGCCTCGTGCTCGGCATCGATCTTCTTCAGCCGCGTCTGCATCGCCGCATCGCTCACCCATTGCGCGCTGTAGGCGCGGCGGCGATCGAGATTGAACTCGATGTCGGCAAACGGCACCAGGGTCTCGTTGCCGGCCGGCGAGAAGCCGCTGATGTCGTGGATCAGGTGCAGCTTGGCCAGCTCGGCCGCGGCGTTCTTGCCCTTGGCATATGAGGTGAGCGCCGCGGCCACGCGCTGGCGCAGCTCCGCCGGCAGGTCGGTGCGGATCACCACCACGGCGTGCGGAATCAGGCTGGAGGTCCACAGCACGCGCAGCCGTGCGTACTGATCGGGAAAGCGCTCGGCGAAGCGCTCCATGTCGGCGGTATTGTTGGAAGCGACGTCGGCTTCGTTGTTGGCCACCGCCAGCGCGTTGTTCTGGTGGTTGTCCACCGACACGCCGGCAAAGAAGGTGTCCGAATCCAGCCGCCGGTTGGCAAAGACCTGGGTTTCGGGCACCAGATAACCGGACACCGACAACACCTCGCCGCGCGCATAGCGCAGCTTGCCTGGCTGGCGGTACAGGTCCTCGAGGTTGCGGATGGGGGAGTCCTTGGCCACCAGCAGCACCGAGTAATAACCGCGCGAACCATTGCTGCGCGTGAGCTGGGCGATCACCTGCATGCGGTCGTGAATGACGGCATCGAGTGCCAGCCGACCCGAGACGAAAGCGAAGTCCACCCGCTCCTCGGCCATCGCCTGGCCCAGTCCCTCATAGGTGCTTACCGAGAGACTGCGGATGGGCAGGTGCAGCGTGCGGCTGAGGTCGTCCAGCATCGGGCGCCAGGCGGCCAGTGATTCGGATGGGCCGCCGATGGGGAGGATGCCGAAGGTCAGCGCGTTGATGTGGCCGCTGTTCTGCGGCGCTTCGGCAGCGACAGCCGATGGACCGAGGACGGCGATCAGCAGGCTGGCCGCGCACAGCAGCCTCAGGAAACCGCGCCGTTCTGGCCTGGTCTGTGGGTCGGCGATGGCGGCCATGGGCAGCGCAGGCTTGCCGATGGGCCGCGAAAACTGTCCGTCTGTGCTGTTCTCGGCGAGTGCATCCGGAGCGAGGCGCATAGGCGGGCGTGGCTACCTTCGGATCAGCGGCGTGGCGATCAGAGGCCGCTGATGCGGCGCGAGGCCACCACGGCCTCCACGCGGTTGCGCACGTTCAGTGCGCGGAAGATCGCTGCCAGATGGATCTTCACCGTGCCCTCGCTGATCCCCAGGTCGCGCGCGATCAGCTTGTTCGGCTTGCCCTGCGAGAGCAGGCGCAGCACATCGATCTGGCGTTCGGTGAGCAGTTTGCGCAGGCGCTCCTCCAGCGAGTCGGCGCCCGGTGGCAGCTGCGATGCGGTGGCTGGCGGCGGTGTCGGCACCGCGCCATCGACGCGTTCCTGCAGCAGCAGCGGCGGCACGTAGACGCCGCCGGACAGCACCAGGCGCACGGCCGAAAGCATCACGTCGGGCGAATAGGCCTTGGGGATGAAACCCTGCACGCCCATGGCCAGCAGGCTCTTCATCAGCGCGCCGTCCTCCGAGCCGGACAGCACCATCACCGGCACGTGGGGCAGATGTTCGATCACTTCGGCCAGATGTTCGCTGCCCTGGACGCCGGGCATGGCCAGGTCGATCAGGGCGAGCGACAGCGACGGTGCCTCCGGCGAATGGATGGCCTCGCGTAGCTCAGCCATATCCATGGCCATCACAAAATCGGTGTCCGGCCCAAGCTCGGCCAGCTTGAGCTTGACACCTTCGACGATCAGCCGATGGTCGTCTGCGATCAATATGCGCATCTCATTCCCCATGGCGCTGTACGGTAATCCCATCACCGCACGTCCGCCTACGCAACATAGCCCCAGCCCGTTCGCGCGGCAACCACAAAGCGCGTACGAACGGCATAGCCTCAACGAGATATGGCGCCGTCACGCCGCCAATCGTGACAATGCCGCCGCGATCGGGGGAATCGCTCATCGTTACCCGCTGGGTGGATGCGGAGCGTTCGGGTCGTGCAAGCTGTTGGCGCGATCCACACCGAACACCGAGAGACCTGGTACTTGATGAACGCCACGCGATGCGCCACCGGCCTGCCCGAGCCACTGCGTGCTGTGCCAAGTCTCCCCCGAAACCCGTTGGAACCTCCGGCATGCGGGACCTAAGGCCCGCGCCCGCCGGTTCGCCATGGATGGCCTTCTTTCCCGGGGACGCGCTCGTCTCCGGTGGTTCGGGCCGGGTCACCTGGCGGGCACTGCATGGTCGGCACGACGACGTGTATCGTCGTAGACTTCGGCGCTCATCCCCGTCCGACGCGGCTATGTGGTGCGGCAGGGGCAATGGAGCGACATGCAACAGGCTTTGACGGCTATAGGTGCCATGCGGCTGCTGGAATGTTTTGCGCCTCTGTTCGCATATGGCCTGCTGATCGACGAGCAGGCCACCAGCCAGAATCTTTCCGACGACGAATTGCCGTCCGTGCACGCACGCGCGGTCGCCCTGGTGGAGCAAAGCCGCGGCGCGGCGTTCGCGCGCGGCAAGCTGCTGGCCCAGGTCGAGCTGGCGGCGTTTGCGGTCGCGGCATGGTTTGACGAGGTGGTCACGCGTCACGGCGGCTGGCGTCAGGTCACGCCGCTGCAGCAGACGCTGTTCCGTACCGGCGGCGCCGCCACCGAATTCTTCGATCAGCTCGGTCGCCTTGGCAGCAGCGAGGACGAAGTCCGCGAAGTGTTCAGCATGGCGCTGCTGCTGGGCTTCGCCGGCCAGTATTACTACGAGCAGGGCGACAGCGGCGAGCTGGGGCGGATCAAGGCGCTGTACTGCCCGGCCAGCACCGGCGCGGCGGGCCTGCTGCAGTCCCTGCAGCGCGAATCGGTGACGCCGCAGCCGTATATGACCTCCGGTTCCCCGGTGCTGCGCCTGCCGGTGAGCTGGATGGGGCGCCGTCTCGCCCAGCTGGTGGCGGCGCTGGTGGTGTTGCTGGTGTTCGTGGCTTTCGTGGCGCCGCTGTTCAGTCACGCCTTGTCCGAGCAGGCCTGGTTCACCAGCAGCCTCATCGTGGCGGGGCTGGCGGTGGTGGGCTGGATCGGCGTGCTGGCCTGGCAATCCCTGGTGGTGATGCGTGCCCACACCCGTGTGGCCGACAGCACCGAGGCAGGCTATGGCATCGGCAGCATCTCGGCCGCGGTGAAGGACGCCGCCCGCCGCCTGCGCGGCGCCATCCTGCATCCGTTCCGCCGCCGTGGCCGCTGGCGTCAGCTTTCACGGCATCCGTGGCTGCTGTTCGTGGGCGACAGCGCGGCGGATGTCCGCTCCTTGCTGCAGGCCGCCGCTGCCGCACCGCATGCGCGCGAGCTGGCGCGTGCCAACGACACGCGGCCGTGGCACTGGTGGGTGTTCCGCGCGCTGGTGGCGATCGAACCCGGCCCGCGGCTTTCGCATCCGCACGCCACCGTGGGCGATGGCGACGCGCCCTGGTCCAAGGCGCTGGCCTTGCTGGCCAAGGAACGTCGCAAGCTTCCGCTGGATGGCATGGTGATCTGCATCGCCGCGCAGAGCCTGCGCGAGCCAGACGGCGCGGTCGCCACGCATGCCGATCGCCTGCATCGGCTCGCCGATGAAGCCACGCGTCGACTGCAGCTGCAGTTGCCGGTGTATGTGGTGGTGACCGGACTGGAAGCCTTGCCGGGGCATGCCGCGTTCCGCTCGGCGCTGCCCCTGTCGGTGTTTCGCCGCGTCCTGGGCTGGCGTCATGCCGCGGTGCTCGAAGACGGCGTGCTCGATACACGCGTCGAGTCCCATGCCGATGCCGTCTCCGATCGCCTGCTGGCGATTGCCCAGGCCGTGCTGGCGAGCGAGCGCGATCCGCGCCGGCGTCGTGAGGCGTTTGCCTTCCTGCAATCCCTATATGGTGTGCAACGCGGTTTGCGCAGCTTCCTTGAACGTCTTCAGGCCAACGAAGTCCACGGCGAACGCCGCCTGCACTGGCAAGGCCTGTACGTGACGGGTGGCTCGCGCAGCGATGCGCCCAACGGCGAATTCGTCGACGACCTGTTCAATCGCTTCCTGCCTGCCGACCGCGTGCTGGCGCGCCGCGTCGCACCCAAGGCTTGATCGTTTCAGGCCGTGGTGGCGCGCGAGGCGCTCCACGCCACCATCAGCGCTTCGCGCAGCTGTTCGGGTGACACCGGCTTGTAGAGCACGGGTATGCGTGCAGCCATGATTTCGCGCAGGCGATCGCTGCGGGTTTCGCCGGTGATGAGCAGGCGCGCGAACGGCGGATTGCCGTCGATCTGGTAATGCGCATCCAGCGCGGCCAGTACGTCCAGGCCGCTTTCGCCGTCACGCAGGCGCAGATCGGAAATCACGATGTCCGGCGGCACGTTCCAGTCTTCCGCGGCCTGCAAGGCCTGCACGCGATCCTCGGCCACCGCCACTTCGCAGCCCCAACTGGACAGCAGGTAACGGATGCCCGAGAGGATGGCGGGCTCGTCGTCGATCACCAGTACGCGCATGCCCGACACATCCGGCGAGGCTTCTTCAACGCTGGCCGCGATGTGCTGTGCAGGCACCTGGGGCAGGTGGAAGCTGAAAACGCTGCCACGTCCGGGCTTGGATTTGAGCTCCACCTGCGTGTCGAGCAATTCGGCCAGGCGTTGTACGGTGGCCAAGCCCAGGCCGAGTCCGCGCCGGCGACCCACATCGTGTTCGTTGCTGTGGCATTCGACCCGGTAGAACTCATCGAACACGCGCACCTGGTGCTCCGGTGCGATGCCGCTGCCGGTATCCCACACATCCACCCGCGCGGTGCCGTCCGCACGTTGCCGCGCCACCACCAGTACGCCGCCGCGGCTGGTATAGCGCAGTGCGTTGCTGACCAGGTTGTTGAGGATGCGCGAGAGCATGGTGCGATCGCTGCGCACCCACAGATCAGTGGTGCGCATGATCAGCCGCAAGCCATGTTGCTCGGCGATCATGCGGAAATTGCGGCTGACTTCCTGGAACACCTGGTCGAGCGGGAACTCGGCGATCTCGATCTGCATGGCGCCGGTTTCCAGGCGCGACAGGTCAAGCAGTTCGCTGAACAGGTGATCAAGCGCTTCCACGCATTCCTGGATATGCGCGATGCGATCCAGGCGCACCGGGTCGCGTTCGTCCTCGGCCAGCGACGAAGAAAAAAGAGTCAGTGCATAGAGCGGCTGACGCAAATCGTGCGAAGCCGCGGCGAGGAAACGTGCCTTGGCCACACTGGCCGCTTCGAGCGCGGCGTTCTTGCGCGCCAGTTCCACCGTGGCGTGTTCGATCTCGCGTTCCATGCCGCGCTGCACGTCGAACAGCGCCATGGCAGCGCTGTTGAAGCCGCGCTGCAGTTCGCCGATTTCGGTCTGGTCGGTGACCTCCACCTCCACATGCCGGTCGCCGCGGCCCAGCTGATGCACGGCATCGACCAGGCGGCGCAGCGGCGCGCTGATCCAGCGCGCCGCCTGCCACGCGATGATGGCGGCCACGAACAGGCTGATCACCAGCGCCACCAGCGCGTGACGCAGGCTCGCCTGCTGCATCGCGATCGCATCGCGCAGGCTCACGTCGACCACCACCGAGCCCAGCACGGGTTGCCCCGGGCGCTCGCTGTCGATCACGTCGCGCACCACGGTGAGGCCTTCGTTGTTGTCGGCACCGCTGCGCCCGAGGCTGTCGGCCAGGATCTCGCCGTCGGCGGCGCGTATCTGCACGCGGGCCACATGCGGCAGGTCGCTGATGGATTCGGCGATGCGCACCAATTCGCGCCGCTGCATGTCGCGCAACGGGGCGGCGGTGACCGAGGCAGCCTGTGTCGCGATGGCGTCGGCGGTGTTCTGCGCCATGCCGCGCAAGGTCATCACCTGCTGCGGCGCCAGCATGGCCACCAGCAAGGTGGCGGTGACCAAGGTCGGGATGAGTGTCACCAGGGCAAGCCGCTGCATCAGCGACGTGCGACGCCACCATTGCACTGTCCGGGAATTGACCCCTGCACCCATCACGTCCCCTTGCACGCTGCATGCGTCAGGCTGGGCCAGCCTAGCGCGATTTTCCGAGTCAGGCAGCAGGCCGACTGGGGGCCTCCGAACGGGCTATGGCGCTTGTCGGTCTTACTCTGGAGGATGGCTCGCCCTGCTCACCAGGGCGGTCTTGTGACGCCGGCTGGTCAAGCGTTCGACCAGCAACGGCAGCAGGGCCAGCACGGCAATCGCGGTAAGCGGCATCCAGACGCCGCGCTGCATCAGCAGCTCCAGCCCGAAATGGCCATGGCTTTGCGCCAGCGCCGCGCCCAGGCCGGCGCCAATCGATGTCTCGAAGATCAGCGAGACGGTGCCACCCAGCCAGCTGGCGCCCATGAACAGCCAAAGCGGACAGCGCAGCCAGGCCAGCGCCACCGTGATCAGGCCAAACGGTGCGACCGGCACGAAGCGAAGAAACATGGTGTAGGCCACGGGATGGCGCTCGAAACCGTGGTGCAGCTTGTCGACCAGGGCGGGCGGATGTTTGCTGCCCGCACCGAAGGCATAGCGGCTGGCCAGGAACAGGATCAGCGTGCCCAAGGTGAGCCCGATCGACGAGTAGATGCTGCCTTCCACCGCGCCAAAGGCAAAACCGCCGGCGATGATGATGATCACCGTGCCCGGGATGCCGGTGGACATGGCCAGGGTGAGCAGGCCGATGAAGGTGACGCGGCTAAGCCACGGCGCGGTTTCGATCTCCTGGCGCAGCTGGTCCTGGTGCTGCACCAGCTGCTCCGGATGCAGCCGGTCCATCAGGCCGGAGCTGAACAAGGCGATGCCGGCCAATACCAGCAGGATCAGCGGAAGCGCGGCGCGCAGGCGGCTCAATAGTGCTGCCCACTCTGACCGTAGGTCGCCAGCACGCTGCGCGCCTCGTCGCGAAGAATGTCGCGGCGCACGGCAATGCCACGCTTTTCGAGCTCGCCGACCCAGTCGGCCGGCAACGGGCCTTCGTCGAACTCGGTGAGCTCTTCCACGTCCTGCGCACGCGCGCCGATCAGCAGCTCATCCACGCCGGCCCACACGGTGGCGCCATAGCACTGGCAGCACGGCTGCGCGCTGGTGGCCAGCGTGTAGCGACCGCCATCGGCATTGAGCCGGAACGCGGCAAGGCGCTGCTGCGCACTCATGTACGCCATCATTTCGGCGTGCGCGACCGAACAGGTCTGCGGCACCACGCGATTGACGCCCACCGAGATCACGCGGCCTTGTCCATCGAACACCGCCGCACCGAACGGGCCGCCATGGCTGCGCTCGATGTTCAAACGAGAGAGTTCGATGGCAAGAGCCACGCGTTCCTCGTCGGTGATGTAGCGCTTTTGCGTATCGACCACTTCGTCGATCCACGGCGGCAGGGTCAGGTGTATCTGTTGGCGCAGCATGCAACGTTCCTTGTGACGCGGATATCAACCAGCTTGTTTCGCCCACGCGTCGCGCAGCGTGACGGTGCGGTTGAAAACAGGCTTGTCCGAGCGGTGATCGACGCGATCGGCCACGAAGTAACCCAGACGCTCGAACTGGAAGCGCTGCTCCGCATCAACCTTCGCCGCGGCCGGTTCCAGCCATGCGGTGACCACGCGCTTGGCGTCCGGATTGATGTGCTCGATCCAGGTCTTGCCGTCGGTCTCGTCATCCGGATCGGCCACGTTGAACAAGCGGTCGTACACGCGCACTTCGGTGGCCACGCCGTGCTTCGCGCTCACCCAGTGGATGGTGCCCTTCACTTTGCGGTCCGCACCCGGCATGCCCTGGCGCGATTCCAGGTCGAGCGAGCAGCGCAGTTCGATGATTTGGCCGTCCGCATCCTTCACCAGCTCGTCGCATTTGACGATGCCCACGCCACGCAGGCGTACTTCGCCTTCGGGCTTGAGGCGATGGAAACCCTTCGGCGGCACTTCGGCAAAGTCTTCGCGCTCGATCCACAGGTCGCGCGAGAACGGCACGTGGCGCGTGCCGAAGCTCTCGTCCTTGGGATGGTTGGAGAAGCTGAGCTGTTCTTCGTGGCCTTCCGGCAGATTGGTGATCACCAGCTTGAGCGGATCGAGCACGGCCATGCGGCGTGCCGCGGTCGCGTCCAGATCCTCGCGGATGCAGTTTTCCAGGATCGAGTAATCGATGATGCTGTTCTGCTTGCTCACGCCCAGGCGTTCGATCAGCAGGCGCAGGCCGCCCGGCGTGAAGCCGCGGCGACGCAGGCCGCGCAACGTGTTCATGCGCGGATCGTCCCAGCCATCGACCAGGTTCTCGTTCACCAGCTGGGCGAGCTTGCGCTTGCTGGTGATGGAGTAGGAGAGGTTGAGGCGCGAGAACTCGATCTGTCGCGGCTTGGCCGGTTCCGTGCGGAAACCGCCTTCGCGCAGGTGCTGCCACAGCTCCGGATGGTTGACCAGGTCGACCTTGTCGACGAACCAGTCGTACAACGGGCGGTGGTCTTCGAATTCCAGCGTGCACAGCGAATGCGTGATGCCTTCCAGCGCATCGGACAGGCAATGCGCATAGTCGTACATCGGGTAGATCGGCCACGCATCGCCGGTGTTCTGATGCGTCACCTTGCGGATCCGGTAGATCGCCGGGTCGCGCATGTTCATGTTGCCCGACGTCATGTCGATCTTCGCGCGCAGCGTCTTGGCGCCATCGGCGAATTCGCCGGCGCGCATGCGCTGGAACAGCTCGAGGTTCTCTTCCACGCTGCGCTCGCGGAACGGCGAGTTGCGGCCGGGCTCGGTGAGCGTGCCGCGATAGGCGCGCATGTCTTCCGGGCTCAGGTCGTCCACGTAGGCGACGCCATCCTTGATCAGCTTGATGGCCGAGTCGTAGAACACCTCGAAATAATCGGAGGCATGACGCAGGTCGTGCCACTCGTAGCCCAGCCAGCGCACGTCGTCCTTGATGCCCTCGACGAACTCCGGGTCTTCCTTGCCGGGGTTGGTGTCGTCCAGGCGCAGGTTGCACCAGCCGGTGAATTCCTTGGCGATGCCGAAATTCAGACAGATCGCCTTGGCGTGGCCGATGTGCAGGTAGCCATTGGGCTCGGGCGGGAAGCGCGTGCGGATGGCGTGATGCTTACCGGTGGCCAGGTCCTCGCGGATGATCTGGCGAATGAAGTCGCGTTGACCCTCGGCCTGCGGGGCAGCGGCGGAGGCGATGGGTTCAACGGCGGCGTTTTCGGTGGACATCGGGAATCGAAGCTCGGTCGCGGTGGCGGAAACGGTGAAGTTTACCTCGTCCCGTAGGTGGGGGTGTTTCGGCCGCTTTTCAGCGGCTGGCCGGGGCAGGGAACAGGTCGCGATCCTCGGTGAACCGCGGCCTTTGTCCCGGCAACGCCCGCGCAAGCAAGGCTTGCCCGAATATCGCCGCAGGGGTAGCGTGGCTGCCATGCGTATTGCTTACCGAGCCGAAAGCCTGATCGACGCCCACCTGGTGAAGGACGCGCTGGAGCGCGCCGACATCCCGGCGTTCGTATCCGGCGAATACCTCACCGGGGCGGTGGGACAGCTGCCTGCCCTGGACTACGTGGCCGTGCTGGTGCCCGAAACCAGCCTGGCGGCCGCCGAACAAGTGGTGCGCGAGGTGGAGCGGGATCTGCAGGAGGCCCGGCTGGCCCTGAACGACCCCGACGAAGACCCCGACGCCCCGTTGCCCGCCTTCTGCTGAACGGCGGCGTTCCCCTGCCGGCACCGCCGGTATTCCGTTTGTCATGTCGCCCCGGCCCGATTCGCGTGGCACGGTACGCTGTCGGCTCGCCGCCCGGCCGCCCAGGAGTCACACACCATGGATGTCACGCTGCAACAGATCGAGTCGCTGATTCGCGCCGTACCGGACTTTCCCAAGCCCGGCGTGATGTTCCGCGACATCACCCCGCTGCTGGCCGACGCCGGCGGCTTCGCCCGCTGCATCGACGCGCTGGCCGCGCCCTGGCAGGGCAGTGCCGTGCAGGCGGTGTGTGGGATTGAATCGCGCGGTTTCATCTTCGGCGCGGCGCTGGCGCAGAAACTGCACGCGGGCTTTGTGCCGCTGCGCAAACCCAACAAGCTGCCGCCACCGGTGGTGTCGGTCGATTACCAGCTCGAATACGGCGTGGATCGGCTGGAGGCGCGCAACGATGCCTTGCGTCCCGGTGAGCGCGTGCTGCTGGTCGACGATGTGCTGGCGACGGGAGGTACTTTGGCCGCGGCGCGTGCGCTGGTGTTGAAGCTGGGTGCGCACCTGGTCGGAGCCAGCGTAGTGATCGAGCTGGCCAGCTTGCAGGGGCGCGAGCGGTGGCAGGATGGAAGCGCGCCGTTGGAGGCGTTGTTGCGGTATTGATGGTTGATCAGTGGTCGCGAAGAGCGTCGCGCACAGGGTGCGCTCCCACAGGGAGGGTGCCGCACATTGTGGGAGCGCACCCTGTGCGCGACACTCTTCCCCTCAGGGCGAAACAGGCTCGACACTCTCCACATAAACCAACTCACACGCCCCATCACCCGTATCGTCGCGCGTCATCGACGTCCGCCAACGCCAGCCATCGGCACGACTCGCGTCGACCAGAAAGCCCTGCAGGTGGACCACTTCCCCCGCACGCACATGTTCCAGTTCGCGACGCGCGGCGTCATCGGCGGGAATCATGTGCATATTGGCGCTGGACTGCTCGATCTCGCGGCGCGGTATCGGAAAATGATCGACGTGCCAGTGATAAAAACGATTGCCCTGGCTGACCTGGATCTGCGCCAGCACCTCGCTGTCGGACATGCGCCCCCAGCCGAGCGCGAGATCCATCGGCGCCAGCGTGGCGCCGGCATCGAAGCGGTAGTTTTCGCGTGACAGCACACGTGCGGTGAGCTCGAAGCGCGCACGGGTCTGCAGGGTGAAATCGCCGCGTCGCAAGGTGTCGCCAACACCCAGATCGATCTGCGTGGGCACGTCTGTCGCCAGCATGCCGGGCGCGTGCGTGATGGCGCGATGGCGCCACGCGTTGAAGCCGCCGAGTAAGGCAATCAGCAGCAGACCGACCACAATGAAGCGCTGCATGCGGCGTCAGCGTCCCGACTTGAGCGCAGGCTTGCCCTCGACGATGCCCGGCTGCAGCAGCCCTTCCGGCAGGTCGCCTATCACCTCGGCGAAGCGCTTGAGGAACGTCCCCAGCGAGGAACTCTTGCGCCATACCAGCGCAATGCGGCGGCTCGGCGCACGGCCTGCAAATTCGAGCAGGCGCACGTTGTCGGTGCGCGCCACCGGCGGTTTGATGGCGAGCGTGGGCAGCAGGGTGATGCCGACATTCGCGGCCACCATCTGGCGCAAGGTCTCCAGGCTGGTGGCGCGAAAACCGGAGCGTTCGCCGGCACCGGCGAGCTGGCATACCTCCAGCGCCTGATCGCGCATGCAGTGACCGTCTTCGAGCAGCAGCAGGCTTTCGTCGGCCAGGTCGTCGAGCTTCAGGCGCTTGTGCTTGAGTCCCAGCGGATGATCTTCCGGCACAGCCAGCACGAACGGTTCCTCGAACAGGAACTGCGTGTGCAGGCTGTCCTCATGCAGCGGCAGCGCGAGGATGCCCACGTCGAGCGAGCCCTCGCGCAGCATGCGTATCACCTGCTCGGTCTTCTCTTCCACCAGCAGCAGTTCCAGGCGCGGAAAGTGCTTGCGCACCAGCGGCACCAGGTGCGGCAGCAGATACGGTCCCAGCGTGGGGAAAATACCCAGCCGCAGCGTGCCCGATTCCGGATCGCGCGTGCGTTGCGCAATCGCCTTGATCTCGTCGATCTCCGACAGCACGCCGCGCGCACGGCGGGCGATCTCGCGACCGGTTTCGGTCAGCAACACCTTGCGCGGCGTGCGCTCGACCAGCGCCACGCCCAGCTCGTCTTCCAGTTTCTTGATCTGGGTGGACAGCGTCGGCTGGCTGACAAAGCTCGCCTCCGCCGCACGACCGAAGTGACGGTGTTCAGCGAGGGCAACGAGATAGCTGAGGTCGCGCAGGTTCATGGGCGGGGTCGATGTTCTAGTGATAGGTATCGTCAATGATTGTGGGGTTGTTGATCGCCTTAGGCAATGCCTGGGCCGGCGTCAGTCACGCTGGGCGTTAAGCGCTGGCGACCGGTGTCTGCCCTCCGCCAGGCTTAGTCTGAAGACGGTCCAATCATGCCTTCTGGCACTGTGTCCAAAGTCACGGCAGCACCTAGGGTCGGCGTTTGTCTTACCCAAGGGGAGCCTTTGCGCATGCGCCGTTTTGTCCGTCCGCTCGTTCTTACCGCCCTCGCAGCTTGCTGCGGCGCCGCCCTGGCTGCGCCCGCTGCCGACGACCAGCCGCATGGCCGCCTGCCGGGCTGGGCCCAGCCGGAGTCCTACCAGCTCGACTTCAAGGTGGACCCGCGCCAGCAGGATTTTTCCGGCACCACCGTGATCAAGGTGAAGCTGACCCAGGCCTCCGATCACCTGTGGCTGCACGGCCGCGAGCTGAAGGTGAGCAAGGTCACCGTGACCGATGCGGCCGGCAAGGCGCACGCGGCGAAGTACGTGGAAGTGGCGCCGAAGGAAGGCGTGGTGCGCATCGACTTCGGCGGCACGCTCAAGCCGCAGGAGCTGACCCTGGCGTTCAACTACAGCGCGCCGCTCAACCAGCAGCTGCAGGGCTTGTACAAGGTCAGCCACGAAGGCCAGCCGTACGCGATGACGCAGATGGAGCCGATCAGCGCGCGCTTTGCCTTCCCCGGCTTCGACGAGCCCGGTTTCAAGACGCCGTTTGATGTGCGCCTGACTATTCCCAATGACGAAGTGGGCGTGGCCAACACCAAGCAGGTGAAGGAAGAAAAGGCCGGCGACGGCTGGAAGCGGCTGACGTTCTCCACCACCAAGCCGCTGCCGACCTACCTGGTTGCCTTCGGCGTGGGCCCGTGGGACGTGGTGAAGGGTCCGGATATTTCGTCCACGCCGTACCGCGCCGATGCGCTGGAGCTGCGTGGCGTCGCCGCCAAGGGCGAAGGCCATCGCATGCAGCATGTGCTGGGCGAAACGCCGAGCATCATCCACACGCTGGAGGACTACTACGGCTTCGGCTATCCGTGGGACAAGCTCGACCTGCTCGCCGCGCCGGACTTCTCCGCAGGTGCGATGGAAAACCCGGGCCTGGTCACCTTCCGCGACTGGCTGCTGCTGATCGATCCGGATTCCCCGGCCAACTACGTGCGCGGCTCGTTCAACGTCACCGCGCATGAGCTGGCCCACCAGTGGACCGGCGATACCGTCACGCTGGCCTGGTGGGACGACCTGTGGCTCAACGAAGCCTTCGCCACCTGGATGCAGCAGAAGGTGACGCAGAAGGTGCATCCGGAATACCGCGCCGATCTCGATCGCGTGCGCGGCGCACAGGGTGCGATGAACGGCGACAGCCTGGTCACCACGCGCAAGATCCGCCAGCCGATCACCGGCAACGGCGATATCGAAACCGCGTTCGACGGCATCACCTACCAGAAGGGTGCGGCGGTGCTGGGCATGTTCGAAGGCTACGTCGGTGAGGCGACGTTCCAGAAGGGCATGCGCGCCTATATCCAGGATCACAAATTCGGCAACGCCACGGCGGATGATCTGATCGATGCCATCGCCACGGCCGCCGACAAGGGCAACAACTTCAAGCAGGCGTTCAAGAGCTTTCTGAACCAGCCGGGCGTGCCCTATGTGCAGACCGAGCTGACCCAGGAAGGCGGCAAGATCGTGCTCAAGCTCAGCCAGAGCCGCTACCTGCCGACCGGCAGCAAGGGCGACGACAAGCAGGTGTGGGGCGTACCGATGTGCGTGCGCTACGGCACCGCCAACGGCAGCAAGGTGAGCTGCGAACTGCTCGACCAGGCCACCGGCTCGATGGTGCTCGAAGGCGCCAGCAAGGGCACCTGGGTGCTGCCCAATGCCAATGGCAGCGGCTACTACCGCTTCGCCATGGCCAAGAGCGACCTTGGCAATCTGGGCAAGCAGATCGGCAAGCTCGACGACGCCGAACAGCTCGCCTATGCCGATGCGGTCTACGCCAGCTTCAAGCACGGCGATCTCGATGCGGGCGACGTACTCGCCGCGTTGAAGCCGCTGACTTCGTCAAAGACGCGCGAAGTGGCTACCGCGCCGCTGACCACGTTCAACTGGATCTACCGCAACCTGGCGCAGACCGATGCCGAGCGCGCCAAGCTCGCCGCATGGGCCAAGGCCGCCTATCTGCCGCGCATGCAGCAGCTCGGTTACCAGCGCAAGGCCAACGAGGCCGACAGCGACTCGCTGTTGCGCAGCACGCTGGCCGACGAACTCGCGTTGACGGTGAAGCTGCCGGAAGTGCGCGCCGAACTGCTCAAGCAGGGCGATGCCGCGCTCAAGCGCAAGGCGGATGGTCGCCTGGACTTTGCGGCCGCCGATGCGGATCTGCTGGGTACCTCGCTCGGCGTGGCCGTGCAGGAACGTGGCAAGCCTGCGGTCGATGCGCTCATCGCCGAAGTGCCGCAGACCAGCGATCCGGCCCTGCGCAACGCCATGCTTGATGGCCTGGCCGAAGCGAACGATCCGGCGCTGACCCTGCAGGTGCGCAACTTCTCCCTCGACAAGAAGGTGAAGGTCGGCGAGATGTCGATGCTGCTGCACGGCAGCCGCGACACCCGCGCCGAACGCGATGCCTCGTGGCAGTGGACCACCAGCAACTACGACAAGATCGTGGACCGCACCGGCAGCTTCTCGGGTGGCCGTCTGCCCGACCTCGTCGGTGGTGGCGGCTGCTCGCAGGATGAAGCTGATCGCCTGCAGGCGTTCTTCAAGGATCGCGCGAAGGACGTGAGCGGCGCCGAGCGTGGCCTGGCCCAGGCCAGCGAATCCACCTTGCTGTGCCACGCCCTGGTGCAGAAGCAGGACGCCGCTGCGATCCTGCGCTGAGGTTTAGGGGCGACGAGTGTTACCCAACCGGGCGGCCGCAAGCCGCCCGGTTTTTTTGTGCATGGCCTTGAACCCTTTTCTCCCCTGAGCCCGTTAGACCTCACGAGGGTGCTTTCCGGCGCCTTCTGCCGGCACCTACACTGAGCCGGCCCACCCGGGTAGTCAGGGAGAGAGACATGCGTCGTCCGTGGGAATGGCTGTGCCCGCTCGTGTTGCTTATCGCGCCAGCCATGGCGCAGGACGTACCACCACCGTTGAAGGATTGGCAGGATTGGGTGTTGCATGAGGTGCCGCAGCACGCGTGCCCGGTGCTGAGCACCACCAGCGGCACCACGGCAGACCGCCAGTGTGCGTGGCCCGGGCGGCTCACGCTGGATGCGGGCAAGACCGGTGCCCGTTTCGGTCTGGACGTCCATGTCGATGGACGCAGCTGGGTGGCGCTGCCTGGCGATGCGCGCAACTGGCCGCAGCAGGTGAGTGTCAACGGCAAGCCGATGGTCGTGCTGGAGCACGACGAAAAGCCCTCGTTGCTGCTCGAGCCCGGCGATTACGCGCTGCATGGCACGCTGCCCTGGGACAACCGGCCGGCGCGTCTGCAGGTGCCGGTTTCCATTGGCCTGGTTTCCTTGACGCTCGACGGCACAGCCGTGACGCGCGTCGAGCGCAACGGCGCGCAATTGACCCTGGGCGAAGCCGCTGAGGCCCAGCGCATGGCCGATGCCTTGTCCATGCGCGTGTTCCGGCGACTGGAAGACGGTATGCCGGCCGATCTGCAGACGGAGCTGCAGCTCAATGTCACCGGCAGTTCGCGCGAGCAGCTGCTGGGGCCGGTCCTGCCCAAAGGTTTTGTCGCCACCTTTATCGAAGGCGGCCTGCCGGCACGGCTGGAAAGTGACGGACGCCTTCGCGTGCAGCTGCGTCCCGGTCAGTGGACGATCACGCTGGGCGCGCGCAGTACCGAGGTGTCCAAACAGATCAGTCTGAATTTGCCGGGAGCACCCTGGCCGGCGCAGGAAATCTGGAGCTACGCCGACGACCCGTCGTTCCGCAGCACGCGCGTCGAGGGTCAGGCCACCGATGCTGGCCAGGCCGATGTGCCAGGCGAATGGGCGGATCTTCCCGCCTTTGCCCTCGATGCGAACCACGGGCTCAGCATCGAACAAGGCATGCGCGGTGGTGAAGGCGGGCAGGGCGATCAGCTCACGCTGCATCGTCAGCTGTGGCTGGATTTCGACGGCAAGGGTTTTACCGCCGCCGATCGCCTGACCGGCTCGTTGCGGCGCAGCCAGCGGCTGGATGTGGCGGCGCCCTGGCAATTGCAGAACGCCTCGCAACCGGAACGCCCCTTGCTGGTGACCGATGGCGGCAACGGCCGCAGCGGCGTCGAACTTCGCGACGCGCGACTCAACCTGACGGCTGGGCTGCGGCTGCCCGAACGCGGCAGCGCGCCAGCGGGCGGCTGGTTGCTGCCGCTGGAGAACATCGAGGCCACCTTGCACTTGCCTTATGGCTATCGCCTGATCGGTGCCTCGGGCGCCGATCATTCGCCCGACTCCTGGGTAGCGCAATGGAGCCTGCTCGACCTGTTCGTGGTGGCGCTGATTGCGCTGCTCGCGGGTCGCCTGCTGGGGTGGCCGTGGGCGTTCGTTGCGCTGGGCTTTCTTGCTCTGGCACAACACGAAGCCGGCGCGCCGCGCTGGACGCTGGCACTGGCATTTGCCCTGGCGCTGCTGATGCGTGCGTTGCCCGACGGCAAGTTGCGGTGGGCGTCACGCGTCGGCGCGATCGCGCTGCTGGTGATCGGGGTGTTGTGGACGCTGCCATTTGCGGCCGCGCAAATGTCATATGCACTGCACCCACAGCTGGAAGAAGGGCGCGTGCAAAGCGGCGTCCAGTCGGAAGTGAGCCGCCGGGTGCAGGCACGGGTCGACATGGTGGAACAGGCGCAATACAACGCTCAACCCGCGCCGCCACCGCCACCGCCACCGGGTGCACCGGTAGCGATGTCGGAGGAAGCCGCGCCAGCGATGATCGCGCCGGCGCCCGCGGACATCATGGGCGGGCACCCTGGCATGGCGCCACCAAAGATCGTGCAGAAAGCCAAGGCTCCCGTCGCACTGGAGTCGATCACCGTCACCGGTTCGCTGATCAATGTCGGGCAGGAGTCGGATGCCCGCAGCATCATCCAGGCCGGTCGCGGTACGCCTGATTGGGATGTCGGCAACGACTATCGCCTCGCCTGGTCGGGCCCGGTCACCGCCGATCAGACCACCCGGCTGGTCATTGCGCCCGCATGGCTGGTTCGCTTGCTGCGCGTGGCGATGCTGGCCTTGCTGATCATGCTGCTGGCCAGGCTGGCCTCGCGCCTCTGGCCCACGATACAGGGACAGTGGCGCGGCCTGCGCATACGCGGTGGCGCGACGGCGTTGCTGATGCTTGCCCTGTGGCCGCATGGCGCCCATGCGCAGGTCACGCCGACCGACGGCATGCTGGCGCATTTGCGCGACCGCCTCACCGAGGCGCCCAAGTGCGCGCCCGATTGCGTGGCCGTGGCGCAGGCCGCGTTCCAGGCGAATGGCGATCAGCTGGTGGTGGACATGGAAGTGCACGCCGGCACCGAGGTTGCCGTGCCGTTGCCACTGGGTGGCCCCGTGTTGATGTTGCAGAGCGTGGCAGTCGACAACCGCGACGCTGCGTTGACGCGCAACGACGATGACGTGCTGGTCAGGCTGGAGCGTGGCGTGCACCACGTGGCGCTGCGTTACAGCGCATCATCGGCCGACGTCGCGACGCTGCATTTCCCGCTGCGCCCGCAGCACATCGTATTCAACGGCAGCGGCTGGAAACCCGATGGCGTGGCCGACGGGCGCCTGCTCGGCGATAGCCTCACCTTCAATCGCGTGCGTGTGACGGAAGACGGCGGCACACCCGCTGCCGTGACACAGGCCTTCCCGCCGTATGTCCGGGTGACGCGCACGCTGATGCTCGGCAGCGAATGGACGGTACGCAACATCGTGCAACGCATCGCCCCAAGCGAAGGCGGTTTCAGCCTGGAATTGCCGCTGCTTCCCGGCGAGCATCCGCTGGGCGACGACGCGCGCGTGCAGGACGGCCGCATCGGGGTCACCTTCAACGCCAGCGAAGACAGCAAGAGCTGGACGAGCCGCCTGGATCGCACCGACGCGCTGGCCTTGACGGCACCCGGACTGGGTGAGCGCGCGGAAACGTGGGTGTTGCAGTCCTCGCCCATGTGGCATCTGGATGCCAAGGGCGTGCCGTCCAGCCAGGACGATGACGGCCTGCGCTTCCAGCCGCTGCCTGGCGAGAGCCTGCACGTGACGGTGACGCAGCCCAAGGCCATCGCCGGCGACAGCCTGGCATTCGATCGGGTGGACGTGGAGAGCCGCGCAGGTGAACGCAGCACGGAAACCCTGCTCACGCTCACGGCGCGCAGCACGCGCGGAGGCGAGCACGCCATCGGCTTGCCCAAGGGCGCCGAGTTGCTGGAAGCCCGGCGCGACGCCATCTCCCTGAGTCTGGCGATACGTGAGGACAAGCTCAGCCTGCCGCTGCTGCCCGGCACGCATGTCTACACGCTGCGCCTGCGTGAGCCGCAAGGTGTGGCGTTCGGTACGCGCACGCCGCCGTTCGAGCTGAACGCGCCGGCAGCCAATATCCAGCTGCATCACACGCTCCCTGAAAGCCGCTGGGTGCTGTGGACCTGGGGGCCGCGCATGGGACCCGCCGTGCTGTACTGGTCGCAGCTCATCGTGCTGCTGCTGGCGGCCTGGCTGCTGGCCCGCTACGCGCCGACGCCGCTGCGCTTTCATCAATGGCTGCTGTTGGGGCTGGGCTTCTCGGCCTTCGCGTGGGGTGCGTACGCCGTGGTGGTCGCGTGGTTGATCCTGCTGGGACTGCGGGCGCGTCATGTACCGTCAGAGCGCTATCGCGCAAGTTTCAATCTGGCGCAGATGGCACTGGGCATCGTCACGCTGGTGGCCATTGCCGTGCTGATCTCCGCCGTGCCCAAAGGTCTGCTCGGTCTGCCCGACATGCATGTGAGCGGCAACGATTCCACTGCGTGGCAGCTCAACTGGTTCGCCGATCAGACCGACAACGTGTTGCCGCAGGGCGGCGTGCTCAGCGTGTCGCTGTGGGTCTACAAGATCGCCATGCTGTTGTGGGCGCTGTGGTTGGCCAATGCGCTGATCGGGTGGCTGCGCTGGGGTTTTGAGGCGTGGAGCAAGGGCGGTTACTGGCGGGCGCGCAAACCCAAGCTGGCGGAGCCGCCGCCGGTGCCGGAGGCAACGGCGTAACGGAGAAGCGCCCCGGTGAGAGCCGGGGCGCTTTGTTTTTGTGCAGGTGGCGGTCGGGCACAGGGTGCCCTCCCACAGTAGTTCGTCGCGCCCCGTGCATTACCGCGAACTTGTAGGAGCGCACCCTGTGCGCGACCCACGCCACCTCAGTCGTCGTCACTCACCTTCAAAACCAACTTGCCCGTATGGCTGCCATCGAACAGCCGATTGAGCACCAACGGCGCGTTCTCCAACCCATCAGCCACCGTTTCACCGGCCTTGATCTTGCCGCTGACCACCCAGCCGACCAGGTCCCGCACCGCACGCGCCTGATCCTTGTAATCGAAGGCAAGGAAGCCGCGCACGGTGAGCCGCTTGACGATGATCACGCTGTAATCGTCCTGCGCGCGCGCACCGCCGGCGTAGTTGGCGATCAGTCCGCACAGCGCCACGCGCCCGCCGTTGACCATGCGCGACAACACCGCGCGCATCACCGGGCCACCGACGTTTTCGAAGTTGACGTGCACGCCATCGGGCGTGGCCGCGGCCAGCTTCTGCTTGAAGTCGTCCGCCTTGTAGTCGACGGCGACATCGAAGCCGAGGTCTTCCACCAGGTGTCGGCACTTCTCCGCACCGCCGGCGATGCCGATCACACGTGCGCCGCGCAGCTTGCCGATCTGTCCGGCGATGGAGCCCACCGAACCGGCAGCGGCGGAAACCACCAGCGTTTCGCCTGCCTGCACGGGCGCGATTTCGTCCAGGCCGTAATAGGCGGTGATACCGCTGAAGCCGCAGGCGCCGAGCAGGGTAGGCAGCGCGACGGGCGGCTTGGGAGGCAGCTTCACCCAGTAGCCCATCTTGTTTTCATCGAGCAGGGCGTAGTCCTGCCAGCCCACCAGGCCCTGCACGAGATCGCCCACCGCATAGTTCGCGGACTTCGATGCCACCACGCGGCCGATGCCGAGGCCGCGCATCACCTCGCCTATGGCGACCGGCGGCATGTATTGCGGCACGTCGCTCATCCACACGCGGTTGGTGGGATCCATGGACAGATACAACACCTTCACCAAGGCCTGACCGTCGGTCAGCTCCGCCGTGGTGGCTACGTGCAGGTCGAAATGGTCGAGACTGACCAGACCTTCGGGGCGGGTCTTCAACAGCAGCTGGCGATTCTTGAAGCTCATGGTGGTCTCCTGGTCAGACGGCGCGAGCGCCGCCATCGACCATCAGTTCGGCGGCGGTGACGAAGCGGCTTTCGTCGGAGGCTAGATAAAGCACCGCATAGGCGACGTCATCGGGTTCGCCCAGGCGATTCATCGGGTTGACGCGCGCCAGCCGGCGCGTGGCTTCGGCCTCGCCCATGCTGCTGAAGAGCGCCTCGACGATGCCGGTGCGGATGAAGGCCGGGTGGACGGAATTGCAGCGCACGTCGATCTTCTGGTGCGCGCAATCCACCGCGACGGATTTGCTCAGTGCAGCCACCGCGGCCTTGGAGGTGTTGTACGCCGTGAAGTTCGGATCGGTCTTGTAGGCGGCCAGCGAGGAAATATTGATGATCGAGGCCGGTTGCGCGTCGCGCAGATGCGCCATCGCGTGTTTGCAGCCGAGCATGACGCCTTCCAGGTTGATGCCCATCACGCGGCGCCATTCCTTCAGCTCGATGTTCTCCACGCCGCCGAGCGAGCCGACGCCGGCGTTGTTGACCAGCACGGAGACGCCGCCCATCCGATCCGCAGCCTGCGCAAGCGTGCCCTTCCAGGCGGCTTCATCGCTGACATCCTGCGCGCTGGACCAGGCGACGATCTTGTCGACCTCGCGATTGATCTCATCGGCGAGCGCAGCGGCGGCAGCGGCGTTCACGTCGGTCACGAAAACCTTGGCGCCGTGCCGCGCCAGCATGCGCGCGATGGCGCTGCCCAGGCCGCCGGCCGCCCCTGTCACGAAGGCGCGCTTGCCTGCGACGCGTTGACTCTGTAGTTGGCTCATGAGGTTTCCTTGGCTCAGACGCAGAGATAGCCGCCATCGACATTGAGCACGCTGCCCGTTGTATAGGACGCGGCATCGGAGGCCAGATACAGCGCCGCCCCGGCCATCTCCGACGGCTGCGCCACGCGTCGCATCGGCACATGGGCGAGCGCCTGCTTGAGGATGGCGGGCGTATTGACCAGCACCGAGGCAAACTTGGTATCGGTGAGGCCGGGCAGCAAGGCGTTGCAACGCACGCCCTGTTCCGCGCATTCCACCGCGAAGGCCTTGGTCATGGAAATGACGGCCGCCTTGGTAATTGAATAGATGCCCTGCTGGAAGCCCGGCACCACGCCGTTCACCGAGGCCACGTTGATGATGGAGCCGCCGCCGTTCCTGGCCATCAGGCGCGCACCGTGCGTGGACATGTAGAAATAGCCGCGGATATTCACATCGACGGTTTTCTGGAATACCGACGGATCGGTGTCGAGGATGTGTCCGAAGTACGGATTGGTCGCCGCGTTGTTGACCAGGATGTGCAGGTGACCATGGGTCTTCTCGACCTGCGCATAGAGCGCATCGATCTGCTCCATCTCACCGATATGGCAGGCAATCGCTTCGGCCTTGCCGCCCAGGCCCACGATCTCGTCCACCACGACCTGGCAATCCGCCTGTTTGCGGCTGGAAACGATGACGTGCGCGCCATGGGCGGCGAGCAGCTTGGCAATCTCGGCGCCGATGCCGCGGCTGGCGCCGGTGACGATGGCGATCTTGCCGGTGAGGTCGAACGTGTTGGGTGTGGTCATGGAGTGATCGTTCCTGAGAGGGTGCCAGTCCGAGTCGTGCGGTGTGGTTTATCGGTCTTTGCCGGATGGACGCATGGTTTCATCGCAGCGTCACCAGCGATGGGTCACGCGAGCGCTCCAGATGCGGCCAGGTGTTGTAGGTGACCAGCTGAGCGCCGCGCGAGCCTAATCGAAGCTTCGTCACCCCGGTGTTCACGAGAGACCAGCTGAGATCGAAAGTCTTCGTCTCCGGGGCTTGGAGCAGAGCACTCGTTATTACGGCGATGGGACCGCCTGAAGTAAACGCCCAAATCGTGTTGGCGGGCGACTGGATCAGTTGATCGAGCGCGTCCAGCACATCGCCCCGAAATGCCTGCCAGCTGCGCCTGTAGTCGGCATCATGCTCCCCGCTGGTCCAGCGCTGGAGTGCTTCGACGAACAGCTGTTGAAACGCGCGATAGGGATCGGCTTGCTGTTTCATCGCCGCGCGCAGTGCGCCGGCCTCTGCCAGCTCGGGCCGAAGACGCGCAAGCAATTCCAGGTGGTCGACTTCATCCAGGCCGGGCACGGTGATGGGCGACACGTTGACGCCCGCCGCATGCAGGCAGGGCAGCGCGGTGCCGCGATGACGGACACGCGGCCCCATCGCCACCAGCTCCGGCATGGCGCTGCATTCGGCCATCCATTCGCCCAACAGCAACGATTGGCGCTCGCCCAGCGCGGACAGTTGGTCGTAGTCCTCCGCATGGAAGCTCGCCTGCCCGTGCCGGATCAGCAGCAGCTCGCGCATGCGTCAGGCCTTTGCCGCCATGATGCGGCGGCAGCGCATGCCCATATAGCGCGCCGCATCGCCGAAGCCCGCGAATTGCGGGTTGGTGGTCTGCCCCAGCGCATAGCGCCGGTAGATCTGCTGGATGATCACCATCAGCCGGAACAGGCCGAAAACCTCGTAAAAACGCCAGCCTGCGACATCAAGCCCCGTGCGTTCGCCGTAGTAGGCGACCACTTCGCGCCGCGTGAGCATGCCCGCTTCGTGGGTGGGCTGGCGGCGGAATGACTGGAAGACCGCATCGTCGTCAGCCTGCACCCAATAGGCGAGCGAGCTGCCCAGGTCCATCAGCGGATCGCCGATGGTGGCCAGCTCCCAATCCAGTACGCCGATGATGGCCAATGGGTCGTCGATGGCGAGTACGACATTGTCGAAGCGGAAATCGTTGTGGATCACGCAGCTCGCGTTGTCATGCGCGGGTTGCTGCGCATCGAGCCAGGCGATCACGTCTTCGCACGGATCGGAACCTTCCGTGGCTGCCTGGCGCCAGCGTTCGCTCCAGCCGGTGAGTTGGCGCGCGATATAACCCTCGCCCTTGCCCAGTTCCTTCAACCCGGGCTGGGTGGCATCCACTTGATGCAGTTCGATCAGGCGATCGACAAAGCCCAGGCATAGCGCGCGTACGCCGTCGCTATCGAGACCGAGTCCGGCGTGCAGGTCGCGGCGAAGTATCGTTCCGCTCAGCCGCTCCATCACGTAGAAGTCCTGGCCGATCACGCTGTCGTCGTCGCAGCGCGCGAGGATCGCCGGCACATACGGATAGCTGGCCTTGAGCGCGCCCATCACGCGCGCCTCGCGCAGCATGTCGTGCGCGGATTTCGCCTTGGCGCCGCGCGGTGGACGACGCAGCACGAGTTCGCGATCGGGATAGCTCAACAAGTAAGTGAGATTGGAGGCGCCGCCCGGAAATTGTTTGACGGTCGGGCTTCCAGCCAGGCCATCGATGTGTTGCTTGAGAAATGCATCGACGCGAGCGATATCGAAGGCGTCTTCCTCGCGCACGGCGCGCGCCTGATCCGGAGTGGCGGTCATGCGTGGTTTCCTGCGGCGAGTTGAGCCTTGGCTTCGATCTTGGCGACGACGGCGCGATGCACTTCGTCGGGACCGTCGGCCAGTCGCAACACACGTGCATAGGCATAGAGTTGGGCGAGCGGGAAGTCGTCGGTAAGGCCGGCGCCGCCATGGATCTGGATCGCGGCATCGGCGGCCTGCTGCGCCACCGCCGGCACCACCACCTTGATTTGCGAGATCAGGCTGAGTGCTGCCTTGCTGCCTTGCGTGTCCAGCACCCACGCGGTCTTCAGCGTGAGCAATCGCGCCTGTTCAATGGCCATGCGCAGATTGGCCACGATGTCCGCGTTGCCACCAAGCTTGATCAGAGGCTGCCCGAAGGCCACCCGTGTTTGCGCGCGTTGGCACAGCAGCGACAGCGCGCGTTCGGCGGCACCGAGCGCGCGCATGCAGTGATGCACGCGACCGGGACCCAGGCGTCCCTGCGCAATCTCGAAGCCACGGCCGGGACCGAGTATCACGTTGGTCACGGGCAGCCGCACGTTGCTGAAATGCAGTTCGCCGTGGCCGCTGGGCTCGTGGTAGTCGTGGAACACCGGCAGCATGCGCTCGATGTGGACACCCGGCGCATCGAGCGGGCAGATCACCATGCTGTGGCGGCGATGCGGCTCGGCCTGCGCATCGCTCAGGCCCATGAAGATCACGAAGCGGCAGTGCGGATGGCCAAGGCCGGTGGTCCACCACTTGCGACCGTTCAACACGATCTCGTCGCCTTCGACGGTGGCTGTGGCGCGCATATTGGTGGCGTCCGAAGAAGCCACATCCGGTTCGGTCATCGCAAAGCCCGAGCGAATCTCGCCGCGCAGCAGCGGTTCCAGCCACTGTTCGCGCTGCGGCGCAGAGCCGTAACGATGCAGCACTTCCATATTGCCCGTGTCGGGCGCATTGCAATTGAACACCTCGGGCGCGATGAACGAGTGGCCCATGATTTCGGCCAGCGGTGCGTAATCCAGATTGCTCAGGCCGGGGCCGTCTTCCAGCTCGGGCAGAAACAGATTCCACAGGCCGGCGTCGCGGGCGCGCGACTTGAGCTGTTCCATCACCGGCGGCTGGCGCCACTGGCGATAGTCGGCACTACCCGTCAGCTGCGCCATGTAGACCGGCTCGGCGGGGAGCACATGCTCGCGCATGAAGGCCTGAAGGCGTTCGGTGAGCGCACGGGTGCGTTCGGTGGGGGCGAAATCCATGGCGGGGCTCCTGAACTTCCACGGAGCGTACGCCTCGGACGACCAATTATTGAAATGAATATACTTTATGGGTCGACATTAGCCATATGAATGGGTTCGCGCATGGAACGTGACAGCCGGATCGACCTCAATCTGTTCCGCGTGCTTGACGCGATCTACACGCAAGGCGGGGTGAGCGCGGCAGCGCGGGTGCTGCACCTGACCCAGCCGGCGGTGACCCACGCCCTGCGTCGCCTGCGCGACCAGCTGGGCGATCCGCTGTTCGTGCGCCAGGGCAATCGGCTGCTGCCCACCGACAAGGTGCGCGCGATGATGCCGGCGGTGCAGGGACACCTCAAAGGCCTGCTGGCCAGCGCGCACGCGCAGCCCAGTTTCGATCCAAGGCGACTGCAGACAGAGTTCGTGATCGGCTTCCGCGACATCCTCGAGTCGATTGCCTTGCCGGGCCTGATGGCCAGCATCGGACGGGAGGCGCCGGGCGTGCGCGTGGTGAGCCGCCGCGTGGCCGCCGATGAGGTGGAGCGCGAGCTGGGCACCGGTGCGCTGGATCTGGCGGTGGATCGCCCCTTGCGCGCCGGCGAGCATATTTCCCATCGGCGCCTGCTTGATGAGACGCTGGTGGTGGTGATGCGGCGCGATCACCCGCTCGCTCGCTCGCTGCGGCGCGCCGATTACCTCGCCGCGCAGCACGTCACCGTCTCTCCGCTGGGCGAGGCAAGTGCGCTCGATACCTTGCTGGGCCAGAACGGCATGTTCCGCGAAGTGCGGATGGTGGCGCAGCACTACTTTTCAGCGTGCCAGATCAGCGCGGCCAGCGACTTGTTGCTCACCGTGCCCAAGGCTTATGCCGATCATCTCGCCGTGCTCCTACCGATCGCCATGCAGCCGTTGCCGGTGCGCATCAAGGCGATCCCCATCCTCGCCTACTGGCACGATTCCAAGGACAACGACCAGGCGCATCGATGGTTTCGTGAACGCCTCGTCAAGTCGATCACGGCCGCCATGCAGGCGTCGCCGCAATGACTTGCGAGCGACACCGTTGCGGCGCACGATGCGTGTAGCAGCGCTGCGCGGTTCCCGCCATTCGCGCTGAATGACCTGAAGGACGCGCCTGGTCGCTTGCTGCCGGGCCGTCCCCTTGACGAGGTGTCTTGCATGTCCGAGCAGTCGCCAGCACCCGAGGTCGTCTACGACCCGACCGATCCGATGAACCGCAAGGAGCAGATGTTTCCGCGCCTGGATCCCACCATGGTCCGGCGCATCGCGGCCTATGGGCAGGAAGAAAACGTCTCTCCGGGCACCATGTTGTTTGAACGCGGGCAGCGCGGCGTGGATTTCTTCCTGGTGCTCGATGGACTGGTGGAAATCTTCGATGTCGACAAGCACGGCCAGTCCAACGTGTTCACCATGTACACCGCGCGCCAGTTCAGCGGTGAGATGAACATGTTCAATCGCCGCGCCGTGATGGCCTCGGCACGGGTGGCGATGGACAGCCGCGTGCTGCGCGTGCGTTCGGAGGATTTCCGCCGCATGGTGGCCGCGGAGGCGGATATCAGCGAGATCATCATGCGCGCCTTCATCCTGCGGCGCGTGGGCTTGATCCGCGCGGGCTTTGGTGGCGTGGTGCTGGTCGGGCCGGGGCACAGCGGCGATACGCTGCGCCTTGAGCGTTTCCTCGTGCGCAACGGTTACCCGCACCGCCTTATCGATACGGAGACCGATCCGGACGCCGATGGCTTCATCGAATGCTTTCAGTTGACGCTTGACCAGTTGCCGGTGGTGATCTGTCCGGAGCGCTGCTTCCTGCAGAACCCGACCACCGCCGAGCTTGCCGACGAACTTGGCCTCACCGAAACCATCGATCCGGATTTCGTCTACGACGTGGCGGTGGCCGGCGCCGGTCCCGCAGGCTTGGCGGCTGCTGTATATGCCGCGTCCGAGGGCCTCTCCACCATCGTCGTGGAAGGTGTGGCACCGGGTGGGCAGGCGGGTACCTCGTCAAAGATCGAAAACTATCTGGGATTTCCCACCGGCATTTCCGGGCAGGCCCTGGCCGGTCGTGCCCAGGCTCAGGCGCAGAAATTCGGCGCGCGACTGGCGATTTCGCGGCAGGCCTCCGGCATCGACTGCTCGGTCACGCCATTCCGCATGTTTCTCGACGATGGGCAAAGCATCCAGGCGCGCTCGGTGATCGTGGCCACGGGTGCGCGCTATCGCAAGTTGGACGTGCCGGGCTACGCGCATTTCGAAGGCGCGGGCATTCATTACGCCTGCACTGCGATGGAAGGGCAGCTGTGCAAGAACGAGGAAGTGATCGTGGTCGGCGGCGGCAATTCCGCCGGACAGGCAGCGGTATTCCTCTCGCGCATCGCCTCGCACGTGCATGTGCTGGTGCGCTCGTCGGGTCTGGCCGCCACCATGTCCGACTATCTGGTGCAGCGCATCCTGCTGTCCTCGTCGATCACCTTGCACACGCATAGCGAGATCGTCGGGTTGGAAGGCGAAGGCCGGCTGCATCGCGTGACCTGGCAGCAGCGCGAGACGGGCGAGTCCACCACGCGACCGTGCAGCAATGTGTTCGTGATGATCGGCGCCGAACCCAACACCGACTGGCTCAAGGATTGCCTCGCGCTGGACAGCAAGGGCTTCGTGCTTACCGGTCGATGCGATCAGGGGCACATCCTGGAATCCCCGTACGCCACGACCAAGGCCGGCATCTTCGCCGTGGGCGATGTGCGCTCCGGTTCGGTCAAGCGCGTGGCGTCGGGCGTGGGCGAGGGCTCGGTGGTGATCCAGGCGGTGCATCGCTATCTGTCGCCCACGGCGGTCTGAGGCAGTATTGCCTCTACACTGTGGCTTCCTACTCGTTGGAAGCAGTCATGTCGGCCTGGTCGCCTGCTCGTATTTCCGTTGGCTTTGACTGGAGCGCCGAGCGTGGCTGAGGTGCGCGCGATCATTGCCGATGCCGCCGACGCGCTCGGCGAACGGCTGGAAGCTGAGTTGCTGTTGCTGCACGTGCTGGGCAAGCCGCGCAGCTGGCTGATCGCGCATGCCGACGACGAACTCGACGGCAATCAGGTCAAGGCATTCGACACGCTGGTGCAGCGTCGTCGCGATGGCGAGCCGGTGGCGTATATCACGGGTCATCGCGGCTTCTGGACCTTGAACCTGGAAGTCACCCCGGCCACGCTGATTCCGCGGCCGGAAACCGAATTGCTGGTGGAGCTCGCGCTCGCTCGCATGACAGCGACAACGCGCGTGGCGGATCTGGGCACCGGCAGCGGTGCCATTGCGCTGGCAATCGCGCGCGAGTGTCCAACCGCCAAGGTCGTCGCGACGGATGCCAGCGCCGACGCACTCGCGGTGGCAGCGCGCAACGCCAGCAAGCACGGCATTGCCAACGTTCGATTTGCACACGGCAACTGGCTGGCGGCGCTGGCGGGCGAGCGCTTTGAGCTGATCGTCTCCAATCCGCCTTACATCGAAGCGGACGATCCGCATCTGGCGCAGGGGGATCTGCGTTTCGAGCCAGCCTCGGCGCTGGCGTCCGGGACCGATGGGCTCGATGACATCCGCCAGATCGTGGCGCAGGCGCGCGACCATCTCGAACCCGGCGGCTCGCTGTTGATGGAGCACGGCTGGAACCAGGGGCCGGCAGTGCGCGAGGTGTTGTCCGCCGCGGGCTACCGCGAGGTGTTCACCGAGCAGGATCTGGAGCAGCGCGATCGCGTCAGCGGCGGAGTCTGGCCCGGCGCGTGATGGACGTCCAAATGAAAACGCCGCGCAGTGCGCGGCGTTTTCGGTAAACATTGAGCTGACCGATCAGGCCGTGATCTGGCTGCGCGAACCCACTTGAGGAAAGCGGGCACGAATCGCACGGCGGATGCTGGGCAGGTCCAGTCCGGCCATGGTCAGCACTTCTTCGCGGCTGCCGTGTTCCAGGTAGGCATCCGGCAGGCCCAGGTGCAGGATCGGCTTGACGATGCCATGCGCGGCCAGGCATTCGGCCACGCCGCTGCCCGCGCCGCCGGCAATCGCGTTGTCTTCCAGCGTCACGAACGCATCGTGGGTGCGTGCCAGTTCGAGGATCATCGCCTCGTCCAGCGGCTTGACGAAGCGCATGTTGACCAGGGTGGCATCCATTTCAGCGGCGATCTCCGCCGCCGGCGCCAGCATCGCGCCAAAGCTGAGCAGGGCCAGGCCATGGCCGCGCCGACGCAATTCCGCCTTGCCGATCGGCAAGGTTTCCAGTTCCTGCTGCAGCGGCACGCCGGGGCCGGTGCCACGCGGGTAACGGATCGCAGCCGGACCGTGATAGTGGAAGCCGGTGGTGAGCATCATGCGGCATTCGTTTTCGTCCGCCGGCGCCATCACCACCATGTTCGGCAGGCAACGCAGGAACGACAGATCGAAGCTGCCCGAATGCGTGGCGCCATCGGGGCCGACCACGCCGGCGCGATCGATCGCGTAGGTCACGTCGAGGTTCTGGATCGACACGTCGTGGATGGCCTGGTCGAACGCGCGCTGCAGGAAGGTGGAGTAGATCGCCACCACCGGCTTGGCGCCTTCGCAGGCCATGCCGGCGGCCAGCGTCACCGCGTGCTGTTCGGCAATCGCCACGTCGAAATAACGCTGTGGGTACTCCCTGGAGAAACGCACCAGGCCCGAGCCTTCGCGCATCGCGGGCGTGATGCCCAGCAGGCGCTCGTCGGCGGCGGCCATGTCGCACAGCCAGTCGCTGAAGATATCGGTGTAAGTGGGCTTGGACGGGCCGGCTTTCTTGACCAATCCTGCCTGCGGATCGAATGGACCCACGGCGTGGTATTCGATCTGCGCCTGTTCGGCGGGCGCGTAGCCCTTGCCCTTGGTGGTGATCACATGCAGCAGCTGCGGACCGGGCAGGTTCTTCACCGTGCGCAGCGCAGTGAGCAGCTGCGGGATGTTGTGGCCGTCGATCGGACCGGTGTAATGGAAACCCAGTTCCTCGAACAGCGTGCTGGGCACGAACATGCCCTTGGCGTGCTCTTCCCAGCGCTTGAAGAAGCGGCCGAAGAACGACTGCTTCGGAATGGCGCGCTTGGCCCGCTCGCGCAGCGCGTTCAGGCGGCGGCTGCTCATGGCGCGCGCCGCCATCTTGGTCAGCGCACCGACGTTCTCGCTGATCGACATGCCGTTGTCGTTGAACACGACCAGCATGTTCGGCTCCACGTCGCCGCCATGGTTGAGCGCTTCGAACGCCATGCCGGCGGTCATCGCGCCATCGCCGATCACGGCGACGACCTTGCGCTGGTCGCCCTTGCGCTGCGCGGCGATCGCCATGCCCAGCGCCGCCGAGATGGAGGTGGACGAGTGGCCCACGCCGAAGGTGTCGTACTCGCTTTCCTCGCGACGCGGGAACGGGGCGAGGCCGTCCTTCTTCTTGATCGTGGTGATGCGGTCGCGACGGCCGGTGAGAATCTTGTGCGGATAGCACTGGTGGCCGACGTCCCACACCAGGCGATCGTTCGGCGTGTCGAACACGTGGTGCAGGGCGACGGTCAGTTCCACCACGCCCAGGCCCGCGCCGAAGTGGCCGCCGGAGCTGGCCACGGCTTCGATCAGGTACTGGCGCAGCTCTTCGGCGACGATGGGCAGCTCGTCGTCGGACACTTTGCGCAGGTCGGCTGGCGTCTCGATGGGCGCCAGATGGGGGTAGCGGGACAGGTCGTTCATTGGCGTATTGTTGGCCCAGCGGGGAGGCGGGGCAAGGGCAGCCGGGTGAATTCTTGCGGGCTGCGCCTCCACACGGCGCTGACACGCCAGGGGCGAGGCTCCGGCGCAGTCATTCAGCCAGGGCCTACATATGAGCGCACGCAAGGCTTTCCAGCGATTCGCCGGATCCGTTGCCCACTATTCCGGTCGCCCGGTCACCTTTGTGCTGGCGGTGCTGGTGGTGGTGGCCTGGGCCGTCACCGGGCCGATGTTCGGCTTCGGCGACACCTGGCAACTGGTCATCAATACCGGCACCACCATCGTGACTTTTCTGATGGTGTTCCTGATCCAGAACACGCAGAACCGCGATTCCACCGCCGTGCAGATCAAGCTGGACGAGTTGATCCGCAGCTCGCAGGCGCACAACGCCTTGCTCAACCTCGAAGAGCTCGACGAGCAAACCCTTGACCGCATCCGCCGCAGCTACTGCCGGCTGGCCGAGCTGGCGCGCAATGAGCTGCAGCGCATCGAGGACGAGGACGACCCGTTCGAAGCCGAAAGCGAAACGCCTTAAACCATGTGCTCGCGCCGATCGCGCGGCAGATGGTTGACCAGGAATTCCATCTGGTCGGCCAGGATGTTGCGGTTGGACAGGATCAGGTGCTCCACCCAGCTCGGGCGGTAGGGCACTGCCAACAGCGGCATATTGGCCTGCTGCGGCGTGCGGTTGCTCTTGCGCAGGTTGCAGGCCAGGCAGGCGCTGACCACGTTTTCCCAGCTGTCCTTGCCCTGCTTGGAGATCGGCAGCACGTGGTCGCGGGTCAGTTCGCCGCGGCTGTAGCGCTGGCCGCAATACATGCACAGATAGCGGTCGCGGGCGAACAGCGCGGTGTTGGTGAGCGCCGGCGAGGGATCGATGGCGTGGTCGCGGCAATGGCCGGTGCTGGCGATGATGGGATGCAGGGACAGCGTGCTCTGCAGCCCGCTGAGGCGGTTATGGCCGCCATGCACCGTCAGGCAGGGGTCGCCCAGCGTCCAGGCCACGGCGTCGCGAACATAGAGGCAAACCGCCTCCTGCCAGCTGATCCAGTCGAGAATTCTGCCGGCGGCGTCCAGCGACAGCACGCGGGTCGAATGAAGATCGACAACGCGGCCAGGTACTTCCATCAGCATGCAAAACCGTCCTTCAACCCAGGGGAATGAACGTTCGGGTGCCGCAAAGATGCTCGTATGGCGCCGAGGATAGACCAAATCCATGACAGAACACACGCAAATGGTTGTCAGGGCAGGGGAAGGCATGCCCGACGGGTGTTCTCGTGTCGGCGGAAGCGCTGATATAGTGTCCGTTCATTTGTAGACCCGAGGCCGGGTTTGGGAGGGGGAGCCTGGGTGGCGACCCCGGCACGGCTGGGGAGAGGTATCAACGTGGCTGAAGTTCTTTTCTACGAGCGTCCTGTTCCGCTCAACCGTACCGAACACAAGGATCTGCGCATCAAGCCGATCCCGAACCTCAAGTTCGCCGGCTCGGTGCACTCGGTGCCGCTGACCGGCGTGGAATTCCCCGCAGCCGCGCGCGACCTGCCGATTCTCTTCGGCGGCGTGACCGTCGAAGACGCCGGCCCGATGGCTCTGCTGGGCCTGCGCGAGAACGAGAACCTGTTCATCAACGAACAGGGTCACTGGGCGCCGAACACCTACATCCCGGCCTTCATCCGCCGCTATCCGTTCGTGCTGGCTGAAAAGCCGGTGGGCGCCGAAGGCGACGACTTCACCGTGTTCCTCGACGAAGCCTATGAAGGCTTCAACACCACCGAGGGCGAAGTCCTGTTCAAGGACGACGGCAGCGAGAGCGAAGTGCTGAACAACGCCGTGCGTTTCCTCGGCGAGTTCCAGCAGCACGTGTCGCGCACGCAGAGGTTCATGGAGCAGCTGCGCAAGCACAAGCTGCTCGAGCCGCGCAACATCCGTCTGGAGAAGGATGGCAAGTCCATCAACCTCAACGGCCTGTTCGTGGTCAATGAAGACAAGCTGCGTCAGCTCGACGAGAAGACCGCGCTGGAGTTCCTGCGTGAAGGCGTGTACGGCTGGATCTACGCGCACCTGGTGTCGCTGGGCAATATCGACCGCGTGTCGCAGCGCCTCAGCGAGCGCGAGCAGGCCGAACAGGCTGCTTCCTCCGCTCTGAAGAACTGATGTCAACGACATCACGGCGCCTGCGGGCGCCGTGATGTTGCCCGCGGCGCGCAACGCGTTGCGGCTGATTCGTACCGTCTCCCGGCATGGTCCCGCATCCTCACGCCATGCTTGCAGGGTCGGGCGATATGCTTGGCCCGAACGGGGCTGCGTGGCGCCGCCGACGCGATCCCCATGGCGGGGCAGGCATGTCCGAGCAGAACAAGCGCGTGGTGATGTCGTATGTCGACGCGTTCAATCGCGGCGACCTCGATGGCGTGTGCGCGTTGTTCGCACCCGATGCCTTGATCCATGGCGCGCTGGGCTGGGGCGGTCTGGAGATGGCACGCCCGCTGTGGGAACAGCTGATGCGCTGCTTTCAGATGAGTCTGGAAGTGGACGCCGTGGTGGCCGAAGGCGACACCGTGGTGGTGCGCTACACCGAGCGTGGGCGCTCGGTGCAATCGTTCCGCGGCGGCCCCGTCACCGGCAAGGATTACGAAGTGCTGGCGATGGAATGGTTCGTGGTGAAGGAAGGCCACATCGAACGCCGCTGGGGCGTGCGCGACACCGCCTCGATGTTTGCGCAGATGGCCTTGCCGCCGCCGTGAGCGTGGCCTTCAGCGGTCGTAGGTGAGGCTGGGCCGCCAGTCCGCGCCGCGCCCTTCCGGCAGGCAGTCGAGCAGGTTCCACAGTGGCCAGATCGCATCCACGTGACGCGGGTCCTGTCCCGGTTCCGGCGGCACGAACATCAGCTCGCTGCACCAGGTGTGGTGCACCTGGCCGTCGCGCCTGAGAAAAATATTCAGCGCAGGCATCTGCCTGCCATCGGCGCTTTCGCCGTGATAGTCGGAGTTGTACGTGTTGTGCGCGGATGACAGCAGATGCAGCTGGCGCCAGCCGCGATCGCGCGCGAAATGACGGATGCGCTGGATCGGCGATTTGGCTACCACCGCCACGTTCACGCGCTGGCGCAGATGCGGCATCTCGCCATCGAGCGCATCGAGTATCGACGAGCACGACGGGCACGGTGCCGACATGGCCGGCCCGAACATGAAGCTGTAGATCGCCAGCGTGTCCTTGCCGTCGGCAAACAGGTCGGACAGGCGCGTCTGCCGTTCGATGTCGGTATCGATCGGCGTGTCGCCTTCATCGTCGAAGGCATAGTCCACCGGCACCACGCCGCCCAGCGGCAGTGCGCGGCGCAATGCAGCGGTGGCTTCGGTTTGCCGCCGCAACTCCATTTCCGCCTTCAGCAGGCGATCGCGGGCGATCCGATAGGCGGGGCTTTCGCCAGGAAATCGAACGGTGTGCAGTGGGTCGGTCATGACTGTCTCCCGTCGTGCGGTGACCGCGGGCAAGGCGCCTGGATCGCCGACCATCGCTCAGCGCACGGGCTTGGCCAGGCGCAGCAGGTCGGCGGCGTAGCCCGCGTTTTCGTACACGGCGCGTGCGCGTTCGTTGCCGGGAAATACCGCCAGCGTCACCAGCTGGCAGCGATGCTCGCGGGCCCAGTTTTCGGCGTGGTCGAGCAGGGCGCGTCCCACCCCGCGGCCTTCGTGCTGGGCGGCCACGGCAAGATCTGAGATATGGCAGTTGCTGCGGCCGGTGAAGTAATCCTGCGTCTTCTGCAGATGGATGAAGCCGACCGCCACGCCGTCGCTGTCTTCGGCCACGAACAAAAAACTGTTGGCCGGCTGCTCATCCAGATGACGACTGAGGTCTTTGCGTATGCCTTCGATGCACTCGTGGCGGCGACGCCATGGCGGCAGGTTGAAGTCCACGAAACGGGGCACCAGGCCAAGGATGAAGTCGTCGTCGTCCTCGGCCAGACGGATCAGAAAGCTGGCGTCGCTCATGCGGGAACAACCGGCAGCGAGAGAAGATGGTTTTCTACACCCAGGGGCGCTGAGGTGGTAGTCCTGAAAATGTGAAGACGTATCCGTGCGGTGGAAGCACGTGGCTCCTATGCGCCTTGTCGCTGTCGCGCACAGGGTGCGCTCCCACAAAAAAGAAAAGGCCCCTCCGTGGTGGAGGGGCCTTTGGGTGGATCAGATCAGGCGATGGCGGGGATGGTGTCCACGCCGGCCTCGATCGCGGCCTTGTGGGTCAGGCTGCGGGGCAGAATGCGGGCGAAGTAGAAGGTCGCGTTGTCGCGCTTGGCCTGCTTGAACGCTTCCGGCTGGTTGCTGTTGGCGAGTGCGGCAGCGCCGCGTGCCGACATATAGGCCAGCGTGATGTAGCCGGAGTAATACAGGTAATCCATCGCCGCGGCGCCCAGTTCTTCCGGGTTGGCCTGCACGCGCTGGGCGAGGGCCAGGGTGAGGTCGGCCCATTCCTTGGCGTGCTTGGCGAGCGGTCCGATCAGGCTGGCCAGCGCGGCATCCTGTGCGTGCTGCTGGCAGAACGCGAGGATCTCCTGCAGGAACAGCTTGAAGCCGGTGCCCTGCAGCTGGAGGATCTTGCGGCCCAGCAGGTCGGCGGCCTGGATGCCGGTGGTGCCTTCGTACAAGGTGATGATGCGGGCATCGCGCACGAACTGTTCGACGCCGTTCTCGGCGATGTAGCCGTGGCCGCCGTACACCTGCAGCGCTTCCTTGGTGCACTCCTGCGCGAGCTCGGTGACCACGCCCTTGGCGATCGGGATCAGGAAGGCGACCAGGTCGCTGGCCTGCTTGCGCGTGGCTTCATCCGCACCGCGGGCTTCCACGTCGGTCTGCAGCGAGGTGTACAGCAGCAGCGCGCGCGAGGCTTCCACCAGCGAGCGCTGGGTCAGCAGCATGCGGCGCACATCCGGCTGCACCATCAGGTTGTCGGCGGGCTTGTCCGGGAACTTCGGGCCCGACAGCGCACGGCCCTGCAGGCGCTCGCGTGCGTAGTTGGTGCTGTTCTGCAGCGCGCGCTCGGACAGCGCCAATCCCTGCACGCCCACGCCCAGGCGTGCGGCATTCATCATGGTGAACATGGCGGCCAGACCCTTGTGCGGCGCGCCGATCAGGAAGCCCTCGGCCGCGTCGAAATTCATCACGCAGGTGGCCGAACCACGCAGGCCCATTTTGTGCTCGATGGCGCCGGCGGCGACGCTGTTGCGCTCGCCCAGCGAGCCATCGGCATTCACCTTGAACTTGGGCACGATGAACATCGAAATGCCGCGGCTGCCAGCCGGTGCATCGGGCAGGCGGGCCAGCACGAGGTGCACGATGTTCTGCGCCAGGTCATGCTCGCCGGCGCTGATGAAGATCTTGGTGCCGGTGATCTTGTAGCTGCCGTTCTCGCCGGGTTCGGCGCGGGTCTTGAGCAGACCCAGGTCGGAGCCGGCCTGGGGCTCGGTCAGGCACATGGTGCCGGTCCAGCGGCCTTCGACGATGGGCTTGAGGTAGGTGTCCTGCTGCTCTTCCGTGCCATGCATTTCCATCGCGTGGCAGGCGCCTTCGGACAGCAGCGGGTAGAGGCTCCACGCCAGGTTGCCGCCCTGGAAGATTTCGCTGGTGGCGGTGCCCATCACGTTGGGCAGTCCCTGGCCGCCGAAGCGCTCGGCCTGGATCAGGCCGGTCCAGCCGCCTTCGGCGAAGGCCTTGAAGGCTTCCTTGAAGCCCTTGGGCGTGGTCACCGTGTGGGTGGCCTTGTCGAAGTGGCAGCCTTCCTCATCGCCGCTGGCGTTGTACGGGGCCAGCACGGCTTCGCTCAGGCGACCGGCTTCCTCCAGCACGGCGTCCAGCAGATCGCGCGTGTGGCCCTCGCCACCCTCCAGCTTGGTGAGCACGGCTTCGGCGCCGAGCACGTTGAAGAGGGTGTAGCGCTGGTCGTCGAGGGGGGCCTTGTAGATCGTCATGGCAGAGTTCCTTCGTGGGTCATACAGGGCGCCGAGATCAGCGCCAGGTGTTGGGGATCCCCGGCACCGGCGACAGCCAGTCATTGCCGTGGAAACTGAAATCGCGAGCGGCTTTTTCCTGCTCGGGTTTGGCGTTCGCCGTGCCGGTCACGTTGTAGGGCACGCTGCCGGCGCTGCCTTTGACGGCGGCGGCCTTGAGCGCGGCGGTCATCTCTGGCGTGGGCAGCAGGTTGATCTGGGTGACGTCGGCGGCGAACGGGGGAATGTCCAGGTCGAACGCCGTATGCAGGCGGACGGGAACCAACTCGGCCACCTGCAGCTGGCCATCGAGCGAGGTGAAATCCATCGAGCCGTAGCTGTTGTTCTGGATGCGCAGGGTCACACGCCATTCGCCGTTGGGCTGGGTGCGCATCTCCTGGATGCTCACCGTGGGCGGAAACACGCTCTTTTTCGGCGGCCCACAGGCCACCAGACCTGCCACCAGCACCAGCACCACTACCCAGCCGAGCAGTCGTTTCATGGAAGCACCTCAAACGATTGTTTGAATCTTAGCAGGATGACCTTGCGGTCTGTCCACGGGGTCCCGCCGTCCGGGATTTATCTCAGCGCGAATGCGATCACGCCGTCGTGACCGCTAGCCAGAGGTTCCCATTGCGCAACGCAGCAGGCATCATCTCCGGCTCATCCCCCACTGCCAGTTGCTCATGACCCGACGTATCGTTGCCCGCCGCTCCCCCATCCATGGCAATGGCGTGTTTGCCGTCGCCCCGATCAAGAAGGGCGAGGAAGTCATCGAGTACAAGGGCACCCTGATGAGCCACACCGAGGCCGATGTGCTGTACGGCGACGGCGGCGAAACCGGCCACACCTTCCTGTTCACGCTCAACGACGAATGGCTGATCGACGCCAACCGCAAGGGCAATACGGCGCGCTGGATCAACCACAGCTGCGATCCGAACTGCCAGGCCGTGATCGAGGAAAACGCCAACGGCAACGCGCGCAAGGATCGCGTGCTGATCGAAGCCATCCGCAACATCAAGCCCGGCGAAGAGCTCACCTACGACTACGGCATCACCCTGGACGTGCCCCATACCGCGCGCCTGAAGAAGCTGTGGAAATGCCTGTGCGGCTCGCCCAAGTGCAGCGGGACGTTGTTGAAGGCCAAGCGCTGAGTTTGAGTCTGCGATAACCCTGTACATGTGTGGGAGCGGTATCTGTGGGAGCGCACCCTGTGCGCGACCGCAGAGTGCCGGGGTACCTCAGTCGCGGTTTTTAGCGAGGCGCTCCGGCGAATTTTTGTCGCCTCGTGCCCTCGGGCGCCTGTCGCGCACAGGGTGCGCTCCCACAGGTGAGCCCGGTGCGTTCCAGCATTGAGGATGGACGCGCAAGGCCATCATTCGTCGGTGGGATACTCGATCCGCACCACCTCGATCACTAGGTCCCCCGCCGGCCGCTGCCACGTCACCTCGTCGCCGACGCGGGCGCCCAGCAGGGCTTTGGCCAGGGGCGACACGTGACTGACCAGGCCGTGTTCCACTTCGGCCTCGTCCTCGCCCACGATGCGGTAGCGCGCCTCGCCTTCATCGCTGTCCACCGTCACCAGGGCGCCGAACGCCACGCGGTCGCGTGGCTGTTGCGCCAGGTCGATTTCGATCGCGCTGCCGACCCGCGTATTGAGCCAGCGCAGTTCGCGCTCCACCTCGGCCAGCTCGCGTTGCTGCGGCAGGGTGTCGGCGGCGGCGCGCAGCGCGTCGCGTCGTTCGCGCATGGCGACCAGCCGCGCACGCAGCTGCGCCAGTCCACGCGGTGTCACGACGTTGGGGTGTTCGCTCAGCGGGATATCCGGCAGCCGTTCGCCGACGGACTCGTCCGCATCCTTCACGAAGGAGCGGCTCATCGCATGCCTCCAGCGCCGTGTGTTTCGGCGCGCATCCATTAAACACATGCGGCGTAATTTCAGCGCCTCAAGCGAACGAAGCGCACGGACGCGACGCCGGTCGCGCCCGTTCAGGCGATGCTGTGGGATCAGTCCTCGTCCACGTGCGGCTTCCACGCCTCGGCCAGTTGTTTCTGCACCGGCGGCGGCACCGGTTCGTAGTGACTGAGATCCAGGCTGTAGCGGCCGCGGCCACCCGTCATCGCCTTCAATTCGGTCGGGTAGTCGGTGAGCTCGGCCAGCGGTGCCTGGGCCTTGATCACCAGCTCGCCGCCGCGCAGCGAATCGGTGCCCATGATGCGGGCGCGCTTGCCGGCGAGTCCGCCGGTGACGTCGCCCACGTTGGCTTCGGGTATGGCCACTTCCACGTCCACGATGGGTTCGAGCACGATGGGCCGGGCCTTGCCGATCGCATCGAGGAAGGCCTTTTTGCCGGCACTGATGAAGGCCACTTCCTTCGAGTCGACCGCGTGGTATTTGCCGTCATACACGGTGACGCGCACATCCTGGATCGGATAGCCGGCAATCGCGCCGGTTTCCAGCGCCTGACGCACACCCTTCTCGATGGCGGGGAGAAACTGCCCCGGAATCACGCCGCCCTTGATCGCATCGACGAACTCGAAGCCGGCGCCGCGATCCAGCGGCTCCACCCGAAGAAACACCTCGCCGAACTGGCCGGCGCCACCGGTTTGCTTCTTGTGGCGATGATGGCCTTCGGCACGCCCGGCGATGGTTTCGCGGTAGGCGATGCGTGGCGGGTGCGTGGTCACTTCGACGCTGTAGCGCTCCTTCATGCGCTCCAGCATCACTTTCAGATGCAGGTCCGAGAGTCCGCGCACCACGGTCTCGTTGAGTTCCTTGTGATGCTCGACGCGGAAGCAGGGATCTTCTTCGGCGAGGCGGCTGATGGCCTGCGACAGTTTCTGTTCCTGGCCCTTGTGCTTGGGCTCCAAGGCAAGCCCGAACATGGGTTGCGGAAAACGCATCGGCGCGAGGTGGATGCGGTCTTCGTCGTGCGAATCGTGCAGCACGGCGTCGAAATGGATTTCCTCGATTTTCGCCACCGCCACGATGTCGCCGGGGATCGCCTGATCGATCTCCTCGTGCGTCTTGCCGCGCAGTCGGAACAGATGTCCCACCTTGAAAGGCTTCTTGCTGTCGTCGATGAACAGCTGCGTGTCGCGCTTGACCGTGCCCTGCCAGACGCGGAACACACCGAGTTTGCCGACAAAGGGATCGTTGACGATCTTGAATACGTCGGCGATCACATGCGCCTTGGGATCGGCGTTGACGGTGATGGTTTCGTCCTCGCCGTTGAGGAAGGGCGGCGGATTGCCTTCGGCCGGATTGGGCAGCAGGCGTTCGGCCAGTTCCAGGAATTCCTTGAGACCGGCACCGGTGCGCGTGCTCACGAAGCAGATCGGGACCAGGTGACCTTCGCGCAGGCATTGCTCAAACGCGTCGTGCAATTCCTGCGGCGAGAGGTCGCCTTCACCCGCATCGAGGTAATGGCCCATCACGGTTTCGTTGACTTCCACCACCTGGTCGAGAATGCGCTGGTGCGCTTCGGCCAGTGAGGAGAAATCTGTGGCGCCGTCGCTGTGGAAAAAGCAGTCGAGCACTTTCGTGCCGCCTTCTGCAGGAAGATTCACCGGCAGGCATTGCGTGCCGAATTCCTCGCGCAGGGCATCCACCAGGGGCCCGAGCTTGGCCACGTCGCAATCGATCTTGTTGATCACCAGCACGCGCGCCAGCCCGCGTTCGCGCGCCCGCTCCATGATGCGGCGGGTACCGTATTCGATGCCGTTGGAGGCATTGACCACCACGGCCACGGTTTCCACCGCGGCGAAAGCGGACAGCGTGGGGCCGCGAAAATCGGCGTAGCCCGCCGTGTCGATCAGGTTGATATGACTCTGTCCGAACGGGATGCTCGCGATGGCGGTATCGATCGAATGGCCGCGCGCTTTTTCCTGTTCGTCGGTATCGGACTGGGTGGTGCCGCGCTCCACCGAACCTTGGTTCTGGATCACGCCGCCGGCGTGCAGCAGGGCTTCGAAGAGCGTGGTCTTGCCGGCGCCGGCATGTCCGGCGAGCGCGATGTTGCGGATGTTTTCCGTGTTGTACGACACGATGCGACCCTCCCATGGCTGGGCGCGGGTTCGTGCCGACGTGACCTGCGGCGCCGCACGAAGCCGCGCAAGCGGCTGACGATGGCGGGCCGTCATGGTCGTCCAGGCGTGCAGGACGCGGGGGCGGTCATGGCGGGTACGGCCGAGGTGGCCGTTTGCGTAGATTTTCGCCAATGGCCTTCCGGGTCAAGTTGCAGTGCGATGAACGGGCCAAACCGGGTCAAACGGGGAACCCTCGGCGCTTGCGCGGGTCAGCAGAAGTCCCCATTCCCGCCGGGCCGGACCGGACTACCGGCCGGCAGCCCCCGCAGTACAGAAGAGATTCCCCATCGAGCATACCGAGCAGGTCGAACACCATCGCTGGACGCCCCCGGGCCCGCCATCGCGCGGGCTGGCGCCCCTCGACGGACCCACACGCGCGATGCTGCATCAGCTGCGCTGGCGAAAGGCTCCGCCCAACCGCGGGCGTCGCTGGCTGGCGCTGGGCATTGTGCTGGTGCTGCACGTCCTGTTCGGCTGGCTGACCTGGCATGAGATGCAGTTGGGCAAGGCGGCTGCGCGGGCCCAGGAAGAACGCACCGGCGCCTTGCTGGTACGGCTGATTCCACGGGCGGCCACGCCGCCCGGGCCGGTCGCCCCGCCCGAGCTGCTACCCCCGCCACCCGCGGAGCCGGCGCCGCCGCCGCGACCGGTCAACACGCCGGTGGTGCACGAGGCGCCGGCGAAGAACGCCATGACCGTGAGTCTGCCGCCCGAGCCGCCGGCGCCTGCCAGCTCCAGCCCGCCGTCGCCGCGGCCGGATATCTACAACGCTGCCGGGCAGGCCACGCTGCCTGCCACCGCGAGCACGGCCGCGCCCGCGCCCGAAGGCGACTATGTGGGGCGGATGCCGCAGGGCGATGCGAAGATCATGCAGCACACCACGACGGTGCCGTACAAGGCGACCCGCTTCGAGAAGGACTGGCAGAAGGGCGGCGGCAGCTCGGTCGACGACGCGCTGAAGAAAGGCGTGGAGAAAAGCACCGTCTCGCACACCTTCCACATCGCGCCCGGCGTGCGCATCCACTGTTCGGTTTCGCTGCTGGCGCTGGGTGGCGGCTGCGGTGGCGATCCGCCGCCGCCACCGCCATCGAACGACGGCGACATGCGCATGAACATGGCGCCGGCCAGCCAGCTGGCGCCGGGTTCGCCGCCGCCCAAGACGATCAGCGTGGCCGAATGCATCGCCATCTATCGCGCCGAGAAGCCGCTGCCGCAGGGCTGTCCGGTCGACACGCCGACGCGCTCGGTCGATGCCGAAATGCAGGAACGGGCGGCGCACTCGACGACCCAGGATGGCGGTTGATCGGGGGACTACTCAGAACCTCATCACTGCCCATTACACTTCGCCCATGGACAGGGAATCCGCGGGCCGGCTGACAGTGACGCTTCCATCGCCCAAGTCGGCGGCGGACAGCGCGGGCGTCTATCGCAGGCGTCGCGCGGAACGCCCGCGCGACCGCTGGTTGCGCATCGTTGCCTTCGCCGGCGCGCTGTTCGTGCATTTGGCTTTTCTGGTCGGCATCATTCTGGGTCCCGCCTACGAGCTCGATGAGCTCAACGACGAGACGCCGCCACTAGTCGTGCGCCTGATCGAGAAGCCCAAGGAAGAGCCGCCTCCGCCGCCGCCCGTGCGCGGCACGCCGCCCAAGCAGGTGGGGCCGGTGCATCGGGGCAATGCGAGCAATGCGCCGCGTACGGCGCGCCGCAGCAGCTCGTCCACGCGCACCAACAACGATCTGTCGCCCGTACCGGTGCCGGCCTTGCAGACGCCGGTCGTCACCGACGTGCCCAGGGCCACCGCACCCAAGCCGGAAATCACCGCTGCACCTTTGCCGCCGGTGACCCTGCCCAAGCCGGCGCCTGCCGAACAGCTGCAACCGGTGCCCACCGCGCCGGAGCCGCCGCAGGTGGCGCTGGAAACGCCGGCGGTGGAGAAGCCGGTGCCGCCGAAGTTCCAGCCCGAGCCGATTCGCAAACCGCAGGTCGAAGGCAACCAGCCGGTGCAGCCGCCGGCTTCGCTTGCCCTGCCGGAGGTGCCGCCACAATCGGCGCCCGTGGTCACCCCGCCGACCGTCGCGTTGGAAAAAGCGGTGCCCGTCACCACGCCGCCGAGCATCGCGGCCGTGCCCCGACCCGAAGCTCCCGCCTCGCCGCCCGAACCGGAGCTGCAGGCCGTGCCGCTGCCGGCGCAGGCGGCGCCCACGGTGAACCTGCAGCCGCAGCCGAACCCGGTGGCGCCGGTGGTGCCCAGCGAACAACCGAAGATCGAATCCCCGGCGATCCGCGTGGCGGAAGAACCGCAGCTGGAAGCCGTGCCCTTGCCGCCCAATCCGCAGCCCTCGCTGGAACATCCGCAGGCGCCGCACCTGGACGTGGCAGCACCCAAGGCCATCGCGCTGGACAACCAGCCGTCGATCGAGCGTCCGCAGCTATCGGAAACGCCGGCAGAGGCAGCGCCGACGCAGAATGCCGCGCCGGCCTCGGCATCCAATGCATCGGCGCAGAGCGCTTCCAGCGCGCAGGCCAATACGGCCAGCAACGAATCGAGCCGTCCTTCCAATGAAAGCGGCGAGAGCAGTGCGCCCAACGCGACGCCGCAGGGCAGTCGCACGGGTACGCCGGGCCAGGCCAATGGGGTCAGCCAGTCGCCCAATGTGGCCGGCGGCAAGGGGCTCAATCTCGGCTTGCCGCCAGGCAAGGGCAACGGCACCAGCAACGGGCAAGGCGGCAAAGGGCAGGGCGAGCAGGAAGGCGCCGTGGGCAGCTATGTGCAGCTCAAGCCGCATGGCAATACCGAGATCATGTCGCACGGCACGCCCAGCATCGGCTATACGCCCACGCGCTTCGAAAAGGATTGGACGCCCGAAGGGGAAAGCTCGATCGACACGGCACTGCGCCACGCGGTGGAGAAAACCACCATGCGCCACACCTTCCACCTGCCGCGTGGCGTGCGCGTGGAATGCGTGGTGATGCCGCTGTTCCCGATGGCGCTGTTCGGTTGCGGCGATGGCGATCCGCCGCCGCAACCGGTGGACGACGTGGTCTACGACAAGATGAAATTGGCGCCGACCAATCCGCTGGTTCCGCCGGTTCCCGGGGCTGCCGCGCCTACGATGGCGACGGTGAAGCTCGACAACAGTGCCCAGTGCGCCGCGGCGCGCGTGGCCGGTGGCCCGATGCCGCCGGGTTGTCCGGTGGAAGTGACGTTGCCTGCGGGTCCTGCGCGCAGCAGCACGACCTGGGTTCCCGCGAGCGACCAGTTCCACTGATCGCTGCGTGGCGCCTGCCTGGTGACGGGTGAGTTACGGCGCCGCGCCGTCGCCCACCCATGCCTCACTTGCTCAGCGCAGGATGCCGTCGGTCTTCAGCTTGGGAATCAGCGCTTGCGCAAGCTGCGTGGTCGCCTTGGGGATATCGTTGATGCCGATGCCTTGCGTGGTGACCGTCCAGACCAATTTCTCCGAACGCGGATCCCACACGCTGGTTTCCAGCGTCACCACGTCGTACTGCTGCACGTCCGGGGTGGACGCCCACGCGCCACCGTACCAGCCATAGAAGCCGCCATACATCGGGCCGCTCGGCGTGACGCTGACCCTTTGCTCGACGCGCTGCACGCGCGTCACCAGCACGGCCTGGGCGCCGCTGGATTTGACCAGGTCGCGCAGCCCGATCGCACCGGTGGTGCCTGCCGGTATCTGCGTATAGCTGGGCGCCGCCTGGATGCCTGCGGCCTGCAACTGCTGCGAGAAGGTGTCTTCAAAGACGTGGCGCATGGTATCGCTGCGCGAGATGCCCACGACCACCACATTGGAGGCGGGCGGTCCCGGCCACGACGGATCGCGCCACTGATTGGTGATGCTGACGTTCGAACACGCGCTCAGCGCAAGGCCGGCGACGATCACGAGCAGACGCAACGCTTTCATGGCGATGGCTCCTGGAAGGCCCGCCCAGCGGGCGGGTGGCAAAGCGATTGTGCGGTGGGGTTCGTGGAGACTCCGCGATAACGGCCGCCCGCTCTCACGGCGAAGGCCGCAGCAGCGAACCGAAGGTGAGATAGACCGAATTGTGGCCGCCCTGGGCGTAGCCGTAGCCGAGGAACAGCGGCCCCAAAGGCGTCTGCACGCCCAGGAACATACTGCCCGCGTAGATCAGCGAACCGAGGTCGACCTGGCTGCGGCTCTGCCAGGCGTTGCCTGCTTCCAGGCTCGCGCCGATGTAGATCGGCGTTGAGAAGATCGCATCCATCTGGCCGGTGCGCCGATACACCACGGCGCGGCCGAGCACAGCCTGGTCGCCATGCAGCGAACGCTCGGCGAAGCCGGAAAGATTGAGGAAGCCGCCCAGGAATTGCTGCGCCTCGAAGAACCGGTCCATCTGTGCGTCATGCGAGAGCGCACTGGTTGCGCGCAATCCCAGCAGCAGGTGATAGCGGGACTGGGCCAGTCCGAAGTCGGGCACCCAGTCCGCGTTCAACTGCGCCACGTCGCCGGTCTGGTCGCCGCCCAGCCACGGCCGGTACATGTCGTAGGACAGATTGATGTGCGCGCCCTTGGACGGAAATTGCGCGTTGTCCAGGCTGTCCCAGTCCAGGCCCACCTTGGCCTGGCTGTAGTCCTGTTGCGCGTTGAAAAAGTCCGAGGGGTTGCCGATGCGCAGGTCGCCCTTGTCGCGGCCACGCGTATAGGCGGCCAGCACGCGCCAATAGGAGAACGGCGACCATCCCGTCTCGAAGCCCAGATAGCTGCGCTTGATGCGGTACTCCGCCAGCTGCCGGTTGCCGTCCTCGGTGAAGACCGGAAAGTCTTCGTTGCGCAGCAATCCATAAGGCATCACATAGGTGGAGGCGCCCTGGCCGAAGGGCTGATAGAACTCCGTGGCCACGCCGCCGATGCGACCGGCCCACAAGGTGCTGCGCCATTCGGCGCCGAGGCGATTGAGATTGGTCGCGGTGACTTCGGCGGAAATCAGATACTCGCTGCGACCGGCGAAATCATCGTTCAATTCGAAGCCGAGCTTGCCGTACAGCGGACCCCAGGGCTTGTCGCGCGGAATGATCAACAGCCCGCGATCATTGCCCTGCTGCTGCAGGCGGTAGTCGATCTGCTGGTAATTGCCGCGACCGTAGATGCTGCCGATCTGTTCTTCCAGCTTGTTCGGATCGAACGGCTGGCCGACGTCCTTGCTGAGGCGCTCGTCGACGTACTGCGCGGTATCCGTGTGCGCGGCGTCCACCTTCAGGAAGGCCACCAGGCCGGGATCGAACTGCCGTTGCCGATGTTGCGCGGTGTAGTTGGCCCATTCGTCCGGACCCACCGAAAGTGCCTTCAGCCGCGGCAGGGCTGCTTCGGCGGCAGCTCGGCCAATCGCGATGGCCTGGGCGCCACGATTGAATTCGGCGGCGCTCATCTCGCCGAGCGGCGGCGTGATCAGGATGTCGTTGCTGCCCAAGGTGGCGAGCTGCTGCCGGGTCTTGTCTTCCATCAACGCGCTCACCATCTGGTTGAGCACGGCCAGGGGATTGCTCAACTGCTCGCGCTTGGCCAGCGGCGAACCGACGTTCACCACGATCAGCTGGGTGGCGCCCATGCTGCGCGCGACATCGATGGGCACGTTGTCCATCAGGCCGCCATCGACCAGCAGCAGATCGTCGACATTGGTGGGCGCGAAGGCGCCGGGCACCGACATGCTGGAGCGGATCGACAAGGCCAGATCGCCCGAACCGAACACCACCGGCTTGCCTGCCACGATGTCCGTGGCGATCGCGCGGAAGGGTATGGGCAATTGGTCGAAGTCGTGCACGTCCCAGGTGGAAATCAGCAGGCGGCGCAGCAACAGCAACAGCTTCTGGCCCTGAACCACGCCGGCCGGGGTGATGATGTGGCCGTTCTTGTAGCCCACTTCGAAATTGAGCAGATAGCGGTAATCGGCATCCTTGCGGCGCATCGGCAGCTCGCCGCGCGCGGGGTTGTCGGAGAACAGGTCATCCCAGTCGAGCGAGGTGATGATCTCGTGCATTTCCTGCGGCGAATAACCGGCCGCATACATGCCGCCCACGATGGAGCCCATGCTGGTGCCGGAGATGCGGCAAACGGGAATGTGCTCGCGCTCGAGCACTTCGAGCACGCCGATGTGCGCCGCGCCGCGCGCGCCGCCGCCGCCAAGCACCAGGCCGATGCAACGGCCCGACACCGGCGTGGCTGCGGACTGCGCCCACACAGGCGCCGCGGCACATAGGCAGAGCAACAGAATCAACCCGACACGTCGACGCATTCCTACCCCCGAGCACGCAAACGGCGTTACCTTGAGTAGCGCCGAGTGAAGGCATCCTAGGGCAGAATTTCGGCGCGCGCGTCCGTGAAATTACTCAAATGCGCCTGTCATATGGAGCGTTTTCGTGCACGGTTTCGTCACAAAGCTTTCCGTGCCGAGCAGCTCGCGATCTCGCACGAGGCTGCTCGTCAGGACGCACGCAGGAGCCGGATGGCTCCCTGCCGTCACAGCATGCGCAGCATTTCCTTCAGCAGCGGCAAGCGGCGTACGCGCACGGCGCTCACGCGGAACACGGCATTGGCCAAGGCCGGCGCGGCGGTGGGCATACCCAGGAAGCTGGCGCCGGTGGGATCGCGATCGCCCGGCACGATGATCACTTCGGTGGTGTCCGGCAGCTGGGCCATGTTCGCCAGCGGATAGTCCTTCCAGTTGCGCTGCTGAACCTGGCTGTCCTTGTAGCTGATCGACAGATTCAGCGCGGTGGACAGCGCATCGAGCGTGGCGCCCGCGACCTGGCCTTCCAACCCGGTCGGATTGATCACGCGGCCCACGTCGACCGCGCACACCACGCGCTCGATGTTGAGCTTATTGCCCTGCAGCGACGTCTCGATCGCGTGCGCCACATAGGCGCCGTCCACATGCCAGCAGGCGATGCCCAGGCCATTGACGGTGCGCAGCCAATTTTTCCACTCGATGCGATCGGCCACCAGCTTGAGCACGTTGATCAGGCGGGCGGTGTCCAGCGTGCGGTTGTCGCCAAGCGGGATGACGCGCGGCTCGCCGATCAGGCGCAGGCGCGTGACCAGCGGATCTTCCTTGAGCGATTGCGCGATTTCGTCGACGAAACTCTCGACCGCGAACGCATTGTTGACGTTCGGCATGCCGCGCGAGGGGCCGCGCAACATCGCCGAGGGCAGCGAGTACCAATCGCTGCGCAAGTTGGTCACCAGGCCCGCCGGCAGCTGATGGGCATCCAGTTCGGACGTCCACAGCCGGTTGTCGGGCACGCCACGCTGGGCGAGCGCGGAGGCGCTGGCCATGCGCTGGTTCCAGCTGGTGATCTGACGCTTGCCGTCGAGCGTGGCGCTGAACTTGTGCACCGAGGCCGAGCGGTAGTAGTCCTGCGTGAGGTCCTCGTCGCGCGTCCACATCAGCTTGACCGGCTTTTCGACGGCCTTGGCCAGCATCACGGCTTCGGCAACGTAGTCGTGGTCGAGGCGACGGCCATAGCCGCCGCCCACGCGCGGTACGCGGATCTCGATCTGCGCGGGGGCGAGGCCGGTGAGCCGCTGCACGACTTTCCATGCCTTCTGCGGTGCCTGCGTGGGCACCACCAGCATGGCGCCATCCTTGTCGATGCGGGCCACGCAGTTCATCGGCTCGGGCGTGGCATGCGCCAGCCACGGTTGCACATAGGTCGCTTCGATGCGGCGCGAGGATTTCTTGGCGACCGTGTCGACGTCGCCGTCGTTGCGCACGCGTGCGGCCGGCTGGGCGTTCTTGTCATTGAGAACGTCGCTGGCCTGCTGTTCGAACCAGGCGCTGCTTTCGCTTTGTGCGCCGGCCTTCCACTGCAGCTTGAGTTTTGCGCGACCCTGCAGGGCCGCCCAGGTGTTTTCGGCGAGCACGGCCACGGCGGGCGAGCGCACGGTCTGGCCAAGCGGGATGCCCGCTTCGGGCTTGATCTGCACGACCTTGACGACACCCTTCACCGCCATGGTGTCGGTGGTATCGAGGCTCTCGACGCTGCCGTCGGGCCAGGGGCAGTGCGACAGCACGGCGATCAGCGCTTCGGCCGGATAGTTGTCCAGCGCATACGGCGCCTGGCCGGTGACGATGGCGCGCGCGTCGATGTCGCCGGCCGGCTGGCCGATCAGGCTGTAATGCTCGGGCGACTTGGGCGGCACCGGTGTGGCGGGCGGGGCGATCTTGGCGGCCGCATCGGCGAGCGTGCCGTAGCCGAAGCGACGACCATCGGGCGCGATCACGCTGCCTTCTTCGCAGCGCAGTCGGTCAGCGGGAACACCAAGACGTCGCGCTGCGGCCTGCAGCAACAGCCAGCGCGCGAGCGCGCCGGCGCCACGCAGATCGGCCCACGCGGCCGGAATGGAATCGCCCAGCCCACTGGTCTGGTGACCGTAGATCCAGCGCGGCTGGCCGTTGTCGTCTTCCACGCCAAGGCCGAGCGAGACGACGCTCACGCGCGTCCAGTCGGCATCGAGTTCGTCGGCGATGATGCGCGCAAGCGAGGTCGAGGTACCGGTGCCCGTGTCCGGGTCACGCACACCGATCACGATATTGCCGTCCGCATCGATGCGCACATAGGCGCCCAGGCCATACAGCGTGTCGCCCAGCATGGCGGCGGGGACGGGTGCATCGGCGGCGTCCGCGAACGGAATGCCGATGATCAGGGCGCCGGCGCTGCCGGCCAGCACCTGGAGAAAACGTCGACGCGAGAGCTGCGCGCCGTGATCGCTCGCGCGGCTCATGCGTGCGCTCCCTTGGCGACGCGCTTGATGGCGAGGCGCACGCGGGTCTGGCAGCCGCAACGGCAAAGATTGGGCAACTGGTCGATGTCGTTGTCGCTCGGTTGCGGATGGCGAGTGAGCAGATCGAGCGACGCCATCAGCCAGCCGGGGGTGCAGTAGCCGCAGCCGATGGCGTCTTCGTCGACGAAGGCCTGCTGCAGCGGATGAAGTTTGCCGTCGGCCGCGGCCAGGCCCTCGACCGTGGTCACGGTCTTGCCGGCCAGCTTGGCCACGGGCAGGGTGGTGGCCGAGGCGAGCTTGCCATCCACCAGCACCAGGTCGTAGCCGCCTTCGCCATGCTCGCCGCTGTACTTGGTGCCGGTCAGGCGCAGCACGTCGCGCAGATACCACAGCAGGGGCATCTGATCGTCACCGGTGTGGCGATAGCTCCTGCCGTTGATCTCCAGATCGACTCCCTCGCGCACCTTGTCGGGCACGATGGTGTTGCTTGTTCCGGGTGTCGGTAACTGGTCTTGCGCGTTCGCCATCGCTTAGGAACTCACTTGGATATCTGCCCATTGTGGCATCGGAGCGCGATGCTTAGGAGGTAACCCGGCTGAACAGGTGTCGCCACACCAGGTAAACCGGGATGCCGGCGGCCATGATCAGCAGGCCAATGCCCGTATTCAGGGGGCTGGTGCGCAGGCTCTGCACCATCACCAGGCCGATGGTGGCGATGAAGATCAGCGGCAGCAGCGGGTAACCGGGTACGCGGAAGCTGGCCTGATCGCCTTCGCGGCGGCGATACCAGAACAAGGTGCCCACGCCAAAGGCGCAGGCGAGCCAGTCGCCAAAGGTCGCGTAATCGAGCAGTTGGCCGTAACTGCCGGACCACACCAGCACAATCGCCCAGCCCGAGAGCAGCAACAGCGCGACATTGGGCGTGTGGTGCTTAGGGTGCAGCCGGGCCACGCTGCGGAAGAACAAGCCGTCTTCGCCCATCACCTGCAGCACGCGGGCACCCGCCACCAGGGTGATATTGCAGAAGCCCAGCGCGGATATCGCCACGCCGACCGCGATCAGCTTGGCCCCGGCCGTGCCAAAGACCCGTTGCATCACATCGGCCGCCGGCGCGCGGCTGGCGGCGAGGCCGGCGTGGCCCAGCACGGTGAGATAGGCCAGGTTGACCAAGGCGTAAGCGGCGATCACCAGCAGCATGCCGATGAACAGCGCGCGGGGCAGCGTGCGTTGCGGCTCGCTGACCTCGCCCGCCAGGTTGTTGAGATAGGTGAAGCCCGAATAGGCGAACAGCACCGGCAGCGCGGCGCCCATGAAACCCACCTCAGCCGTTTGCGGGTCGGTGGCCAGCATGCCGTGGCCGCTCACGCCAGCCAGGAACAGGCCGCACACCACCAGCACCGCCACCGCCAACAGCTTGAGCAGGGTGAACAGGTTCTGCACCTGGGCACCCAGGCGCAGGCCGAACAGGTTGATCAGTGCCACGAAGACGAGTGCGCCAATGGCCAGAGGGGTGGCGGCGCTGGCGGGCAGGCCGAACAGGGAGGCCGCATAGCTGGCAAAGATGGTGGCGACCGCCGCGGTCGATCCCGAATAGATCACCAGCAACATGCTCCAGCCGAACAGGAACCCGGCCAGCGGCCCAAACGCTTCGCGCAGGTACACGTAGCTGCCGCCCGCATGGGGACGTCGCGCCCCCAGCTCCGCATAGCAAAGGGCGCCGATGAGGGTCAGCACGCCGGCGCCGATCCACATCAGCAGCAGCGACAGACCGGACGATGTGCGCATCGCCACGACATACGGGTTGAGGAAGATCCCGCCGCCGATGATGCCGCCAACCACGATCATGGCCGCGTCCCACGGGCGGAGGCGACGGACGTAACCGCCGGACGTCGAGGTATCGGTCATGAAGGCTTCGCTGCGTGAAAGTGCAGCGAGCATCGCAACTGGGGCCAGTATCGGCAAGCCCTCGCCGTGGGCCAGGCCGGCAAAGAGAAGGGCCGGCACAGGCCGGCCCTTCATCGACGAACGGGTGCTGGTGCTTAGAACACCGTCATGAACAACGCCAGGTTGGTCACGTTGAGCGTGCCGATGCCGGCGCCGGGTTCATACCCGCCCACGCCCTTGTAAAACCAGTTGTCTCCGGACTTGATGTCGTTGAACGGCGAGAACGCGCCGTAGCCGAAGATGTTCTGCAGCGGATAGATCTGCGGGTTCCACAAGCCCTGGCGGCCGCGCGTGGCCTGCTTGAGCAACGCACTGATGCCGTTGAGCTGCGGTGCGACGAAGCTGGTGCCGCCTGAGCCGGTGAGCAGGCCCGGGCCATCCAGCGAGGAGACCAGGCTGTAGCCGGTTTCCGGGTCGGCGTTGAGCGAGATGTCCGGCTCATTGCGGCCCTTGAAGTTGGCCGGCAGCGTGTAGTCGATGTCGAACGCCGGGAACAGCCAGCGCTGGTTCTTTTCGCTCTTCTTGATGCCGGGCGTGAACGCCTGGTACAGCGGGACCGGCCAGAACACACTCACGCCGCCGCCACCGCCCACCGAAAACACGCCGACATTGAGGCCCAGGTTCTTCTTGAAGTAGGTCTGGATGTAATCCCAACCCCAGACACCTTCCTTGGTGATCGATTCGACCGGACCGCCGCGGAAGCTGTAACTGAAGGGCACCGTGGTACCGCCCGCCGTGGTGATGAAGGGATCGGATCCCGGGGCGTCGGCCGTCAGCGGCGGCGGTACCGGATCGCTCAGCGATCCGCCAAAGCCGCGTACGGTGTCATACGCACCGGAGTCGCCCGACGTGGCGAACATCGAGATGCCTTGCACCGCGGCTTCCAGAAATACCTGGTGGAAAGCGCGCAGCTCATCGGTGAAATCCACGCCGCCTTCGGTTTGCGGGAAGTAGAGGATTTCCGGTGAACCCCAGCTCACCGACAGGCTGTCGACCTTATTGTCGGACACCGCCTGGTTGAACACGTCGAAGAAGCCGGCGTCGGTATTGGGCGCGTCATAGACGATGATGTCCGCCCACGGCGCGAGGCCGCCGGACTGCTCCACATCCAGCGACGTTTCGCCGGAACCGGCCGGGCCGCTCAGTGGGCCGCCACCATCCACATGCACCTGGGTGATGCGGTTGGGCTTGACCGACAAGCCGATGGCGCTCCAGTAGCTATAGGCGTCGGCCGGCAAGAAATCGGCCAGCGTGGCGATGCCGATGGTCGAGCCCTTGCCGTTCACGCCCGCCTTGTACAGCGGATTGATGTTGTAGCGATTGGCCACATCGCCCACGGTGAACTCACCGGGCGTGCAGGTGGCAGTGGGGTTGCCGGTGCAGGGCGGTGCGGCGGGCGCTGCAGCCGCGGCCGTTCTGGCTGCCGGGCTCATCGTCGATGCGGAGGCCGGTGCCACGGGCTCGAAGGCCGATACGCGATGCGAGCGATAACGTGCTTCCGTGCTGAGGCCCGAAGCAACGATCAAGGTGCCCGACAGTGACGAGGGCAGGGTGGGCTGGCTGCTCGGTCGATGGAAGGTCGTGCCGTCCGCACTCTGGTAATCATGGATGGACGTCTGGAAGGCTTTATTGAACTGGCCGACCGTGCCGCTCACCTTGATGGCAAGGTGATTGGGCAGCAGTTCCACTTGCGTGAGTCCCTGCTGCTTGACGAAGGCCTGCACCTTGGCGATGTCGCTGGCCGAGGCGCCGAAGCGATCGGCAAACTGATCGGTGGTGAGGAAGCGGTGGTATGAGGGATTACCCTGGGTCACCGTGCTGTAAACGAGACTTTCCAGTGCCGCCTGGTTTCGAAGGCCCAGTACGAGCGTAACGTTCACTTTCTGGCTGGTGTTGCTTGGGCCGAGATCGGCCGGTGACGAACTGCCGGCGGCCATCGCTACCGAGGTAGCGCCACCGAAGAGCAGAAGGCCGAGGGAGACCGCGAGCGACTTGCGATGCAACGTCGAGAGCATGTTGTTTCTCCAGGGTAGATACAGCCGACGCTGCGCATCGACGACGCCCCTGCGCGCCGCCGCGCCCTTCAGCGAGGCCGTAAAACGGATGTGCGCTTTCCCCAAATCCCAGCCCGCCCCCTGGAGTCAAACTCGCGCTGGGGCTCTGAACGTACGCCTGCGATGCCACCGGGTGAAGTGCCTGCCATGTCGCATGAAGTTACGAAACCCGCGTCACGCCTCATCCGGATTCGCAATAAATTACGTCTATATCGTTTGGACTACGTATTAGTGCGAACCGGGTCGCTAAACGCTGATGGTCTTAGGGCTAGGCAGCCAGTAACTTGTGCGTCGACTACGCATCTACTTGCGTTCCCCGCCAGAGCAAGGAAGCTTCATGAAAAAGTTTGGACCGGCCGCCGCTGCGGCCATGGCGCTTGCAACGATTTCGACGTCCGCTGCTGCGATGGACGGGCAGTTCTTCGTCGCCGGAAGTCTTGGGCAATCCCACTTCAATAACACCTACATCGGCGATCAGGACAAGACCGACACGCAAGGCGCGCTGCGACTGGGCTATGCCTGGCACAGCGGCCTGCTTGAGTATGGCGTGGAAGCTGGTTACGCCGATCTGGGTAAGACGTCAGCAAGCGGAAGCTATACCTCTCTGGTCAGAGGGGTTCTCTTGATCGAGCGCGTCGATTACCGCAATCGGTTTTCCGCGAAAGGCGGGCTCCTGGGTGGCAACCTGAAATACAACATCGGATCGTGGTACGTGTCCGGTCATGCAGGGTGGTTTCGCGCGAAAATCGACAGCGAATTTGACACCACCTATACGCCCGTCAATTACCCCCTCGCCAGTACGACGTATTCCCATAGTCGCGGTTCGGACACGTCGACCAACGGATATGTTGGCGTGGGAGCAGGCTACAACGTCTCCCAATCCTGGAGCGTTGGCATCGGCTATGACTACTACGACTACGGAAGCGACTACGGTCATGTGAATGCGTATTCGGTTACGGCGGAATTTCGCTTCTAAGCATCGATCCCCGATGGCTGTCAGGGTTTGACGGTCCAACGAAGATCGAGCTTCGGCTCAGTGTGCGATTCACTCCGAACTCTTTGGCAGGTGCGCCGCGCCTGCCGCGCAACCATGACCAGATTTGAACAGTCCAGGACGCCATCCCATGAGTAAATATGCCTTTGCCGCCGCACTGCTCGTTGCCGTGGCCTCGTCTCCCGCCATGGCGCAGGGCGGACAGTTCTTCGTCGATGGCGGCATCGGGCGCTCCAGTTACGCTCTTTGGAACGGGCAGTACGACAGTGACAAGACCGACTGGGCAAGCTCGATCCGTGCCGGGTATCTCTGGCACGGATTCGTGGATTACGGCGTGGAGCTGGGCTACGTCGATCTGGGCCAGGAGGTGAATCGGTACGACTACGTCCATATCACCGGATCGGACTACGTGCGCAATTCGACGGCCGCAAACGGCTGGCTGCTCGGAGGCCGGCTGGAATACGTGATAGGCCAGTCCTGGTATGTGATGGGGCGCGGCGGTTGGTTTCGGCCCCGTGTCAACCAAGAGAGTGGCTGGTGGGCGCTTACCTCTGGATACCCCTGGGCTTCAGTGCCGGCATCGGGTTTTACCCACTATCAGGATTCGTTCAATACCGGCACGCAGACGTATTACGGCGTCGGTTTGGGCTACATCATTTCGCCGCATTGGCGAGCAGGCCTGAACTACGACTACTACGACCTCGGTTCGCTGCTGTCCTTACCCGGGTTCCGCGAACCCTCGTCCCATGTGAAGTCTTACTCGGCTTCCGTCCAGTACAGGTTCTGATTCCGCCGCGCGCTCCCGCGAAACTCGCGCAACCACGGAGCGGCTTGCAGCGCTGAACGGATTGCCTGAACGAAGAGATGGTTCGTCTCAGCGCGACTGGGAACCTGCTCTGGAGAGCGAGGTCTTTCGTCGCAGCGGCGCGGAGACCCAACGATTCGCGCTTGCAGGGAGCCTTCGGGCGAGTACACCTCACAGCAAGGAAGTTATCCATGAGAAACGTCGGCGTGGCCGTGCTGGCCATGGTTTTAAGTGCGGCTGCAAGCAATGCATTGGCCCAGGACGGGCAGTTCTTCGTCAACGGAAATATCGGACAGTCCAATTTCAGTGCGCCGAGCTGGGGCGCCATGCACAAGGACAACAGCGATACCTATGGCGCCCTCCGTTTCGGCTATGCCTGGCGAGGCAAGGTCGACTACGGCGTGGAGGCGGGCTACGCCGACCTCGGTCAATTCGTGCGCAGTGGCACCTACACGTACACGGCTATCAATGGGCAGCCTGCCCAGGCCGGATATCGCGAGACCGGCTCGGCGCGCGGCTGGCTGCTCGGCGGCAATCTCAAATACCACTTCGATTCGCCGTGGTACGTCTCGGCACGGGGCGGCTGGTTTGTGGCCAGAACGACCTTCAAGTTTGGCCCCAATGGCGAGCAGGGGAGCAGCAGCCAAACCAATTCCCGTCCCTACTTCGGGCTGGGCGCGGGTTATGACCTGACCCGGTCGTTCAGCGTTGGCGCGGGTTACGACTACTACAGCCTGGGCGATAATTTCGGTCATGTGAACGCTTATTCGGTCTCGGCCGAATTTCGCTTCTGACCTTCGACGGCCGCGCAAGCGGCCGTCTCTTTGGGGCCGGCGAGCCTTTTGCGGCACAATGGGAGGGTTGTGCGTCGTGGACATCCCCGTTTTCGACGCCCTGATCCCCCGGAGTCGAAGCAGCCGCCATGACCACCATCAAGCAAGACGATTTGATCCAGTCCGTCGCCGACGCCCTGCAGTACATCAGTTACTACCACCCCGTCGACTACATCAAGAACCTCGCCGCTGCCTATGAGCGCGAGGAGTCGCCGGCCGCGAAAGACGCGATGGCGCAGATCCTGATCAACTCGCGCATGGCTGCCGAAGGCCATCGCCCGCTGTGCCAGGACACCGGCATCGTCACGGTGTTCCTGAAGGTGGGCATGAACGTGCGCTGGGACGCCACCATGTCGCTCGAGGACATGGTCAACGAGGGCGTGCGCCGCGCCTATAACGATCCCGACAACAAATTGCGCGCCAGCGTGCTTGCCGATCCGGCCGGCAAACGCAGCAACACCAAGGACAACACGCCGGCGGTGATCAACGTCTCCATCGTGCAGGGGGACACCGTCGAGGTGATCGTGGCGGCCAAGGGCGGTGGTTCGGAGGCCAAATCCAAGTTCGCCATGCTCAACCCGTCCGATTCCATTGTGGACTGGGTGCTCAAGACCGTGCCGACCATGGGCGCCGGCTGGTGCCCGCCGGGCATGCTGGGTATTGGCATCGGTGGTACGGCAGAGAAGGCGATGCTGCTGGCCAAGGAATCGTTGATGGAGCACATCGACATCCAGGAGCTGATTGCCCGCGGCCCGCAGAACCGCATCGAGGAACTGCGCGTCGAGCTGTACGAGAAGGTCAATGCGCTGGGCATCGGCGCACAGGGTCTGGGTGGCCTCACCACCGTGCTCGACATCAAGATCAAGGATTACCCGACCCACGCGGCGAATCTGCCGGTGGCGCTGATCCCGAACTGCGCCGCCACGCGCCATGCGCACTTCACGCTGGATGGCTCGGGCCCGGTCGCGCTCGATCCGCCGTCGCTGGAAGACTGGCCCAAGCTCACCTACGACTCGAGCAAAGGTCGTCGCGTGAACCTGGACACGGTCACCCGCGAAGACGTCGCCGGTTGGAAGCCGGGCGAGGTGCTGCTGCTCAACGGCAAGCTGCTCACCGGCCGCGACGCCGCGCACAAGCGCATGGTCGACATGCTCAACAAGGGCGAGCCGCTGCCGGTCGATTTCAAGAACCGTTTCATTTACTACGTGGGCCCGGTTGATCCGGTGCGCGACGAAGTGGTGGGCCCCGCGGGCCCGACCACGGCCACCCGCATGGACAAGTTCACCGAGCAGGTGCTGGCGCAGACCGGCCTGCTGGGCATGGTCGGCAAGGCCGAGCGTGGCCCGGCGGCGATCGAGGCGATCAAGCAGCACCAGTCGGTGTATCTGATGGCCGTGGGTGGCGCCGCTTATCTCGTGTCCAAGGCGATCAAGGCTTCGCGTGTGGTCGGTTTTGCCGATCTGGGCATGGAAGCGATTTACGAGTTCACCGTTGAGGACATGCCTGTGACCGTGGCCGTGGATTCCGCCGGTACGTCCGTGCATCAGACGGGGCCGAAGGAATGGCAGGGGCGGATTGGCAAGATTCCGGTGGTGGTCGCGTAAGAACAACACTTCTCCTTCTCCCCGCCGGGGAGAAGGCCGGGATGAGGGGCGGGTGCTCGCTCGGACATGTCTAGAGCGAGCTTTTCGTTTCGTTGGAAACCGAGGCCAGGTTGGCCCCTCACCCCAACCCTCTCCCCGCAGGGGAGAGGGGGCTGACAGAGGCATCCCGCACTTTTCCGCATTTAGCCATCCAAATGGCTACGCCGCTCCGAGGTTGCATTCCTCCTGCTGCGGCGCAACACTCACCAGATTGTTTTCCCCACCACAACCGAAGGTAACCGTGAACCCGCAAAGCCCCGCGTCGCTCACCAACGACGCTCCCTGGATCGTGATGAAGTTTGGCGGCACCAGTGTCGCCACCCTGCCGCGCTGGCAGAACATTCTGGAGCTGGTAGCCAGCCGTCGCGCCGAAGGCGCACGCGTGCTGGTTGTCGTTTCGGCACTCTCCGGCATCACCGACGCACTCAAACAACTGTGCGCACAGGAAGACAAGGGCAAACGCATCGAGGCTGCCAAGGCGATCGCACAGCGTCACTACGACCTGCTCGATCACATGCAGCTGGCGGTTCCGGACACCCTGGGCGAGCGACTCGCCGAACTCGCGCAGCTGGCCGACGACGGCCCGTCGCTGTTGGGCGAGCTGGCCTGGTCGGCGCGCGTGCAGGCGCACGGCGAGCTGATGTCCAGCGCATTGGGATCGGCGTTCCTCAGCCACAGCGGCCTGGATACGCAGTGGGTCGATGCGCGTGACTGCCTGGCGGCGATTGCCCTGCCCAACCAGAACGAGCGCACCAAGCTGCTGTCGGCGATGGTCGAGACCAAGCCCGATCCGGCCTTGAACGCGCGGCTGGCCGCGCTGGGCGAAGTCTTCATCACGCAGGGCTTTATTGCGCGTGAAGCGCAGGGCCGGACGGTGCTGCTCGGTCGCGGTGGTTCGGATACCTCGGCGTCGTACTTCGGTGCCTTGTTGAAAGCGCAGCGCGTGGAAATCTGGACCGACGTGGCGGGCATGTTCACCGCCAATCCGCGCCAGGTGCCCAGCGCACGCCTGCTGCAGCGCCTGGATTACGAAGAAGCCCAGGAAATCGCCTCCACCGGCGCCAAGGTGCTGCACCCGCGTTGCCTCTCGCCGTTGCGCGAGCCGCGCGTGCCCTTGCTGATCAAGGACACCAATCGTCCCGAACTGGAAGGCACGCTGATCGGTCCGGAAGTGCGCGAGCATGCTCCCAGCGTCAAGGCCATCAGCGCACGCAAGGGCATCACCCTGGTGTCGATGGAGTCGGTCGGCATGTGGCAGCAGGTCGGCTTTCTTGCCGACGTGTTTGCGCAGTTCAAGCAGCACGGCCTGTCGGTGGACATGATCGGTTCGGCCGAGACGAACGTCACGGTGTCGCTGGACCCCACGGAAAATCTGCTCGATTCCGATGCGCTCGCCGCCCTGGCCAGCGATCTGGCCAAGGTCTGCCGCGTGAAGGTGATTGCGCCGTGTGCGGCGATCACCCTGGTGGGTCGCGGCATGCGTTCGATGCTGCACACGCTGTCCAGCGTGCTGGCGGAGTTCGGCCAGCTGCGCGTGCACATGATTTCGCAGTCGTCCAACAACTTGAACCTCACCTTCGTGGTGGACGAAAACGTCGTCGACGAACTGCTGCCGCATCTGCACGAACTGCTGATCACCGCGGGCGCCCTGCGCACCGACGACAGCGCCTTGTTCGGTCCAAGCTGGCAGGCGTTGTATGGAACGGGCGAAGTGCTTCCGCCGGCGGCTTCGTGGTGGCGCGAAGAGCGTCGCGCGGATCTGCTGAAGATCGGCGCGGGCGCCACGCCGCGTTATGTCTACCACTTGCCCACGGTGCGCCAGCAGGCGCGCGAGCTGAAGACGCTGGCGGCGGTGGATCGCCTGCATTACGCAGTGAAAGCCAATACGCATCCGACCATCCTCAAGGCACTGGCCGAAGAGGGTTTCGGCTTCGAATGTGTATCGCCGGGTGAACTGAAGGCGGTGATGGCGGTGGTGCCGGAAAGTGCGCCGCTGCTGTTCACGCCTAACTTTGCGCCTCGCGAGGACTACGAGTGGGCACTGACCACGCGCGCCACGCTGTCGCTGGATTCGCTGTATCAGCTGGAAAGCTGGGGCGAGCTGTTCCGCGGTCGCGAAGTGGTGCTGCGGCTGGATCTGGGCCGCGGCCTGGGGCATCACGAGAAGGTGCGTACCGGCGGCAGCGGCAGCAAGTTCGGCTTGCCGGTGGAACAGCTCGATGCCTTCCTTCGCTTGGCCGACGCGCATGGCGTGATTGTGCGCGGCCTGCATGCGCATCTGGGCTCGGGCATCCTCGACGACAGTCACTGGGGTGAGGTGTATGGCCAGCTGGCCAGCCTGGCCGAGCGTATCGGCAGCGTGACCTTCCTGGATATCGGCGGCGGCCTTGGCGTGCCGTCCCATCCCGGTGAGGCGCGCCTGGACATCGCCGCACTCGACAAGGTGCTGCGCGAAGTGAAGGCCGCCTATCCGCACTACAAGCTGTGGATGGAACCGGGTCGTTATCTGGTGGCCGATGCGGGCGTGCTGATCACCAAGGTTACGCAGACCAAGGGCAAGGGCCATGGCCAGATCCGCTATCTGGGCGTGGACACCGGCATGAACAGCCTGATCCGTCCGGCGCTGTACGAGGCCTGGCACGAGATCGTCAACCTCACGCGGTTGGACGAGCCGGCCACGGCCTTGTTCCAGGTGGTCGGCCCGATCTGCGAGAGCGGCGACGTGCTCGGCACCGACCGCCGCCTGCCCGAGCCGCAGGAAGGCGACGTGGTGCTGGTGGCCCAGGCCGGCGCGTATGGCAAGGTGATGTCCTCGCCGTACAACCTGCGGGATGAGGCGGAGGAAGTGATCCTCGACTAAGGCCTCAGTCCCACACTCCTCCCTCTCCCCTCCGGGGAGAGGGCCGGGGTGAGGGGCGGGTGCTCGCGGCAAGGTAACAACCAGGGACGCTCACGGATGAAGCGTTTGAATGTAGATAGAGCACGCAGCCTGCGCGTCGGTCAGACAGACGCCGAGCAGTTGCTCTGGCATCACTTGCGAAATCGCCGCCTGCAAGGCTGGAAATTCCGCCGTCAGAACGAGATTGGGCTGTATGTCGTCGATTTTGTCTGTCCGGATGCTGGCCTGGTTCTGGAACTGGACGGCGGTCAACATGGCGATCAGCTGATTTATGACGAAGCGCGAACACGAAAGCTCGAAGAACAGGGCTACCGCGTGCTGCGTTTCTGGAACAATGACGTACTGACGAACACTGAAAGCGTGCTTGAGGTCATTCTCGAGGCTTTGGCCAGCCCCGACCCCTCACCCCAACCCTCTCCCCGGAGGGGAGAGGGAGCATGCAATGGAGACTGAGGCGTGACCACCAACATCAATCCTCGCCTGACCCAGGTATTCCGCTACGTGCGCTGCAGCTATGCCGACGGCGTGGCCGAGCTGGTGTATGCGTTCGACCACGGCGACGAACTGGTCGAGCGTGTGCGCTTTCCGAATGCGCCGGCCATCCCGGCGAGTCACCAGGCCGCCTTCGACCAGGCGTTGAAGATGCTGCATCTCATCGCGGGCGTCAGCTACTACAAGGCCGGCGTACCGCCGCGCATCGAGGTCGCGGGTGGCACGCTGGACGACAGTACGGCGGACCTGCTCGATGCGCTCTATCTGCATGGACTGGCCGAGTTCGCCTACCGCAACGGCTTGGATCTGCGCGGTCGCATCAACTTTCCCCGCGGCGGTGCCAAGCAGCCTGAAGCGAAGGCGCTGGGACTGCCCCATCGCACGCTGGTGCCGATCGGCGGCGGCAAGGACTCGCTGGTCGCCGTGGAAGCGATCAATTCCATAGGCGGCGATGCCACGGCGGTGTGGGTCGGCAATTCGCCCTTGATCGCCGCGTGCGCTGAACGCACCGGCCTGCCCATGCTCAACATCCAGCGCGAACTGGCGCCGGGTCTGTTCGAGCTCAATCGCCTGGGTGCGTGGAACGGCCATATCCCGGTGACGGCGGTGAACTCCGCGATCCTCGCCGTCGCTGCCATCCTCTATGGCTTCGACAGCATCGCCTTTGCCAACGAGCGCTCCGCCTCGGCTGCCACGTTGGAGTACGACGGCCAGCAGGTGAATCATCAGTGGAGCAAGGGCTATGCGTTCGAGCAGCTGCTCGGCGACTGGTTGCACCAGCACGTGGCCGCCGATCTCGACTATTGCTCGCTGCTGCGTCCGTATTCCGAGCTGGCGGTGACGCGCGCGTTCGCCAAACTCACGCCGTATTTCGACGTGTTTTCCAGCTGCAACCGCAACTTCAAGATCCTCGGTCCCAAGCCGGCCGATCGCTGGTGCGGCCAGTGCCCGAAGTGCCATTTCGTGTTCCTGGCGCTGGCGCCGTTCCTGCCCAAGCCACGCCTGCTGTCCATCTTTGGGCGCAACCTGCTGGACGATGAAAACCTCGCGCCGGGCTTCGATGCGCTGCTGGAATACCAGGATCACAAGCCGTTCGAGTGCGTGGGCGAGGGTGCTGAAGCACGCGCGGCCATGCTTGCGCTGAGCCAGCGTTCGGAGTGGCAGGAAGACGCCCTGGTCGCGCGCTTCATCCGCGAGATCCTGCCGCAGCTGGACGTGAGCGAGCTGGCGCTGGAACCCTGGCTGCAGCCGTCCGACGAGCAGCGCATTCCCGAGCGTCTCCTGCCGGCGCTGGCCTTCTTCGCGTGACCACGTTGCCGCCGCTGCGCATCGCCGACCTTGCCGACAAGCGGGTGGCGATCTGGGGTTTTGGCCGGGAAGGCAAGGCGGCGATTGCAGCCATCCGCGCGCGTTTGCCCGAACTGGCGCTCACCTTGTTCTGCAGCGATGCGGAAGTCGCCGCGGCCAAGGCATTCGACGCCACGCTGACGGTGCACGGCCAGGAGCCGGATGCCACCGCGCTGGCTGTGTTCGATGTCGTGGTGAAGTCGCCGGGCATCTCGGCGTACAAGCCTGCGCTGCTGGCCGCACGCGTAGCGGGTATCCGCGTGACGTCGGGCACGGCGCTATGGTTTGCCGAGATGCCCAAGGCGCGTGTCGTTGCCATCACCGGCACCAAAGGCAAAAGCACCACCACCGCCTTGCTCGCGCATCTGGCGCGCAGTCTTGGCGTGCGCACCGCGCTGGCAGGCAATATCGGCATACCGTTGCTTGAGCTGCTCGATGCATCGGCCGAACTCTGGGCCATCGAGCTTTCCAGCTTTCAGACAGGAGAAGCAGGGCCTGTCGAACTCGGCGTCATCACCAGCCTTTACGAGGAACATCTCGACTGGCATGGTTCGCGCGAGCGCTACATCGAAGACAAGCTCAAGCTTGCCGATGTGACGCAGCAGCTGCTGGTCAACGCCACCCAGCCATCGCTGCTGGAACGCACCGCGCAACATCCGCACCGCATCGTGTTTGGCCATGCGAAAGGGTGGCACGTCGCCGGTGGCTTCATTCGCCACGGTACCGAAGCGGTGTTCGAGATCGCGAACCTGCGCGCTCCGGGCGAACACAATGCACTCAACGCCTGCGCCGCGCTCGCCGCGCTGGAAAGCATGGGCTTTGACGCGCTGAAGGCGGCGCCGTCGCTCGCCACCTTCAGGCCCTTGCCGCATCGTTTGCAGCCGCTGGGCGAGCACGACGGTTTCCACTGGATCAACGATTCCATCAGCACCACCCCGCAGGCCACGCTGGCGGCGCTGAGCAGTCTGGAAGGTCGCGCGGTCACGGTCATCGTGGGTGGCCACGATCGCGGCCTGGACTGGCATGATTTCGTGGTTGCTGCGAAAACGCATGCACCGCACGCCATCGTCGCCCAGGGCGCCAACGGCCCGCGCATCGCGCAGGCCTTGCGTGATGCGGGTATCGCCGTGGAAGAGGCGTCAGGGCTGGCCGATGCGGTGCAACGCGCACGGGCACTGACCCCTGCCGGCGGCACCATCCTGCTTTCTCCTGGCGCGCCCAGCTTCGACCAGTTCCACGATTACGCCGACCGCGGGCGGCACTTTGCCGAGATGGCTGGTTTCGATGCCCATGACATCATCGGCATCGAAGGCCTGGGCGTTCACTGAGGACGCCCTGGCGATGACGTTCGATATCCGCGTCGATGACCTGCGTGGCCCGGAGATCGCCGCCTTGCTGCAGGAACACCTCGACGACATGGCGAAATGGTCGCCACCCGAAAGCATCCATGCGCTCGACCTGGGCAGACTGCGTACGCCACAGATCACGTTCTGGACCGTGTGGGAAGGCGCTGAGTTGGTGGGTTGCGGCGCCATTCGCAAGCTTGACGACGAGCATGCCGAGATCAAATCGATGCGCACATCCAGCCGCCATCGACGCAAGGGCGTGGCGGCGTTTGTGCTTAGGTACATCCTCGAGGAGGCGGCGCGCCGTGGCTATCGCCGCCTGAGCCTCGAAACCGGTTCGCCTGCAGCGTTCGAGCCCGCACGACGGTTGTATGCGCGCTTCGGCTTCACGCTCTGTGGGCCATTTGGCGATTACGTGGACGATTCTTTCAGCGTGTTTATGACGCGAACGCTCTGAGAGACAAAGGCGCTGGATTCCGGCTTTTGCCGGAATGACGGTGAGGGGAGATGGACGTGCGCGCCTAGCTGTCGGAGCGGATGACCTACGCCTCCGGGGCCTTGTTCCCCCTCTTCGTCATTCCGGCGAAAGCCGGAATCCAGCGCCTTTGCTCTCGCCACGCCAAGCCATATGCCCAAGCAACCCTCGACATGGGCGTCTACGTGACGCGCTATCATGGCGGTGCAGGCGTTCATGCATCCCATGCACATGGGGCATTTGCTCGGTGACGTGCCGGCGCTATTTATCGCGGCCATCGTGCTGGCCTTGCTGACGCCGCGTGCAGCGGCAGTGCGGGTCACCTAAACGAAAAGGCCACGTCTTTCGCAAGACGTGGCCTTCGCTTTATCGCAGCAGATGCGTTACCAGATCTTCACGCGATCGGCCGGCGCCAGGTACAGCGTCTCGCCCGCCTTGGGCTGGAAGGCGTCGTACCAGCCATCGAGATTACGCACGGTCTGCGCACGGAAGCGCCCCGGCGCATGCTCGTTGCCGATCACGCGCTGGCGCATAGCGGCATCGCGGATCTTCTCGCGCCAGCTCTGGCCAAAGGCCAGGAAGAAGCGCTGATCGCCGCTAAGCCCATCGACCACCGGCGCCGGCTTGCCGCCGAGCGACTTGTGATACGCCACATAGGCAATGGTGAGGCCGGACACGTCGGCAATGTTTTCGCCCAGCGTCTGCTGGCCGTTCACATGCAGGCCCGGCAGTGCTTCATAGGCGTTGTACTGCTCGACCAGTTTCTGGCCCGCGGCCTTGAAGTGCGCCTGATCTTCCGGCGTCCACCAGTTGGCAAGATTGCCTTGCGCGTCGAACTCGGCACCGAGGTTGTCGAAGCTGTGGCTGATCTCGTGACCGATCACGGCGCCGATGGAGCCGTAGTTGGCGGCAGCGTCCGCCTTCGGATCGAAGAACGGCGCTTCGAGAATCGCCGCCGGGAAGTTCAGCGCATTCTGCAACGGCAGATTCACCGCGTTCACCGTTTGCGGCGTCATCCACCACTCGCCGCGATCCACCGGCTGGCCCAGCTTGGCCAGCTGATGTTCGTACTCGTACTTCTCGGCGCGCTGCTTGTTGCCCAGTGCGTCGTCAGCGCGAATATCGAGCTTGGCGTAGTCGCGCCAGTGTTCCGGATAACCCACGCTCACGCGGATGCTGGCGATCTTGGCCTTGGCTTTGGCGCGCGTCGCCGGCGTCATCCAGTCGAGATGATCGACACGCTCGTCGAACGCCGCGAGGATGTTCTTCACCATCTGCTCGACCTGCTGCTTGGACGAGGCGGGGAAGTATTCCTTCACGTAGATCTGGCCCACCGCATCGCCGAGCGCGACATTGGTGCTGGCCACGCCGCGCTTCCAGCGATCACGCTGCTTGGGCGTGCCGGACAGGGTCTGGCCGTAGAAGCCGAAGCTCAGGTCGGCATAGGCCTTGGGCAGCAGCGAGGCGCTTTGATTGATGGCGTGGAAGGTGAGGTAGTCCTTCCAGGTCTGCAGCGGCTCGCTGGCGGTCAGCGCGGACAGCGCCTTGATCGCCGGCACCTGCCACACGTCGACGGTCTTCTGCTGATCGAGGCCGGCGGCCTTGAAGTAGGCGTTCCAGTCCAGGCCCGGCGCGTTCTTGGCAAACGCGTCCATTGCCCACGGGTTATTGGCCTTGTGGATGTCCTGGCTGTCGACCATGTCGACCTGTGCCTTGGCGATCTTGGTTTCCAGCTCGAGGATAGCCTTGGCCTTGGCGTCGGCATCGGCGATGTTCGCCTGCTTCAGCAATGCGGCGACATACGCCTGATACTTGCCGCGCGTCTCCACCATCGCCTTGTCGTCGGACAGGTAGTAGTCGCGCGTGGGCATGCCCAGGCCGCCCTGCAGCAGATACGGAATATTGCGCGTAGCGTCCTGCAGGCCATGCGAGACGAACAGGCCGAACAGGTGCTCGGTCTGGAAGTTGGTGGCGTTCACCGGATCCACGTCGGCGCGCAGGCCATCGCCCAGCACGCGGGCGAGGTCGGCCTTGCTCTGGATCGCGTCGATCTGCTGCAGCTGGGGCTGCAGCGGCTCCAGGCCACGTTTTTCGATACCGGCCTCATCCATGAACGCGGCGTAGTAATCGGCGATCTTGCGCGCATTGCTGCCGGCGGCCGGCTTGCTGTTGCCGGCGTTCTGGATCAGCTCGGCATTGCGCTTCTCGGTCTTCTGGAACACCTCCAGGAAGATGCCGGTACTGGAGCGATCCGCGGGAATCTCGGCGGTCTTCTTCCAACTGCCATTGGCGTAGTTGTCGAAATCGTTGCCCGGCAACACGCTGTGGTCGATGCCGGCCAGGTCGATGCCGCTGGCGCCGCGGGCGGCGGTGTGAGCCGGGGCAGGCGGGGTCGCGGTGGCCGCCATGGCGCAGGTGGTGGCCATCGCTGCGGCCGTGAAAATCCAACGAAGCTGCCGCATGAGCGGTCTCCTGAGCGGGAAAACCGTAACGATAGTCCCAACCGCCACCATGCTGGGCATGACCTATGGCCTAGAAACCCGCCGGCGACGCTCAAAATGTTGCGAAGGATACGGTAGCCTTGTCGTTTTCGGTCCCGTCGGGGGCCTATGCAGCAACCAGGGAGGGTTATCCATGGCCAACACCGGATCCATCGTCAGTCCGCAAGCGCTTGAACGCACGCAGGAATGGCGTGCTCAGTTTGCAGGCGCAGCACCGTTTCGCCATGTGATCATCGATGACTTTCTGTCCCCGGCGTTCGCAGAAGCATTGCTGCGCCAATTCCCCGACTTTGAAAAGGGCAACTACATTGGCGATGACGGTCGGCCCGGTGGCAAATCCACGCTGGATCGCATCCGTGGCCTTGGAGACGCCTACCGGGATCTGGATGAGGTCATCCAGACAAGGCAATTTCTCGATGTCATCGGCACCATCACCGGGATCGATGGCCTGCTCTACGACCCGTTCTACCTGGGCGGCGGCACGCACGAAAACCGTCACGGGCAGGGCCTCAAGGCGCACATCGATTTCAACTACCATCCCAGCGAGCGCTGGCACCGCCGGCTTAACCTGATCGTGTATCTCAATCACGAGTGGGATGATGCATGGGGCGGCATGTTTGATCTGTATCGCGACCCCTATGCGGATCCCTCGCCTGCGGTCCGCGTTGCGCCACTGTTCAATCGCTGCGTGATCTTCGAAACCAACGAGCACAGCTGGCACGGTTTCGATGCGATCTGCCTGCCCGAAGAAAAGCGAAGCATGAGCCGCAAATCGATTGCCCTGTATTTCTACAGTGCGGATCGACCGTCTGCGGAAACCGCAGGGCGCCATACGACGCACTACGTCAATGGACAGTTGCCGTCGCACCTGCAGGCAGGCCACACCTTGACCGAAACGGACGTTTCGGTGATGAAGCAGTTGGTGGCGCAGCGCGACGCGCAGTTGCGCGAGCTCTATCGAGAGAACTCCAGCCTGTTGCAGGCGCAGGACAAGGGCTTGGCGGGCCATCTGCTGTATCTGCTCAAGCGGCTGTACGTGCGATATCGCCGCTGATAGCCGGCGGCATCCGCTTGGGTCAGCGCTCGATGCGGTAGTTCAACGAGGCGCGGTTGAAGTCGGTTGCGCTCTGCGCCTCGAAATTCCAGCGGCTGTTGAAGTGGTAACGCAGGGTGATCACCTGGCCCGGATCGAACAGGCCCACGCCGTAGCTGATGTACAGGCGCGGCGAGAGGTACTTGCCCACGGTGAAGGCGGACCCGCCATTGAGTGCGTCGTTGCTGCTGACGCCGATATCGTCCACGCCCAGGCGCGAGCCGATGCTCTTGGCCAGCAGATTGCCCGTGGCTGAGCCCAGGGCTTGCGCGGCCGCACCCACCATATTGCCTTCACCGCCCTTCACCTGAGATAGCGGCTTGCCGGTGATCAGGTAGGAGAGGGCATCGGACTGTTCCATCGGCGGCTGCGAGAACACCGTGAGCACCGGCCGCTGCGCGGTGCCCGCGATATTGAGGCCCACCTGCTGGCCGTCGTCGATGGTGGCATTGGGATTGAGTTTGCGGACGGCGCGGATATTGAGGCCTGGATTGTCGATGGGCGTGCTCGCAAACAGCAGCTGGCCGCGATCAATCTGCAGGTTCTGGCCGTAGGCTTTGTACGTGCCTGCCACGTCGATCTGACCCTGGCCGGTGGTGGCGCGTCCGGGGCGCTCGCTGACCACGAGCTGGCCGCGCAACGTGCCATCCAGACCCATGCCGACGAGGTGTGCCTTCTTGCCCAGGTTCACCGTGACGGTGGCGGATATCGGCATCTGGCTGGCCGCTTCCTCCTGCTGCTTCTCATCCACCACGACCACGTCGGGCGATGCCTTGGTGGCGCCTGCGCCGGGCAACTTGTCGAGATTCACGTCGGCGCTGTCCAGCGTCACGCTGCCGGTGATGTCCAGGCCCTTGTCGTCGTGGCGCACGGCCAGATCGGGCGAAATCGCCACTTTCGCGGCGGGAATGTCGATCGCCTTGAAGTTGTTGCCCTTCACCGTCAGCACGCTTTGCGCATCGGCGCCGAGTGCTGACGTGCCCGCGAGCACGACGCTGCCGTCGCCCGAATGCAGGGTGCCGTCGATGCGGAAATGCCGCGCATCGGTGGTGCCGATGGCGATGCGTCCCTGGTTGAGCTTGAGGCCCATGCCGGGAATTTCCGCCGAGAAATCGGTGAGGTTGGCTTGTCCGCTGATGGCCGGCTGTTCCAGCGTACCGGCCAGGTTGAAGTCGCCATTCATGGCGCCCTTGGGATTGACCACCTCGGTGGTGAAGATTTCCAGCAGCTTCAGATTGCTGACGTGAATGCCGACATGGCCGCTGAGCGCTTGCTGTGCGCCGGTGATATTCACCTGGCCATCGATACGCCCGTTGTTGGTGAGCCCCGCATGCAGCACGAGTTGCTGGCTGGAGGGGCTGAGCTGTGCGGTTAGCGCGAGGTTGTCGTACGTCACCAGCGGCTGGTCGGCGCGATCGGCATAGGCCACGGAGCCGCGCGGCGAGTTGATCGACGCGTTGCCGCTCAAGGCGCCGGCCGTATTGCGACGCAGACTGCCGCTGCCCTCCAGCGTGCCTTCCACGCGCATCGGCTGCTTGCTGGTGCTTACCGCGCTCATGATCAACGCGATCGGCAGGCCATGCAGGCGATAGCTGGCGTCGAGGTTGCCGGCCTTGTCCTGTCTGGCGGCGGCACACAACAGCGGTTCGCCTGCAGTGAGGCAAAGTTCGGAGAGATTGAGCGCGCCATCGTTATACGAAAGCGACGTCGACTGCTGCAGTCGCCAGCGCGGCAGGCCGGCAACATCTAGGTTGAGCGTGGACAGCATGCCGCTCCAGGCTGAGCCCTTGAGGCTGCCGCTGAGCGCCAGCTCCGTCGACAGCGGCGAACCGTGCGCGGTGAGCGTGAGGCTGTGTCGTTCGGCCGTACCATCGCCGCGCACATTGACCTGGGTGAATGCCAGGCCGCCTGCATTCACGCCACTGGTCTGCAGATCGAGCTTGCCGCCCGGATGGCTGATGTCGGGCACGTTGGCGACCAGCCTCAAGCTGTTGACCTGTTGGCCCGCGTAGCTCAGTGCGCTGCCTTGCAGATTGGCCTCGACCGCGAGCCTGGGATGCTTGCCGCGCACCTGGATGGTGCCCTGGAGACGCCCGGCAGACTCGGGCAGCCAGTCGCCCAACGAGGCGACGGCAAGTTTGATCGTGATGTCGTTGGTGTTGCCCGGCTTCGCGTCGATCTGTGCATCGCTGCCGCCGGAGATCAGGTGCAGCTTGCCGTCGATCACGCCTTCGGGCGGCAGGTGCAGCTTGCCGTCGCCGTGCACCGTACGATCGCGCAGGCGGCCGTCGAATTTCCTGATTTCTAGCGTGACGTCGGGATGGTCCTGCGGCAGCGAACCTTGCGAGGCGATGTCGAAATCCAGCGAGCCGTTCCACTGCGCGAGCAGATGGCCTGGATCGAATTTGTGCGCGATGGCTTCCAGTTGCCAGCCGAGGGTAGGTTGCAGGCTCAGCGTCCCTTTGGCCTGCAGATCGCCCTGCGCCTGCTTGACCGTGAGCGAATGCAGGTTGATGAGCTGCTGGGTGCCGTCGAGGGCCAGCGTGACATCGGCCAGCTTGCCTGCCGGACCGATGGCGAGCGTGCTCTCGGCGTGGAATTGTTCCGTCGTGCCTTTGGCAACGAGACTGCCGTGGCTCAGCAGCGTCTGGCCAGCCATCTGCTCGGGCAGCACCACGTCCTTCCACTCGACCGTGAGATCCGCCGCCAGCGGCTTGGCCGCCAGCTGCACGACGCCGTGAACGCCGACGCCACCCTTGAACTGCGGCGAGGCGATGCCGAGCTGTTCGATGGTCAAGGTGTTGAGGTCGTTGCTGAAGCGCGCGCTCAGCGGCTGCAGCTGCAGGTGGTAGTCGTTGAGGCCCAGCTGGCCGGTGAGGGTACCGCTGCGGCGATCGCCTTTGCCGGTGACGGCCACGGAGAGTCCGGTGAGTGAACTCTCGCCGAGCAGCGGCTTGGGATCGAAGCGCGGCGCATCGAGCGTCGCCGTCCACGCATAATCGCCACCTTGCGCCAGCGCCAATTGCAGTCGCACGGCCGTGGGCCGGGTGAGTTGCAGATCGGCGTGCGCCTGCTTGCCGTCGCCGCTTGCGATCAGTTCACCGGCGTATTCGGTGCCGCTCACCGTCCACGCAAAACTCGCCTTGCTGTCGCCCTGGTATTTGCTGCCAACGACAAGGTTGCCAGTGAGATCCGCATGGCCTTCCGGCGCGCGCAGCGCGAGCTGGCGAAGTTCGATGCCGCGGTTGGCCGTCCAGCTGCCCGCGACGTCGAGCGAATCGGAGGCGAACACCGGCTGTCCGGCCTGCGTGATCTTTACCGAACCGACGTGCGCACGGTCGAGCAACATGTCGAAGGGCGGCTTCCACGAGAAGCTGCTTTCGCTCTCGGGCGATTCGGGTTCGCTGGGCGGCAGCGCCACTTCGACGCCGTCGGCGTTGAGATCGAGCACGTGCAGCCGCTCGCGAAACAGGGCAGGTATGCGCAGATCCAAGTGAGCCTTGGCGACCTTCACGTCCAGTCCCTTGCCGTCGGCATAGCGCAGGCCGGCAAGATCGAGCGGACCAACCAAGCGACCATTCGCCGACTGCACCGTGAGCTGGCCATCGGTGAAGCCTTCCGCGCGAGCCAAGGCAAAGCGCAGGCCCGGGGCCGTGCCGACCAGCCATGCGATGAAGGCAAGCAGCACCAGCAGCAACGCGAGCACCGACAGCAGCGTCCAGCGCAGCCAGTGGCGGCGTGGACGAGGCGCGGGAGCGGAGGCGGTTGTCTCAGTCATCACATCGCTGCTCACAGATCCGGGCCGATCACGACGTGCAGTTCCACGCCATGCTCATCGGGGTTGTGCACCGGCGTGCCCAGGTCCACCCGGATCATACCCACCGGAGAGAGCCAGCGAACGCCCAGGCCGGCGCCGATCTTGGGCCGGTAATCCGTGCCGGTGAACGCGTTGCCCGCATCGACGAACGCGGCCATGCCCCATTGACGCGTGAAGTAGTGCTCCACCTCGGTGCTGCCGACCAGCAGATTCTCGCCGCCAATCACGCGGCCGAAGGAATTCTTGGGACCAATGCTCTGGTAGCTGTAGCCGCGCACGGAACGGTCGCCGCCGGCGAAGAAGCGCAGCTGCGGTGGCAGGTCGTCGAAATTGTTGGTCCAGGTCGCGCCGGCCGAGCCGCGCACGATGAAGCGGTTGTTGCCCCAGAACGAGGTGATCCATTTGCCGTCGGCAGTGACCTGGCTGAAGCTCGCATCGGACAACAGCGAGCCCACCGTGGTACGCGCCGTCAACACCAGCGACCAGCCATTGCGCACGAAGATGGGGTTGTCACCCGATTTGCGCGACAGCGACACTTCCGGATAGAACAGGTTGCTCTGACCGTGTTCCAGCCCCTCCACGTTGTCCGCTTCGCCGGGTTTCTGGCCCACGGTGAAGGTACCGTCCAGCGCATGGATGCCGATGGTGCGCAGCCATCCGTGCCACTCGCGCGTCTCGTTCGCCACCAGCTCCAGCGTCTTGGATTTGGACGTATCGGTATTGGAGTCGCGATAGGTCGCGCCGTAATTGAAGCTGCGCTGGTTGGGGCCGGGCAGGGGCACCGTGTACAGCGTCGACAGCGTCTTGAGATTCTGCGCGAGGATCAGCTCGTTCTTCCACTTGTGGCCGCTGGCGTTCACCCAGCGCCGCTCCATGCCTGCACGCACGCCAAAGCCCGTGTCCGTGCCGATGAAGGGACCGCCGGTGTAGACCGTGCGCTTGGCCGGCGCCAGCTCCACCTTCACGTCGACCACGCCGTTCTTCTTGTCGTCCACGTCGGGCAGCACGTTCACGACCGAGAAATAATCCGCGCCATTGAGCGCCTGCTGCAGCTGCAGCAGCTTGTCCTGCGCAAAGTACTCGCCCGACTTGAACGGTACGTAGCGCTGCAGGAAGCCTTCCTTGAACTGCGAGCCTTCGAAATGGACCTCGCCAAACTTGTAACGCTGGCCCGCCTCCCAGGCCAGATGGATGACCGCGCTGCGCTCGCCGCGATTGACGTCCACCCGATGCGTGGTCAGTCGCGCGTCGAGAAAGCCGTTGGCGGTGAGCGCGCCGCTCAGCGCATCGCGCGCGGAGTCGTATTCGCCGTGGTTCAGCGTCTGGCCCTTGAGGTTCTCGATGGCCCGCTGTGCGCGCCGGATCGCCGGGATCTTGGCCGCGGTGGCATCGAGCCTGAGATCAACGCCAGTGACAGTCACCGGCGACCCGGGCGTGACATGCAGCGTCACGCGCCAGTCCGTGCCCACCGGATCGAGCTGCCCCTGCACCCTGGCCTCGTAGTAGCCATACGGCTCCAGCGCCGCCTTGGCCTGGTCCAGCGATTGCTCGTACAGACGGCGCACCTGCGCCTCGGTCACGTCGCGAGTGGCGTACTGCGAAAGATCGACGCCCGAACTCACCGCCAGCTTCAGCGGATCCTCCACGCCATCCACCACCAGCTGCACACCTGCATGCGCCAGCCATGGGGCCAGCAACAGCGGCAATAGCATGAGGCGTCGCAGTCGGCGCATGCGCTCCCGGTTTCCGTCCTGGAAAAAAGATGGGCCGCATGCGTCATCAAACGCATGCAGCCCAAGCTTAGCCGATCAGCCGGCCGATGCCGGTGAATGGAATGTCGCGAAAGCTCTGGTTTTCAGCCCGCCTTGTCACCGGCCTTGTGCGCAATCCATGCCCCGATCACCGCCGAAACGTACGGAATCGCTTGCGCGGCGAGGATGAACATCCACAAGGTGCCTTCGACGTAGTGCGTGCCAAAGCGCAGGCCCATGCCGACGATGCAGCCGACCAGCGCGATGGCCATGAGGAATTCCTCGCGCACCGGTGCGAACGCGGCGAAGTTGCTGCCGCCCAGGCGGCGGCTCTTGGCGGTCACCACGAACGAGGTCTTCTCGCGCGTCAGGCCATGCAGGATGCCGCGCGCGATGGCGTGCGACAGGCTCATGCTGGCCAGCGACGCCATCAAGGTGTCGTACCAGCTGCACGGCACACGCACGCGGTACAGCACGATGCCGAAGATCGCCTTGGCGAAGAAGAAGCCGATCACCGGGATCAGGAACAACTGCATCGGCAAGTTGAAGATGGTGGGGAAGGCCACCATGCCCGCGGTCCAGAAGATCGCCATCATGGTGAAGATCAGGTGCAGCGCATCGGCAAACCAGCTAAACCAGCCGGTGAGGAAGTGGAAGCGCTGGCCGGCGCTGAGCGGGCCCTTCTGGGTCATCCAGTTCCAGCGGCCCTTGAGGATCTGCATGGCGCCGAAGGCCCAGCGGTAGCGCTGGCTCTTGTATGCCTTGAAGTCCGCCGGCGTGAGGCCCTTGCCCATCAGTTCGTCGACGTAGACCAGCTCGTAGCCGGCATGCATCAGGCGCAGGCCCAGCTCCGCGTCTTCGCAGATGGTCCACTCGGACCAGCCGCCGGTGCCTTCCAGCGCCGAGCGGCGCACCATGGTCATGGTGCCGTGCTGGATGATGGCGTTGCGCTCGTTGCGATGGTGCATGCCGATGCGGAAGAAGCCGTCGTATTCCCAAGCGGTCATGCGGCGGAAGCGGTTGTGCTCGAAGTCGCGATGCGCCTGCGGGCACTGCACCACGGCCACCTTCGGATCGTGGAAATAACCGGTGAGCGAGGCCAGCCAGTCTTCGCGCACCACGTAGTCGGCGTCGATCACTGCCACCACGTCCGCACGCGGATCGGTTTCCTTCAGGCCGAAATTCAGCGCGCCAGCCTTGAAGCCCGGCCAGGGTTCCAGATGGAAGAAGCGGAACTTGCTGCCCAGCTTCTCGCAGTATTCCTGCACCGGCTTCCAGATCGCCGGGTCCTTGGTGTTGTTGTCGATCACCAGGACTTCGTAGTTCTCGTACTTCAGCTCAGCCAGCGAATCGAGCGTGACGAAGACCATTTCCGGCGGCTCGTTGTAGCAGGCCAGGTGGATCGACACGAACGGCTGCTTCTCCACCGGATCGGGCGGCAGCAGACCGGCATGACGCACCCAGCCGCGGCGCCACAGCACTTCAGTGAACTCGAAACCGTTGATCAGCAGGATGGCGAGGATGGCGATCTGGGCCGGGAACAGCAGCACCAGCATGGTCCAGTCGATCCAGCTCAGGTAGAAATTGAACGGCAGCGTGGCCGACCAGGTGACCAGGCCGCAGGCCAGCTGGATCAGCGCGCAGAAGAAGAACCGGCCGGTCAACTTGAAGCGGCTGTAGCGGCGCGCAAACCAGATCATCGGAATCAGCGCGAGCAGGCTGGCGCCGAGCGCCTTCCACGGCCACGCGGTGTCCTCGGTCACCGGGCCGGTGAACGGGAACTTGGGCTGGCGATCGGCGTTGAACATGCCCCAGTACGCTTCGGTGCGGCCCGATAGCGCTTCCTTCCAGGGCTGGTCGAACGCTTCCATCACGTAGTAGTCGATGTTGCGTTTCTTCGCTTCGTTGAACCAGGTGCGCAGGAAGATCGCTTCGTTGGACACCGACGGGTCGGCGTACTTGTAGCGATCGCCGTTCGACGGCCAGCCGATTTCGCCGATCACGATCGGCTTGTTGGGGTACAGGCGCTTGAGCGCCGCATAGCTCTCCAGCGCATCGTTTACGCCGGCGCTGCGATCGATGCCGTTCCAGTACGGAAACAAATGCACCGTGATGAAGTCGACGTGCTCGACCAGCTCCGGATACTTGGCCCAGATATGCCAGGGCTCAGCAATGGACACCGGCTGATGGATCGCCGCACGCACGCGATCGGCGTAGGCCATCAGCTGTTCCGGCGGAATATCGTTGCGGAACAGCACCTCGTTGCCCACGATCACGCGGTTGATCGAATTGGGATAGCGACGCGCCTGCGCGATCAGCGTCTCCACTTCGTTTTCGTTGTTGTCCAGACGGCGGTCGATCCACGCACCGGCCATGACCTGCAGACCGTCCTTCTCCGCCAGGCGATAGACCTGCGGATTCTGCAGCGTCGAATAGGTGCGGATGCGCGGCGTGTAACGCTTGAGCAGCTTCAGGTCGCTGTCGATCTCCTCGTCCGAGGGGAAATCGTTCTTCAGCGGATTCTGGTAGCGCTGGAAAGCGGACAGGGCAAAGCCACCGATCGGGCCTTTCCAGTCTTCCGGACCGTGCGGCAGGTTGCTCCACCACCAGAGGCCGATGTTCATGGCCGCCACGATCAGGGCAAGCAGGATGGCTGCGAGCAGGGGGTGCTTGCTGTCGTGGTTGGTTGTACTCGCGCTCAAAACGATCCCCGTGGCTGCCTCACACGAGGCCGAAAAGCATTGGAAGCTTAACCACGCAGCGCTTTTGTCTCAATCGAAATGGGCCAGGATGGTCAGCGTAAGCTCAGGCCGCCATGGGGCCGGCTGCTGTCACCGGCACGGAACGGCCATCCGGCACAGCGCGGCGACCAGGGTGGCCTGGCTGTGCTGGACGGTTTTTTCGAAGACATGCTTGAGGTGGTTGCGCGCCGTGCCTTCGGCCATCGCCAGCCGGCGGGCGCAGTCGCGCAGCTCGTGACCATCGGCCAGCAGGCCGGCCAGCGCGGCCTCGCGGGGCGTCAGGCCGAACGCCACCGCCAGTGCTTCCGGCGGAAGCGGGCGCAGATGTTCAGGGGTTGTGACGAGCACGACGACCTCCGGCGGCGGCCCCGGCAGCGGCGACAGACGCAGCAGCCAGGGTGCGGCACGACGGGAGCGCCGCCGCAGGGCCAGGTAATGGGGTTGAGGCAGGCGCCCGTCGCTGCGCACGGATGCGGCGGTCAGCGCGATGGCGTGGCGCAGCCGTCGCGTGTCCGCCACGCTGGCTGCCTTCAGGCCGGCAGGGCTCACCAGCAGGCCGTCACGCCGCGCCAGCAGGTCGCGGGCCTGATGGTTGAGAAAGGAGGGGTGGGCCTGCGCGTCCACCAGGATCACGCCGATCAGCAGTTGATCGAGCAATTGCTGCAGCAGGGCCACGCGCACGACGCCACCTGGCGCCAGCGGCGCACGGGATTCCCCTGCGGATAAGTGTCCAAACGGGCGTGGCATGTCGCACTCCCGCCACCGGCCTAGTCCTTTCGCGCTGTCCGGTATGGGACAGGCGCATTCGCAACAGGCAGCGTATCCAGGAGGTTCCATCCTACTCCATTGCCCTTGAGGGCGGTGTCGCGGAGCACTGTCATGGCGATCGATGAACAAAGACTTCACGCTTTCCTGGGACGAGCCGTAGGCGATCTGGGGGCCGCCATCAGTGCCACGCTGATCCAGATCGGCGACGAGCTGGGCTTCTACAAGGCGCTGGCGAAGGAGCGCCTGACCCCAGCCGAACTGGCCGAACGCACCGGCACCTACGAACGCTATGTGCGCGAGTGGCTGGGCAACCAGGCCGCCGGCGGCTACGTGGAATACGACGAGGCCTCCGGCCGCTACGGCCTGAGCGAAGAGCAGGCCTTGTGTCTGGCCGATCCGAATGGTCCGGTGGATGTCCCCGGTGCCTATTCCATCGTCGAGGCGCTGTTCCATGCCAAGAGCCGCACCCTGGATCACTTCCGCAACGGTGAGGGCATGGAGTGGGGCGAGCATCATCCCTGCCTGTTCCATGGCACCGAGCGTTTCTTCCGGGCCGGCTACAACGCCAACCTGATCGGCGCCTGGCTGCCGGCGCTCGATGGCGTGGTGGACAAATTGCGCAAGGGTGGGCGGGCCGCCGATGTCGGCTGTGGCCATGGCGCCAGCACCATCCTGATGGCCAAGTCCTTTCCCACCTCGCAGTTCGTCGGTTACGACTACCACGCACCATCAATCGAGGTGGCGCGTGAGCGTGCCGCCGAAGCCGGCGTGGTCAACGCGTCGTTCGAAGTGGCCGACGCCACCGGCTACAACGGCAAGGATTTCGACCTGATCGCCTTCTTCGACTGCCTGCACGACATGGGCGACCCGGTCGGCGTGGCCAGGCATGCGCGCGGTGCACTCAAGTCCGATGGCAACTGCATGATCGTGGAGCCGTTCGCCGGCAACCACGTGCAGGACAACCTCAATCCGGTGGGACGCGTCTACTTCGGTGCATCGGCGCAGATCTGCGTGCCCGTGTCGCTGGCGCGCCACGGCCCCGCCCTGGGTGCCCAGGCGGGTGAGGCGAAGTTACGCGAAGTGGTGGTCGACGGCGGTGGCTTCCAGCGCTTCCGCCGTGCCGCGGAGACGCCGTTCAACATCGTGTTGGAGGCGCGGCCCTGAGCGTGGTGCTCGCGGGCCGCGACACACCCTCGCTGTGAAGGCGAGGGTGTCGAGCGCGATTACTTCAGCAGCGAGCGCAGCATCCAGGCGGTCTTCTCGTGTTCCTTCAGGCGGCCGGTCACGATATCGGCCGTGCCTTCGTCGCCTGCGTCATCGGCCACCTTGATCACCTGGCGTGCGGTATGCGCGGCGATCTCGTGGCCTTCGACCAGCTGGCCCACCATCTCCCTCCAGTCCGGCACGCCGGCTTCTTCCTTGATCGAGGTGAGCTTGCCGAACTGGCTGTAGGAGCCCGGCGCAAACACGTCCAGCGTACGGATGCGCTCGGCCACTTCGTCGGCCGCCAGCCACAGTTCGTTGTACTGGGTCTCGAACATGGTGTGCAGGCTGTTGAACTGCGGACCGGTGATGTTCCAGTGGAAGCTGTGCGTCTTCAGATACAGCGAATACGTATCGGCCAACAACTTGGACAACTGCTCACCGATCTGTTCCCGGTCCTTCTTGGCGATACCGATGGAAATGGCCATGTGTTGCTCCTTGCGAGGGTGATGGAAGGGAAGTTGGACTCAGGTTAGTGAGCCGGTTTCCCCGGGGGAAATGAATCCTTCTGATGCTGGCGATAGGTCTGAGCTATCGCCTGATGCGAGTGGCTACCTCAGTAAAATGGCGTCGCTGCCGGCGCCTATCGAGGCGTGCGCGGCAACCTGCCGCGGTCAGTCGCGGAGGGCGATCCGGTGGCCGTGTTTATTCCACCCGTCCCGCGCCGCCCCCTTCAGCGGCTATCATCTGCGGTCCGATGACCCCGACCGCTCCCAACGCCGCCTCCACCGATGCGCGTCTGCGTCCATTGCGCCAGGCGCTCGACGACGTATCCACTCGCGACCAGGGCCGCCTGCTAGGCCGGTGGCGCGAGTTGTCGCGCCGTTTCGACGAGAAAAAGCTGGCTGCACTTACCCGCGACATCGAAGCTTCCGTGGCCCGACGCAAGGCGCGTGCGGACGCCAAGCCGGCGATCCGGCTGGACGAAGCGCTGCCGATCACCGCGCGCGCCGAGGAAATCGTCGAGCTGATTCGCAAGCACCAGGTGGTGGTGATCGCTGGCGAGACCGGTTCGGGTAAGACCACCCAATTGCCCAAGCTGTGCCTGGCAGCCGGTCGTGGCGAAGCGGGCATGATCGGCTGCACCCAGCCGCGCCGGCTGGCTGCGCGTTCGGTGGCACGCCGCGTGGCCGAGGAGCTGGCGACGCCGCTGGGCGAACAGGTCGGCTTCCAGGTGCGCTTCAACGACCAAGTGTCCGAGCGCACCCTGGTCAAGTTCATGACCGACGGCATCCTGCTCGCCGAAACGCAGGGTGATCCGTGGCTGAGCGCGTACGACACCATCATCATCGACGAGGCGCACGAACGCAGCCTCAACATCGACTTCCTGCTGGGTTATCTGAAGCGGCTGGCGGTGAAGCGCCCGACGCTCAAGATCATCGTCACCTCGGCCACCATCGATACCGAGCGTTTCGCGGAGCATTTCAGCGGTGCGCCCATCGTTTCGGTGGAAGGGCGTGCCTATCCGGTGGAAGTGCGCTGGCGCTCGGTCGACGAGGTGGCCGCACGACGCGGGCAGCGGGCGGGGGAGCTGCAGCAGGGTGGGGCGGACCATGTGGCCGCCGTGCTGGATGAGATCACCCACGACGATCCGCGCGGCGACGTGCTGATCTTCCTGCCCGGCGAGCGCGAAATTCGCGATGCACATCTGCTGCTCTCGCGACGCCAGTACCGTGAGACCGAAGTGATGCCGCTGTACGCGCGTCTGTCGGCGGGCGATCAGGATCGCGTCTTCAAACCCGGTACCAAGCGACGCGTGGTGCTGGCCACCAACGTGGCCGAAACCTCGCTCACGGTGCCGCGCATTCGCTATGTGATCGATACGGGCCAGGCGCGCGTCAAACGCTATAGCCAACGCAGCCAGCTCGAACGCCTGCACGTGGAGCCGATTTCGCGGGCGGCTGCCGATCAGCGCAAGGGTCGTTGCGGCCGCGTGGGTCCGGGCATCTGCTACCGGCTCTACGACGAAGCCGATTTCGAGAGTCGCGCCGCGTACACCGATCCGGAATTGCTGCGCTCCTCGCTGGCCAACGTCATCCTGCGCATGCTTGCCCTGCAGCTGGGCGAAGTGGAGGACTTCCCGTTCCTTGAAGCGCCCGATCCGCGCGTGGTGGCGGACGGCTATCGTCGCCTGGCGGAAATTTCCGCCATCGACGAGGCACGGCGACTGACGCCCACCGGCCGCACAGTCGCCAAGCTGCCGATCGACGTGCAGCTGGCGCGCATGCTGGTGGAAGCACAACAGTTGCACAGCCTGCGCGAAGTGCTCGCCATCGTCTCGTTCCTCAGCATCCAGGACCCGCGCGAGCGGCCGGCGGACGCACGCCAGCAGGCCGATGCAGCGCACGCAGCCTTTGCGGATCCGAAATCCGATTTCGTCGGCGTGCTCAACCTGTGGCGCGATTACGGCAAGGCGCACGAAGACCTGACGCAGTCGAAACTGCGCGACTGGTGCACGCGGCACTTCCTCAGCTTCATGCGCATGCGCGAGTGGCGTGAGCTGCATCGGCAGTTGTTGCTGGTGGTGCAGGAGCTTGGGTGGAAGCTGGATGCGATGATGTCGCGAGAAGCCACCACTTCTCCTTCTCCCCGCCGGGGAGAAGGCCGGGATGAGGGGCCAACCTCGCGGGGCGTTGCAAAGGCGACGGCTGTCGCTCCCGCCAAAAAAGATCGGCAGCCTTCCCGCGAGCACCCGCCCCTCACCCCAACCCTCTCCCCGGAGGGGAGAGGGAGCAAGGGCGAGGACGAGGCAGCGAAGCAATACGAAGCCATCCATCGCAGCCTGCTGGCGGGCTTGCCCACACAGGTGGGTCACAAGGACGAGAAGGGTGTCTATCGCAGCACGCGCGAACGCCGCTTCCAGGTATTCCCGGGCTCATCGCTGTCCAAGGTGCCGCCCAACTGGATCTTCGCCGGGCAGATTCTCGATGTCGGCGGTCGCGTGTGGGGCATGATGTGCGCCCGCATCGAGCCGCTGTGGATCGAACAGCAGGCCGCGCATTTGTTGCGCGCTTCGTGCCGTGACGCGCACTGGTCGCGCAAGCGCGGCCACGTGGTCGCGTACGAGCAGGTGAGCCTGTTCGGACTCACCCTGGTCGAACGCCGGCCGGTCACGTTCCAGAAGCAGGATCCCGCGCTTGCGCATGAGATCTTCCTGCGCGAGGCACTGGCACGCTGCGATATCGATGCACGCGCTGACTTCATCCGCGCAAACCAGCGCGTACTGGAAGATGCGCGCGGCATCGAGGCCAAGCAGCGCCGCGAGGGCTTGCTGCGTCATGAAGACGAGCTGGTCCGTTTCTTCGAGGGCAAGCTGCCGCAGGACATCGCCGACAGCCGGGCGCTGGATGCGTGGTACCGCAAGGCGCGTCCGGCGGAACAGGCGGCGCTGCGTTGGTCGCTTGATGATGTGATGAGCGGCGGCGCGGGGCTGGATCCCAAGGCGTTCCCGGCTTCGCTGGATGTGCCGCCGCAGAAATACCGCCTCGAATACCGTTTCGTCCCCGGCGACGATGCGGACGGCGTCACCTTGCATCTGCCGCTGGCCATGTTGAATGCCTTGCCCGCCGCGCGCTGCGAGTGGCTGGTGCCGGGTCTGCTGGCCGAAAAAATTGCCGAGCTGATACGGGGACTGCCCAAGGCGCTGCGGCGAAATTTCGTGCCGGCGCCGGATTTCGCACGCGCCTTTGTCGAGGCCGAGGCGCCGCGCGATGAATCGCTGAACAAGGCGCTGGCGATGTTCCTCAAGCGCGCCACGGGCGTGGATATATCGGCGGCCGAATTTGATCAGGTGGTCTTGCCCGCACACTTCCGCATGCGCTATCGCCTGCACGACGAAAACGGCAAGACGCTCGCCACTGGGCGCGACTTGGCCGCGATTCGCGCGCAGTGGGAAGGCCAGGCGCGCGAAGCGTTCTCGCGCAAGACCGATATCGAACTGACACGCGAAGACATTGCCAGCTGGGACTTCGAGGAGATTCCGGCGCAGGTCCGTTCGGCCGGTGGACTGCTCGCGTTCCCGGCGCTGGTGGACCTGGGTGACGCCGTGGCGCTGCGCGTGTTCGAGCGCAGTGACGAAGCGCGCGAAGCCCATGTGCACGGTGTGATCCGCCTGTTGCGCAACGCGCTGGCCAGCGACATGAAACAGGCGCGCCGGCGCTTGCCGGTCGGCAATCCGCTCGCCTTGAAGTACGCACCACTCGGCGGCGTGGATGGCCTGCGCGAGGATCTGGTCGAAGGCGGCCTGCAGGACTTGCTGGCACGCCACGAGCTCAACGTGCGCACGGCTGGCGCGTTCGAAGCCTTGCATACGCAGGCATCGCGCGAACTGTTTGGTGCCGGCGTCGAGCGATTGAAATTGGCCGAGCCCATCATCGAAGCGCAGGCCGATCTGAAGCCCTGGCTGCAACCGCCGCTGATGGGCTTTGCGCGGGCCAGCTACGACGATCTGCGCGAACAGCTCGATGCACTGCTCACGCCCGGCTTCCTGCGTGAGCTGCCAACGTCACGGCTGGCGCACTATCCGCGCTACCTCAAGGCCATGCGTTTGCGTGCCGAACGCCTGCGCCAGGATCCGGCAAAGGATCAGCAGCGCTTGCTGCAGGTGCTGCCGTTCTGGCGTGACTACCTCAAGCATCGCGCCGCCGGTACCGAAGGCCTGGACGAACTGCGCTGGCTGATCGAAGAGTGGCGCGTGTCGCTGTTCGCGCAGGAGCTGAAGACGCCCGAGCCGGTCTCGGCCAAGCGCCTGATGCGCGCGCTCGAAAACCTAGCCTTGTAGGAGCGCACCCTGTGCGCGACGGCCGATGCCTCGCGGCATCGGTTCGCGCACAGGGTGCGCTCCTACAGGGGAGATTTATTTCACGCGGCTCATCGGCGCGGTGTCGTTGCAGCCATCCACTGCCGCCATCCAGTTGCCCATCAGCGAGCGGCGGATCGCGATCTTCGGATTCTCGCTGGCCATGCAGGACACGCGGGTGCCATCGGCCTGCTGCCACACCTGGTTGTTGTCCAGGGTGATCTGGGTGTGGCCGGTGAAGCCTGCAAACGAGCCCTGCACGTGCGCCTGCACCGGGCCGGCTTTTTCGGCGGTGGGGTAGAACACCGGCTTGCCGCTCTGGTCGACCACCTTGGTCACGACCTTGCCGTGACCGCTCAGCCAGTTGTCGAGGTTGTTCAGTTCATCCGGCGACAGCTTGTCCAGGCCGGCTGCCTTGAACTCTTCCGGCGTCATGCGCTGCTGCAGCGGCAGCACCTGGTCGGCAGCGAACGCAGCGACGGGAACGGCGAGAGCGACACTCATCAGCAACAGCAGCGAACGGGCCAGACGCATGGGGTAGTCCTCTAGGGGCAAGGGTGAAGCGTTGCTGGCGCAGCATACACGGCATGAATCGCCGGTTCATGCGGGCGCGGGGGAATACCGGGTGACTGCACTAGAATAGGTGCATGGTTCAAGCCGTCCTCCATGCAAGCTCGGGTCTCGCCGAGTGGCGCGAACGCGCCGGCAACGTGTCGCCCGTGCTGGGCGAGGCGCTGGATACGTGCGCGGTGCTGCCGATGAACCAGGCCGAATGCGTGGACGTGCTGGAGCTGCTGGCCATGCTGGGCTGCGATGCCCAGACCCAGGCCGCCGCCCTGTGGTTCGAGGTGTCGCGCATCGATCCGGCCCTGTGGGCCTTGCGTGAAGCCAGCCTGCCGCCCGAGCTGCAGCGGCTGGTCAGTGGCCAGCTCGCCGCGGAAAAAGTCTGGGCGCTGCATGCCCAGCACGGCGGCGACCGTGGCGCGGAAGGGCTGCGCCGCCTGTTGCTGGCGATCATCCGCGACCTGCGCGTGGTGTTCATCCTGCTCGCCCGGCAGCTGGCGAATATGCGCGCGGCGAGCAGCCTGCCGGACAGCGAGCGCCAGGCGCTGGCGCGTCTCACCCAGGACATCCACGCACCTCTGGCCAATCGCCTGGGTATCTGGCAATTGAAGTGGGAGCTGGAGGACCTGAGCTTCCGCTACCTGCAACCGGAAACCTACAAGCGCATCGCCCGCCTGTTGGACGAGCGGCGCGTCGATCGCGAGGACTTCATCCGCGAATCGCTGGATGCGCTGCAGCGCTCGCTCGCGGCGGCCGGCATCCGCGCGGAACTCGCCGGGCGGCCGAAGCACATCTATTCGATCTGGAAGAAGATGCAGCGCAAGTCGCTGGAGTTTTCCGATCTCTACGACATCCGCGCCATTCGCGTACTGGTGGATTCGGTGGGCGACTGCTACGGCGCGCTCGGCGTGGTGCACACGCTGTGGCCGCATTTGCCCGGTGAGTTCGACGATTACATCGCGCGCCCCAAGGGCAACGACTATCGCTCGCTGCACACGGCCGTGATCGGTCCGCGCGGCAAGACGCTGGAAGTGCAGATCCGCACGCACGAGATGCATCGCATCAACGAGCTGGGCGTGGCCGCGCACTGGCGTTACAAGGAAGGCGGCGCCGGCGACAGCGAGTTCGAGGCGAAGATTGCCTGGATGCGGCGCCTGCTGGAACCGCGTCCGGACAGCGAAGGCGATCTGGCCGCCGAACTGCATACCGAGCTGCTGGAAGACCGCGTCTACGTGCTCACCCCCAAGGGCGAAGTGGTGGACCTGCCGCACGGCGCCACCGTGCTGGATTTCGCCTACCACGTGCACACCGAAGTGGGCCATCGCTGCCGTGGCGCCAAGGTCAACGGGCGCATCGTGCCGCTGACCTTCCAGCCTTCCAGCGGCGATCGCATCGAAGTACTTACCGCAAAAGTGGCCGAGCCCAGCCGTGACTGGCTGTCCTCGCATCACGGCTATCTGCATACCTCGCGCGCCAAGGAAAAAGTGCGCACGTGGTTCCGCCGCATTGCGCACGATGCCAATCTCGCCGCCGGTCGCGCGATCTTCGAAAAGGAGATCAGGCGGCTTGCGCTGCCCGCGGCCGACCTGGGCAAGCTGCCCGCGCATTTCCATCTGAAGACGCACGACGAATTGCTGGTGGCGCTGGCGCTGGGCGAGGTCGCGCCGGGCCAGATCGCACGCGTGTTGCAGGAGGCGGCAGCGCCACCGCCTGCCGAACCGCCGCCCTCTGCCGCGGCACAGGCAAGGCAGGCGCTGCGCGATCACAGCGCGCTGAGTATCGAAGGCGTCGGCAACCTGCTCACCACACTCGCGCGCTGCTGCCAGCCGCTGCCGGGCGACCCGGTGCGGGGCTTTGTGACGCGCGGCCGCGGCGTCTCCGTGCATCGTGCCGATTGCGCCAGCTTGGCGCGGCTGGCGCGGCGCGATCCCGATCGGGTCATCGAGGTGGAGTGGGGCAAGGCGGCCGCCCGAGCCTACGAAGTGGACATCGAGCTGAGCGGCTACGACCGCAAGGGCTTGCAGAAAGATGTCACCAGCCTGATCAGCAACATGGGCACGCACATCATCGCCTCGTCCAGCCGACTGCTGGGCCACACCGGCGAAGTGGAGATGCGTTTCACCCTGCGTGTACGCGACTTCGAACAGCTGTCGGGCCTGTTGAGCCGGCTGGTGGCGCTGCCCAACGTGGTCGACGCACGCCGCGTCAGCGGAGCCTGAACGCCGCGCGTTGCCACCCGGGAGCGGCAGCGGCGCAATGTTAAGCTGCCCACGTTAACCCACCTTCGTGAACCCATGAACGGACGCAAAGACCAGCACGACCACGGGTCGTCGGGCCGCACCGAGCCCACCCTTGGCAACCTCGACAACCTGGACGGGCCGGCGCCCCAGTCCCGGGAGGACGACGGGCTGCCCAAGTTCACGCTGGATCCCGACCTGCGTCGCGGCGGGTCGTCGCGCCCACCGGTGCATCGTCCCAAGCGCCGCGGCTGGCTGGTGCCGCTGGTGGTGCTGATTGCCATCGGCGTGGGTACCTCGCTGTGGATTGGCCAGGACCGGCTGCGCGGGTTGGTGCCGAACACCGAACTGGACGGCATCCTCGGGCGCGCGGAAACCGCGCTGCAGGAAGGCCATCTCGACGGCAACGACGGCAGCAGCGCACGCGAGTTGTTCGAAGCGGCGCGTGCCCTGCAGCCCGACAACGACCGCGCCCGCGACGGACTGCGCAACGTCGGTCAGGCCGAGATTGCGCGAGCGGATGCCGCGCTGCAGGCCCACAAGCTGGACGAGGCAGACCAGGCGCTCACCGCCGCGCGCGAACTGCTCGGCGGCGGCAGTGACGTCGATCGACTGACCCAGGCCCTGGCGGCGGCGCGCAACGGCGCGGTGCCCACCGATCGCTTGGTGGACCAGGCCCAGCAAGCCTTCGCCGCGGGCAAGCTCGAGGGCGACGATGGCGCGGGCGAACTGTATCGCCGGGTGCTGGCGGCCGATCCCAACAACGCCGTAGCCAAGCATGGCCTGGAACAGGTCGGCGACGCGATCGCCGGCCAGGTGCACAAGGCGCTCGATGCTGGCGATCGCGCGCAGGCGGCGACCCTGGTCGATCGTCTTGCCGTGTTGCTGCCCAACTACGCGGAACTGCCCGCACTGCGCGCGGCCCTGGTGCAGGAGAATCAGCAGAACAGCGGCGCCCTCACCGATGCGATCAAGCAGGGTCAGGACGCCTTGCGCGATGGCCGCATCGTCGGTCCCGGCGAAGACACTGCGCTGGCGCACTTCAAGGCGGCGCTGGCGATCGATCCGGACAACGCCGATGCCAAGGCCGGCCTGGGCCAGGTGGCGCAGGCGCTGATCGTGCAGGCCAATGCCGCCGCAGAGAATGCCGACCCCGCGCATGCGCGCCAGTTGCTGGATCAGGCTGCAGCGATCGCGCCGCACTCGGCTGATCTGGCAGCCGCGCGTGCCCGCATCGGTGGTGAAGGGCGCAAAGCGAACTCCGCGCAGGTGGCCAACGACATCGCCAGCGATGTCGCATCCGACAACAACGACAACCTGCAGCATCCGCCGCTCACACCGCAGCAAAGCGCCGAACTGGCCCGCACCATCCAGCGTGCCGATGCCGCCGCGCGGCAGGGCAACCTGATGTTGCCGCCGGGCGAGAGCGCCTATGACCTCTACCGCCAGGCCCTGGCGATGGACGGCAACAACGAGGCGGCGCGCCACGGACTAGAGTCGCTCTCGGGTTTGGCCGTCCAACAGTTCAACCAGGCCTTGGCCAGCGGCAATCTTCCAGCGGCGGGCAATCGGCTCGCCGACCTGGCTGATCTCTCGCCGGGCAGCGCCAGCCAGGGCGAGCTGCGCAACCGTCTCGCCGGTGCATGGATGGACCAGGCCGAACAGGAATTGCAGAACGGCGATCGCGCCAGCGCGGCGCAGGCGCTCGATAGCGCACGCAAGCTGGCACCCGGCAATCCGCGCCTCGCGACGTTGACGGCGCGCCTGCAATCGGGCGGTTGATATGACGGTGCTCGTGTTCGGGGCCAGCAGTCAGATTGGCCATTTTCTGCTGCCGCGGCTTCGTGCGCGCGGCGAATCGGTGCTTGCCCTGAGTCGCCAGTCGCGCCATGCGCAAGCCGGCGTGCATTGGCTGCAGGGCGAACTACCCGGTCCCCTCTTCGAGGTGGGCAGGCCCACCGCCGTGATCAATTTCGGTCCGCTGAATTTGTTCGCGCAGTGGCTGGCCTCGGCCGGCTTGCCGGCGTCCACGCGCGTCATCGCCACCAGTTCGATGAGCGCCGAGTCCAAGCAGGCGTCGGATGTGCCCGCCGAGCGCGAACTCTCGCAGTCGCTGCGCGATGGCGAGCTTGCCGTCGCCGCGGCATGCGACCGCCAGGGCATGCCGTGGACCATTTTCCGGCCGACGCTCATCTACGGCGCCGGCATCGACAAAAGCCTCTCGCCGATCGCGCGTCGCGCCAGCCGGCTGCACATCTTTCCGCTGCCGGCCGGCAGCGGCCTGCGCCAGCCTGTGCATGCTGACGATATTGCCGCCGCCGTGGTCGCCGCGCTCGATCATCCGGAAGCGGCCGGGCAGATCGTGCCGCTGGGCGGCGGCGAACGGCTCACCGCGGGTGAGATGTTCGCCCGGGTTCGTCGCAGCCTCGCCACCTCCACGCTGCCGGTACCGATTCCCGCCGCGCTGCTGCGCCTGGGGCGCCACGCAGTGCCGCGTCTGCGCGGCCCGCTGACGCGGCTGGAAGCCGACCTGATCGCCGACAACAGCGATTTGCAACGCCTGCTGGGCATCTCACCCCGCCCGTTCCAGCCTGACGCGAGCTCCTGGGAACCGCAGCCCCCCTTGTAGGAGCGCACCCTGTGCGCGACCGCCGCCATCAGGCGGCTCAGAGGCTTCCCGGTCGCGCACAGGGTGCCCTCCTACAACCTCTGGGCCGCCCCATCCCCGCCCGCGTCCTGCCAGAAATCCCTGCCCACGTTCAGATGCCCGCCGGGAAGCAGGCCCTATGATCCCGGAGCCTCCCTGTTCAGGATTGCCCCTACTTGGACTTCATGACCCGTCTCCGCTCGATCTTCAGTGCCGTCTGGCCCTGGATCCGCATTCCGTTCTGGGTCTGCATGGGACTGCTGTTCGGCTTCGTGCTGCCGTACACGATGGTACTCAACAAGCGTGTGCAGGATCGCTTCAACGATCTGGTGTTCGCCGTGCCCACGCGCATCTACGCCAGGCCGCTGCCCTTGTCGGCGGGCACGCCGATGACGCCGGGCACGCTGGAACTCGAACTGACCTTCGCCGGTTACAGCAACGACGGCCGCGCCGACGTGGCCGGGACCTGGATGAAGGAGGGCAGCACCTACACCATCGCTTCGCGCGGCTACGCCGGCCCTGACGGCGGCGAAGTGCCCAAGCGCATCCGCGTCGCGTTGGGCAAGGGGCAGGTGGCCAGCGTCAAGGACCTGGCCAATGGCAAGCCGATCGACGTGACCCATCTCGATCCCGCGCGCATCGCCACGGTGTATGGCTCGCAGCAGGAAGAGCGCCGCATCGTGCGCCTCACCGACGTGCCGCCGCTGTTGCTGAGCGGCCTGCAGGCGGTGGAAGACCGCGACTTCAAGCATCACTTCGGCATCGACCTCACGGCCATCCTGCGCGCGACGTTCGCGAACCTGCGTGCCGGCCATACCGTGCAGGGCGGTTCCACGCTCACCCAGCAGCTGGTGCGCAACCTGTTCCTCGATCGCGAACAGCATGTCTCGCGCAAATTGAACGAAGCGTTGATGTCCATCCTCATCGAGGCGCATTACGACAAGAGCCGCATCCTCGAGGCCTACGTCAACGAGGTGTTCCTCGGCCAGCAAGGCGGCCAGGCGGTGCACGGTTTTGCCGCGGCGTCGGAGTTCTACTTCGGCCGCCGCATGGAAGATCTCAAGCCGCAGGAAATGGCGCTGCTGATCGGCATGGTGAAGGGACCGAGCTACTACGACCCGCGTCGCTATCCCGATCGCGCGCTGTCGCGCCGCAACCTGGTGATCGACCAGTTCGCCGAGACCGGACTGATCACTGCAGATCAGGCCACTGGCTACAAGGCGTCGCCGCTGGGCATCGTGAGCAACGGCCAGCTGCCGCATAACCGCTTCCCGGCGTTCATGGACCTGGTGCGTTTGCAGATCACCTCGGACTTCGACGACGACACGCTTTCCCAGGGCAACCTCAGCATCTTCACCACGCTGGACCCGGCCGCGCAGGTCTATGCCGAACAAGCCATCACCACCACGCTCGGTGGACTGGGCAAACGTGGTGAAGCGGCACAGGCCGCCGCCGTGGTGACCGAAGCGCAGACCGGCGCGGTGCTCGCCATCGTCGGCAGCAAGCTGCCCGGCGACCAGGGCTTCAATCGCGCGCTCGATGCGAAACGCCAGATCGGTTCGCTGGTGAAGCCGCTGGTCTACCTGGTGGCACTGACCAATCCGGAGCGCTGGAACCTGGCCAGTCCCGTGGAGGATTCGCCGGTCAGCATGCGCCAGCCCGATGGCAGCTTCTGGACGCCGAAGAACGACGAAGGCGATGTGCATGGCTCGGTGCCGATGGTCGATGCGCTGGTGCATTCGTGGAATCTGGCCACGATCAACCTGGGCATGAATATCGGCGTGTCGCGCATCAAGGCGTTCCTGGAGTCGTTCGGCCTCAGCAACGTCAATCCGAGTCCCTCGCTGCTGATCGGCGCCGTCGACATGTCGCCGCTGCAGGCCACCCAGCTCTATCAGTACATCGCCGCCGACGGCCATGCGCTGCCGCCGCTGGCGGTGCGCGGCGTGGTGGATGCGCGCGGCCAGACCATCAAGCGCTATGAAGTGAAGACCGGCGCGGGTGAATACCAGCCAGCCGTGCGCCTGGTGACCTGGGCCATGCAGCAGGTCACCCGCTCGGGCACGGCCGCGTCGATTGGTTCTTCGGGCCTGGCCTACCTCAATGCGGCGGGCAAGACCGGCACCAGCAACGACATGCGCGACAGCTGGTTCGCCGGATTCACCGGCGATCACCTCGCCGTGTTCTGGATGGGCCGCGACGACAACAAACCCAGCGGCATGTACGGCGCCACCGGCAGCCTGCGCGCCTGGCAGGAGCTGTTCAAGAAACTGCCCACCCGTCCGTTGCCGGCGGCGCCGGGCCAGGGCCTGGAAATGGCGTGGATCAACCCCGCCAACGGCAAGCGATCGGAAGAGGGCTGCGAAGGAGCGCGGCAGGTGCCGGTGGTCGCCGGTACACTGTCACAGGACGCCGAAGGCTGTTTCTGGCAGCACGTCGGCAACTTCTTCAGCGGCGGCGACGGCGCTCCCGCGCCGGCTTCCTCCGCCCCTATCCGGGATTGATCATGTTTCGTCGTGCCCTTCGTCTTACCGCCGCGCCCGCTTCGTTGGCCGTCCTCTTGCTCGCAGCGTGCAGCCAGCCCACCGCGCCGTCGCAGGCCACGCGTCCGACCGTGTCCGACGACCAGATGCTGGCGTCCATCCATGCGGCCGGCGACAAAGAGAAATCGGCGATCGACGTGAACCCGCTGCGCGATCCGGGTGTGGCCGCGCTACAGGACGCCGCCGAAGGCGACCTGCGCGTCGGCAAATACAACGAAGCCGCCACCAAGCTCGACCAGGCGCTGAAGATCAGCCCCAACTCGCCCGACCTGCTGCAGGACCGCGCCGAACTGGCGATCCGCTTGAAGGACTACGCCAACGCCGAACAGCTCGCCCACCGCTCATGGGACCTGGGTCCGAAACTCGGCCCGTTGTGCGCACGCAACTGGCAAACCATCGCCGAGCTGCGCCGTCATGCGGGCGATGACGCTGGCGCGGCCAATGCCAGCAAGAGCGTGGCGCAGTGTCATGTGGAAGGCATGCAGCGGTACTGAGCGTTCGCGCTATCTGCTGTGAAAGCGCGCAGGCCCGATTACGCCTGCCATGTCCATGGGTTGATGACAGCCACGCCGGCAGCTTCAAAAGGGGACGTGTCGCGCGTGGCCACCGCAAAACCATGGGTTGCAGCGATGCCGGCGATGTAACCATCCGCAGAGGCGATCGCTTTCCCGGCGGCGCGAGCGCGGGAGCGCAGCGTGGCGTAGGCGTCCGATGCGGGTGCATCGAATGGCAGTATGCGGCCGGCAAACAGAGGCAGCACGCGTTGCTCGAGGCGCTGATGAAGGATGTCGCGGCGCTTGCCTTCCGGCAGCACAGCGACGCCGAAGCGCAGTTCGGCAAGGCTGATCGCCGAGAGGTACAGCGTTTCGATGATCTGTGCGTCGATCCATGCAAGCACGTTCATGTCGCCCGGCGCTTTGAGCGGCTCTGAGACAACATTCGTATCGAGCAGGATCATTCAAAGCTCACGGGATCGGACGCCGTCCGGTCGCGCTCGATCTCAAGTTCGACCCCGCCCACTTCCCGGCCAATGTCGGCCAGCAGGGAACCGAGCTTGATGCGGCTCTCCGGCCGGACAGCGCTTTCGAGAATCGCCCGGATTTCCGCCTCCGTGCTGCGTCCATGCGTGGCGGCACGTACGCGCAAGGCGCGGTGGGTTTCTTCGGGTAGGTTGCGAATGGTGACGGAAGCCATGGCGGGCGCCCCTTGTGCTGATATCAATGATGTCATCATATCACCATTGATATCACCGAGGTCGCGGCATGCCGTGGAGCGGGGCGGGCGAAAGCTTGGCGAGCGGCGTCTTCAATAGGACTCGACCCCTCAGCCTTCGCTATCGGCCAGCAGCTGCACCAGGGCGTTGCGACGTCGGGCATTCAACTTGCGCATGGCAGTAATAACGGCGCGTTCCTGCTCGGTCAGGACCTTATAGGCGCCCCCGGGTTCGCGTACCTGCCCGGTCGATGGCAGGCGGCCCAGGATCAGCCAATCCAGGCTGCACTCAAACTCATCCGCCACTTTTGCCAGCCGAGCCGTTTCGGGAAAGGCCTGTCCCTTGAACCACTGGCGTACGGCTTCTTTGGACACGTCAAACCGCAACGAGAGCGCCTTGTTACGCGCTCGGCCGCCCGGGATGTCGGCCAAATCGCAGGCTTCCTTCAGTCGATCTGCGAAGCCTGCGTAGGCGTCAGTTGATTTTCTTGTAGGCAAGTTAAACCTGGCTTTGGTGAGTCCAATCACCAAGCCATTCTTGTGATTTTTGTAAGAGAAAGACCACGTTTGACTTGTTAAACAAGTTTTGATTGTCTGTTTCCCGCAGCGCGGAGGGCGCTGCATCCGAAGCGCTTTTGCGTTGGTGTCGACGACACCGACACGGACCGCTATCGCCTTTCACAGGGGAGCAACTCGAAATGATTTCACGTAGCGGATCGGCTTCGTTCGATTTACGCCTGCTGCTGCTCGCCATCGCCTTGGGCCTGGCCAGCGGCAACGTGCTGGCGCAGGGTACGGCGGGCGACATCTCAGGGACTGCGACTGATGCCAGCGACGCCGTCGTGGCCAGCAAGGGTTTGGATTCGGGTCTGTCGCATGCGCCCGAATTGGCGGCTACCGGACCCGCGTCGGTGAAGGCGTCCTCACCGCAGGCGCAGGCCGAAGACATCCCGCCTGCCGCGTCCGCCAAGCAAGCGAAGCGGATGGATGCGATCAACGTCACCGGTTCGCTGATCCCGCAAGTGCAGGTGGAAACCGCCGCGCCTCTGGTGGTCATCACAGCCAACGACATGCAGGTGCGCGGCTTCGCCACCGTGGCCGATGCACTCCGGCAATCCTCCTTCGCCGTGGGCAGCGTGCAGGGCGCGCAGACCTCGGCCTCGTTCACTCAGGGAGCGCAGACGCTGAGCCTGTTCGGTATGCCGGCAGGCTTTACCAAGTACCTCATCGACGGCCGGCCGATGGGCAATTTCCCCGCGCTGTACAACGGNNCGGCGGATCAGTTTCAGCGACGGCTTCCAGAACGGCCGCTTCACCCTGATGGGTGGCGCGCAATACGAAAAGGTCGACCCAATCTGGGGCTACCAGCGCGACCTCACCGCGCGGGTGAACCAGGACGGCACCAGCGCGCCGGTGGCTTCCCGTGACTATCTGCTGATCAGCGGCACGACCGGCCGCTATATCAATGTCGATCGCGTGGACAACAGCGCGTGCAGTCGCGTGACCAGGCAGTTCGCTGGCACCGAGGCATTGCAGTCGCGTCCCGGCAACGGCACGTATTGCGGCTCGTTCTATTCGCCGGGTTATCGCACCTTGTCCAACGGCAGCGAAAGCGGCCAGATCTACACCCATGCCACCTTCGATGCGGGCGAACACCTGCAGCTGTATGGCGACTTGCTCTACAACTACAACGAAACGCGCTTCGCCACCGGTTCCAGCTATACCTGGTGGGGTAGCAGCAGCAAGTACAAATATTTCTACGACCCCAAATTGCGCGACTACGTGCAACTCCAGCGAGCGTTTTCGCCCGAGGATATCGGCGGCTACGACTCGATCATGAACAAGTACACCGAGAACGCCTACATGCTCACGCTGGGCGCGAAGGGGCGGGTGGGCTCATCGTCGTGGGGTTACGACATGGG
>NZ_JPLA01000137.1 GCF_001010355.1 Dyella japonica DSM 16301 | reverse complement strand
CGTACAATTTTAACTTGATCATTCTAATCACTTCCTCCAAATTTCACGCGATTTTTCAATACGGTTTATGAACCGTATAAGTTTCTGCATAACTTTATGCAGGTCATCAAGATGTTTCCGTAAACGAAGACGTTTCTTAATGGCCCACAGGTTCTTCATATCCGTTTCTTTGAGCTCTTCCCTTAAATGTAATGAAAAGTCAGTTTGGTGATCCAAGATAAACTGAATACGCATCAAAGTATTCGACTCACGATAATCTGGATACCATTTAGGAAGCAGATCTTGTTTGTCAACCATCTTATGCTCCGAACTGATCAATGTATTCAATGAGTTGTTGCAATTCTTTCTGTAACTGCACATTACCACTATTATTCGTCTGAAGTCTAACGAGGCCCTCTTTGATATGTGCAATGTGGTCAGTGCTCATCCGACGCTTCGTTACATTGCAC
>NZ_JPLA01000136.1 GCF_001010355.1 Dyella japonica DSM 16301 | reverse complement strand
TCATCTTCCATGAGACAGTAGAGAATACTGCCTACAATGGACGATACCAGAACCAGCCTAATCAACCTGTAGCTGCTAAGTCAGCTCGTTAATTAAGGAAATATCATGTCTATCTTTTCTACTAAGGTTAATGGTCAGAAAGTTACTGTTGTTGCTCGTAACGTAGCTTACGTTACTGAAAACAGTGAAGGCCGTGGTGTAATTACTTTTACTAACGGTGATTCCATTAATACCCAGGTAGGTTATGACTCTATCCGTCGTAACGTAGCTAAAGCACTTGATGGTGCTAAAGAAATCGCAGAGTAAGTTGTTTACAGTAATGGGGCTATATAGTAGCCCTATTTATGGAAATTCCTTTCTACATTGCTTAGTCCCAACTATGCCCACTTTAT
>NZ_JPLA01000135.1 GCF_001010355.1 Dyella japonica DSM 16301 | reverse complement strand
ATAAGAGACAGATTTATATAAATACACACATATACACATTTTTACCTTATTTTTCATGCACTTACCTCCTTTCATTTCGTATATTACGCGAAAATATACGAATTTATGAACTTTATAAATTTGGCTCGTCAGTAGACAGGGCAGAGCCTGGCGCCTGCGCATAATGCGTGCCCGTGCGTCTAACACAAAAGAAAAGTGGATTGCAAGCGATTTTTGTTGAAGTGACTCTCGGAGCGAATCGGATTTTTGAGTTTGAAATTTTGTAGCCCGAAAACGATTCTATTTTATGGTATAAATGCCGGATTTTTCGGTGAAAGCCGGCATTTCGGTGAGGTTGGGTGGCTGAGATCGGTGTAGCGAGTCGCCTATAAAGCGAAAATAGCCGCGAAAACGGGGCACGTAGCGCGATAAAGCGGTTGGATCGGTGTAAGGGTGGCAGTGAGGGGTGAAAATGCCCCAAAATCGCGTACAGGGACGCAGGGAGTGCATCGCTGTAAGCGCGTATAAGGCGACTATATTTGTGTCAATGGTAATATACGGAGGAAGGGTTTACGCTCTTAGAGCGCGAATGGTGGAGTTATGGGTGAGTAACATGTGGTCAGCGGGGTAGCGCGGGAGGTGGTGCGGGTACAAAAACGAAAACGCCCCGTTGGACTTCAACAGGGCGCGGATTGTATAATGCAGTTAGAAGTTATTTACAAGTTAATAGTACCGCCCAGGTATTATCTGGAAGCGTACCAACTCCAAGTATTTTAAGTTGAAGCGACCTGTTCTGCATGTTGTAGTTGTCGAGTAGTTCCTGCGCAGCGGCAGCCGCGTTCGCTTCACCGCTCAGGTTGTAGTCGTTTGCAGTTATTGCACACATACCGAGGCCGACTGCTTTGAAGCGCATACCTTTGGAT
>NZ_JPLA01000134.1 GCF_001010355.1 Dyella japonica DSM 16301 | reverse complement strand
GTGATTATTTACTAATATCCGTTGAATCACGGAAACTTTGATGCGTAGGAATACGCAATTTGTCCTTCATACCGTGAGCAAAGAATTTCCATTTAGAAATCTTCCCAATAAATTCATCAGGATGCTCAAAGTAATATTTACGTTCTTCGTGCGTAAGACGACCAGCACCTACACGCATTTCTTGTCCAACTTCAATAAGATCTTCAAGACCTTCCGGTACTGTAAGAACTCGCACATCAAATGAACCAACCCTCCCATTCGGTATCATATTGGCTTGATTGCTTGAACGATAAGTCTGCCCTAATTCATTAATTTGGGCTTCATTCTCGTTGGTGCAACCTTCTAT
>NZ_JPLA01000133.1 GCF_001010355.1 Dyella japonica DSM 16301 | reverse complement strand
GGTAGAAGGCTTTGCTCAGGCTAACAGGGACTTTGATGCTTACCAGGAATGGAGGAAATCTCGCAGTGGTAATAGGGATATTCCCATAGGGAAGCCTCCTAAAAGACCCGTATATCCAACAATACCTTCTAAATCCATTAATATTCGTTCTAACGGTGGATACCGTTACAACATGACTATTAGTTGGAACTTCATTGAAGAATCAGTTGGTTCAGGTAAAGCATTCTCTGGAGCCAAGAAAGGGCAGCTCAAGTTTGCTTATGAAGGTACTGTAGTCCTTATGCAGAAAGCCGTTATGTACTCTGAAAAGGGTAATGACAAAGTTGGGT
>NZ_JPLA01000132.1 GCF_001010355.1 Dyella japonica DSM 16301 | reverse complement strand
CAACAAGGTTATAACATGGTACTCCAAGACTTTGCTAACCGTGGATCTATTAGAAGAATGGCTTTGGGGTAAAGATGGCAATATTAACCTGTCCCGATGAAATTAGGCCTTCCGAGATGGAATGGCATCTAGTATCGAACTCTGTAGAATTTATAAGCCCCTTTAACGGGGCTTCTCAGACTGTGGCCTACCCAGGATCTAGGTGGGAGGCATCTTTAACTTTCAATAATCTGAATGACTGGGAATCAAGAAAACTGGAATCATTATTAGCTAAACTTGATGGTAAATCCGGTCGTATTATGCTTCAAGATTTCGGGCGTTGGGGAAGACCGTCAATGGGAGCACCTGTGGTCAATGG
>NZ_JPLA01000131.1 GCF_001010355.1 Dyella japonica DSM 16301 | reverse complement strand
TTATACAGTTATCTACAACAAGATGCTGAACACTCTTGGTAAAGGTGCTCGTATCAAACGTAATGACTGTAAACAAGCAATCATGACTGCTCTGTACGGTTCAGAAGCTAAACCAAAGGAAGTATTTGGTGAAGGCATTATGCTCAACGTATTTGAAAGCACAATGAATGTGGAAGCACCTGCTGTATGGGAACTGAATAAATTCTGGTTACAGTGCGGTAATCCAGAGGCTTTCGTATATCACTGGGTAATGCCAGATGGCTTTAACGTATATATCAAAGTAATGGTAAATGAAGTGGAGACTGTCCACTTCTTAGATAAGCCATATGACTGTGTTCGTAAAGTACAAGGTACTGAAGAGAAGACTCTTATGCTATCTGCCAATACCACTCACTCTATTGATGGCCTAGTAGTACGTGAGCTGGTTCGTCGTTGTGACTATGACAAGAACCAGATTGAATACATCAAGGCTCTTTGCAATAGTGAAGCTGAATATAAGACTTCTGAAAAGAACTATGGCAAAGCAATGGAAC
>NZ_JPLA01000130.1 GCF_001010355.1 Dyella japonica DSM 16301 | reverse complement strand
GTTTTACGATTTCATATGACATAATTTACTTACTCTCCAACTGACTCTTAATCCAATTAATTCGCCTTTGGTTCAGATGACATCTTCCATCAGAACATTCCATCATGTAATCGAGAACATCTACATTGAATGGTAGATTGGTATCATTATCAGGAAGTAAATAAGTAAAGCTCTTACACAGAGTATCTACTGTTTCTTCACTGATTGGCTGTCTTCTAAGATATTTGCCTAGTTGAACACATAGCCCACTACCCCTATCAAACAGGTAATGAGGTTCACTGGCTCCATTATCTAACCACTCCTGATAGTCCATCAGGAATCGTTTTATAAGAGGATGCATCTGTATATTCCTTCTTCTAAAACATCTGCTCAAACTATCCATTACTTTTTAGTATCCCTTCGTCGAAAAGGGTCAAAATCTCTTCTTTAGTATTTAGATAGTTAAAATTAAAAAGGACTACCCGAAGGTAGTCCTATAGAG
>NZ_JPLA01000129.1 GCF_001010355.1 Dyella japonica DSM 16301 | reverse complement strand
ACGGGCATGGACACCGACAAAAGAGCGGCAAGGTACTAGCACACCGGCAACCGAAAAACGTGCCGCAACGTCGCGTACAGCCGGCACTCGCGATATTATTTTCGCTATTGCTGACGAAATGTGGAAAGAAGCTGGTGAACCTCGTGACAAGAAGGAAATCCTTCAGCTTAGAAAACAAATGATGGATCGTTTAGAGGCACAAGGTGTGAAGCGTAATACATCAAGTAATACATTAGGGGTCTGGGTAAAAGAACGTGGCTTAAATTAATTAACTAAAATATTGCATAGTTCTTTTAGAGGGGTTATAGTGCGACCACTTAGAACGCCGTTCACAACCAGTAAC
>NZ_JPLA01000128.1 GCF_001010355.1 Dyella japonica DSM 16301 | reverse complement strand
ACGGGTCGTTCCTGCTTCGTCTGCGCTCCGACACATGGAAGATCCAGACGGATACCTGTGCAATTGACGAGAATACCAGTAAAGAATTTATTCGTAAGCTGACTCAGCTGAATAAAATCTACGAGCATGTTAAATTTGATTTGTTTAAGGAAGTATTCTAATGATTACTATCAACGATCCAATCAAGCATAAAACTCAGAAAAGCATAATGGCTTGCATCCCTACCTGCCTTGCTATGCTTCTTGACAAAGACCCTGAGCAGGTGTATGACGAGTTCACAAATGATTATATTCATGGTTTTACTGACGTATCGAATTATCTGTATAAGCACGGTGTCTTTGCACAGCCGCATATCACTGCTGGTATGCACCAGATTCGACCTGGGCGCTTGTATCTTGCGACTGTACCCTCTTTGCAGTTACCTGGACTTTTCCATCAGATCATTATTGACGCTCGCTTCGGTGATGTTAAGGTATACGACCCATGTAAAGGTCTGCAAGGGAAACAATACTATTCCTATGACCACGTTGCAGAGGGCAACGATCTGGCGTATCCTCTGCGGTCTTTCCTGATTGAT